>NZ_RZAA01000006.1:0-400925 GCF_003994535.1 Pseudomonas sp. PAMC 29040
CCTAAAGGGCCGTCGAAGACTACGACGTTGATAGGTTGGGTGTGTAAGCGCTGTGAGGCGTTGAGCTAACCAATACTAATTGCCCGTGAGGCTTGACCATATAACACCCAAGCAATTTGCGTTCTTGGTGACAAGAACAGACAAGTTGCGGTGTGTGAAGACGATACAAACCGAAAGTTTGCATAACACACAAATTTATTACATACCCATTCGCTGGAACGTTGACCGTAAGGTAAACGCGCTGGCTACCGAATTTCTTGACGACCATAGAGCATTGGAACCACCTGATCCCATCCCGAACTCAGAAGTGAAACGATGCATCGCCGATGGTAGTGTGGGGTTTCCCCATGTGAGAGTAGGTCATCGTCAAGATTAAATTCCAAACCCCCTGTCTGCTCACGCAGACAGGGGGTTTGTTTTTGTGCCGAGAAAAGCCTGTTTCGACAGTGCTACAGGGATTTTGCCCGGGTCAGTGCAGTCCGCCAAATTTCAAATATAAAAAAACCACCAATAAAGGTGGTTTTTTTATGCGAACTTTTTAGTCACCGTAATAAATACAGCCACTGGTGCAGGTTTCATGGATTCGAATCGCTGACAGTTCAGGAAGCAAAGGTTTCAGCTGTTGCCAGATCCATTTGGCTAATACTTCACTGGTCGGGTTTTCCAGACCGGGAATATCATTCAAATAGTTATGATCAAGTTGCTCATAAAGCGGCTTGAAAATAGCCTTGATTTCCGAGAAATCGCGAATCCAGCCTGTTGCGGGGTCAATGTCACCGCTCAAGTGAATTGCAACCTTGAACGAGTGGCCATGTAAACGACCGCATTTATGCCCTTGCGGAACGAAAGGCAGGCGGTGCGCAGATTCGAAGGTAAACTCTTTGAAAATTTCCACAGTGTTTATAGCTCTTGAAAAGGTGGCTATCGCCTGGGCGATGAATGCAGGTCGCCAGTTTAACAGTTAACTCGACATGAGCGAGTATAGCGCTCTGCCACCTATCCAGCGGAGTGAGCAATTCAGCTTCAGTTAAGCCTGCAACGCTATGGTTTACGCATTTGTAGCGGGAAAACACACATACACCGGAGAGGCCGTTGAGGCTAGCGATGAGAGTACATGTGCGAGTGGGCACGGTTGTAGCGTTGATGCTTGGTGCGTTTTGTTCTTTGACCCTGGCGCGGGACTTGGGGCAGGACGAAGCATTACGTTTACGTGAGCAAGGTGAAATACTGCCTCTGGAGCAGCTCCTGCAAAGCGCTCTCCAGCGCCATCCAGGGGCAAAGCTGCTGGAGGTAGAGCTGGAAGAGGATGACGGCATTTATATTTATGAGGTCGAATTGTTAACGCCGAGTGGCGTCGTGCGAGAGATCAAGCTCAATGCCAGTAATGGCCAATTGCTCAAAGATAAGGTCGATGATTAATGCGTTTGTTGCTGGTTGAAGATCACGTTCCTTTGGCCGATGAACTGATGGCCTCCTTGACTCGCCAGGGTTATGCGGTCGACTGGCTGGCCGACGGTCGTGATGCCTTGCATCAGGGGCAGAGCGAGCCATATGACCTGATCATTCTCGATCTGGGTCTACCTGGGCTACCAGGTCTGGATGTGCTTAAACAATGGCGTGCCACAGGGCTGACAACACCGGTACTGATTTTGACCGCCCGCAGTTCCTGGTCGGAGCGCATTGATGGCCTGAAGGCCGGTGCCGATGATTATGTAACCAAGCCTTTTCATCCAGAAGAGCTGCAACTGCGGGTGCAGGCGTTATTACGGCGATCCCATGGCCAGTCGAATCAACCGCTATTGAAATCCGCGGGACTGCAACTCGATGAGTCGCGCCAATGTGTCATCAATGAGGGGGCTGAAATACAGCTCACCGCCGCCGAGTTTCGTCTTTTGCGATACTTCATGCTGCATCCTCAACAGATTCTGTCCAAAAGCCACCTGGCTGAGCACCTCTATGATGGCGAGACCGAGCGCGACTCCAATGTGCTGGAGGTTCATGTGAACCATCTGCGCCGAAAACTGGGCCGTACAGTCATCGAAACTCGTCGCGGGCAGGGCTACATCTTTGGTACCGGCATCCAGTGAAGTCCATTCAGCGGCGTTTGAGCCTGGGTCTGATCAGTGTCCTGTTGATTGCCGGTCTGGTGGTCGGTCAGGTCAGTCTCTGGCTATTTGAAAATGGTCTTCAGCGCTATCTGGAGTCGGGGCTACAGAACGAGAGCGAGAACCTGTTGCTTGCCTTGAGCCGGGGCCCCCAGGGTTTGCAGCTGGATGAGCGCAGATTATCCCCGGCTTACCATCGACCTTTCTCCGGGCATTACTTCAGCATCCAGTTTGGTGACATCCATTGGCGCTCGCGCTCACTCTGGGATGCTCAATTGCCGCGACCCAGTCATCCGGGCCTGGACAGCAAGTTGCAAGAGGGGCCCGAAGGGCAGATGTTGCTGGTCTTGCGCAGTGACTATCAGCGTTTTGGCCACGCGGTTTCCATCAGTGTGGCCCAGGACTACACACCCATACGCGAAAGCTTCATGCAGGTTCAGCGCATAGGGTTGGCCATTGGCGTGTTCGCCCTGATCGTTATTTTGCTGTTGCAACGGCTCACGGTTAATCGGGCTTTGCGTCCCCTTGAAACGGCCCGCAAGCAGATCGCACAGTTACAGGCCGGACAACGTTCGAAACTCGACGCCCAGGTGCCCCTTGAGCTTGAGCCTTTAGTCACTCAGATAAACCACCTGTTGGCCCACACTGAAGACAATCTGAAGCGTTCACGTAATGCCTTGGGCAACCTGGGGCACGCGTTAAAAACTCCGTTGGCAGTATTAATCAGCCTGGCCAAGGACAGCCGGCTGGATGCTTATCCCCAGATACAGAAAACCCTGCGCGATCAGTTAGAACAGATGCAGCAACGTATGAGTCGGGAGCTTAATCGTGCCCGTCTGGCAGGCGATGCCTTGCCGGGCGCTCAATTCGATGTCGACGCCGAAATGCCGGGGTTGATGGCGACCCTTGGCATGATTCACGGCGGGCATTTGGCGTTAAGGCTAAACACCAGTCCAGGACTGCACATGCCTTGGGACCGTGAAGACATGCTCGAATTGCTCGGCAATCTATTGGACAACGCCTGCAAATGGGCGGATTCGCAAGTAGAACTGAACATCCGCCAGACCGCGGGCGGGTATGAGATTGAAGTCCAGGACGATGGGCCGGGCATACCCGAGACAGAGCGCGACCAAGTCATCAGCCGTGGAACACGGCTGGACGAGCAAACCAGTGGCCATGGATTGGGCCTGGGCATTGTGCGAGATATCGTGGATGTCTGGGGTGGGGAAATGCAGCTTGAAACGGGGGCGCTGGGCGGCTTGTCGGTGATGATCAGGCTACCCGCCCGCAGGAGCTGAAAATGACGGCGGCCCCGGGGTCGCCGTCAATCATGCCACTTCAGGTCAGACGCGGAACTGATCCATCAACTTTTGCTGCTGGTTGGCCAGTGAGTTCAGCGACTGGCTGACCCGTGCCGACTCATTGGCCTGTCCGGACAATGATTCCGTGACATCGCGGATAGTGGCCACATTGCTGTTGATCTCTTCAGCCACTGCACTCTGCTCTTCGGCGGCACTGGCAATCTGCAAGTTCATGTCGGTAATCACGCTCACGGCATCACCGATTTGCTGCAATGCCGTTACTGCCTGACCGACCTGCTCGACACTGCCCTGGGCCTGGCGATGGCTGTTGCCCATGGACGTCACTACATCCTTGGTGCCGATTTGCAGTTGTTCAATCACCTGTCGGGTTTCTTCCACCGACTCCTGGGTTCGTCGCGCCAAATTGCGCACTTCGTCAGCCACCACGGCAAAACCGCGCCCGGCTTCGCCTGCTCGGGCCGCCTCGATCGCAGCATTGAGGGCGAGTAAATTAGTCTGCTCGGCAATCGCGCGAATCACTTCCAGTACAGAACCGATTTTTTCGCTATTGGCCGCCAACCCTTCGACCTGGGTCATGGCTACGCTCATGTCGGCAGCCAGGTGGTCGATGCTGGACGTTGTACGGTCAATGATGGTCAGCCCCTGGCGTGTCGCCTGGTCGGCATCGCGCGCTGCCTGAGCAGCCTGCGCGGCACTGCGTGCGACATCTTGCGCCGTAGCGCTCATTTCATGGGAGGCAGTGGCAGCCTGATCGACCTGGCGGTACTGCTGTTCCATGCCGGCACTGGTCTGGGTGGCAATGGCCGCCGATTGATCGGCCGTATTGCGGGCATCCTGAACCGAGTGTTTCACCTCGGCGATGATCGGCTGCAGCTTGTCGAGGAAGCGGTTGAACCAGCCTGCCAGCTGGCCCAGTTCATCCTGCTTGTCGTAGGCCAGGCGTCGGGTCAGATCGCCTTCGCCGCTGGCAATGTCCTCAAGCATGCGCGCTACCCCCAGAATCGGTCGCGTCACACTGCGGGCCATCAGCCATACCAGCAGCAGGCCGATGATTGCTGCCAGAGAGCCCAGGCACAGCTCAATCAGGGTGCCTGCCTTATTGCGCTCGTCCAGTTCTGCTTGCAGCGCCTGGGCCGGCCCGACCAGTACCTTTTCCGGCACATCGAGTAACACCCCCCACGGCTTGCTGCCCGGGATCGGCAGGAACGGGGTCAGGATTTTCAACCGCTGGTGACCATGAATGCTCTGGGGCTGACCGCCGCTGGCCATCAGTTGACTCAACCGGGCACCATCGTCAGCGTCAATCTGATCCAGACGTTGGCCAAGCTTGCTCGCGTCGCTGCTAAAACCGGCCAATATGCCTGCCGAGCTGACAATGCTGACGCTGGTCTGCCCGTCGTAAAGCTTCTGGCTGGCAAGCTGGCTCATGGTTTGCAGGCTGTTGAGGTTGATATCAACCGAGAGCGAGGCGATGACCTTGCCCTTGACCATCAGCGGAAAAACGATGCTGGTCAATAAAACGTTTTGCCCATCGATCGCGTAAAAGTAAGGTTCGATAATGCACGGCTGGAGCGTCGTACGCGGGCAGGTAAACCATGAATTATTCGCCTGGCCGCTGGGCCCGGTACTGGTATCGGTCATGTCGGTTTCAGGCAGTGCCATCGACGTCAGCTTGCCCGGCGTCGGTTGCGACCAGTAAAGGGCAAAACGGCCCTTGTCGTTGCTGCCCAGCTCTGATTGATGGTCGAACAGCTGGTCCTTGCCGTCCAGCGCATTGGCTTCAAACACCAGGGACAAACCAAGCAAGTCGGGATTGGCCTGCAGGGCCGCTTTCACCTGTCGGGTCAGATCTTCACGCAGATCGAAAGCATCCAGAAAGCGCTTTTCCGATTGCTCACGTAAAAACAGGACTTGTCGTGCAAACCCGTTGCCGTATTGATAGGCGTCCATAAATTGGCGACTGATGGCCAACGCCTGAGCTTCGCCCTGGGCCTCAATACGGGCCTGTGCGGACTCATTGAGCATCTGCGTGCTTGAGGCCTCCACCAGATCGGCCGTGTAATCCATGCGGTAGAGGGAAAGTCCCACCAGAAGAGCGACGATACCCAGCAGGCAGAGTCCGGCGAGGAGGGTGATTTTCCATTGGATGGAAAGCTGTCTGAGCGACATGGAGACATCCTGAATAGAGGCTTTGTCTGTTAGCGGCCAGCCGATAGTTTTCTTTATGGGGAAATCTGTATTTAGAGGTTACGTTTTCAAATTTTAAAAAGATTAAACCCTGTCAGAATTAAGGGTATCCCCGTTCAGGCGATGATCCCCGCAGGCCTTTGGCGTGTGCTTTGACAAGGCGTCAATGCTGCTGCAAAGTGTGCGCCCCCAAATAAGCACTCCCTTTCAGACCGGCGACTGGAACAGCAGCCTTTTGCCCGAAATTTTCCGCTTTACGGTGTTTTATCGTAGTGCGCGCTAAGAGGTTGTAATGATGAATGCAGTAATTGCCGCGGTCGGCATCATGTTGGTGCTCAGTCTGTCCCGTGTGCATGTGGTGATCGCCCTGATCACGGGTGCCGTCGTCGGCGGCCTTGTGGGCGGGCTGGGCATCGAAGCAACGCTCGATGCGTTCAACAGCGGCTTGGGTGGCGGCGCGCAGGTCGCCTTGTCCTATGCAATGCTGGGTGCCTTCGCGGTGGCGATCGCCAAGTCCGGCCTGGCCCATGCACTGGCCGACAAGGCCCTGATCATGGTCAATAGACAACAGGCTGTCGGCGGCAATCGCCTCAAGTGGCTACTGATCGGTTTGTTGCTGGTGGTCGCAATCTCTTCGCAGAACATCCTGCCGATTCATATCGCCTTCATTCCCTTGCTGGTTCCGCCCCTGTTGTACGTGCTCACCAAGTTGAAAATTGACCGGCGCCTGATCGCCTGTGTCATGACCTTTGGCTTGATTACGCCATACATATTTTTACCGGTGGGCTTCGGCAACATCTTTCTCAACCAGATTTTGCTCGCCAACGTCAGCAAGAGCGGGGTGGATGTCAGCCAGGTCAATGTCACCCACGCAATGGCGATCCCGGCGCTAGGCATGTTGTTCGGGTTATTGGTGGCTGTATTCATCAGTTACCGCAAAAAGCGTGAATATGATTTGGCCAAGATTGAGCAGGTCGAGCAAGTGGCTATCAGCTACAACCCGCGAACCCTGCTGGTGGCCGGAGTTGCTATCGCTGCCGCGTTTATCATTCAGCTGTGGCTGGGCTCCATGATCATCGGAGCACTGGCAGGCTTTCTGATTTTCTCGGCGTCGGGGATTGTGCGCTGGCGTGAGACCGATGACCTGTTCACCGAAGGCATGAAAATGATGGCCATGATTGGCTTCATCCTGATTGCCGCATCGGGTTTTGCCGAGGTGATGAAAGCCACCGGCGAAGTGAAATCCCTGGTTGAGGCGTCTGCAGGCATGATCAACCACAGTAAGGGTGTCGGGGCATTGCTGATGTTACTGGTCGGGTTGCTGGTGACCATGGGCATTGGCTCGTCGTTTTCGACAGTACCGATTCTGGCGGCGATTTTTGTGCCGTTGTGTGTGCAGCTGGGTTTCAGTCCGATGGCCATCGTTTGCATCGTCGGTACCGCCGGAGCCCTGGGTGATGCCGGTTCGCCGGCTTCGGACTCAACCCTGGGTCCGACTTCCGGTTTGAACGTGGACGGCCAGCATCACCATATCTGGGACACCGTGGTGCCCACCTTCCTGCATTACAACCTGCCATTGCTGGCGTTTGGCTGGGTTGCAGCAATGGTGTTGTAAGGGCACGGCGGCTGTTCAGGGCAGTTCGATACGACCGCTTTCTCCGGCAACGGTCGGCCAGTCTCCGGCAGCCCAGCGCGCTCGGGCCTGCTCGATAAGCACTGGATCACTGGCAACAAAATTCCAGTTCATGCGCCGGGGGCCATCCAGCGGCGCGCCACCTATCAACACCGCGTGGCAGTCGCTGTCGGCGCACAAGGTCAGTTCCTCTGCGGCGGGCAACAGCACCAGGCTGCGTGGCTCAATGGCCTGGCCTTGTAGCTGCGCTTGCCCTTCCAGCACATACAGCGCGCGCTCCTGGTGTTCTGCCGGGATAAGCAGCGTGGTGGCTGTTTGCATATGTATTTCGGCATACAGGGTCGGTGACAGCACGGGCACCGGTGAGGCCAGACAGAACCCGGTACCTGCCAGCATGCGAATCCTTACCCCGAGGCTATCGCTGACTGGCAAGCTGTCCGCCAGGTGATGGCTGTAGTGCCCCGGACCTTGCTCCCGGGTTTTGGGGGATGCCAGCCACACTTGCAGGCCATGCAGGGTTGATCCCCGGGCGAGCAGCGGGACAGGCGTGCGTTCGATGTGGGCAATGGCTGCGCCGGCGGTCATCCAGCTGACTTCACCGGGGCCTACCTGCTGGTCAGAGCCCAGGCTGTCCTTGTGCTGCAACTGTCCTTCGAACAGATAGGTCAGGGTAGACAGACCAATGTGCGGATGCTGCCTGATATCCATCCCGTGGCCGGGCGGATAGTCGGTACGCAGCATGTGATCGAAGAACACGAAAGGGCCGACACTGCGACATTTCGCTGACGGCAGGGGGCGCAGGATGGGTTGCCCTTCGACATCCTCGGCGCGGGGGCGAATCACGGTCAGTTCATGCATGGTGCGGTCCCGGCAATGGAGAAGCGTTGAGCATAACCCAACGCTGTCATGTGCCCCCGTACTCCCGAGACATTACTGGCTGAAAGCACCTTCAGACAAGTGAGTCTCGATGGTGACGTCTGCAGTGGTCATCAGCTTGTGGATCGGGCACTTGTCGGCCACCCGGTGCAGCTCCTGGCGCTGGGCGTCGGTGAGTACGCCCTTGAGCGTCAGTTTGACGTGCAGTGCGTATTTGCCGAGCTGCTCTTCACTGGCGTCGTGTTTGATCTCGACCGTGACGCCAGTCAGCGGAATATCTTTCTTTTGCGCATAGAGCTTGAGCGTCAGCGCCTTGCAGGCACCGAGGGCGGCATCGAAATAATCATGGGGCGAGGGCGCTGAACTTTCGCCGCCCATTGCTTTGGGCAAATCGGTGAACACTTCGTGATCGTCGATTTTAATGCTGTGACGAAAGCCTTCGTGGGACTCGGTATTAACGGTAACAGTCATGGCAAACCTCAGATTGGCAGTGATAAAGGTCCTGATCTTTATAGAACATGCCGGGCGTTATGCGTTCACTTTGATCACAGGCTGAACCCTTGAACAGGCGGGCGGGTCTATTGGAGTCAACAGACAGGAGATTCAGGTTGCGAATAAGACACTACGTTGTGGCCTGGGCCCTTGCGACGACCAGCATGTGGGTGCAGGCCCGCGACTATGCCTACAGCGATGCACATTTACATTACGTCGATTTCTTCCAGGAAACCGCCGGAATGGACGCATTGCTTCAGGAAATGGCCAGCAATCGAATCGACCACGTGATGATTTCCGGAATCCCCGTGGCCAAAAAATGGCATGAAGACGAACCCAAGCGCCCGCGTTACTACGCTGGCGATGACGCTGATGCCTATTGGTATAGCGCGACCGATGTGTGGGTGGCTGCAGCCGTCAACAAGCTGACAGCAGCACAGCGTGAGCACTTTCATCCGTTCCTGTCCGGTTTTAATCCCAATGACAAAAATTCTGCCGAGCACATTCAGCGCATGCTCGACCTCAACCCCGGTTTGTGGCAAGGCATTGGCGAGGTTTTCACCCGCCATGACGACCTGACGGCGCTCATCTCCGGGGACACACCGCGGGCCAATAACGAGGCCATGTCCAAGGTCTACAAATTGGCAGGGGAGCAGGATCTGCCAGTTCTGTTGCACTCCAACATCACTTCGAAACGGGAAAGGAACCCGCTGTATCTGGCCGAAATTGAAGAGCCGCTGGCGCAGTTCCCGGATACCCGGTTTATTTGGGCCCATGCAGGCAGCAGCGTCGAAATCCATAGGCACCAGACCCGGATGCCCTTTCTGTTACCCGAACTGACACGACTTCTGGCCCAGCATCGCAATCTCTACGTGGACCTGTCCTGGAGCATGCTCACGCCGTATCTGCTGGATGAGCAGGGCAAGGCCAGGCCTGAGTGGGTCGCGCTTGTAGAGCGCTTCCCGGAGCGTTTTATGCTGGGATCCGATGTGGTGGGGCGTTTCGACAAAGTGGGGCAAGAGTTACGCAGTTTTGATCCGTTTCTGGATGCCTTGCCTGAAAGCGTTGCGCGCAAGGTGGCCAGGGATAATTTCCTGTCGGTGTTGCCGAAAAAGCGCTAGGGACTGCTGGCGTTTGCTTGTAAGTCAGTGTCGCCGGAGCAACTTTCGCCAGATTCTTCCGGACAAAAAAATGCCCCGAACCGGTCGGGGCATTTTTCATTTCGCGAGCGGAAGGCTTATTTGCCAGTCCAGCGCTTCAGAACCAGAGTGGCGTTAGTGCCACCGAAGCCGAAGCTGTTGCTCATCACGTTGTTCAGCGTGACGTCTTCGCGGCTCTTGGTCAGGATCGGCATGTCGGCGACAACCGGGTCCAGCTCTTCGATGTTGGCAGAGCCGGCAATGAAGTTGCCTTCCATCATCAGCAGGCAGTAGATCGCTTCGTGAACGCCTGCGGCGCCCAGGGAGTGACCCGACAGGCTTTTGGTGGAGCTGATGGCTGGAGCCTTGTCGCCGAACACCGCACGAACACCTTCCATTTCCTTGGCGTCGCCTACCGGAGTAGAGGTGCCATGGGTGTTGAGGTAGTCGATTGGGCCGTCAACGGTAGCCATTGCCATCTGCATGCAGCGGATGGCGCCTTCGCCGCTTGGGGCAACCATGTCATAGCCGTCGGACGTCGCGCCGTAGCCGACGATTTCGGCGTAGATCTTGGCGCCACGGGCCAGGGCGTGTTCCAGCTCTTCAACCACAACCATGCCGCCGCCGCCTGCAATGACAAAACCGTCACGGTTCTTGTCGTAGGCGCGAGATGCTTTCTCTGGCGTGTCGTTGTATTGAGTGGACAAGGCGCCCATGGCGTCGAACAGGAACGACTGGCTCCAATGTTCTTCTTCACCGCCGCCAGCAAATACGATGTCCTGCTTGCCCAGCTGGATCTGCTCTACTGCGGTACCGATGCAGTGGGCACTGGTGGCGCAGGCAGAGGAGATCGAGTAGTTCACGCCCTTGATCTTGAACGGGGTGGCCAGGCAGGCGGAAACGGTGCTGCCCATGGTCCGCGTAACGCGGTAAGGACCTACACGCTTGACGCCTTTTTCGCGCAGGATGTCCAGCGCTTCCATCTGGTTCAAGGTCGACGCGCCGCCGGAGCCGGCGATCAGGCCGGTACGCGGGTTGGAGACTTGCTCCTCGGTCAGGCCGGAATCGGTGATGGCGTCTTTCATGGCCAGGTAGGCGTAAGCCGCCGCGTGGCCGACGAAGCGATAGATCTTGCGATCGATCAGCTCTTCAAGAGGCAGGTCGATGGAGCCGGAAACCTGGCTACGCAGACCCATTTCGGCATATTCCGGGTTGAATCGGATGCCAGGGCGACTTGCACGCAGGTTAGCGGAGACGGTCTCTTTGTCATTGCCCAAGCACGAAACGATGCCCAGACCAGTGATAACGACGCGGCGCATGCGGATAACCCTTAGAAGTTTTCAGTGGAAGTAAAAACGCCGACCCGAAGGCCTTCGGCGGTGTAAATCTCGCGACCGTCGACGCTGACGGAACCATCGGCAATTGCCAGGTTCAGCTTGCCGCGAAGGACACGTTTGATCTGAATGTTGTAAGTGATCTTCTTGGCGGTCGGCAAGACCTGACCGAAGAACTTCACTTCGCCCGAACCCAGGGCACGGCCGCGGCCCGGCAAGCCTTGCCAGCCCAGGAAAAAGCCAACCAGCTGCCACATGGCGTCGAGGCCCAGGCAGCCCGGCATCACCGGATCACCTTCGAAGTGACAGGCAAAGAACCACAGGTCAGGGGTGATATCCAGCTCGGCGACCAATTCACCTTTGCCGTACTTGCCACCCTCTTCGCTGATATGGGTGATGCGATCCACCATCAGCATGTTCGGGGCGGGCAGTTGCGCGTTACCTGGGCCGAATAGCTCGCCGCGGCTACAGCGCAGCAAATCTTCCCGAGTAAAGGCGTTTTGTTTGGTCATGCGAGCTCCTCAATAATCCCATGCGGCAGGGTGGGGCAAATCTTCCCGACCAACCGGAACGTTCGCGTTCCAGTTCGCCAGCCTACACATAGACTATTGCGTTGTAGTGAAAGTCACAGCGCAAAGGGCAAGAATGTACACTTGTGCACTGAAAATTTAAATCAGGCCGGTTCAGGGGCCCATTCGGGTGTCTAAGACTGCCGCACTTTTGCCTTTAACGCCAGTCGCAGGTGGTTCTACAAGCCCTGTTCAGGTTTCGTCGGGCCGGGATGTTGCCGCGGCCAGAGTGCTTTGGTCACTGCGCAGGGGCTGCGGACAGCGCCGTCCCCGGGAAACCGGAACAGCCCCTGATTACAGGTTACTGCACCCAGCGCTGCAGAATTTGCTCCAGGTCAGTGCGTTTGAATGGTTTGGCGAGGTAATCGTTCATTCCCGCTTGCAGACAATTTTCCCTGTCCCCCTGCAGGGCGTTGGCTGTCAGGGCAATGATGGGCACCGTGGTGCAGCCTGATAACTGGCGGATTTGCCGGGTAGCTTCATAGCCGTCAATGATCGGTAGCCGGCAGTCCATCAAAATGGCCGCGTAGTTCTCGGTGTTGGCATGGTGAATCGCCTGTGCACCGTCACTGACTATGCTCACCTCATACCCCAGGTTCCTCAACACGGCCTCAATGACTGTCTGATTGACCCGGTTATCTTCCACCAGCAGGATTTTACGGCCCTTGGTACGCATCGGTTCAGTCGCCAACTCCGGTTGGTGCTGCTGGGGAACGGGATGGTGCAGTTCCAGCGGGATCTCCAGGGTAAATACCGAGCCGAGGGATTCTTCGCTCTTGGCATGCAGCGTGCCGCCCATGCGTTCAGCCAGCGTGCGGGCAATGGGCAATCCCAGTCCGGTGCCGCCATAACGACGTGAAATCGAGCTGTCGGCTTGCTGGAAGGCATTAAACATCGAGTCCAGCTTGTCGCTGCTGATCCCGATACCGCTGTCGCGTACGGTGCAGGTGAACCAGATAAGTTCATGGTCCAGAGGCTGCCAGAGCGGCTCGATGCTGACTTGCCCATACTCGGTAAACTTCAAGGCGTTGCCAATCAAGTTGACCAGAATCTGCCGGATGCGGGTCGGATCGCCGAGTACGTGCAAGTCCTGCAAGCCATCAGGGATCGACAGCTGCAACAGCAACCCGCGCTGTCCGGCATTGTGCTGAAAAGCCTGGGCGCAGTTGCTGACCAGTTCGGCCAGATTGAAGGGGATGCGTTCGAGGTCAAGAATCGAGCGCTCAATTCTCGAGAAGTCGAGGATGTCGTTGATCACCTTGAGCAAGTGCTCGGTAGACTCCGAGGCCAGAGCCGCATACTCGATCTGCTCGGGCGTCATCTCAGTGGTTTCCAGTAATTGCAGCATCCCCAGTACGCCATTCATCGGGGTGCGTAGCTCGTGGCTCATCATCGCCAGGAAATCTGTTTTTGCGCGGTTGGCCCGTTCAGCCTCTTCACGTGTCTGAATCAGTTGCGCGATGGTTGCTTCCTGCTCGCGACTGGCTTTTTCAAGGCCGTCGGCAAGGTTATTGATATGCCGGGCCAGACTGCCCAGTTCGCTGTCGTCGACCACAGGCAAATGCATTTTGTAATCGCCTTGCTGAATGGCTTTGACGGCATTGCTCATATCGATGATGGGTCTGGACAGGTTGGTTGCAAGGCGACGGGCAAGCAGGTAGGTAAAACCCAGTGCAAACAGCGCCAGGATCAATGCCTTGAGCAGGATTTCTTGCTGGCGCTTGTCGAATGCCTCATTGGAAATGCCGACCAGTACCCGGCCCGGATAGCCTTCCCTCGGCAGCGTTGCCTGGAGGTCGCGGGTGACCAGGTAATCACCGGAGCCGTTTCCCTGCATGCGAACCGGTGCCTGGAATATCTCGGCATGTGATTCCCGGTCCGCACCGGAAGCCGGTTGCTCGGCATGAAACAGCATGTTGTTGGCAGGGTCCTGCACTTGTACAAATTGCACATGTGGCGTGTTCAGCGAGGCCTTTGCCTGGCTGTTCAGCATCTCGGTATTGCCGGATAAAATCCCGTACTCCGAGGCGGGCGCCAGCTGGTTGGCAATCAACTGGCCGGTGTGATTCAGCTCCTGGCGCAAGTCCTGGATGCGAATAAAGGTAAAAAGACTGATTAACAGCAACGTCAGGAGCAACGCTGGGCCCAGGCTCATCATTTGCGTGCGGGTATGTATGTTCCAGCGACTGCGAACGCTCATGGGGGCGGTGCTCCATCAGTCTTGCCCTTGGTACTGGAGGTATAGCCCATGTGTACTGCCATCCCTGACTTGAGGTCGCCATTCTTGTGCGCAGCAATGTTGCCTTGGAGTGTGAACCGCAAGGCGGCATGGTAACTGAGCTGTTTCGCTTTTCCAGTCGCCGCCGACTCTTTTCCATGCAATCAATCGTTCAAGGTCTCGCCTTGAGGGATGTGCTCCGTATAATGCCGGTATTGCCACTGCTATATAGATGACGGGATTGCATATGACTGAACAGCACGCTATTGCGGTCTTGGGAGGCGGGAGTTTTGGCACCGCCGTGGCCAACTTGCTGGCAGAAAACGGTCATCCAGTGCGCCAGTGGATGCGGGATCCGGAGCAAGCCGAGGCGATTCGCCTGAATCGCGAGAACCCTCGCTACCTTAAAGGCATCAAGATTCACCCCCTGGTTGAGCCGGTCACCGACCTGCAGGCAACGCTTGAAGCCTGTGAACTGTGCTTTGTGGCATTGCCCTCCAGCGCCTTGCGCAATGTGTTGGCAGAGCATGCCGAACGCCTGAGCGGCAAAATGCTGGTCAGCCTGACCAAAGGCATTGAAGCTCACAGTTTCAAGCTGATGAGCGAGATTCTTGAGGAAATCGCTCCTCAAGCCAGAATCGGCGTGCTGTCCGGCCCCAATCTGGCCCGTGAAGTTGCCGAACATGCATTGACGGCCACAGTGGTCGCCAGTGCCGACGAAGAGCTCTGCGCTCGGGTACAAGCGGCTTTGCACGGCCGCACATTTCGGGTCTATGCCAGTGCTGACCGGTTCGGCGTGGAGTTGGGCGGGGCGTTGAAAAACGTGTACGCAATTATTGCCGGCATGGCCGTGGCACTGGAAATGGGTGAAAACACCAAGAGCATGCTGATTACCCGTGCCCTGGCAGAAATGACCCGTTTTGCAGTCAGTCAGGGCGCCAACCCCATGACTTTTCTCGGACTGGCCGGGGTAGGTGATTTGATCGTCACTTGCTCATCGCCCAAAAGCCGCAACTATCAGGTCGGGTTTGCCCTGGGCCAGGGTTTGAGTCTGGAAGAGGCCGTTACCCGCCTGGGCGAAGTGGCAGAAGGCGTGAATACGCTCAAGGTGCTCAAGGTCAAGGCCCAGGAGTTGAATGTTTATATGCCATTGGTCGCAGGCTTGCATGCAATCCTGTTTGAGGGCCGCACCCTCAATCAGGTAATTGAGCTGCTGATGCGCGCCGAGCCCAAAACCGATGTCGACTTTATCTCCACCAGTGGTTTCAACTGAGCCCGACAGGAGCAGCATATGAACGATACAAAAAATGCACCCAAGTACGAGTCCATTGTGTTGCGCGTGTTCTGGATGCTGGTCTTTCTTCTGGTCTGGCAGGTCGCGCAACTGGTGCTTGGCGGGCTGGTGCTGGTGCAACTGATTTACCGTCTGGTTTACGGTGCACCTAACGCCGGGCTGATGAACTTTGGCGATAGCCTGAGCCTTTACCTCGCACAAATCGGGCGCTTCGGCAGCTTTCACACCGAGCAAAAGCCCTGGCCGTTTGCCGATTGGCCCGCCCCGCGTGCGCCAGAAGGCGAGGCTCCGTACGTGGCGCCCACTGGCGGCGCAGAGACCAAGCCATGAAAATCTGGATCTTGCGCCATGGTGAGGCCCAGCCCCACGCAAGACGTGATGCCGAGCGCGAGCTGACCGTAAAAGGGCGTGAACAGGTTTTGCACAGTGCTGCCCGGTTGCTTGATCAGCCACTGGACAGCATTTTGGCAAGCCCGTACGTTCGGGCTCAGCAAACCGCTGAGCTGGTACGCAATGCGCTGGGTTTCGCCCCGGAACTCATCAGCGTGCCGTGGCTGACTCCCGATAGCGATCCACGGCAGGCCCTGAGCCAGCTTCCCGATAGCGGCAATGTGCTGCTGGTTACCCATCAGCCTTTTGTGGGTGACCTGATCAGCCTGTTAATGCATGGCCATATGCGCCAGCCGCAGCCAATGCATACGGCCAGCCTGGCGGAACTTGAGGGTGAGTGGCCGCTGGCGGGCAGCATGACGTTGTGCAACCTGTGGCATCCCTGAGTACAAAACAAAAAACCTGCATGGGGCTGCGCTATGGCAAGCCGGCCAGCCATGCTCTCTGACCCAAGGAATGAACCATGATCTCGTGGACCACCACGCCGGACCTTGCAAAGCTCAACTCTCTGCGCAAAAACACTATTTGCGACGTGCTGGACATTACGTTCGACGCCTTCGACGATGAGTCGATCACGGCCAGCATGGCGGTGGATCACCGTACCCATCAACCTTTCGGCTTGTTGCATGGTGGCGCCTCAGTAGTGCTGGCCGAGACGGTGGGGTCAATGGCCAGTTTCTTGTGTGTCGACACCTCAAAGTTTTATTGCGTCGGTCTTGAGGTCAACGCCAACCACTTGCGTGGTGTACGCAGCGGGCGTGTGACTGCGGTGGCTCGCCCGGTTCATATGGGCCGTACCACCCATGTGTGGGATATCCGCCTGACGGACGACAGCGGCAAGTTCAGCTGCATCTCCCGCCTGACCATCGCGGTAGTGCCCTTGGGTGAAGCGCCGCCCGTGCGCTGATCAAATGCTCAGATAATGGCCGTAGTGGCGTCACTCATGGCGCATACGGTCATTGATATGAGTATTTTTCCTGCAGACAATAAGCTGGACTCTCTACTTATGGACGCCTTGTATGTCTAGGCAGATTTTTTTCGCCCATGCCAACGGCTTCCCTTCTGCTACCTATGGCAAGTTGTTCGATGCTCTGACCCCGGACTTCAACGTGGCATGCCTGCCACAGCACGGGCATGACCCGCGTTTTCCGGTGGATGACAACTGGCACAACCTGGTCGATGAGCTGATCTTCCACCTGCAGCAGCAAGCCGGACCGGTACTGGGCGTTGGCCACTCTTTGGGCGGGATGTTGCACCTGCATGCGGCAATCCGTTGTCCGCATTTATACAAAGGCGTGGTCATGCTTGATTCGCCGGTGCTGACGCTTACCGACCGGTGGGTGATTCGCGCCGCCAAGCGTTTTGGCTTGATTGATCGCCTGACTCCGGCGGGACGTACTTTGGGGCGGCGTGAAGAGTTCGCCGATCGCGAGACCGCCCGTGCCTACTTTGCGGGCAAGTCGCTGTTTCGCAGTTTTGATCCTGACTGCTTCGAAGCGTACCTGGAGCACGGTTTGCAGGCCGTCGACGATCGCTTGCGCCTGAGCTTCGACCCGGCGACCGAGATTAATATTTACCGGGGCGTCCCCCACACCAGCCCCGGGCGCGCCTTCCAGTTGCAAGTGCCGCTGACGGTCGTGCGTGGACGCGACAGCCGGGTAGTCATGAGCCATCATGCCAAGGCCGTGGCGCGCATGCCCAACGGTGAGTCACTGAGCGTACCGGGCGGGCACATGTTCCCGCTGGAGCAGCCGCAAGACACCGCTGTATTGCTCAAACAGATTTTTGCCCGCTGGGAGCCCGGGGCTGTTGCAGTTTCGTAGTGTTCGGGTCATGGCCGCAACGGCGTCTCATCGCCCTTAACCTCAAGTCTTTGAAGAGCATGTCCCATGAGTCCTGTGGTTGAAGAAGTACGTCTGAGCCTGCCGCATATTGAACTGGCTGCGCACATGTCTGGCCCGCCGGACGGTCTGCCGGTAATTGCCCTGCACGGCTGGCTGGACAACGCCAACAGCTTCGCCCGGCTGGCGCCAAAACTGCCGGGCTTGCGCATCGCGGCACTGGACTTTGCCGGCCATGGTCATTCAGATCACCGCCCGCGCGGGGCGGGCTATAGCTTGGCCGATTACGCCTTTGATGTGCTGTGCGTGGCCGAGCAGCTGGGTTGGGAACGGTTCGCCCTGTTGGGGCACTCGTTGGGGGCGATAGTTTCGGTGGTGATTGCGGGTTCGTTTCCCGAGCGCGTCACGCACCTGGCCTTGATTGACGGGATCATGTTGCGCAACGGCCCGGTAGAGGGTACGGCTGAGCGCATGGGCCAGGCCCTGCAAGCGCAGCTTGATCTGCAGCACAAGCGCAAGTCGGTGCATCCGACGCTCGAACGAGCCATTGAGGCGCGGATGAAGGGCATGGTGGCGGTTAGCCGCGAGGCGGCAGAACTACTCGCTCAGCGCGGTCTGATGCCCGTCCCCGGTGGTTATAGCTGGCGTAGCGACAGTCGCCTGACCTTGCCGTCGCCATTGCGTCTGACCGATGAACAGGCCATGTCCTTCATCCGGCGGGTGAATTGTCCTGGGACCCTGGTGGTGGCAGAACAGGGCATGCTGGCCAGTCATTCCGGGCTGCTGGATCAACTACCTTTCAACCTGGAACGGTTACCCGGTGGCCATCATTTGCACCTGAATGACGAGTCGGGGGCAGTCCTTGTTGCAGACTGTTTCAATCGGTTCTTCTCCGTTCCTTGACTTGCGGCGGTCAACTGCCGAGGCTTGGCGGGATGAAAGGGAGACAACCATGATAGATCTCTACACCGCTGCGACCCCGAAAGGCCATCCGGTCTCTATCGTGAGGATGCTGAACCACACCCTGCGTCTGTGCGAAGTACGCCGATGAAGCTACCCAATCGTTTGTTCCTGGCCGTGGGCCTGAGCTGCCTGAGCCCGCTACTGTGGGCTGCCGATGTGCCCGGCAGTCATGATTTGCAAGATGTGCCAAGGCTGGCAGATGCGCAAATTGTCGATTACACCGTGCAACCTGATATCGAGCGCATCTATCCGCTGGGTTCGATCCGCAAAATCAGTGGCCGTCTCCGATTTGAAGGCCAGGTCAATGCCCGTGGGCAGACGACCGCCATCACCTATGAGCTGCCCGCTGAACACTCGGCCAATGAAGCCTTCACTGCTGCCCGTGAAGCCTTGCAGGCCAAGGGCGCCGAGTTGCTGTTCTGGTGTCAGGCGCGCGATTGCGGTGAAAGCAGCCTTTGGGCCAATGAAGTATTTGGCAACTCCAAGCTGGTAGGCTCCGACGAGCAACAGTCCTATCTGTTGCTGCGCCGTGCGGCTCCGGATCAGAACCAGCTTGTGGCGCTGTACAGCATCAATCGCGGGTCGCGCAAAGCCTACCTGCATGTCGAGCAGCTTGAATCGAGTGCCGATCTGGGCGAGTTGTTGCCCACTTCGGCCACCTTGCAGCGCCAGCTCAAAAGCACCGGCAGGCTGGATTTGCCCACCCTCACCGGTGAGCCCGATGCACCGTGGCTTACGTTGATATCCCGGGCATTGAATCTCGATACTACCTCCCGGGTCAGTTTGACCGGAAACCAGGCCGCAGCCTGGCGTGATGCCCTGATCAAGAGCGGGGTGCGGGCGGCGCGCATTGAGCTTGGCGACAGCCAGACCCAGGGGCTGCATGTGGAATTACTGCGTTAACAATTTGTAAGCGGCGGTTACACTTCAGGTAATCGCCGTCCCTCTTTTCATCTCAATTCTCTGCGGAACACACATGCTCAATAACGATCGCCTGCTGGTGCAGATTCTGCTTCTGGTGTTGTTCGGTGCCAGTCTGTGGGTGATGGCTCCTTTCTGGTCGGCCTTGTTCTGGGGCGCGGTGCTGGCGTTTGCCAGCTGGCCCCTGATGCGCCTGCTGACACGGGCGCTCAAGGGCCGTGAGTCGCTGGCTGCGGGCATCCTGACCTTGGGCTGGATGCTGCTGGTGGCAGTGCCGCTGGTATGGCTGGGGTTCAACCTGGCAGACCATGTGCGCGACGCTACCACCTTGATCAAGGATGTTCAGCTCGAAGGCTTGCCGGAGGCCCCGACCTGGCTCGCCGGCATTCCGCTGGTCGGCGAACGCCTGGTGGGGCTCTGGAACACCATCGATGAGCAGGGCGCAGCCATGCTCATGGCGGTAAAACCGTATCTGGGGCAGGTGGGTAACTGGCTATTGGCCCGCAGCGCGCAGATTGGCGGCGGCATCCTGGAACTGACATTGAGCATTGTGTTCGTGTTCTTTTTCTATCGTGACGGCCCGCGCCTGGCGAGCTTCGTGCATCGTCTGCTGGAACGACTGATCGGCGACCGTGCCGACTACTACCAGGAATTGGTGGCGGGCACGGTCCAGCGTGTAGTCAACGGTGTGATTGGCACCGCGGCCGCTCAGGCGCTGCTGGCGCTCATAGGCTTTTTGATCGCCGGGGTTCCGGGTGCGCTGGTGCTGGGCCTGGCAACCTTTCTGCTCAGTCTGATTCCCATGGGGCCACCGCTGATCTGGATCCCGGCCACCGCCTGGCTGGCCTGGAAGGGTGACTACGGGATGGCGATTTTCCTCGGGATCTGGGGCACGCTGGTTATCAGTGGTGTCGATAACGTACTCAAGCCGTACCTGATCAGCCGGGGCGGCAACCTGCCGCTGGTGATCGTCCTGCTCGGGGTGTTTGGCGGGTTGATAGCATTCGGCTTTATCGGTCTGTTTATCGGTCCTACCTTGCTGGCTATCGCCTACAGCCTGCTGCTGGACTGGAGTGCCAGCCAGCAGAACAAGGGCAAGGTCTGACTTAGCCGAACTTTGGCCCGGAGCGGGTGTTATTGCCCTTGGCCAAACGGTCGTAAAGCACCACATTGACCGTGGCTGCAAGGTTCATGCAGCCAGTGGTCGGGATGTAAATAACGTCTTCGCACCACTCCAGCACGTCTTTACCCAGCGACCCGTCTTCCGGGCCGAAAATATAGATCGCCCGGTCCGGGTGGGTGTACTCCGGCAAGGAGCGGGCGCCCTCTACCATTTCGACAGCGACGGGAATGCAGCCCAGCGGGATGATCTTTTTCAGGTCGTCGATACCGATCAGGGGGATGTCCTGATGGATTTTCTTGGTGTCGGTGACGAAGTCGCGGGCGCGTTCATAGCGTTTTCCGGTGTAGAACACCGACGCCACGTTGTAGCAACCAGCCGCACGCATCACCGAGCCGACGTTTTCCGGTGATTTGGGGTTATACAAACCAATGCAGCTGTACCGTTTGTTTGCCACGTGCCGTTGCCCTTCAGAAAAAAGACGCGAGTATACCGGCATTGTCTGTGGATCGGGGGGCACGTGGTCTGTTGCGGGAGCCGGCTTGCCAGTGCTGCAAGCCCTCGGTTTTGACTGTCATCCCGGGGCGCAGCCATCGCTGGCAAGCCAGCTCCCGCACAGGCACTACTCGTCTTTTTTCATCAGCCCGGCCAGCGCGGCAAACGGGTTGTGGGTCGCCTTGGCGATTTTCGGGCTGCTGGTGGAGCTTTCCGAAAAGTACTGTTGATCGGTGTAACGCGAGTGTTCGTTGTCGTGGCAGTACAGGCACAACAGCTCCCAGTTGGAACCGTCTTGCGGGTTGTTGTCGTGGTTGTGATCGCGGTGGTGGACAGTCAGTTCGCTCAGGCGCTTGCCGGCAAACTCACGGGCGCAGCGGCCACATACGTGGGGATACATTTTCAGGGCTTTGTCGCGATAGCCCATTTCGCGGTCACGCTGGGCATCGGCCAGGATGCGATCCAGCTTGGCAGTGTGGGACGGTGGGTTGGCCGAACTCATGGGTTCACCTTTTAGGACGAATGACGGTTATGTCGTGAAGTTTAGCTGTTGATCAGCCTTTGATTTTTTCAGCAATCCAGATCGTGTGCCGGGTGCCCTTGTTGCCATGGGCGAATACCTGGACTTCTTCGGCTTTGAAGCCGGCTTTGCGCAGCTTGTCCGAGAACTGTTTGTCAGCACTGGCTGACCATACCGCCAGCACGCCTTTTGGCCGCAGGGCCTTGGCGCAGGCACTCAAGCCACCCGCCGAGTACAGCCAGCTGTTGGCTTTTTGGGTCAGGCCTTCGGGGCCGTTGTCGACGTCGAGCATGATCGCATCAAAGCCGTTGGGCTCGGCTTGCAGCACCTTGGCCACGTCTTCCATGCGGATAACGGTGCGCGGGTCCTGCAGCGGGTTGCCCGATTTCTCGCCCAGGGGGCCGCGGTTCCATTCCACGACGCCAGGCACCAGCTCGGCCACCACCACTTCGGCGGTCTTGCCCAAATGCTTGAGGGCCGAGGCCAGGGTGAAACCCATGCCCAGGCCACCGATCAACACCCGCGATTGCGGGCGCCCGGCGACTTTACGGCAAGGGATTTCGGCCAGTGCATCTTCGGAGCCGTGCATGCGGGTGTTCATCAACTGGCCGCCGTCACCGCCCTGAATTTTGATCACGAAGTCTTCGCCGTACTCGAACAGGCACAAGGCACCGCCGTTTTCAGGGATCGGGGTGGTGTCGAGCAGAACAAAACGTTTCATGGAAGTCTCATAGAAGGGGACAAAAACAACTGGTTACGAGTAGCCTGAAGGCAGACAAGCCGGTCTGGCAACGGAGTGATTGATGAAACGCACTATTCTAACGGTCATTGTGTGGAGCGCGCTCTCGATAAGTGCGGCCCATGCAGTTGAACCGACCATCGTTCCGAGTGCGCCAGTGACGCCTGCACCGGGTTCACCGGGTACCGCTACGCCAACGCCCTATCCGCAAATCACGCCACGTGCCGTGCCCAAGCCTGTCAGCGGGAGTGGCAGCCTGATTGCACTGCCTCCGATCGAGCTGCCGCAGCCGCCGCCCAAAGACCAGCCGCTGCCGGGGCTGGAGCCTAAAGACCCGAAATCCAAAGCCCCGGCCGACTGATCACAGATTGCCTGTGAGCACTGGCAAACCAGCGCTCACTGTGTCTGTTAAATCCCCAGCACCTTGAACACAAACGCGTACTCCAGTGCCACGTCGCGCAGGCCTTGATAACGCCCGCTCATGCCGCCATGGCCGGCATCCAGCTCGGTCTTGAGCAGCAGCAGATTGTCGTCGGTCCTGGTGGCGCGCAGCTTGGCCACCCATTTGGCCGCTTCCCAGTACTGCACACGGCTGTCGTTGTAGCCGGCAATCACCAGCATCGCCGGGTAGGCCTGCGGTGCGACGTTTTCATAGGGCGCATAGGCCTTGATACGGGCATACACCTCGGGGTCCTGCGGGTTTCCCCATTCGTCGTACTCAGTGACAGTCAACGGCAGTTCAGGGTCGAGCATGGTGTTGAGAACATCGACAAACGGGACTTCGGCAATGGCTGCCTTGAACAGTTCCGGTCGCTGGTTGAGCACTGCGCCAATCAGCAGGCCGCCAGCGCTGCCGCCGCTGATCACCAACTGGTCCGAGCGGGTCAGGCCTTTGTCGATCAGGTGTTCGGCACAGGCGATAAAGTCGCTGAAGGTGTTGTGCTTGTATTCCTGTTTGCCGGCGCGATACCAGGCTTCGCCCAGTTCCCCGCCGCCGCGCACGTGGGCAATGGCAAAAGCGACCCCGCGCTCGAGCAAACTCAGGCGGGCATGGGAAAACCATGGGTCGAGACTTTCGCCATAGGCGCCATAGCCATATAGATAAAGCGGCACAGGTTTGCCCAGCGCATTACGTTTGACCACCAGGCTGATCGGCACTTGCGTACCGTCCGGTGCCGTGGCCCACAAGCGCTGGCTTACATAGTCATCGGCATTGAACGGTCCCAGAACCGGGGTTTCCTTGAGAACGCTTTGCTCGCCGGTGGCCAGGGTGAGCTGGCGCACTTGTGCCGGGCGATTCAGTGACTCATAGCGCAGGCGCATATGCTGACTGTCAAATTCCAGGCTGTCTTGCACATACAGGCTGTAGGCCGCGTCCGGTAATTGCACGCGATAGGCCGGCAAGCCATCGGGACGGACTTCGATGATCGGCAGACCGCCTTCGCGCAGGCTCAGGCACAAGGCATGGGCGTTCAGGCTCAAGCCTTCCAGCATCACACTGTCGTCATGGGCGATCAGCAATTGCCATTCGTTGCGCGTTGGTACATCGCCAAACGCGTAATACAGGGCAAAGTTGATCCCGTCCTGGTTGGTACGCACAAACCAGGCCCATTGCCCTTGGTACAGCCCATGGTCAACGCTGTAGTCGTGGCCTTCGACCCGGGGTGCCAGGCAGTTGAAAGCCCGTTGCGGATGATCGGCATCCAGCACCCAGCTTTCGCTGGTGGTTTTGCTGTTAAGCAGCAGGATCAGCTGGCGCTCGGAGCTCGAACGATAGCAATGCAGGAAAAAACGCCCGTCCGGCTCATGAAACACTTCATGCGCAGCGGTTTCGCCCAAGGTATGGCGCCACAGTTTGTGCGGACGATGGGTCTCGTCCAGTTCTGCGAAAAACAGGGTCTGGCTGTCGTTGGCCCAGGTCATGCTGCCATCGCAGTCGGTGAACGGCAGCTCGCTGACTGCGCCGCTGCTCAGCTCCTTGACGAACAGGCGGTAGGTTTCTTCGCCGCTGGTATCCAGGCTGTAGGCCAGACGCTGTTGATCTGGGCTGATGCTGAAGGCGCCCAGGGAAATAAAGCCGCCATCGGCGAGGGCGTTCGGGTCCAGCAGTAACTGTTCGGCGTTTTCGTCTACCTGCTGGCTGCCGTCAGCCGGGCGCGGGCAGCGGTAGTGACGGGCGTACTCGTCGCCGGCGATGGTGCGCGTGTAATACAGATACGGACCCCAGGGGGAGGGGAGTGACAGATCAGTCTCGCGAATCCGGCCCTTGATCTCTTGAAACAGTGTCTCACGCAGTTGCGCCTGGTCGGCCAGCTGCGCTTCCTGATAGGCGTTTTCGGCTTTCAGGTAGTCTAAAACTTCTTCGCTGTCGCGATTTTGTAACCACGAATAGGGGTCTGAGCCCTGGACCTTATGTGCGACAGGGGCGCTGTTTGCGTAGGCTGATTCGGTCATTGAGCGTTCTCTGAAACCTGCATGAAAAGAAGTGACGCTGACGGCGGTGCAGCCGCATTGCCTAAAAGCCGTTATCATAGCGCCTCATTGCCTGCCGACCATGGATACCATGACCGAGAACGACTATCTGATCGCCTGGGGCCTTTATGCCTTTGCCGCTTTGGGCTGCCTGCTCGTATGGTGGCGCCTGACCCGCTTTATGTGGCGCTGGTTGCGTGAGCCTTTACGCGTGTTAATGGCGGTGTTGCTGTTGAGCCCGACCATTATCGACCCGGTAAAAGAAAAATTTGCTCCTGCAGTGGCCATCACTGCCCTGGACCTTGCGTTCAAGGTGGGCAATAACGCCTGGCGCGCGGTGTCGGACCTGTTGATGTACGCCATCTTTGCACTGTGCCTGTATGCGGTTTTTGTGCTGATTCGCTGGCCCATTGAGCGTGCCCGCAAGGCGCGTCAGGCGCAAGCCGCCGCCAACCAGCAGGCGCACCACAGCGACCCTGAAGACGACCAGCCTTTCGGCCCTGCTGGCGATGACCGTTTTGTCCGCCCGGCAGCACCCCGTGCTGCGGGCCCGTCGCGGGTTGAGCCGCGGTTGTAATCCTTTTCCGTTGAGCTTGAATGCGAGAGTGCGAGCGTGTGTGAATTATTGGGCATGAGCGCCAACGTCCCGACCGATATTGTGTTCAGCTTTACCGGCCTGATGCAGCGTGGCGGGCGTACCGGCCCGCATCGCGATGGCTGGGGCATTGCCTTCTATGAAGGCCGTGGCCTGCGTCTGTTTCAGGACCCGGCTGCCAGCTGCGACTCCGAGGTCGCGTTGCTGGTGCAGCGCTACCCGATCAAAAGCGAAGTGGTCATTGGCCATATCCGTCAGGCCAACGTCGGCAAAGTCTGCCTGTCCAATACCCACCCGTTTGTCCGTGAACTCTGGGGCCGTAACTGGTGCTTCGCGCACAACGGCCAGCTGGCCGACTTCTCCCCGAGTACCAGCTTTTACCGTCCGATCGGTGATACCGACAGTGAAGCCGCGTTCTGCGATGTGCTGAACCGGGTTCGCCAGGCCTTCCCCGAACCGGTCGACGTCGAAACTATCCTGCCGGTGCTGGTCGCCGCTTGCGCCGAATTTCGCAGCAAAGGGGTGTTCAACTGCCTGCTCAGCGACGGTGACTGGCTGTTCTGCTACTGCTCGACCAAGCTGGCACAGATCACGCGTCGTGCGCCCTTTGGCCCGGCACGTTTGAAAGATGTCGACGTGATTGTGGATTTTCAGTCAGAAACAACCCCGAACGATGTAGTCACCGTGATTGCCACCGAACCGCTGACAGAAAACGAAACCTGGACGCGTTACGAACCGGGTCAATGGAGCTTGTGGCGACGCGGTGAATGCGTCAGCCAGGGCACAACCGAATAAGGATGCGCCTGCATGTTTCTGAGCTATCTGCGGTTGGTGTTGTTTACGTTGGGCCTGTTGATCGGCGTGCAAGTGCCGGGGTTTATCAATGATTACGCCAACCGCGTCGAAGCTCACCTGATCGAAGCGCAAACCGGGCTGGCGGGTTTCCAGAACACCGCCAACCAGTTTTTCAAAGGCGATCTGCAAGCGCTGGTTGCGCATTACCGGGCCAGTGACGACCCGGTATTTCGCAGCGATGCCAACAGCCTGGGCACATTGCTCAGCCGCCAGCGTCTGCTCGACGATCAGTTCCAGGCCATGCAGGGGCCGTGGTACATGCGTGCACTGCAAGTGGCCTACGCGGCCGATCCGGCAATTCGTCAGGAAACCATCGACACCTACAGCTATCAGGTGCTGCTGTCACCGACCGCTATCGGCTGGGCGATGGCCGGGGCCCTGTTGTTTTCCTTCATCATCGAAGGCTTCCTGCGCCTGGTGGACTGGGTCGTCCTGGGCGGTAAACGCCAGCGCGAGCGAATTGCCCGCCGAGCACGCGACAGCTAATCCTGACCTGGGCCTGCAGAACAGCGGTTGGCCCGGCAGAAATTTAAGCAATCAACTTTTTCTTATCCCTGAGTCCGGCTTTTATTAGTTGGACGAACGGCGTGCTGCTGTCCAAAAATGCCTGCACCTAAACTATAAAAAGACCACAGGAGCATCGCCGTGAGCCGCCTGTTATTGAATTGCGATATTGGTGAGAGTTTTGGCAGCTGGACCATGGGCCTGGATGCCGAGGTCATGCCGTTTATTGATTGCGCCAACATTGCCTGCGGTTTTCACGCAGGCGACCCGGGCATCATGCGCAAAACCGTAGGTCTGGCGTTGGCCCATGATGTGAAAATCGGCGCCCACCCCGCGTATCAAGACCTCGCCGGCTTTGGTCGACGCTCCATGGCCTACTCGGCGCAAGAGCTGCAAGACCTGCTGCACTATCAGATCGGCGCTCTGGACGGCATCTGCCGCGCCCAGGGCACGCGAGTCAGCTACGTCAAACCCCACGGCGCCATGTACAACGACATGATGGCCAGCCCCGCACAGTTGCGGGCGGTGGTGCAGGCCGTGGCCGCTTACGACCCGGGCTTGCCGCTGATGCTGATGGCCACCCGCGACAACAGCGCGGCGCAAGCCATCGGTGATGAGTTCGGCGTGACTCTGTGGTTCGAGGCCTTTGCCGACCGCGCTTACGACAGTGCCGGGCGCCTGGTTTCACGGCAACTGCCGGGGGCGGTGCATCACGACGCCGAGATTATCGTGCAACAGGCCCTGACCATTGCGGCTGGCCAGCCTCTGGTGGCCAATGACGGCAGTGCCTTGCACCTGCACGCCAACACGCTGTGCGTGCATGGCGACAACGCCGGCTCGGTCGCCGCCGTGCAACGGATTCGCCAGGCCCTGAGCCAGCAGGCGCAGGGATGAAGCCGCGCATTGAAGTGGTGGCCATCGACTGCCTGATGCTGCGTCTGTTCGATGAAATTGCAGAAACCAACATGCCGTGGATGCTGGCTGCCAGCGAGCGCCTGCGCATTTGCTTCGCCGAGTATCTGACCGATCTGGTGCCGTCCTACACCACCTTGATGGTGCACTACGACGGCCTGGCACTGACGCCGGCCCAGGCCCGGGAGCGAATCGCCCAGGCCTTGACTGACCTGCGCCCGGAAACCCAAAACCTTGGCCAATGTCACGTACTGCCAGTGTGGTACGACCTGAGTGTGGGGCCGGAACTCGCCTTGCTGGCCAAGCGCACCGGCTGGTCGGTGAGCGAAGTCATCCGTCGTCACAGTGAGCATCAATATCAGGTCTTCGCCCTGGGCTTTGCCCCGGGTTTTGCCTTTATGGGGCTGGTCGAAGAAGCCCTGGCCGCACCGCGTCTGGCCACCCCGCGCAAACGTGTCGCCACCGGCAGCGTGGGGATTGCCGAGCGCCAGACCGCGGCCTATCCCGCGCAGTCGCCCGGCGGCTGGAATCTTATCGGCCGTACCCCGAGCGCATTGTTTGATCGCGAGCGCGAGGGTTACAGCCTCATGCAGCCAGGCGACAGGGTGCAATTCGCCCCTGTCAGCCGTGCTGAGTTTATCCGTCTAGGCGGTGATGACACGCCCCAGGAGGCCTTGGCATGAGCCGTTTACTGATTCAGGCCAGTAATCCGTTTTGCCTGCTGCAGGACGCCGGTCGTTTCGGCGTACGGCACCTGGGCGTGACCCAGGGCGGGGCTGCGGACTGGATGTCCATGGCCTGGGCCAACTGGCTGCTGGGCAACTCGCCAGACGCGGCGGTCATCGAAATCACCCTCGGCGGCTTATCTGTTATCGCCCGGGACGATTGCACGCTGGCTCTGGCCGGCGCAGATCTGGCAGCAGCGGTAGACGGACAAGCCTTGAAGCCCTGGCGCAGTTTCTCTCTGAGAAAAGGCCAGACCCTGACCTTCACTCAGCCGATGAGCGGTGCCCGCACCTATCTGGCCGCACCGGCAGGCTTTAGCGCCCCTCAAGTGCTGGGCAGTTGCTCCACAGTGGTTCGTGAGCAGCTCGGCGGCCCTGATGGCTTTGGCCGGGCGCTGGCGGCAGGCGATGAGCTGAGTTATGGCGGGGCTGCGCAGCCGTTGCGTGAACTGCCGTCCCGGTACTTGCCCGAGTTCAGTCCCAAGCCGTTGCTGGATGTGGTGCTGGGTGCCCAAATGGGTGCT
The DNA here is from genome assembly GCF_003994535.1 of Pseudomonas sp. PAMC 29040. Taxonomy (NCBI): domain Bacteria; kingdom Pseudomonadati; phylum Pseudomonadota; class Gammaproteobacteria; order Pseudomonadales; family Pseudomonadaceae; genus Pseudomonas; species Pseudomonas sp. PAMC 29040. Next base: position 28,746 of record NZ_RZAA01000006.1, read on the forward strand.
TTCAGTGGTCAAAGCACCTTTGACGCCTTCAATAATCCATGGACCCTCGACAGTCGCGCCGACCGCATGGGCATCCGCCTGCTGGGGCCGGCACTGGTCTATCAGGGCGCGCCGATGATTTCCGAAGGTATCCCGCAGGGGGCGATTCAGGTCCCGCCGGATGGCCAGCCGATTGTATTGCTCAATGACCGTCAGACCATTGGCGGCTACCCGCGTCTCGGCGCCTTGACCCCGCTGGCGCTGGCACGTCTGGCCCAGTGTTTGCCGGGGGAAGTGGTGTACATGCGTCCGACCACCCAGGATGCGGCGCAGCGCCAGCAGGTGGCGTTCATGCAGCGGTTTGCCGAATAACAACCCAGCCTGCAGGAGCGAGGGTGTTCGCTCCTGCAGGGGGCATCATTACTTGGCCAGAAACCGCATCCCTTGTTCCAGACCGTCCGGCGTCAAGGGGTACATCCGGTCTTCGATAAGGTCGCGTACGATCCCGGTCGAAGCGGTGTAGTTCCACGTGTCTTTCGGGTAAGGATTAATCCAGATCAGCTTTTTGTATTTCTCCATGAAGCGTTGCATCCACTTGTAACCCGGCTCTTCATTCCAGTGTTCGACACTGCCCCCCGCGTGGGTGATTTCATAGGGGCCCATGGCCGCGTCGCCAATAAAGATCACCTTGTAGTCGGCGCCGTATTTGTTCAGCAGATCCTGGGTGGAAATACGTTCGACCTGACGACGCTGGTTGTTCTTCCATACCGACTCATAAATGAAGTTATGGAAGTAGAAGTACTCCAGATGCTTGAACTCGGTTTTACAAGCCGAGAACAACTCCTCGCAGATCTTCACGTGTGAATCCATCGAGCCGCCAATATCAAACAGCAACAGCAGTTTGATGTTGTTGCGCCGTTCAGGGCGCATCTGAATGTTCAGCAGGCCGGCATCGCGGGCGGTGTGGTCGATGGTGCCATCGATATCCAGCTCTTCTGCCGCACCCTGGCGGGCAAACTTGCGCAGGCGCCGCAGAGCCACCTTGATATTGCGCGTGCCCAGTTCGACCTGATCGTCGAGGTTCTTGTACTCGCGCTGCTCCCAGACCTTGGCGGCCTTGCCCTGGCGCGCGCCGGCGTCGCCCACCCGGATGCCTTCAGGGTGATAGCCCCCAGAGCCGAACGGGCTGGTGCCGCCGGTGCCGATCCATTTGTTGCCACCGGCATGGCGTTCCTTTTGCTCTTCAAGACGCTGTTTGAACGCTTCAATCAGCTTGTCCAGGCCCCCCAGCGATTGCAACTGCGCCCGGTCTTCGTCGCTCAGCGAGCGCTCGAATTCCTTGCGCAACCAGTCTTCGGGAATCAGGGCCTCAAGGTGCTCGTTGAGGTTCTGCAGGCCATTGAAGTAGGCGCCGAATGCGCGATCGAACTTGTCGAAATGACGCTCGTCCTTGACCAGGATGGTGCGCGCCAAATAATAAAATTCGTCCATGTCGGCGAAGGTCACGTGGTGCTTCAGCGCGTTGATCAAGTCCAGCAACTCGCGCACAGAAACCGGCACCTTGGCCGCCCGCATTTCATTGAACAGATTAAGCAGCATGCTTATCGCCTTCTGGAAAAATCAGCGATTAGCGCGACGGCTCATGAACGCCAGACGCTCCAGCAATTGCACGTCCTGTTCGTTCTTCACCAGAGCGCCGGCCAGTGGCGGGATGGCTTTGGTCGGATCGCGCTCGCGCAGCACGGCCTCGCCAATATTGTCGGCCATCAGCAGTTTCAGCCAGTCCACCAGCTCGGAGGTCGAAGGCTTTTTCTTCAGGCCGGGCACTTTGCGTACGTCGAAAAACACGTCCAGCGCTTCACTGACCAGTTCTTTCTTGATGTCGGGGAAGTGTACGTCGACGATCTTTTGCAGGGTGCTGCGGTCCGGGAAGCTGATGTAGTGGAAGAAGCAACGGCGCAGGAAGGCATCCGGCAGTTCTTTTTCGTTGTTGGAGGTAATGATGATGATCGGGCGCACTTTGGCCTTGATGGTTTCGTCGGTCTCGTAAACGTAGAACTCCATCTTGTCGAGTTCTTGCAGCAGGTCGTTCGGGAACTCGATGTCGGCCTTGTCGATTTCGTCGATCAGCAAAATGACCCGCTCTTCAGCTTCGAAGGCTTCCCACAACTTGCCCTTTTTCAGGTAATTGCGCACATCGTGGACTTTATCCACCCCCAGCTGCGAATCACGCAGACGGCTGACCGCGTCGTACTCGTACAGGCCCTGATGGGCCTTGGTGGTGGACTTGATGTGCCAGGTGATCAGCTTGCAACCGAAAGATTCGGCCAGTTGCTCGGCGAGCATGGTCTTGCCGGTGCCGGGTTCACCTTTGACCAGCAGCGGGCGCTCCAGGGTGATGGCCGCGTTGACCGCCAGTTTCAGGTCATCGGTGGCCACGTAGGCGCGGGTGCCTTCAAACTTCATCTGCAATTCCTCAAACCAAGACCCGGGCCCTGCAAGGGGCAGGGCGGGAGAACAAAAAAGTATGTCCGACTATAACGCGACGCCCGTCCGAGGTGAACGCAGACGCGCCATTCAGTCTCTGAATGGCGCGTCACGCCATGACTGGACGCCCGGGAACACGAGGCCTACCCTTGAGGCCTTCCCAAAAGGTGAATAAGGACCCCGCCATGAGCCGCATTTTTGTAGATAACGCGCACTCCATCGGTAACACGCCTCTGGTACAAATCAACAGTATTGCGCCCCGTGGCGTGACTATTCTGGCCAAGATCGAGGGCCGTAACCCGGGCTATTCGGTGAAGTGCCGGATCGGCGCCAATATGATCTGGGACGCCGAAAGCCGTGGTGTGCTCAAACCCGGCATGACCATCATTGAACCGACGTCGGGCAATACCGGTATCGGTCTGGCCTTTGTCGCGGCTGCCCGCGGTTACAAATTGATGCTGACCATGCCGTCCTCCATGAGTATCGAGCGGCGCAAGGTGCTCAAGGCGCTGGGCGCCGAACTGGTACTGACCGAGCCGACCAAGGGCATGAAAGGGGCCATCGACAAGGCTGCGCAGATCTGCAACAGCGATCCTGAGCAGTACTTCATGCCCCAGCAGTTCGAAAACCCGGCCAACCCGGCAATCCATGAGAAAACCACCGGGCCGGAAATCTGGAACGATACTGACGGCGGCATTGACGTGCTGGTGGCTGGAGTGGGAACCGGTGGCACCATCACCGGCATTTCCCGCTATATCAAACACACCCAGGGCAAGCCGATTCTGTCGGTTGCGGTAGAACCCATCACCTCGCCGGTCATCACCCAGGCGCTGGCCGGTGAAGAGATCAAACCGTCGCCCCACAAGATCCAGGGCATCGGTGCCGGTTTTGTACCGAAAAACCTCGATTTGTCGATTCTCGACAAAGTCGAACTGGTCAGTGATGACGAATCCAAGGCCATGGCCCTGCGTCTGATGCACGAAGAAGGCATCTTGTGCGGGATCTCATGCGGCGCGGCAATGGCTGTGGCAGTACGTTTGGCTGAAACCCCGGAAATGCAGGGCAAGACTATCGTTGTGATCCTCCCCGACTCGGGTGAGCGCTACCTGTCGAGCTACCTGTTCAGCGATATGTTCAGCGAGCAGGAATTACAGCAGTAAGCCCGTTTCCCAGGGTGCAGGCTTGCCAGCGATTCAGGCATCGTGGTGCTGTCGCAGGCAAGCCGGCCCCCGCCAGGCGGATGCAACTGACCCAAATCAAGCGCTCAGAGCTGCGACTTATGCACTATTGACTCGTTATTACGTCTTCCTTAACGCTGAATGTTGGATCAGGCGGGTTTTGCCCGGGGCCGGGAGTGTTTATCATGGCCGGCTGCCACGTTGCATGACAGACCGGGGCAGGTTGCCTATTTTCGAGGAGTTGTTGCATGACCTTATCCTTCGCCATCAAGGCAGGGTTGATACTGCTGTTTGTCGGCAGCATCCTTTACGTGCATTTGCGCGGCAAGGCGCGCCTGCCGGTGTTGCGCCAGTTCGTCAACCACTCCGCGTTCTTTGCGCCCTATAACGCCTTGATGTATCTGTTCTCCGGCGTCCCGTCCCGGCCCTACCTGGACCGCAGCAAGTTTCCCGAGCTGGATGTTCTTAAAGACAACTGGCAAGTGATTCGCGAAGAAGCCATGCACCTGTTCGATGAGGGCTATATCCGCGCCGCCGAAAAGAACAACGATGCCGGTTTTGGATCGTTCTTCAAAAAAGGCTGGAAGCGTTTTTACCTCAAGTGGTACGACAAAGCGCTGCCATCAGCCGAACTGCTGTGCCCCAAGACCGTCGAGCTGGTCAACAGCATCCCCAACGTTAAAGGCGCGATGTTTGCGCTGTTGCCGGGGGGCAGCCACCTCAACCCGCACCGTGACCCGTTCGCAGGTTCGTTGCGTTATCACCTGGGCCTGTCGACACCCAACTCGGATGCTTGCCGGATTTTCGTTGATGGCGAAGAGTATTCCTGGCGCGACGGCGAGGACGTGATGTTCGACGAGACCTACGTGCACTGGGTCAAGAATGAAACCGACATCACCCGCGTCATCCTCTTTTGTGACATCGAACGGCCGCTCACCAGCCCCCTGATGACGCGCATCAACCGCTGGGTCAGCGCTCAGCTGGGCAAAGCCACCGCTCCACAGAACACCGATGACGAGCGCGTAGGCGGCATCAACAAGGCCTATGCCTGGAGCAAGACGTTCAGCGACCGTTTCAGTGGTGTGGTCAAACAATGGAAGCGCCGTAACCCCAAACTTTACCGCGTGGCCCGTCCAATATTGGCCGTGATCGTGCTGCTGTTGTTATGGCGCTGGTTGTTCGGTTAAAGCATTGCAATTTGTATCGGGCGCTGGTTATAGTCAGCGCTCGATGAGCCCAAGCGCTCCGCATCTTCTCTCCAAAAAAGATCAGCCCATGCCGGTTTGCCTCTCCCACAGCGTTGTCGTTTCAGCAGTCTCTGCTGGCGTGGTGCCGTGCGCAAACCAGCAGCCTGCGCAGATCAGTCACTATCCCCCTCCTGTCAGCCGCACTGTGGCGTCGCCACCAGGTGTTGTTGTTGTCGCGGGCTGAACTGATCTTTCAGCTGCCCGTACCCGCCTGAAAAACCTCTGAACTTCAGCTTTGGCTGAGTTGGCTTTTTTGCCTGATGACAGGTGTTACCCATGTTTTCGATTTCTAAAGAGTCCGCGCTGGCGGCTGTTTCCACGAGCCTGTTCGTTCTGCTGTGGAGCAGTGGCGCCATCTTCTCCAAGTGGGGGCTGGCCCATGCATCGCCCTTTGCCTTTTTGTTGATCCGTTTTGCCATCGCCTTGTTGGCGCTGGTGCTGATAATCCCGTTGATGAAGTTTCAACTGCCCCGTGGCGTCAAGGGGATCAGCTATGCGCTGGCCACCGGTGTAGTGCTGTTGGGCGCCTATCAGATTTTTTACCTGCTGGCGCTGGATCTGAAAGTAACCCCGGGGGTGATGGCCACCGTGATGGGGGTGCAACCGATCTTGACCGCCGTGATCATGGAGCGGCGGCATTCCTTCAGTCGGTCTCTGGGGTTGCTGCTGGGGCTGGGCGGTTTGATCCTGGTGGTCTACCAGGGCATCGGTCTGGCAGGTTTGTCCTGGACTGGCATGCTGTATGCCTTGCTGGCACTGACCAGCATGACGGCGGGCACCTTGATGCAAAAGCGCATCACCCAAAACCCGCTGGGTACGCTGCCGCTGCAATACCTTGCAGGGTTGCTGGTATGTGCGGTGTTTGTACCGTTTCAGCCATTTCACTTCGAACACAGTGCCGGGTTTGTGGTACCGGTGTTGTGGATGGGGCTGGTGGTTTCAGTACTGGCTACCTTGCTGCTGTACCGGATGATCGCCAAAGGCAATCTGGTCAACGTCACCAGCCTGTTTTATCTGGTGCCGGCGGTGACCGCGGTGATGGACTATCTGATTTTCGGCAACAAACTGGCGGCTTTGAGCTTGCTGGGCATGGCGCTGATCATCATCGGGCTGGTGTTCGTGTTCCGTAAAACGGGCTGACACCCTGACCTGCAGGAGCGAGCTGTACTTGTCCCGCGATACAGCTCGCTCCTGCAGATCCGTGGACTCACGGGTTTACAGCTTTTGCCACTGCAGCAGGCTTGAGTACCAGCCATACCGCTACAGCGATCAGCAACCCGCCGTAGATATGTGCCATTGACAGCGGCTCATCCAGAAACAACGCGCCCCACAGCACGCCAAATGGCGGAATCATAAAGGTCACGGTCATGGATTTGACCGGACCAATGCTGGTCAGTAAGCGGAAGTACAGAATGTAGGCAAACGCCGTACAGACCAGTCCAAGGCCCAAAAGGGAAAGCCACACGCTTGCTCCGCCCCAACTGGCCGGCGGCTGGTTGATGGCGCTCAGGGCAAACAGTGGCAACAGAAACAGCGTGGCCCCGAGCATGCTGCCCAGTGCCGAAAGTCGGGGGTCAAGCCCGCCTTGCTGATCCAGCCAGCGGCGCGCCAGGAAACCGGCAAAGCCATAACAGGTGGTGGCCAGCAGACAGGCGAGGGCGCCCATCAGCAGATCCATATCAAATGCCACTGGCCCGGCACGCGTCAGGATGCCGACACCGAACAAGCCTAAAAACACACCGGCCATTTTGGTCGCAGTGAGTTTTTCGCTAAAGAACAACCCGCCAATCAGCACGCCCATCAGCGGTGTGGTCGCGTTGAATATTGATGAATAACCAGCAGGCAATACCTGGGCCGCCACCGAATACAACGTGGCCGGAATGCCCGAGTTGATTACCCCCAGTATCAAAATCACCTTGAGCTTACCGCCGAAATTCCAGCTCACGCGCATCAGCGCCAGAATCACCACCAGGCCGGTAGCGGCTATGGATACTCGAAAAAACGCGGTAGGAATGGTCCCGATCACCGGCGCAATAATCCGCATAAACAGAAAGCTGGCGCCCCAAATGCCTGCCAGTGACAGCATCCGTGCAATATCGACAAGTCTCACGGTGATTCCTTACAAGGTTTGAGCCGGGCAGTTTAGGGGATACAGCGCGCAAGGCAATGGCTGCCCGGGCGCAATATCCCTGTGCACGGACAACGCTCGAGGCCGGGGGGGCTGGCTACTGGTGACTGCCGGCAAGACCTGGTTTATCTGGGGGCTGGTGGCCCTGGCTGTTCTGGAACTGGCGGTGGCGGTGGCGGGAAAACCTCAGGCCACCGGCCGGCAGCTGCCCGCCTCCGAGTAACGGCGCCTTTGGCATGGATGCCATATCCAGCTGTAGATCCCGTTCACGGGGTGGGGCCAAATCTGCGACAATCCGCCCCCTGCATTTACGAAGACTTTTGCGCGCCTGATGACTGACGAATCGCCTGCTATCGACCAACTGTTGAAAAACCTTGATCAAGCCATGATTGCCGACCGCCATAAACTGCGTCGGCAATTGCATGAGCTGCGCAAAAAGCCTGACGACGTGGCCAAATTGGCCGCGTGGGCTGAGCGGGTGCAGGCGTCGTGCGCGCAGGTGAAAGCGCGGGCGGCCAGTGTGCCGCTGATTCGTTATGACGAAAACCTGCCGATCGCCGCCAAGCGCGATGAGATCAAGGCCGCGTTGCTCAAGCATCAGGTGCTGATTCTGGCCGGTGAAACCGGCTCGGGTAAAACCACCCAGTTGCCGAAAATCTGTCTGGAAATCGGTCGCGGTCAACACGGTTTGATCGGCCATACCCAGCCCCGTCGAATTGCGGCGCGCAGCGTAGCCAGCCGGGTGGCCGAAGAACTGGCCACGCCGTTGGGCGCGCTGGTGGGGTACCAGGTGCGGTTTGAGGATCAAAGCGATTCCAACACCCTGGTCAAACTGATGACTGACGGTATCCTGCTGGCCGAAACCCAGCACGACCGTTATCTGGAACGCTACGACACGATCATCGTCGACGAAGCCCACGAACGCAGCCTGAACATCGATTTTTTGCTGGGCTACCTGAAAATCCTGCTGCCGCGTCGTCCAGACCTGAAAGTTATCATCACTTCGGCCACCATCGATCTGGAGCGCTTCTCCAAGCACTTCAACGATGCGCCGATTGTCGAGGTATCGGGCCGTACCTTCCCGGTCGAGACTTGGTATCGACCGCTGACCTCGGAGCAGGATGAAGAGGGCAACAGTGTCGAGGAAGATTTGAGCGTCGACCAGGCGATCATTGCCACCCTTGATGAAATTGCCGCCTTTGAGCGCAGTGAACGCAAAAGCCCCGGCGACGTGCTGGTGTTCTTGCCCGGTGAGCGGGAAATTCGCGACGCCGCCGAGATGCTGCGCAAGGCGCAACTCAAGCACACCGAAATTCTGCCTCTGTATGCGCGGCTGTCACCTGCCGAGCAGCAGCGCATTTTCCAGTCGCACCCGGGGCGCCGCGTGGTGCTGGCAACCAACGTGGCTGAAACCTCGCTGACGGTGCCGGGCATTCGCTATGTGATCGACAGCGGCACCGCCCGTATCAGCCGCTATAGCTATCGGGCCAAGGTTCAGCGCCTGCCCATCGAAGCGATTTCCCAGGCCAGCGCCAATCAGCGTAAAGGCCGTTGCGGTCGGGTTGAACCGGGTATCTGTGTGCGTTTGTACGCCGAAGAAGACTTCAACGGGCGCCCGGAATTTACTGATCCGGAAATTCTGCGCACCAACCTTGCCGCCGTCATCTTGCAGATGTTGCATCTGCGTCTGGGCGAGATTACTGCGTTCCCGTTTATCGAACCGCCGGATGGCAAGGCCATCACTGACGGTTTCAACCTGTTGCAAGAACTGTCGGCAGTGAACCGCGAGAACCAGCTCACACCGCTGGGGCGTCAACTGGCGCGCTTGCCGGTGGACCCGCGCATGGGTCGCATGCTGCTGGAAGCAGCCAGGCTCGGCAGTTTGCAGGAAGTGTTGATTGTGGCCAGTGCGATGTCGGTACAGGACCCCCGTGAGCGTCCGCCCGAGCGCCAGCAAGCGGCGGATCAGGCCCACGCCCAATGGAAAGACGTTGACTCCGATTTCGCCGGGCTGATCAATGTCTGGCGCGGCTTTGAAGAGCAGCGCCAGGCCTTGACCGCCAGTCCGTTGCGCAGCTGGTGTCGCAAGAACTTCCTCAATTACCTGCGGCTGCGCGAATGGCGCGATTCACACCGCCAATTGAGTCTGATCTGCCGCGACATGCAGTTGACGGTCAATAAAGAACCGGCCGACTACCCCAAGCTGCACAAGGCGGTGTTGTCCGGCTTGCTCAGCCAGATCGGGCAAAAGACTGAAGAGGGGGATTACCTCGGCGCACGTCAGCGCCGGTTCTGGATTCATCCTTCTTCCGGCCTGGGTAAAAAACGCCCGCAATGGCTGATGACCGCCGAACTGGTGGAGACCACCAAGCTCTATGCGCGAATGGTGGCCAAGATCGAGCCGGACTGGATCGAGCCGCTGGCCGGGCACCTGATCAAAAAGAACTACTTTGAGCCGCACTGGGAGAAGAAGCGCGGACAAGTGGTGGCCTTTGAGCAGATCACCTTGTTCGGCCTGATCGTGGTCGGTCGGCGTGCCGTACATTACGGGCCGATTGACCCTGTGATGTCCCGCGAGCTGTTTATCCGCGAAGGTCTGGTGCGGGGCGAAATCCAGTCGCGGGCCAAATGCCTGACGGCCAATGCCCAACTGCTGGAGCAACTTGACGAGCTGGAGGCCAAGGCCCGGCGCCGCGATATTCTGGCCGACGAAGAAACCCTGTACGGGTTCTACGACGCGCGACTGCCTGCTGAAATTCATCAGACTGCCACCTTCGACAGCTGGTATCGCATCAACAGCCAGAAAGATCCGCAGCTGTTGATCATGCGTGAAGAAGACGTGCTGGCCCGTGAAGCCACTGAAATCACCGCCCAGCATTTCCCGGACACCCTGCATCTGGGGGATTTGACCCTGGAGCTGAGTTATCACTTCGAGCCCAACCATCCCCGGGACGGGGTGACGCTCAAAGTACCTGCGCCGTTGCTTTCGGTGTTGCCGCCCGAGCGTCTGGAATGGCTGGTGCCGGGCATGATCGAGGCCAAGTGCATTGCTCTGGTGCGCTGCCTGCCCAAGGCACTACGGAAAAACTTTGTGCCGGTGCCGGACTTCGTCAAGGCCGCCTTGCAGCGTATGGCCTACGGCGAAGGGTCGTTGCCCCAGGCACTGGGTCGCGAGCTGTTGCGCATGACCGGGGCGCGGGTGAGTGACGAAGCCTGGGCCGAAGCTGCGCAGCAGGTGGAAAACCACCTGAAAATGAATCTCGAAATTGTTGATGGCGAGGGCAAGTTTCTCGGCGAAGGCCGCGATCTGGCCGAGCTGACAGCACGCTTTGCCCAGGCCAGTCAGGCCGCGTTGGCGGTGCCGCAAACAGCGAAAAACCAGCAGCCGGTAGAGGCCAAGGTGTTTGCCCCGGTGGCTGAAAAAACCCAGCAGAAGATTGCCGGGTTGTCGATGACGGTTTATCCGGCATTGGTAGAAGAGGGCAACAGCGTCAAGGAAGGACGTTTCTCGACCCCGGCCGAGGCTGAGTATCAGCATCGTCGGGCGCTCCAGCGGTTGTTGATGCAGCAACTGGCCGAGCCGGCCAAATTCTTGCGCGCCAAGCTGCCGGGGCTGACCGAACTGGGCCTGTTGTACCGCGAGCTGGGCAGGGTCGAGAGTCTGGTGGAAGACATTCTGCTGGCCAGCCTCGACAGCTGCATCCTTGAAGGCGAAGCCGTGCTGCCGCGCGATGGTGCGGGCCTGGCTGCACTTGCCGAGCGCAAGCGCGGGGCCTGGACCGAGCACACCGAAAAGCTGGCCAGGCTGACGCTGGATATTCTCAAGCTGTGGCACGGGCTGCAAAAGCGCTTCAAGGGCAAGATCGATCTGGCTCAAGCGGTTGCCCTGAATGACATCAAGCAGCAGCTCGGCAATCTGGTGTATCCGGGTTTTGTCCGGGAAACCCCGGCAGTCTGGCTCAAGGAACTGCCGCGCTACCTCAAGGCCATTGAAATGCGCCTGGAGAAACTCCCCGGCCAGGTCCAGAAAGACCGGGTCTGGAGTGGCGAGCTGAGCGGTTTGTGGGCGCAGTACCAGGCCCGGGCCACCAAGCATGCCCAGGAAGGCAAGCGCGACCCGCAGCTGGAGCTGTATCGCTGGTGGCTGGAGGAATATCGCGTGTCGCTGTTCGGCCAGCAGTTGGGGACCAAAGTGCCGATTTCGGACAAACGCCTGAGCAAACAATGGAGCCAGGTGGACGCCTGAATACCCTGCAGGAGCGAGCGTGCTCGCGAGCTGTCTGGCGGCTTGAAAGCGCGCTCCTGCACAGATGGACGATCGTGAAGTAACGCCAAATGTTGGCGTTTATGGCAAACTTCGCTGCTATCACTGCCTGAAATGAATTCAATATCTTCTGTTTGAACAGAATAAGAGGAACGACCGTGCATAACGTCGTCATTAGCGGCACCGGCCTGTACACCCCGGCCAACAGCATCTCCAACGAAGAGCTGGTGCAGTCTTTCAATGCCTATGTGCAGCAGTTCAATGCGGATAACAGCGCCGCCATCGAGGCCGGAGAAATCGAGCCTCTGGCCGAGTCCAGTGCCGCCTTTATCGAAAAGGCCTCAGGCATCAAAAGCCGTTTTGTGATGGACAAGGACGGCATCCTTGACCCGCAGCGCATGCGTCCACGGTTGCCTGTACGCTCCAACGATGAAATGTCGGTGCTCTGTGAAATGGCCGTTGGCGCCGCGAAGCAGGCGCTTGAGCGAGCGGGCAAAACCGCTGCCGACATCGACGGGGTCATCGTTGCCTGCTCCAACCTGCAGCGCCCGTACCCGGCCATTGCCATTGAAGTGCAACAGGCGCTGGGCATTCAAGGTTTTGGCTTTGACATGAACGTGGCCTGTTCTTCGGCGACCTTCGGCATTCAGACCGCCAGCAACAGCGTCCAGCTGGGGCAGGCCCGCGCGGTGCTGTTGATCAGCCCCGAAGTGTGCACCGGCCATCTGAACTTCCGCGACCGCGACAGTCACTTCATCTTTGGTGATGCGGCGACTGCGGTGTTGGTCGAGCGTGCCGATCTGGCCACTTCCCGGCACCAGTTCGATATCGTCGGCAGCAAACTTCTGACCACCTTCTCCAACAACATCCGCAACAACTTCGGTTTCCTCAATCGTGCTTCTGACGAATCGCCAGACAGCCCCGACAAGCTGTTCGTCCAGGAAGGCCGCAAGGTATTCCGCGATGTGTGCCCGATGGTGGCCGAGCTGATTGCCCAGCATCTGCAAGAGAACCAGCTCGACGTGGCCGATGTGAAGCGCTTCTGGCTGCACCAGGCCAACCTGAGCATGAACCACCTGATCGTCAAACGTCTGCTGGGTCGCGAAGCCGCGGTCGAAGAAGCACCGGTGATTCTCGACACCTACGCCAATACCAGTTCGGCAGGCTCGGTAATCGCCTTTCACAAGTATCAGGACGATCTGCCAGGCGGTTCGCTGGCGGTGCTCAGTTCGTTCGGTGCGGGCTATTCGATTGGCAGCATAATTCTGCGTAAACGCTGATCCCGGATCCTGCAGGAGCGAGGTTGCTCGCGAGCTTTTAAAGCGCTCGCGAGCAAGCTGGCTCCTGCAGATTCACAACAGACGAGGTATCAATGGCTGCTGACGACACTGAGTTGCTCAAACGTCTGCTGGCCGGTGAACAGCAGGCCTTTCGGGAGCTGGTCAGCACCTATCAGGGGGCCATGCGTGCCGTGGCTTATGCCATTGTGGGCAATCGTCATGCCGACGAAGCGGTTCAGGATGCCTGGCTGGCGGTGGTACGCAATCTTGTCAGCTTTGAATCCCGTTCAAGCCTTAAAACCTGGCTGCTGACCATCACCGCCAACGCAGCCAAAAACCGCTACAAGCAAAATCGTCGGGAAGTGCTGCTCGACGATTTACCTTCGCCCCACGGTACGATCGACGATGATCGGTTCTCTTCTGACGGGCACTGGCTGCTGGCGCCCCTGGCCTGGCATCAGGACACCCCCGAAGCCCTGCTCACAGAGCATGAGTTGCGCGAATGCCTGGAGCAAACGCTGCTCAGTCTGCCGCAGTTGCAAAGCAGTGTGCTGGTACTGCGCGATCGTCAGGGGCTTGAGCTGGAGGAGATTTGTAATCTTTTGCAGATATCGCTCTCCAATGCCAGGGTGCTGGTGCATCGTGCCCGACTTAAAGTCTTCGCCACCGTGGAGCATTTCGAGGAAACCGGGGAATGTTGACCTGCAAACAATATGTTGCCCGATCGAGCGACTACCTGGATGGTCAGCTGACATTTCGTCAGCGCCTGCAGATGCGCCATCATGTGCTGTTTTGCCCCAATTGCAGGCGTTTTACCCGGCAAATGCGGTTGATGGGAGCCGCGCTTAAAACATTGCCGGAACCACCACCGGTCGATCTTGAGATGACGGTCAAGCGGATGATGCGCGAGCAGTCAGGCGGGCAATAAAGCGTTGGGCGCAGGCATCGTCGACGGATAAGAGGGGATCGACGCGACCTGCGCTCAACAGATTGCTCTTAGAACTTGGCTTCTACGTCCAGTTGCAGCGTGTTGGCATTGGCATCCTTCTGCGTGGAGGTTGCGTAGTCAGCCTTGGTCAGGAAGTACGTCACGCCCAGACCAAAGTTCTTGTCGATCTCGTAGCCCAGTTTGATCTTGTGCCCCCGTGAACCGGTAGTGCCGTTGGCAAAGTCAGAGTCAGTGAATGCCCCCACCACCGCGTTACGCTGAATATCGCGGTAGTTGTAGTCCAGGCTGAAGGCGTTCAGCTTGCTTTTGAAACCCACCAGCCAGGCATTGTCCTGATCGCTGTCGGTGGCTGCGTTATGTACGTATTGACCGTACAGCGACAGCGGCACTGGCAGGTTGGCGATATCGACCTGGCCGAAGCCTTCGTACAGGCGGAACTCGTCAGTGCTGTTGCCGTTGACTGCCAGCGCACATGGCGTGGTCTTGGTGCCGGTAGTAGGGCAGGCGCTGTCCTTGTCATTGTTGTAACTGTAAACACTGCCGCCCAGGGTCACTTTCAGGCTGTCAGTGGGTGCGAAACGGGCGCCCAGCTGACCGGCATACAGGCTCAAGTCGTTGCGAAACTGCACGCCTTCGCCGTCGACGTTGTCTTTGAGGGTGTAGTAGCCGGCGCTACCGAACATCTCGACGCCGCTGTTACCCAGGTTGTGCTTGTAAGTGGCGGCCAGACCTTCCGGGTTGATATCGCTATCCCAGATCACGTCGCCCATGCTGACCCACGGCTGGGGCATTTTGCCGCCAATCAGGTGCAGGTCCTTGACGGCTGTCGGGTGATAATCGATGTAGGCCTGATCGAGCCACAGTTGTTTCTTGTCGAAGTAGTTGTCCAGATCCTGGTTGGTGGAGCGGGCATCGTCGCCTCCGCCGGTGGCGATACGGATACCGGTATTCACTTGCGGGTTGATTTCGGTGTAGGCGCCCAGACGAGCACGAATTCGTTGGCGATCCTTGTTTTTACCATCGGACTCACCATCGATCTTGACCGTTTCCTGGCGAACCCTGACGTCGCCCTTGAATTCGGTCTTGGCCGCCCAGGCCACTTTTTGTTCGAAGGCGCTGAGGTCCGATTTTTTCACCTGATTGGCGGCTGCTTCTTGTTGGGCCTGTTTTTCGCTGGTGAGTTCGGTTTGCAGCTCGGCATATTGGGCCGGTGAAATGGAGCCGTTGGCTTTAAGCATTTCGAGCAGTTTGGCATCGACTCCGGCACTGGCCGGGACGCTCATGGCCAGTACCAGTCCGCCACACAGTCCCGCCGCAACCCGTGTAGATACAAGACGCATATGAAACTCCCAGTGTTGAGATGGCCCTGGCCATCTCAGGAAAAATCGGCCCTTGATGGGCTCGCGTTAATGAGGCTTGAGCCTGTTGCAAACAAACCGCTCATAACCCTGCGTTCTAAGAAGCGGCGCCAGTATCGCGGTTGGACATGACAGAAAAGTGGCAAAGTGATATCGAATCTGTGACAGCGGTTTCGCCAGCCAACAGCTCCCACCGGGCATCAGGTGCTACCATCGCCGCTCTACGTCGCACTCCGGGGACAACCAATGCCGTTACACCGCCTGGACAGCCTGTCCGCCATCTCGGCCCACGAATGGGATGCATTGGTGCCAGTGGCGCAACCGTTCCTGCGCCATGCTTTTCTGAGTGCACTGGAAGACAGTGCCAGCCTGGGCCCCCATTCCGGCTGGCAGCCCGAGCACCTGCTGCATTATGAAAATGGTCAGTTGCTGGCAGCGCTTCCCAGTTATCGCAAATGGCACTCCTACGGCGAATACGTGTTCGATCATGAATGGGCCAATGCCTGCGAGCGGGCGGGTATCGAGTACTACCCCAAGCTGCTGACGGCGGTGCCGTTCAGCCCGGTCAGCGGCCCGCGATTGCTGGCGGCCAGTAGCGCCGACGGGCTTGAACTGCTGGCTGCATTGCCCGGTTACCTGGAGATAGAAGGGCTCTCCAGCGCCCATATCAATTTCACCGATGCGCTGGCCGATACGGCCTTGTCACATCAGCCCGGCTGGTTGCAGCGGCTGGGCTGCCAGTTTCATTGGCAAAATCGCGGGTACCGTGACTTTCAGGACTTTCTCGATGGTTTGAGCTCGCGCAAACGCAAGCAAATGCGCAAAGAGCGCGAGCAAGTGGCGGGGCAGGGATTCGAGTTTGAATGGCTCGAAGGTCAGCAGGTGAGCGAGGCGCAATGGGATTTCGTGTATGCCTGCTACGCCAACACCTACGCCGTGCGTCGACAAACCCCGTATCTGACCCGTGAATTTTTCAGCCTGTTGGCCGAGCGCATGCCCGAGTCCATTCGTGTGGTGCTGGCCAGACAGGGCTCAAGCCCGGTGGCAATGGCCTTCAGCCTGGTGGGCGGCGACAGCCTGTATGGTCGCTACTGGGGGTGCCTGGGCGAGTTCGACCGATTGCACTTCGAGACCTGTTTCTATCAGGGCATGGACTACGCCATCGCAGGCGGTATTCAGCGCTTTGACGCCGGTGCCCAGGGTGAGCACAAGCTGATACGCGGCTTTGAGCCGGTCATCACTCACTCCTGGCATTACTTGCGCCATCAGGGATTGAAAGCGGCAGTGAGTGATTTTCTGGCGCGTGAGCGAGTGGGGGTGCTGGCGTATGCCGAAGAGGCGAGGTCGGCTCTGCCTTACCGGCAGGCCTGATCCTCGCCGGGATGATCAACATCGCCGTCTTCAGCATTCCGCACACCCGCCCCGGGATTATTGAAATACACCAGGGCGCCAAGGATTGGCAAACGCCCTGAAAAACCCCAGAGCCCTGAAAAACCGGGCGCTGGCGCTGTGTATCAGTGGCGTTGCAGAGCTGCTTTTTTAAACTCAGTCCAGACCGACAAAACCGCCTGTCTGGTGCTGCCACAGGCGCGCGTACAAACCGCCATGGGCGAGCAGTTCGGCATGGGTTCCGGACTCTGCAATATGGCCTTTTTCCAGGACCACCAGGCGGTCCATGCGGGCGATGGTGGACAGCCGGTGAGCGATGGCAATCACGGTTTTGCCTTGCATCAGGGTTTCGAGGCTTTCCTGAATGGCGGCTTCAACTTCGGAGTCCAGCGCCGAGGTGGCTTCGTCCATGATCAGGATTGGCGCGTTCTTGAGCAGTACCCGGGCAATGGCGATGCGCTGGCGCTGGCCCCCCGAGAGCTTGACCCCGCGCTCGCCCACGTGGGCGTCGAAGCCGCTACGGCCCTGGGCATCCGACAGGTTCGGGATGAACTCGTCGGCGCGGGCCTTGCGTACGGCCTCCCAGAGCTCTTCATCGGTGGCATCCGGTTTGCCGTACAGCAGATTGTCGCGGATCGAGCGATGCAGCAGTGAGGTGTCCTGGGTAATCATGCCGATTTGTTCGCGCAGGCTTTCCTGGGTCACTTGGGCGATATTCTGACCGTCGATCAGGATTTTTCCGCCTTGCAAGTCGTACAGGCGCAACAGCAGATTGACCAGCGTTGACTTGCCCGCGCCGGAAGGACCGATCAAGCCGATTTTCTCGCCGGGTTTGATCACCAAATTGAGGTCGCTGATGATGCCGCTTCGTTTGCCGTAGTGGAAGTCCACGTGCTCAAAGCGCACTTCGCCGCGCTCTACATTCAGGCGCGGAGCCTGTTCGCGATCAGTCACGGCCACAGGCTGGGCAATGGTCTGCAAGCCGTCCTGGACCATACCGATGTTTTCAAAGATGCCGTTGACTACCCACATGATCCAGCCGGACATGTTGACGATGCGAATCACCAGGCCTGTGGCCAGGGCAATGGCCCCCACGCTGATCAGCGACTGGCTCCACAGCCACAATGCCAGACCGCTGGTGGTGACGATCAACAGGCCGTTGAGGGTGGTGATGGTGACATCCATGCTGGTCACTACGCGGCTCGCCAGCTGGGTTTTTTCGGTCTGCTCGATGATTGCTTCGCGGGCGTATTGCTGCTCGAAGTTGGTATGGGCAAAGAGTTTGAGGGTGGTGATATTGGTATAGCCGTCAACGATCCGGCCCATCAGTTTGGAGCGGGCATCGGAGGACACCACCGAGCGTTCTTTGACCCGGGGCACGAAGTAGTACAGGGCGCCGATATAGCAGGCGATCCAGGTCAGCAGCGGGATCATCAGACGCCAGTCAGCCTCGGCAAACAGCACCAGCGAGCTGATGGCATAGATCAATACATGCCACAGGGCATCGACCGCCTGCACCGCCGAGTCACGCAGCGAGTTGCCGGTTTGCATGATGCGCTGGGCGATCCGGCCGGCGAAGTCGTTTTGAAAGAAGTTGAGGCTTTGCTTGAGCACGTAGCTGTGGTTTTGCCAGCGGATCATGCTGGTCATGCTCGGGCTCAGGGTCTGGTGCACCAGCAGGTCATGCAGGCCGAAGAAAATCGGGCGGATGATCAGTGCGACGACTGCCATCCAGATCAGTTCGTTGCTGTGGATCTTGAAGAAGTCGGTGTTGGGTGTGCCCTGGGTCAGGTCAATCAGTGTGCTCAGGTAGCTGAACAGTGAGACCTCGATCAAGGCGGCAATCAGCCCGACCACCAGCAGGGCGGCAAAGATCGGCCACACCTGACGCAGGTAGTAGTAATAAAACGCCCAGACGGTACTGGGTGGAGCAGGCGTGGGTGCTTCGCGGAAAATATCGATCAGCTTTTCAAAATAGCGATAAAGCATTGGCACTGACGCCCGCAGTGCGGGCTCTCCTTTAGTGGTATGACCCCGCACCCTCCTGCAGGAGCGAGCTTCCAGAAATTGACCCGAAAGCTCGCTCTTGCTGGTTCAGTGTTCGGTCAAAGTCCTTGTGTGAACCATTGCCTCAGTCAACGCGCTTGGCGGACTTGATCAATACGGGATCGATCGGGACATTCTGCATGCCTTGCTTGGTGGTGGTCTGCGAGTTGACGATCTGGTCAACCACGTCCATGCCATTCACCACCTTGGCGAATACCGCATAACCGGCGTCACGGCCCGGATCCAGAAACGCGTTGTCAGCCACGTTGATAAAGAACTGGCTGGTGGCGGAGTTCGGGTTGGACGTACGGGCCATCGACAGGGTGCCGCGCACGTTGTGCAGGCCGTTGCTGGCTTCGTTCCTGATCGGGTCGCGGGTCGGCTTTTGGGTCATTTGTTCGGTAAAGCCGCCGCCTTGCACCATAAAGCCAGGAATCACACGGTGGAAAATGGTGTTGTTGTAGAAGCCGCTGTCGACGTACTCCAGAAAGTTTTTGCTGCTGATCGGAGCCTTGACCGGGTCCAGTTCAATTTCGATCTGGCCGAAACTGGTGTCCAGCACAACATGGGGCGCTTTGGTCGGTGCGGTGGTGGCCGCCATCAGGTTGGCAGCGAACAGCAGGGCACCGGCGGCGAGGGCGATTTTTTTCAGCATGGGTTCAGGATCCTGGACAGTGAGAGCAACTGCGCGAGGTAACTCACGCGCGATGGAATAGGGTGATGACGGCGCCAGTGAGTTCAGACTGGCCGCCGACCTTGGACAGGATATTCGCGATCATTGTTCCTGCCCACCGTTGTCATGCCCGAGCAAGCTTGATCAGCCTTGCAGAGGGGCAGCAAAAGGCGCGTCCAGGGGCGCGGTATCGAAGGTGCGCAATAGTTCGACAAGTATTTGTGTGGCCGGGCCCAGGGGTTTGTCTTTGTTGGAGTACAGGAAGAACAGCGGGTGACGGCTGCCGCCCTGATCCAGAGGCAACTGTTTGAGCACGCCTTCCTTGAGCTCGCGTTCAATCATGTGTCGCGGCAACCAGGCAAATCCCAGGCCGCTGCCCACAAAGGCTGCAGCCGTGGCCAGGCTGCCGACGGTCCAGCGCTGTTCCGCTCCCAGCCAGCCCATGTCGCGCGGTTGCTGGCGTCCCGAGTCGCGGATCACCACCTGCAGCTGGCTTTCGAGATCCTGGAAATGCAGCTCGCGCTGCAGGCGATGCAGCGGGTGATCAGGGTGAGCTACGGCAACAAACTCCACGGCACTGAGCTCGGCGCCCAGATAGCCGGGGATGTTGAAGCTGCTGATGGCCAGGTCAGCCACGCCTTCCAGCAGCACTTCTTCAACGCCCGACAGCACTTCTTCGCGCAAGCGCACACGGCAACCGCGGCTTTGCGGCATGAACGCGGTCAGGGCGCGTACCAGCCGTGCATTGGGGTAGGCCGCATCGACCACTAGCCGCACTTCGGCTTCCCAGCCTTGCTCCATGTGGTGGGCCAGGTCTTCGAGCTGGCTGGCCTGTTTGACCAGTTGCCGGGAACGGCGCAGCAATACGCCACCGGCTTCGGTGAGTACTGCCTTGCGCCCGTCGATCCGTAACAACGGCACGCCGAGTTGATCCTGCATGCGGGCTACGGTGTAGCTGACCGATGATTGCGAGCGATGCAGAACTTCGGCGGCTTGAGCGAAGCCGCCGTGGTCGACCACCGCTTGCAGGGTGCGCCATTGATCAAGGGTTACACGGGGCGCCTTCACGATGAATTCCTTTGCCGGAGTCTGTGTTATTGCGACCTGCAGCAATGGCTACAGGTTTTCGCTATATAAACAGGATTATAGATAGGTTGTAGCAATTTTTTGCGCTTTTTCATCGAACCTATGCACTCTAATCTTCCCTCCATCGCCTTACAGCATTTACCGATGGAGTCTAGTCAGCATGTCACGAGTTCTGATCATTGAAAGCAGTGCCCGTCAGCAGGATTCATTTTCCCGCCAGCTGACCCGGCAGTTCATCAGTCAATGGCAATCGCTCCACCCTGATGATCAGATCACCGTTCGCGACCTGGCGTTGAACCCGGTACCGCACTTGGACGCTGACCTGCTGGGTGGCTGGATGAAGCCCGAAGAACAACGTTCTGTAGCCGAGAAAGCCTCTCTGCAGCGCTCCAACGAGCTCACCGATGAGCTGCTGGCGGCTGATGTGCTGTTGATGGCGGCGCCGATGTACAACTTTGCGATTCCCAGCACCCTCAAAGCCTGGCTTGACCATGTTCTGCGGGCCGGCACCACCTTCAAATACACAGACACCGGGCCCCAGGGGCTGCTGACCGGCAAGAAAGCCTACGTGCTGACGGCGCGTGGCGGGATCTATGCCGGCAGCCCGGCGGACCATCAGGAACCCTACCTGCGTCAGGTGATGGCATTTATCGGCATTCATGACCTGACCTTTATCCATGCCGAAGGGATGAACCTGGGCGGTGATTTTCAGGAAAAAGGTTTGAACCAGGCCAAGGCCCGGGTTTCTGAAGTCGCATAGGCTGTTAATCGACAGATAATCGGCGGCTGGCTAAATCGTTTCATTGCTCCTTCAAGCATGCGGTTCGCGCATCGAACCTCCCTTTGCACTTCTCTCCTGAGTGCTCACACCCGGTCAGCTTTAACGCTGGACCGGGTTTTTTTTGACAGGCATTTCGCCAGCGGCGCAAAACCGCTAATGTCGCGCCCTGCGAAACAAGCCGGCGGCCGTATCTGCTGTCAGGCAATCACGACATTCCGGGCGAGACATTCATGGGTTATCTGTTAATTGTGACGCTGATTCAGGCGTTTTCCTTCAGCTTGATCGGTGAGTATCTGGCTGGACACGTCGACAGCTACTTTGCAGTACTGGTGCGCGTGGTACTGGCCGGGCTGGTGTTTATTCCGCTGACCCGCTGGCGCCAGGTGGAACCCGGTTTCATGCGCGGCATGCTGCTGATCGGCGCCTTGCAGTTCGGCATTACCTACGTCTGTCTGTACCTGAGCTTTCGCGTGCTCACGGTGCCCGAAGTCCTGTTGTTCACCATCCTCACGCCGTTGCACGTGACCCTGATCGAAGATGCCCTTAACCGGCGCTTCAACCCATGGGCACTGGTGGCGGCACTGGTGGCTGTATCGGGGGCGGCCGTGATTCGCTTTGACAGCATCAGCGGGGACTTCTTTAAAGGCTTCCTGTTGTTACAACTGGCCAACTTCACCTATGCCGCCGGTCAGGTGCTGTACAGGCGTCTGGTGGCGCGTTATCCGAGCGAGCTGCCGCATTACCGGCGTTTCGGTTTCTTTTACCTCGGCGCTTTGGCGGTGGTATTGCCGGCCTTCCTGGCATTCGGCAAAGCCGACTTTTTACCCGACGCGCCTTTGCAATGGGCCGTGCTGGTGTTCCTGGGGCTGGTCTCCACGGCCCTGGGCATGTACTGGTGGAACAAGGGGGCCTGTCTGGTCACCGGTGGCACCCTGGCGGTGATGAACAACTTGCATGTGCCGGTGGGTTTATTGCTCAACCTGCTGATCTGGAACCAGCACGAGCCTCTGGGCCGGCTGTTGCTGGGGGGGGGGGTGATTCTGTTTGCCGTCTGGCTTAGCCGGCTAGACCGCAGGGCTGCGACGGTCTAAGGTTTTCGGCAACCCATCCACCTAATGGAGACCAGAGATGACAGTCAGGGTGTTGATCTTGCCGGGCCTGTTCAATTCAGGGGCAGAGCATTGGCAATCGCAGTGGGAGCAGCGTTACAGCGGGCTGCACCGGGTTAAACAGCAGGACTGGGAAACCCCGACCTGCACGGATTGGGTGCAGCGCCTGCAAGAGAAAGTCGCAGGCAGCCAGCGCCCTGTAGTCCTGGTGGGCCATAGCCTGGCCTGTACGCTGATTGCGCGCTGGGCACAGCAGCACCCGCAAGCGGCGGAACGTGTGCGCGGCGCGTTACTGGTAGCGCCCAGCGATACCGAAGCCGACACTTACCCGCCGGGCACCTCGGGTTTTACCCCCATGCCGCTCAATCGCCTGCCTTTCCCCTCGATTACCGTTGCCAGCACGGACGACCCCTATGTCTCCAGCGCCCGGGCAAGTGCCTTCAGCGATGCCTGGGGCAGCGAACTGGTGTGGTTGCAAAAGGCGGGGCATATCAATGGTGATACCGGTTACGGTATATGGCCGCAAGGTATCGGGCTCTTATTCAAACTCACCGGCGATCCGCAATTCAAATCCCAATGATGTTACAAGCCGCATTAACCCTCCTGATCCAAGACATGAGGGTGTGCGGCTTTAATCAATGAATCGCACCAGGGGTTAGCCGCGCCAAAGCTCTGTTGCAGCCAGTCAGCAGGCACATACACATGATCAAAACAAATAAGGCTCGGTACTTTCTCGTGTAATGATGCGAAGCTGACTTCTTTTTCCGAACCTCCCATGGCCGCAGCCATAAATAGAGTGCCGTCCGCTGTCAGTGCTAATGAACGCTTCCAGACGGGTAAGTGACGTGTTCTTTTGCAGGTGGGTTTTATCCAGCGTATAGGGCGGGCCACGGAATATATCTCCATGTTATGGGGCGGGTGCTGTATTGGACGGCTGTGGCAATGAGTAGGAGGTGTTGCCGGGGGCGTTCATTTATCAGCGTCCGGGTCTGTGGCTGGGCGAGTAGCGGCGGACTGAAAATGTCTCTGGCACGTGGCTGTGCAAAACAGGCACAGGCTCTGGCAGTGCCGGAGCAACCGGTGTAAGTGCGGGCGTGTCATTCGATAAGCTCATGGGGCTGACTTAAGGGAGGCACGGTAGCGCAGGGGGGGAAGGGGGGCTTGTGCGCAGTCTTAATTAACCTTACGCAACCATAATGCGGGTCGATTTCCAGTCAAAAACACAATGGTTCAATCGAGGGCGACTGAAGTTTGACGGGTTTGGTGCCGGCCGCTTTGAGCGCGGGAAATGCCGGGTTTTTTGCAATTAATAATAGTGTGGTCGTCGGTGTGTACCCGGTTGTGCGTTTGTCTCTATCTTGTTCCTCCCGCCTTGGCGGGTAAACGCTCTACCTCAAAGGACTGGCAAAACACCCGCAGACCTGGCCCGGGTGTTTTGCGGCAGACACTTGCATGGCACCTACCGGGGTACATGGCATACGCCGGTCAGAAAATTGTTAATGTTGTAGTAGTACTCGTTATCGGAAAAATAATTGAACGTCATCAGGCCGCCATGCATTCCCCTAGACATGAAGGGTGTGTTCTTGCCAGCCGTGTCGTTATCGAAAGTCACCACATTGGTGGTTTCAAAGAGGAATCTCGAGGTGTCGAGTTTTTTAGTCGAAACTTCAAATTTCCGGTTGTAAATGTAGGTGATGTCATCCGGGCTTTTGATTTTGTAGTACACATAGATGGCATCTTCCTTGGGCGAAATGGTGATATCGCCTGCGCCGGACCATCTGCCAGTGCTGTATTCCACATTGTTGAAATAAACAGAGGCGTAACACGGCGCTCTGGGAATGTCCTTGTAAATAATCCAGGCATGGCGCGCACTCAGGCAGCCAAAAACCAGCAGGGATAACAGGCCTGCACCGACTAGGGTTTTTTGCCAACGTTCTGGTAATTGGTGCATATGGCCTCTCCTTTACTTTCAGGCTTTTCGCAACTGATCACCAACTGTGACAATGGCTTTCTGATGTAATAACTGGTGCCTGAAAACAGCAGGCCGGGGTCAAAAGGTTTCATGTGTTCTGCAATGTCATCTCTGGATATTGTCTCGCTGGACTCGACATACAGCGTATGGCCGTTCTCGCTCCAGATGGCTTTCCAGCCTTCAAGTTCCGGAGGGCCGCTGAGCACTAGCCAGGCATAAACCACTGGCATTAACAGCCCGCCAAGCACGACGGCATAGCCCGCAATGATTCTGAAGAAGTTACGGGGTTGTGGAACGGGTGCCGGGATCACAAGAGTCTGAGCGTTTGAGGGCTCGGGCGCCTTCAGTAAAGTCGGTGCGCTTGATTGCGCGGGGTGTTGAACGGGGGTGTTTTCAGTAACGGGTTCGATCTGCACACTGTCGTCATGGGGTTCGCGTTGACTGCTCAGGGTGACAGAGCACAGCAGAAGCACCCCTCTTCTGGGCAGGGTTTTTATGGCGTGGCGGGGCAATCCGATGGCCGAGAAGTGCGTCCGTAATGTATGCAGGGTCTTGTAATAACTGCCATCCGAGACCACGAGACCGCGCTCGCCCCACACCCGGCTGATAAGTAATTCCTTGTCTGATATGCCATCTATCAGTGCGAGCAAAAAGTCGCTTTCGTTACTGCCTAACTGTACGGTTTTTTCGTCCCTAGTGAGTTGCATCAACTCTGGATCATACAAGCAAGCAGGCTCCATCCCGCGTTGCGCTGATTCAGCGTCTGTTTGTTTCACCTGTTTTGTTCCTTGTGTCACTTAAGCCTGGCCGCGTGCACCTGGATTATGCCGGTTTAGCGTTGTGCACTTGAAGACGTCAGTGTTAATGACCGAGACACTATTCATTCTTTTTCAGGGAAGCGCGACTCCTGGAGCCGCGCCGGTTGATCAGGCGTCTTTGGTCAGGGCGGGCATCAGCCCGTTGCGCAGATCATTGCCGCTCGGTTGCTGATAGATGCTCAGGCCGAATTCGGGCATGACTGACAACAGATAGTCAAAGATATCGCCCTGGATTTGTTCATAGTCGCTCCACACCGTCGTGCGGGTAAAGCAGTACACCTCCAGCGGTACGCCCTGGGCCGTGGGCTGCAACTGACGCACCATGCAGGTCATGTTTGGCTGGATTTCGGGATGGCTTTTGAGATAAGCCAGCGCATAGGCGCGGAAGGTCCCGATATTGGTCATGCGTCGACGGTTGGCTGACAGAGCGGCCACATTGCCCTGTGCTTCGTTCCAGCTTTTGAGTTCGGCCTGC
The DNA here is from genome assembly GCF_003994535.1 of Pseudomonas sp. PAMC 29040. Classification (NCBI taxonomy): domain Bacteria; kingdom Pseudomonadati; phylum Pseudomonadota; class Gammaproteobacteria; order Pseudomonadales; family Pseudomonadaceae; genus Pseudomonas; species Pseudomonas sp. PAMC 29040. The sequence continues at coordinate 53,965 of NZ_RZAA01000006.1, forward strand.
TTGCGATGCAGGTAGTCGCTCAGCAGGCGTACCTGCTCCAGACGTTGTTCCTGTTCATCAGTCAGAAAACCGATATTGCCGGCATCGATAAACAGACTTCGCTTGATTCGGCGTCCGCCGGACTGCTGCATGCCGCGCCAGTTCTTGAACGACTCGGACATCAGGCGCCAGGTTGGAATCGAGACGATGGTCTTGTCGAAGTTCTGCACTTTGACGGTGTGCAGGGTGATGTCGATCACGTCGCCATCGGCGCCGACCTGGGGCATTTCGATCCAGTCACCGACCCGCAGCAAGTCGTTGCTGGTCAATTGCACACTGGCCACGAAAGACAACAGGGTGTCCTTGTAGACCAGCAAGATGACCGCAGACATCGCGCCCAGGCCCGAAAGCAGCAGCATCGGCGAACGGTCGATCAGGGTTGCGACAATGATGATGGCGGAAAACACATACAGCAGCATTTTAGTCAGCTGGATGTAGCCCTTGATCGGGCGGGTCTTGGCGTAGTTGGTACGCGAATAGATATCGAGCAGGGCATCCAGCAGCGCGCTGATGACACGGGTCAGCACAAAGATGGTGATGGCCAGCGCCAGGTTGCCGAGGAAGTGGCGACCGGTTTCGCTCATCTCCGGTATCAGGTTGCGGCCGAACTGCACCATCAGCGAGGGCGTCAGTTGCGCCACGCGGTGGAACACCTTGTGCTGGCGCAGGTCGCTGATCCAGTGCAGGGCAGGCTGGCGGCCAAGGATCTTGGTGATGCGCAGAATAATGATGCGTGCAACGTGCCCGGCCAGCAGGGCGATACTTACCAGCACGATCAGGCCGAGGATGGTCGATACCCAGGGATGTTGGTCCAGGTTGGCGTAAAGATCCTGAATTTGGGTCCAGAGTGTTTGAGTTTCCATAAGTTAAAGCGTTACCCCAAGAAGAAATATCCCTGGGATTAGAGCACTTCAGAGCGATTTAAGGGCTCTCGTTGGACTAAAGACCCTAAAAAATCATTTGTTTCATGCCGTTTGTACAAAGAAACTCGGCCTTGGCGCTCGAAACGGTTAATCTATGCCGCTGATTTTTTGTATTTCTTCGAGGTAGCACCCGTGTTTTCCGATTTCGCCCTGCACGAACGCCTGCTTAAAGCTGTGGCCGAGCTTAAATTTGTCGAGCCTACGCCTGTGCAAGCAGCGGCTATCCCGCTCGCGCTCGAAGGGCGTGACCTGCGGGTTACAGCTCAAACCGGGAGTGGCAAAACCGCTGCTTTCGTTCTGCCGATCCTTAATCGCCTGATTGGTCCAGCGAAAATCCGCGTGAGCATCAAAGCGCTGATTTTGCTGCCGACCCGCGAGCTGGCACAGCAAACGCTGAAAGAAGTTGAGCGCTTTTCCCAGTTCACGTTCATCAAGTCCGGTCTGATAACCGGTGGTGAAGACTTCAAGGTGCAGGCTGCCATGCTGCGCAAGGTGCCGGACATCCTGATCGGTACTCCGGGTCGCCTGCTCGAGCAATTGAATGCCGGCAACCTCGACTTGAAAGAAGTTGAAGTGCTGGTACTCGACGAAGCCGACCGCATGCTCGACATGGGCTTCTCCGAAGACGTTCAGCGTCTGGTGGATGAGTGCCCGAACCGTCAGCAAACCATGCTGTTCTCGGCCACCACCGGTGGTTCCGGTCTGCGCGAGATGATTGGCAAGGTTCTGAACAATGCCGAGCATTTGCAGCTCAACCAGGTCAGCCAGCTGAACGCCACTACGCGTCAGCAAGTCATTACCGCTGATCACAACCAGCACAAAGAACAAATCGTTAACTGGCTGCTGGCCAACGAGACTTACCAAAAAGCCATTATCTTCACCAATACCCGTGCCATGGCTGACCGTATCTACGGTCGCCTGGTGGCTCAGGATTACAAGGCGTTCGTCTTGCACGGTGAGAAAGACCAGAAGGATCGCAAGCTGGCGATCGATCGCCTGAAGCAGGGCGGAGTCAAGATTCTGGTGGCCACCGATGTGGCGGCCCGTGGTCTGGACGTTGACGGCCTGGACATGGTGATCAACTTCGACATGCCACGCAGCGGCGACGAATACGTCCACCGTATTGGCCGTACCGGCCGTGCGGGCAATGATGGTCTGGCGATCTCGCTGATCTGCCACGGCGACTGGAACCTGATGTCCAGCGTTGAGCGTTACCTGAAGCAAAGCTTCGAACGCCGCACCATCAAGGAAGTCAAAGGCACCTACGGCGGACCGAAAAACGTCAAGGCCTCGGGCAAAGCCGTTGGCGTGAAGAAGAAAAAGACCGACGCCAAGGGCGTCAAGAAGAAGACCGGAGCCAAGGCCCCGACCAAGCGTAAAATCGCTAACCGCCCCAAGACCGACGCCCTGTCGCTGGTCAGCAAGGACGGTATGGCACCGCTCAAGCGTCGCAAGCCAGAAGCCCCGGCCGCTGAATAAAGCCCAGGCGTAACCTCAAAAAAACCCGGCCCAGGCCGGGTTTTTTTGTGCTGGCAGGTGCAAGGTTTGCTCGCGATGGCATCTTTATGCTGTTTCGTCAGTGCCCGGTCACCGGTCGGCCATAAAGCTGAACGTCCACCCGCTGCGCCGGTCACTACAGATGAGGGCTCATTTCATCGAACCGTACGGAGCGAAAAGCTGATGACTACCTACAACTGGCCACTGATCGAACGTCTGCTGCATGAAGTGCAAAATAGCGCCGGTGAAAATTTTGCGCCGCGTGCCTATGCCGAACAGCTCGCGGCTGCTCAAGCTGCCGCCGGGCAACCGATTGGCAATCTGGATGATCTGAAGATGCAAGCTGCCGATTATGAAGCCTTGCTGCTAAAGCGCGGCTTTATCGAAACGCGTCCGGAAGATGAGGGTGGCAATGGCGAGAACTTCATCCTGACCCCGCGAGGCGCCAGCCTGCTAAGCCTGATCGACAGCAGTATCCCGGGCAACAGCCATCCGCTGCAGGTACTGGACGAGCAAGAAGATGCGCTGGATCCGGACACCTTTGATGGCGTGGCAGCCAAGGTTCAAATTGCTTGATTCGGCGTTGTGCCAGCCAGTATCAGTAAAATGTCCGTTCGGCCTTGAACGTCAGCAACCCGTCGCACTGGCTGTTTTGCCCGGAGTATGCCGAGCATTCGCCGCCATCGAGACTAGAGTCGCTATAGATCAGGTTCAGGTCGATGCCCATCCAGGGGCGCGAGAACTTCACTGACCAGTCATTGAAGGCGTGGATACTGCTGCCATCGGCAATGGATACCGGTGTGCCCAGTTGGTGGGTGGTGTATTTCAAGCTGATGCCGATGCCAAAAGGCTGGTTGACGCCGAGGTCGGCAAACAGGGTGCTGTCCTTGCGGTCCGGATCGTTACTGAACGCTGCGCCAAAACGGGTGCCCAGAATCGTGAGGCCGGCAAAAATCTGCTGGCTGTCGAGCTCGTTGAGTTTGGGGTAGCTGTAGTGAATCATCCCCAGCTCGTAGCTCAGGGTCTGGTCGAAAGGATGTTTGTAGCCCAGGTAGGAATCAACTTCGAGGTTGCTGCCAGGCTTTATGCCCATGGTCGGTGCCCATTGCCCTGCATACCAGCCGCTGTCATGGCTCAGGTCCAGGCCGCCATGGAAGGTCGAGCCGGAGCTGGTGGGCTTGACCAGGCCCTGGGCCATGGTGCGACTTGGCTGGGTGGCCAGCTTGAGGTCAAAGTCGCCCAGCTCCCGGGAAAATACCTGTGCATTGGCCATGGTGCTGACCAGTAATGTGCCGGCCAGCAGTAACGCCTGTGTCAGCATGGTTCACTCCCTGATGGCTGGAAGGCTTGATCTAGAGGCTTTAGAGGATACGGATGAATGCCGGCGATTGATTGCCGTTCGTCTATTTTTGCTGGGGGGGCTGGATAAGGCGGCTGCAGCGGGGGTTGCTTCGATAGTCCTAGCGCTTTGGAAGGCAAAGCGCCTGAGGACCAGATGACGCGAGGGGTATTACTTTTTGCCGAGCGTGATTTGCTTGGACGGGCCAAAAGTCTGGCCGCTGACGCCTTTGTTGATTTGCTGAATCTCGCCGCCGGATTTCAAGAATGCTTCAATTTGCGCATTGATTGAATCACTGGTTTCAACAGCGGGAGCTGGCTTTGCTTTGCTGGCGGATGCTTTTACACGCATGGCGGCTATTGACCTGTAGAAAATAACTTGGCCAGCGATAGTACCTGAAATGCTTGACAATTGCTTGTTAAATATCTTCCTAAAATAATAAGCGGTGGTATTGATCAATCTGATTGAAGCTCTAATAGTTCCCTAACTCGCTGTTTTAATTCACTACATCAGGGTTTTAGAAACTGAGCGGGGCGCAGGGCGCGCGCGGGGCAGCCGCCTACAGGCTGACGAGTGGCACCCCCGCAGAGGAAAAAAACCCTGATAAATCATGCCTGTCACAGATTTTTTGCCTGCCGGGCCGCGGCGCTCCAATTCGCACACCTAAACTCGGGTAGAATGCCGCCCACGTAATGAGGGTATTGAACATGGCTTTAATCGGTCGCTACAACAGTTTGCAAGTGGTTAAACACACCAACTTTGGTTTGTATCTGGACGGCGGGGCGGACGGCGAAATCCTGTTGCCCAACCGTTATATTCCCAAAGATATTCCAAGTGAAGACGAAGACTGGCTCAACGTCTTTGTTTATTTGGACAGTGCTGACAAGTTAATTGCCACCACGGAAAAACCAAAAGTTCAGGTTGGCGAGTTTGCCAGTCTTAAAGTGGTTGAAGTTAACAGCATCGGTGTTTTCCTCGATTGGGGTCTGCCGAAAGATTTGCTGTTGCCGTATTCCGAAGAAAAACGCCAGATGACCGCTGGCGAATACGTCGTGGTACACGTCTACCTCGACAAGCACACGCGCCGTATCACTGCCACTGCGCGTCTGGACCGCTACCTGGACAAAACCCCGCCGAACTATCAGGTGGGGCAGGAAGTTGATCTGTTGGTGGCCGAAGCCACGGACATGGGCTTCAAAGCCGTGATCAACAACAAGCACTGGGGCTTGATCCACAAGAACGAAATCTTCAAGTTCATGCGGGCCGGCAAGCAAGAAAAAGGCTACATCAAGGAAATTCGGGCTGACGGCAAGATCAGCCTGAGCCTGCAGCCGGTCGGGCAAGAAGCTGCCAGCAGCCTTAACTCGAAGATCCTCAGCAAGTTGCGCGATAACAACGGTGTGTTGCCGGTCAGCGACAAGAGTGCACCGGAAGCGATCAGCAACCTGTTTGGCGTCAGCAAGGGCAACTTCAAAAAAGCCATTGGCGCGTTGTACAAGGAAGGCAAAATTGCGATTCACCCGGACCGCATCGAACTGATCTGATCCAGCACAAGGGGCCGCGACATGAGGAGAGTTGTATGGGCGTATGCCGGTGCGTTATTGGCTTTTCTGGTGCTCGACGGCCTTTGGCTGGGCGTGCTCATGAGCTCTACCTATAAGGAGCTTTTGGGCCCGCTGATGCTGGCGCAGCCGAAGTGGGGGCCTGCTGTTGCGTTCTACCTGCTGTACGTGGCGGGCCTGGTGTTCTTTGTCGTGCTGCCGGCCCTGGGCCGGGGCAGTGCGCTCAGGGCCGCGCTGAGCGGTGCCTTCTTCGGCCTGGTGGCTTATGGCACCTATGACATGAGCAACTGGGCGACCCTGCAGGGCTGGTCTGCGCAACTGGCCTTGATGGACATGGCATGGGGCGGGTTACTGACCTGTCTTGCTTCGCTGTCGGGTTATTGGGTGGCCCGCAAGCTGGCGACCTGAGCCTGGTCGGTAAAACCTGAGCAATGAGTTTTTTGATCTTTCCCGGGCGTGGTTTTTTCAGGTGGTGCTATGAGTGTTACGCGGCGAGCAACGGATGCTTTCGCACTGCAAGTCATGTTGGGCCTGTGCCTAATCTGGGGTGTACAACAGGTCGTGATCAAAACGGCAGCACCTGACATCGCGCCCGTGATGCAGGCCGCGGCACGTTCCGGCATTGCGGCGCTGCTGGTGGGTCTGCTGATCTGCTGGAAGGGCGGGTGGGACCAGGTTCCATCCACCTGGCGCGGCGGATTATTGGCGGGCAGCCTGTTCGGGCTCGAGTTCTTCTTTATTGCCGAAGGCCTGCAACTGACCAGCGCCGCACATATGTCGGTGTTTCTCTATACCGCGCCCATCTTCACTGCGCTGGGAATTAACTGGTTATTGCCAAGCGAGCGTTTGCGGCCGCTGCAGTGGCTGGGTATTTTCCTCGCGTTTCTGGGCATCGCTTTTTCCTTTGCCGGCGGGATTTCATTTGCCGACATGGATCGCAACATGTTGCTGGGCGACGCCTACGGTATTTTGGCGGGCATGGCCTGGGGCGCGACCACGGTAGTGGTGCGTGGCTCCCGGTTATCCGAGGCGCCGGTCACGCTGACCCTGTTCTACCAGCTGATTGTCGGCTTTGTGGGGCTGCTGGTGATTGCCGCCGCCAGCGGACAGATCAGCCATGTCAGCCTTACCGGCGTGGCGGTGGCCAGCGTTCTGTTCCAGGGGCTGGTGGTGTCGTTCTTCAGCTACCTGGTGTGGTTCTGGCTGCTCAAGCGCTACATGGCCTCCAATCTGGCTGTGTTCTCGTTTATGACGCCCTTGTTCGGAGTCACGTTCGGGGTGCTGATTCTGGGCGAGCCCTTGAGCTTCAATTTCGTGGTGGGCGCAGTGCTGGTGCTGCTCGGCATCACCTTTGTCAGCGCGGAGCAGTGGATGCGTCGCAGGCTGCGGGCACTGCTGGGACACTGACCGAGCGCCAGGCCAGCATTGCGGCCAGCATCAGTCCGCTGGCAGCGATGAGTAGCGCGGGGTGCAGGGTTCCACTGAAATGGCTGCTGAGCGCGGCCAGCAATGGCCCGGCTAGTTGTCCCACGGCAAAGCAGGCCGTCAGCAAGGCTGCATTACGCTGCGTTGCGTGAGGGGCGAGCTCCCTGGAGCGCTGCATGACCAGCGGCATGCAGGCTAAAAACGGCGTCCCGCACAGGATTACCCCCAGCGCCAGGCCGGTACTGCTCGGCAGCAGGCACGCCAGCACCCCCAGTGCTTGTATCCATAGCCCGCCCATCAACCAGTAGCCCGTGGTACCGGGTGTGGGGCGGCGCAAACTGATCAGCACGACACCAATGGCTGCGCACAATCCAAAGGCGGGCCAGAACAAGTCTGCTTGCCATTGCCCGTGAAATTGGGCACTGGCCATCTGTGACAGGAATGTCGCCGGGATGATATAGCCCAGGCCATACAGCCCATAAATCGCTCCCAGGCGGCCAATCCCGGGCTGGCGGGTGTCTGGCTGCGAGATGTGCGTTGCAGCCGGCAGGGTGGCCGGTTGCGGCAGTATCGGCAGGATCGCCAGCACCATGATCAGTGCCGCAGCGGCGTAAATCAGCCAGAGCGTGGCCGAATTTTGTCCCCAAAGATTTGCAACCAGAGCCAGCAAGCCTGTGAGCAGGACACCCACCCCGGGGCCAGCAAAGACCAGCGCCCCCAGGCGTGGGCGATTGGCGGTCACGGCCAGGTGCTGGCTGAGGGATGTGATCATCACCATGACCCAGGCGCTGGCAATCCCTGTGCCGAAGCGCAACAGCAGATGCGGCCAGAAGCCCTGGGCCAGGACTGAAATCAGGGTCAGCACTACGCACAGCCATAGCCCGGCATGCAGGCGGCCCTGCACCTGGTCCGGACGTTTGGCGCGGATGGCGTCCAGTGCCCCGAGCAAATACCCCAGATAGTTGGCGGCCGCGATCAGGCCGGCGCCGGTCAGGTCAATCTGGCCCTCGCTGATCAGGTGCGGCAGTTGTGGGGTCAGGGAAAAGCGGCCAATACCCATGGCCATGATGAGCGCGATAAAGCTGGCGAGCAGGCGAATGAAGGGCGACATGCAGCTGTTTCCTCAAGAGAAGGCATTGACCGTCAGGCTAGAGGAGATTGACTTTCCTTAAAAATGAATAATAGTGACCTACTTGTTCTGTTTTGGAGAATGGCGTGGAGTTCAGTCAATTACGGATTTTTCAGGCCGTGGCCGAAGAAGGTTCCATCACCCGTGCGGCTGAGCGTCTGCACCGTGTGCCCTCCAATCTGTCGACGCGACTCAAGCAACTGGAAGAGCAGATGGGGGTCGAATTGTTTATGCGCGAGCGCCAGCGCCTGCAGTTGTCCCCGGCGGGCAAGGTGCTGCTCGATTACGCTGCGCGCCTGTTTGCCCTGCACGATGAAGCCTTGAGTGCGGTACAGGGCGGGGTGCCCTGCGGCAAATTTACCCTGGGGACGATGTACAGCACGGCGGCAACTCATTTGCCGCGCATGCTGGCGCATTATCACCGTACCTACCCGGCAGTGAACCTGCACGTGCAGTCGGCTCCCAGTGGCGAATTGCTGGAAGGGTTATTGACCGGGCGTCTGGATGCAGCGCTGGTGGACGGCCCGCTGGAGCTGGCCGGGCTGGACGGTATCGAATTTTGCGATGAGAGTCTGGTGTTGATCAGCGATCTGGATCATCCGCCTGTTACCCGGGCCCGGGATGTACAGGGGCGCGAAGTCTTTACCTTTCGCCAGGGTTGTTCTTATCGGGCCCGGCTTGAGGCCTGGTACGCAAGCGACCGTGCGGCCATGGGGCGAGTGATGGAAATCGAATCCTATCAGGGGATGTTGGCGTGCGTAGTGGCGGGCTCGGGTGTGGCCTTGATGCCGGCATCGATGCTGGCCAGCTTGCCGGGGCATGAAAATGTCGGCGTACACCCCTTGAAACAACCTTTTGCCAGTACCACAACATGGTTGATGTGGCGAAAAGGCATGACCGGCGCCAACCTGAATGCGTGGATAGCGCTGCAACAGGCACAGAGACCGCCGAACGATGTTATTTCGACGAAGTTAAAGGCGTCGGCTTAAATCAGAAATGTGCTCGATTAGCCTAAAGTTCATGGGTCTTAAGCAAGCATCTTGTAGGAGTTAGGACTATTATCTGTATGAAGCGACAACAGAATTCCAGTCGCCAGAGTGACCCCAAGGGGGATATATGAAAGACAAACTGCAAACATGGCTTCATGACGTCGGTGTTGCGCTGGGTCTGATCGAGCCGCCACTGCAACCCGTACCGATCCCTGTCGAGGATCCGCGTCGCCGGCCACAGCGTCGTCGCTAAGGCTGCGATTACGCGTTTGCGCAGGCGTTCATGCGTTGTACTGATCCTTGGCTGCAAGGCGGCCAGGGTGCTGTTGCGAAAAAAGGGGTACGACCCGCGTACCCCCTTCAATAAAACCTCAATCAGATAGCGCTGGCCAATGTGGCAGGGCGTCTATCCAGCAGGCTTACCAGCACAAAGCTGACCAAGGCTACAGCCAGACTGTAGTAAATCGGCGTGTTGGCTTCCAGACCATCCTTGAACATAAACACCAGTGCAGTGACAAAACCCAGGCTCATGCTGGAGATTGCCCCGGCAGTGGTGGCGCGTTTCCAGAAAATTGCCCCGATCAATGGCACCAGCATGCCGCCAACCAGCAGGTTGTAGGCAAGGGTCAGGGCGCTGATCACATCGTTTACCACCAGGGCGATGGCCAGCACCGCAAACCCGGTCAACAGAGTGAACAGACGATTGATGTTGAGGCTCGATTGCTTGCCACCGCGCAGCTTGGGCAGCAGGTCCTCGGTCAGTACGGTCGAGGCGGCCAGCAGGCCCGCGCTGGCGGTCGACATCATGGCCGCCAGTGCCGCTGCAATCACCAGTCCGCGAATGCCGTCCGGCAGCGAAACCTTAACGATGGCCGCGAAAGCGTTGTTGACGTTGTCCAGGTCCGGGATCAGTACATGGGCGGCCATGCCGATCAGGGCGCAAGTCAGGCCGTAAAGGATGCAATAGAAGCCCGCGAACGTACCGGCATACTTGGCCACCTTGGCGGTTTTGGCGGTAAAAACCCGTTGCCAGATGTCCTGGCCGATCAGGATGCCGAAAAAGTAAATCATGAAGTAAGTGATGATTGTGTCCCAGCCGATGCTGGTAAAGCTGAAGTTCGAGGCGGGCAATTTGCTCACCAGTTCATCCCAGCCGCCGACACGGTACAGGCAGATCGGTAGCAGGACGAACATCAGGCCGACGGTCTTGATCACAAATTGCACGATATCGGTCAGGGTCAACGACCACATGCCGCCAATGGTGGAGTACACCACCACCACGCCACCGCCCAGCAGCACTGAAATCCAGAACGGCAAGTCGAACAGCACTTCAAGAACGGTACCTATGGCCAGAATCGAGGTCACACCAATCATGAGCGCGTAGGCCAGCATGATCACTGCGCTGGCCTGGCGGGCCATGGGGTTGTAACGCTTTTCCAGCACCTGGGTCACGGTGAAGATTTTCAGCTTGAGCAGCGGCTTGGCCAGGAACAGGTTGAGCGCGATGATCCCGCAGCCCAGTGCGGCGCACAGCCAGAAACCGGAAATGCCGTGTACATAGCCCAGGCGCACGGTGCCGACGGTGGAGGCACCGCCGAGTACGGTTGCAGCCATGGTGCCCATATACAGGGTCGGGCCCAGGTTACGGCCGGCCACCAGGTAATCTTCGTGGGTTTTTGCCTTGCGCATGCCGTAGTAACCCAGCACCAGCATTGCTGCTGCGTAGATCAGGACGACCAGTAGATCTAAAGCCATGATGGCGAGTCTCCAATTATTTTTTTTATGGGGCGGTCAGGCGGTTTGAGGTAATGCGGTGTTAACGGCTGCGGTCTTGGGCTTGCTGCGTGGGTCGAGGGGGCCGAACACTGAAGCCGGCTCCGGGAACAGGCTGAGCAGGGCCAGATACACCAGCGACGCAAGTCCCAGGGTGACCGGCAGGCTGATATCAATGCCTTCGGCCAGATTGCCCAGCGGCCCCACGAACTGGCCCGGCAGGTTGACGAAGCACAAGCCCACCAGCGCACTGGGAATCCAGGCACCCAGACCGCGCCAGTTCCAGCCGCGGGTGAACCAGTAGCGGCCGCCGCTTTCGCCACGGGTGAACACTTGCAAGTCATCCGGGCAATAGAAACCGCGACGTTTGATCAGGCCAATGATCATGATCACCATCCACGGGGTGGTACAGGTGATGATGAGGACGGCGAAGGTCGAGACGCTTTGCACCAGATTTGCCGCGAAACGTCCGATAAAGATGAAGGCGATCGACATGACCCCTATCAGCAATGTCGCCTTTACCCGTGACAACACGCGTGGGAACACGCTGGACAGGTCCAGGCCGGTGCCATACAGCGAAGTAGTCCCGGTGGACATGCCGCCGATCAGCGCAATCAGGCACACCGGCAGGAAAAACCAGCTCGGGGAAACGGCCAGCAGGCCGCCGACATAGTTGTTGGCCGCGATATAGTCCGGTGCTTTGCTCGCCACTATGGTTGCAGTGGCCAGGCCGAACAGAAACGGGATCAGGGTTGCAATCTGAGCGGCAATCACCGCCAGCATGATCCGGCGTTTGGGGGTGGCGCGGGGGATGTAGCGCGACCAGTCGCCGAGGAATGCGCCAAAGGAAATCGGATTGCTCATTGCCACCAGCGCAGCGCCGATAAAGGCCGCCCAGAACCCGGTCTGACCGAGTGCGACGCTGCCGGCGAACTGGCTGTCGAATGCCGGGGCAAAAGCGAAGACCCCCAGCAGGAACAACAGGCTGGCGGCCCACACTGCAATGCGGTTGACCCACAACATGAAGCGGAAGCCGTAGATGCAAACCGTCAGCACCAGAATCGCGAACACGCCGTAGGCCAGGCCCAGGCTGAGGTCGGTTTCCGGAACCCCGATCATGCGCTTGGCGCCGCCGATCAACGCATCGCCGGAGCTCCAGACTGACAATGAGAAGAAGGCGATGGCGGTCAGCAGCGACAGGAACGAGCCGACAATCCGCCCGTGCACACCGAAATGCGCACCGGAAGACACGGCGTTGCTGGTGCCATTGAGCGGGCCGAACAAGCCCATGGGCGCCAGAATCAGCGAGCCCAGCAACACGCCGAGCACAATCGCCCAGGCCCCGGCCTGAAACGACAAGCCGAACAGTACGGGAAAACTGCCCAGTACGGCGGTGGCAAAGGTGTTGGCGCCGCCGAAGATCAGGCGAAACAAATCGCCGGGTCTGGCGCTGCGTTCATGGTCCGGAATCTGCTCGACGCCGTGGGTTTCTATTTGACGCACATTATTTTGCTTGTTTTTATTATTCATGATCAGCTCCGGTCACATTGGCTAAGGGGGCGGCAGCCCTTCCGGCATAGCGGATAAATGTTCGTGACAGGCCAGCCACAGGCCTTGTTGTTCTTGTGTGCGGGATCCTTGCCTCTTGAAGACAATGGTCTCGCGTTCCTGGCTAAAAAATTGCTCCCCTTGCATGCGCAGCTCGGTGGCCACGTCATGCACAAAGACCGCCACGTCACCTTGCAGGCTGACAAAGGCATTGCTCGAGATGCATGAAAGCACCTCGAATCCTTCCTCCAGGCGCCAGCTGTCCCACAACGCCTGATAGGCATCGCGACTCAGAAGTGGTTGGGCCAGGGTATAAAAAACGAAGCTGGCATCGGCGCTGAACGCCCCGAAATAGGCTTCGCGATCATTGCGCGCAAAAGCCGAAACCAGGTCGGCTGCGGCACGCAAAACCTCATCGCGTTGGCTCATGGTCAACCCTCAGCGGTGCACGACGCCGGGCATTACGCAGAGCATTTCGTAGAGCAGGTTAGCCCCCAGCAATGAGGTATTACCGGTTGTATCGTAAGGCGGCGAGACTTCTACCAGATCTCCGCCCACCAGGTCGAGACCCTGGCAACCACGAATGATCTCCATCGCCTGAATGGTGGTCAGGCCGCCGATTTCCGGGGTGCCGGTGCCGGGTGCCCAGGCAGGATCGATACCGTCGATGTCAAAGCTCAGGTACACCGGACCGTTGCCGACTTTTTCGCGGACTTCGGCCATCAGTGGTGCCAGGGATTTGTGCCAGCACTCTTCGGCCTGTACTACACGAAAGCCCTGGGTGCGGCACCAGTTGAAGTCTTCTGCGGTGTAACCCTGGGCGCGCAGACCGATCTGCACCACGCGGTCACAGTCCAGCAGGCCTTCTTCCACGGCGCGGCGGAAGGTGGTGCCGTGGGCGATTTTCTCGCCGAACATGTGGTCGTTAACATCGGCGTGGGCATCGATGTGGACCAGTCCGACCTTGCCGTGCTTTTTATGAATCGCCCGCAGAATGGGCAGGGTGATGGTGTGATCTCCGCCCATGGTCAGCGGGATGACGTCGTGTTCAAGAATCTCGTCGTAGGCTTCTTCGATGATGCGCACCGAATCCAGCAGATTGAAGGTGTTGATTGCCACGTCACCGATATCGGCCACCGATAGCGAGTCGAACGGTGCGGCGCCGGTGGCCATGTTGTAAGGGCGGATCATCACCGATTCGGCACGGATTTCGCGAGGTCCGAAACGGGTGCCGGGGCGCAGCGAGGTACCGATGTCCAGGGGGACGCCGATAAATGCGACGTCCAGGCCTTTGGCCGATTGCAGGTGGGGCAGGCGCAACATGGTGGCTATGCCGCCAAAGCGCGGCATGTCGTTGCCGCCCAATGGTTGATGAAGAATTTTGTCCACGGCAGAGGCCTCGTTGTTTGTTATGGGTATGGCGAGGGATTCTGCGAAAGGAGGCAGGCGGGAAGAATCCCTATGGGCAAATACTTAGTTCATGTTTTTCTAAACTAATGCCGGGGCTCGGGGTAGAATTTGCTTCGTCAAACATGGGGGACTGATGTGGGAGCCGGCTTGCCGGCGATGCAGACAACCGGTTTTTAGAGGTGTGAGGTAATGCTGTCGCCGGCAAGCCGGTTGTTGCAGGTTGAGTGCGATTTTTGTTCCGCCTAATCATGTGAGTTTTTCATGGCCAACGCTTTACCTGATCTAAAACTATTGCGAATCTTTACCAGCGTGGTCAGACACCAGGGGTTTGCCAATGCCCAGCAGGCACTCAACCTGTCTACCTCGGCCATCAGTACCTACATGAGCCAGCTCGAATCCAATCTGGGGTTGGTGCTGTGTCATCGCGGCCGCGGCGGGTTCAGCCTCACCAGCAAGGGCGAGTTGTTCCATCAGGAAACATTGCGCCTGCTGGGCGAGCTGGAGGGGTTTGAGCAATATGCCGCAGCGCTCAAGGGTGAGTTGCGCGGCACCCTGAATCTGGGGGTGATCGACTCCACGGTCAGCGATAAAGCGCTGCCTTTTGCCCAGGCCATTGGCGACTACAGCCAGGAGCACCCGGCGGTGCACCTGCACCTGTCAGTGATGAGCCCGTATGAATTACAGCTCGGGGTACAGGACAACCGCCTGGATCTGGCCATCGGGGCGTTCTCGACGCGCATGAGCGGTCTGGTCTATCAGCCGTTGTATCGCGAGCAGCACTGGCTGTATTGCAGCACGCGGCATCCTTTGTTCGCTGAGCGACGTATTCCTGAGCCGGTCATTACTCAGCAACGCATGGTCGGTCGCGGTTACTGGAGTCAGGCCGAGTTGGCGCGCCACGGCTTCAAGCACAGCGCGGCGACAGTCGACAGCATGGAAGCGCAGCTGATTCTGGTGTTGTCGGGCGCCTATATCGGCTATTTGCCGGAACACTACGCCGAGCCCTGGGTGGAGAAGGGGGATTTGCGTGTGTTGTTGCCGGCGACCTTTGGTTATCAGGCTCCGTTTTCGATGATCGTGCGCCGTGGTCGCAGCCGCGAGCCGTTGATTCAAACATTCCGCGACCTGCTCAAAGCGCAGCTTAATCAACCCTGAACGAGATTTTATTGTCATGTCCCGAGCCCAATGCCCTCGCTGCTTGCGCCCGCAAACCCATTGCCTGTGCGCCTTGATCCCGCAGCTGGACAGCCGTACCCGGGTGTTGCTGTTACAGCATCCGAGCGAGGTCGGCCATGCGCTCAATACGGCGCGCTTGGCGGATCTTGGTCTGCTTAACGCTGAGCTGCGGGTAGGGGAGGTCTTTGAGGATCTGGCCACTTTGCTCAATCCTCCGGGATATCAGGCGCGGTTGTTGTTCCCGGGAGAGGATGCGCAACTGATCGGCACTGCCAGGCCGTCTGATGCAAGCCTGCCATGGCTGCTGGTGGTTCCGGACGGTACGTGGCGCAAGGCGCGCAAACTACTGCATCTGAACCCGTTGCTGGCGCAACTGCCCAGGGTCACGCTGCCTGAAGGCGCGGTATCGCGCTACCGATTGCGCAAGGCTCCCGGGCCGGGGGCGTTGTCGACCCTGGAAGCGATAGTGCAGGCCCTGGAGATCCTGGAGGCGCCAACCTCGTTTGCGCCTTTATTGCGCCCGTTTGAAGCGCTGATTGAGGGCCAGATCGAGGCGATGGGCGCGGACACCTATCAGCGTAACCACGGCGATAAAACCGTATAAAAACCGTAGGCGCGATCTGTTCTGTCAAAACGGCAATAGCTCGCTCCTACAGGTGTTGGATGTGTCTCAGGGTTTTTCGAGGGTTTTCTGGCGCAGGATGTAAATGCTCACCAGCACGGCACTGGTCAGCATAAAGCCCCGGGCCCAGGGTAAAGGCACCAGATAGCAGGACAAGCCAATACTCAGCCACATCAGGCCAATGGCGTAGACCTTGCCCTTGAGGGGGATGCCGTTGCCATCAAGATAGTCGCGGATCCATGGCCCGAGCCGTGGGTGCTCGACCAGCCATTGATAAAAGCGCGGCGAACTGCGGGCGAAACAGGCAGCAGCCAACAGCAGGAAGGGGGTGGTGGGTAATACCGGCAGGAAGATACCGATAACCCCCAGCGCTACGCTCAGCCAGCCGATGGCAAACAGTGCGTAGCGCAGCAACCGCGAACGGTTGCCGACAGGGGGCTGAATCACTGAATCAGTGGTGGCGAGGCTTGAGGATCGCCGGTTTTTCGTCTGGTGCATTGCACAGCAGGTACAAAGCAGTCAGCGCTTCGGGAATCTGCACGATCATGTCGTCCATCAGGTTGGCATCCTGGGCGATGTCTGCAAACTCCGGCTGATCATCGAACAGGCCGGAACCCACCATGATTGGCAGCAGCATTTCGCTGACTTCTTCTTCGGCGGTTTCGAACCAGGCCGCTTCACGGGTAAACACGCCTTCCATAAAACCGATGCACCAGCCGCGCAGGTCGGAATCATCAGGCTCGTCGCCCAGATCCAGATCGCAAGGCAGTTCGAATTCTTCGTCGGAAGCCAGCTGGCGCGCGATGTGGGCCTTGAGTTGAATCAGGGTGGCTTCGATCTCGGCACGCTGGGCGTCGTCTTTGTAGTGCGGCGCTTCTTCAGAGAAGATGGCGTCAATCCATTCGCGCTCAGGTACTGCTTCGGAGCAGATGGAAAGGGCTGTCAGAAAACCGTGGGTGGCCACGTAGTCCAGCGCCTCGTCATGCAGCTCGTCGGCGTCGAGGAAGACTTGCAGGCGGGTTAGTTGCTCAGCGAAGGACATTGAAGGACTACCTAGAAAATAAACAATAACGAATTCTAGGCTTTCTTGAGCGTACAGGCCAGTCGCAGGGCACATTTGGCCTCACTTCCCGGTGATCGGTAGTGCAATCACAGCGCCCTGCGGGGGGGAGTGCTCGGGTATACTGCCGCGTTTTGTGATGCCCTGCAGTGAATGCAGCGGATCCCGCGCCCTGCGCCCGAGCTTTCGAATCAGCTTGAGGCCGCGCCGGATGCCGCTTGTGCAGGGGTGTTTCGGCGATTTCTGGAGTTTTTATGCTCGAACAGGCTCAACGCGTACTCAAGGACATCTTCGGCTACGACAGTTTCCGTGGCCGTCAGGGTGACATTATTGAGCGCGTGGCCAGTGGTGGCGACGCTTTGGTGCTGATGCCTACCGGCGGCGGCAAATCCTTGTGTTTCCAGGTTCCGGCGCTCCTGCGCGATGGCCTGGCGGTGGTGGTGTCGCCATTGATCGCATTGATGGACGATCAGGTGGCAACCCTTGAAGAGCTCGGGGTGGCGGCAGCGGCCTTGAACTCGACGCTGAATGCCGAGCAACAGCGTGACCTGGCGAACCGGATCAAGCGCGGTGAAATAAAAATGCTCTACCTGGCACCTGAACGCCTGGTACAGCCGCGCATGATGGCGTTTTTGCAGAGCCTGGACATCGCCCTGTTTGCCATCGACGAAGCGCATTGCGTGTCCCAGTGGGGCCACGACTTCCGTCCCGAATACCTGCAGCTGGGCCAACTGGCCGAAGTGTTTCCCAATGTGCCGCGGATTGCCCTGACTGCCACGGCGGACAAGCGCACCCGCAAAGAAATCGTTACCCGTCTGCACTTGCAGAACGCCGAGCGGTTTTTGTCGAGTTTCGACCGCCCCAACATTTTTTACCGCATCGTGCCTAAAGAGCAGCCGCGCAAGCAGTTGCTGGCTTTCCTTTCCGAACGCCGCAGCGATGCGGGCATCGTCTATTGCCTGTCGCGCAAAAAAGTCGATGAAGTGGCGCAGTTCCTGTGTGATCAGGGTTTCCCGGCACTGCCGTATCACGCCGGCCTGCCCAGCGAGACGCGTGCAGCCAACCAGAAGCGCTTTCTCAATGAGGAGGGGCTGATCATGGTGGCCACCATTGCGTTCGGTATGGGGATCGACAAATCCAACGTGCGCTTTGTCGCGCATCTGGATTTGCCCAAGTCCCTTGAGGCGTATTACCAGGAAACCGGCCGGGCCGGGCGCGATGGCTTGCCCGCCGACGCCTGGATGGCCTACGGCCTGCAAGACGTGGTGATGCTCAAGCAAATGCTGCAAAACTCCGAGGGAGATGAGCGGCACAAGCGTCTGGAGCATCACAAGCTCGATGCCATGCTGTCTTTGTGTGAAGAAACTCGCTGCCGCCGGCAGACCTTGCTCGCCTATTTCGACGAAGACATGCCGCAACCCTGCGGGCACTGCGACAACTGTGTGGATGGCGTGCAAACCTGGGATGCCACCGAGCCTGCGCGCCAGGCGCTGTCGGCGATTTATCGCACGGGTCAGCGCTATGGCACAGGTCATTTGATCGATGTGTTGCTGGGCCGCGAAAACGAAAAAATCCGCAGCATGGGTCATCAGCATTTGTCGGTGTTCGGTGTCGGCAAAGCCCGTGCTGAAGGCGAGTGGCGCACACTGTTCCGGCAATTGGTGGCCCGTGGTCTGGCCGATATTGATATCGAAGGCTACGGCGGTTTGCGATTAAGCGACAGCTGCCGGCCGTTGTTGCGTGGCGAAGTGACTTTGGAACTGCGCCGCGAGCTCAAGCCGCAAACCACGGTCAAGAGTAGTTCCGCCAGCCCGGCCAGCCAACTGGTGCGTGGCGAAGAGCGCGAGCAGTGGGAGGCCCTGCGGGCCTTGCGGCGCAAACTGGCCGAAGAGCACGGGGTGCCGCCTTACGTCATCTTCCCCGACTCGACCCTGCTGGAAATGTTGCGCAGCCAGCCCACCTCGTTGTCCGAGATGGCTGCAGTCAGCGGCGTAGGTGCACGCAAGCTGGAGCGCTACGGCGAGGCCTTCCTCGAGGTTCTGGGCGGGCAGGCCGAAACCCCGAAAGTGGTGGCCGACATCCGTCACGAGCTGATCAGCCTGGCCCGCGCCGGCATGACGCCATTGCAGATTTCCGGGCAGCTGCAATGTTCTGAAAAGAACGTTTATACGATGCTGGCTGAAGCAATCGGCCGTCAGGAATTGTCCCTTGAGCAGGCTTTGGACTTGCCCGAGGAGCTGATGGGCGAAGTGCAGGACGCGTTCCTGGATGGTGAGGGCGAGCTGCCAAGTGTGGCCAGCATTGCCGAGCAGTTCAAAGGCCGGGTACCTGAAGGCGTGCTGTATTGCGTGCGTGCGGCACTGCAGGCCGAGTTCGAAATGTAGTGCTGGTTATTGATATGTAACGAATTGATTGACTTATAGGTCTTGCCTATGTGCAAGCTCCATGCTTAGCTGGCTAACAATTAGGTTCACTCTTTTTCAGTCTAACCATTGAGTTTTTTATGCCTTTAACCGATCAACACCGCTTTGGCATGCAGTTGGCCCAAATGTCCCGTGGCTGGCGTGCCGAGCTGGATCGTCGTCTTGCTGGTCTTGGTTTGTCGCAAGCACGTTGGCTGGTGCTGTTGCACCTGGCGCGTTTTGAAAATGTGCCTACCCAGCGCGAACTGGCCCAGAGTGTCGGGGTTGAAGGGCCGACCCTGGCCCGCTTGCTTGACAGTCTTGAAGCTCAGGGGCTGGTGCAGCGTCATGCTGTGGCCGAAGACCGGCGCGCCAAGAAAATTGTATTGAGCGATACCGCCCGGCCATTGATCGCCCAGATCGAAGCCATTGCCACTGCGTTGCGCCAGGAACTGTTTGTGGGCGTAGACGAAGAAGAGCAGCGCATCTGCATGCGCGTTCACCAGCGCATCCTGGATAACCTCGAAAAACACTGATCACAACCCTGCAGGAGCGAGCTTGCTCGCGAGCAAGCTCGCTCCTGCAGGGTTAGAACTCCTTAGAACGTCTGGCCCAGATTCAGGTACAGCGCTGTTTGATCATCATCGTTAAAGCCATAGCTGAAGTTGAGCGGGCCCAGCGGTGTGTCGAAGCCGATGAAAATGCTCGCGGCATTGATGTAGCCGCTGTCGAATTCATTGTCGTTGTTCCAGGCCCGCCCGCGCTCCAGTGACGCGCCGGCATACAGCGGGAAATCAAACGGCAAGTACGAACGTGGAGTGAGGCGGCGGTAGTAAACCGCGCGCATCAAACTGACGTTTTGCCCGGAAATCGCATCTTCCCTGAAGCCCGACAACTGTCGTGCACCACCCAGCAAGAAGCTCGATGTCACCACGTTGGCCTTGTCCAGCGTGCGCCCGTAGCGCCCGCCCAGAATCCAGGTGTTCGGCCCGTAACTCAACGCCTTGTCCAGATGAAACTCCCACTGGCGATAACGCTCATCAGAGCCAATCCCCGGCTCAAATTGGCGCACGCTCAGGCTGATGTCCTCACCCTCATGGGGGAAGTACACGTTATCCAGCGAATCGAACGAGTATTTCAGGTCATAAAAGCCTTCATTGAAGCTGGTGCTCGGCAAGTCGCGTTCGCCAATTCGCACATTGGCTTCGCCCCAGGCCTCGCCAACGCCAAGGCGGATTTCACCGCTGTTGCCGATCTGACGACCAAAATTCAAGCCAAAACCATAGCGTTCCAGGCGGTATTCGGCGATTGGATCGTTATCGAGGATTGACTCCACGTTCTGCGAATGGGCGTTGATATAGGGCGCAACAAAATACCGCGAGCCGGCATCCAGTGGCTGATAGAACTCGCTGTACAACTCTTGCTGATCGCCGATTTGTACCCGCGTCAGCCACTCGGCACCCAGCCGGTTGATGCCGTTGACCCGATAGCTGGCACCGATGTTGAACGCACTGTCGCCGCGCATATCGTCTGAAAGGTTGAGCCCCAGCCGCAGGTAGTCAGTGCCGCTGCGCTTGCCCCGGGCGCTGATCACCAGAGTGCGGTCCTGACCTTTGTGCACCACGCGGTATTGCACCTGTTCGAAATAGTCCAGCCCGTACAGCGTGCCCATATCCCGATGCAGACGGCCCAGGTCCAGCGGTTCACCCACCGGTTGGCGAATGTAATAGCGGATCACCGAGTCGTCTATTTTCGAATCATTCTCGATCTTGACCGCGGTGATTACCGGGGTGCGCTCCTCAGGTGAGCGGGCGGCATCGAGTTGCTTGTCCCCGGGCTGGCGCAGGCTGACCAGGCGTTTTTCAAGGGCCTGGGTGGCGCGATAGCCAGCGTTGATAATGTCTTGCGAACGACCAAAATCGGTGACCCCAAAACTGGCCAGCGCAGGCTGGATCAGTATGTCTTCCGGCTTCAGGGACGCAAGCTGCACCTCGGAGTTGCTGCGGGTCATCAATGTGATGGACTGGTTGAGGATGTCGAACACGGTGTTGAGCTGTTTGCGCCCGCGCAACGGCGTGCCGATATCCACCACAATGACCAGGTCCACCCCCATTTCGCGGGCTACGTCCACCGGGATGTTGTCGACCATGCCGCCGTCGACCAGCAGTTGACCGTTGATTTCTACGGGGGCAAACACCGCCGGAATCGACATGCTGGCGCGGATCACCTGAGGCAAGTGGCCTTTACGAAATACCACTTTCTCGCCATTGACGATGTCGGTAGCCACAGCCCGGAAGGGGATCGGCAGTTTGTCGAAATCACGGATGTCGCTGCTGTGGGCCAGCAGGCTTTCGAGTAGCAGCGACAGGTTTTGCCCCTGAATCACTCCCAATGGCAGCCCAAGGCTGCCATCGTCGCGAAAGCTGAGTTTCTGTTTGACCAGGAAGTCGCGGTCATCCTGCTTGCGCCTGAACGGGATGTCTGCCCGGGCCGGAGCATCGGACAGGGCTTCTTGCCAGTCGATCCCCAGTGCGAGCTTTTCCAGTTCGTCGATCTTGTAGCCCGAGGCATACAGGCCGCCGATCACTGCGCCCATGCTGGTGCCGGCGATGGCATCGACGTGAATGCCCTGTTCTTCAAGTGCCTTGAGCACGCCGACGTGGGCCAGGCCACGGGCCGCGCCACCGGAAAGCACCAGGCCGATCCTGGGATGTGGATTTTCGGCGGCAAACAGTACCAGCGGGGATAAACACAAAAGCAGGCAAATCAGCAGGCGGCGCATCATGAATCTCTGGGCAAGCGATAAAGGTGGCTATTATAGCGGCGCCTTTCACTTCAGGAGCCCGAGAAACATGGCAGTCAGCAAACCGGAAATTGTTATCACCTATTGCACGCAGTGTCAGTGGTTACTCCGTGCGGCATGGCTGGCCCAGGAGTTGCTCAGCACATTTTCCGATGACCTGGCGCAGGTGGCGTTGCAGCCGGGCACCGGCGGGGTGTTTCGTATTACCTGCGATGGCGTGCAGATCTGGGAGCGCAAGGCGGATGGCGGCTTTCCCGAAGCTAAAGTGCTCAAGCAACGGGTGCGCGACCAAATTGATCCGCAACGTGATCTGGGGCACAACGACCGGGTTCAGTGAGGGTTGGTCGCCAATACGGGCTTGCCCGGTGCAGGTCCGCTGGCCATGCGGCTCGACACGACAATCGCGACGATGATCAGCACCCCGCCCAGCAGCATGGGCAAGGTCGGCGTCTCGTGAAACAACAGCCAGGCCAGGGTGATGCCGTACACCGGCTCCAGGGCGAAGACTACGGCGGCGGTGCGGGCTTTGATCACCGCCAGGCTGGCGACAAACAAACTATGGGCCACGCCCGTGCAGAACACCCCCAACAGGCCGATCCACAGCCAGTCCAATGGCCGCACTTGACCCAGGCCAGGCGCGGCGAAGGGTAGCAGGCACAGGGCAACCACGGCGTTCTGCCACATCGCCGCCTGCACCGCAGGCAGCCGTCCCGAGCAGGCCCGGTTATTGAGGGACAGCAACGAAAACAGCAGGCCCGAGGCAATCGCCCAGAGCAAGCCTTCGGTGGCCTGGCTGGCCAGATCAAAGGTCGGGGTGACCAGGATCAGCCCGACGCTGACCAGTATCACCAGGATGATTTCGTTGAGCCGGATCCGTTCGCGAAAAATCAGCCCTTCAAGGATCACGGTAAACGCCGGAAAGCTGGCAAAGCCCAGGGTTGCAATGGCCACCCCGGCAATCTTTACCGAGATGAAAAAACTCACCCAGTGCCCGGCCAGCAGCAAGCCGCTGAGCAGCAGACCGCGCACGTCGCGCAATGTCGGCTTGCACCACACCGTGTGTCTGGCCAGCCCGGCAAAGCAGGCGAGGGCAAGCACTGCAAAACCTGCCCGGCCGAACACGATAATCGAGGCCGATGCGGCGGCCAGTTTGCCGAACACGCCGGTCAGGCCGAACATCAATGCGCCAATATGCAGGGCGCCCAGGGCAGTACGCGGAGTCATTGCAGTCCTTGAATCAATACGGGCAAGGCCTGCAGTCTAAGGTGCGGGGGGCAGGCCCGTCTGTCGCCAGACTCGCGTCAGTTGTCGCCAGACTCGCGCCGCAGTGCCGAAGGCGAGGCCCCGAACTCGCGGAGCATGGCGGCAGCAAAGGCGCTTTGCGAGGTATAGCCGACGCGGCAGGCGACTTCCCCTATGGGCAGCATGCTACGGCGCAGCAGGCTTAGGGCACTGTGCAGGCGGCGTTGGCGAATGTAATCCATCGGCGTTTGCCCGCATTCACTGATAAAGCGGCTGTGCAGGCGCGTGCTGGATAACCCTGCGATACGTGCCAGATCAGCCACCTGCAGCGGGTAGGCGGCGTTTTGGTCGATATAGGCATCCAGAGCTGCCAGGGGCAGGCGTTTGGGGGGCGGCGAGTCAGGGGCGAGCGTGTTTAAACTGGCCAGCAACAGGATTGCCCCCTGACGGGAGATCAGCGGGTCGCTGACCGCACTGCTGGCCAGCCAGTTGACCAATTGATGCTGCATGGGGTCCAGAGACAGCTGTGCGGCGCTGTCGAGCAACCGGCGGCTGGCGTCGGCGTGCTGGCCCAGCGATTGGCCTAGCCAGTCTTCTTCGCCGGGTACATCGAGTACCAGGCATTGGCTGCCTTGTTCGCTTTCACAGGTGTGATGGGCGCCTGCCGGAACCACCATCAGATGTTGCCGATGCAGTCTGCTGGCGCGGCCATCCACCTCGAAATCGAGCTTGCCTGAGAGGCTGATCACCACCTGCGGGTGCTCATGGCTATGGGCGATCACCTCTTGGCGGTAATTACGCAGTGACAGGATCTGGCCCATGGTGATCTGGTCTCTGTAAGTGGTCTGCAGGAGCGAGCTTTTATCAGAACAGCTCGCTCCTGCAGGGTATGCCGATTCATCTTTTAGTGCCGCCAGAACGCCGGGATGCACAGTACAAACACGGTAATGATCTCCAGGCGCCCGAGCAACATGCCCAGTGACAGGATCCACTTGGCCGCGTCCGGCAGGCTGGCGAAGTTGCCGGAAGGCCCGATGGTTTCGCCCAGCCCGGGGCCTACACCGGACACCGTGCTGGCAGCGCCAGTGAGGGCGGTCATCCAGTCCAGCCCCAACAACGACAGGGCCAGGGCAATCACGCAAATGGTGATGGCAAAGAAGAACGAAAAGGTCAGGATCGAGCGCACGATTTCTTCGTCGAGGCGGTGGCCATTGTACTTCTGCTTGATCACTGCCCGCGGGTGAATCAGTTGGTTGAGGTTGGCCTTGAGCAGAATGTAGGCAACCTGAAAGCGGAAAATCTTGATCCCGCCTGCGGTGGAGCCCGAGCAGCCACCAATAAAACCGAGGTAGAAAAACAGCATCAGCGAGAAATTGCCCCACAAGCTGTAGTCGCCCAGTGCAAAGCCTGTCGTCGTCACCACCGAAGTTACGTTCAGCGCCACATGACGAAAGGCGTCCCCCCACGGCATGTTGGTGGTCCACCAGAGCCAGGCGCTGAGCACCAGCCAGGTGACCAGCAACAGGCCGAGCAAGCCTTGTACCTGCTGATCCTTGATCAGCGCCTTGCGATGGCCGCGCAGGGTGGCGACGTACAGGGTAAAGGGCAGGCTGCCCATGATCATGACTACGATAGCGACCCAGTGCACCGCAGGCTGTGACCACTTGGCCAGGGACTTGTCCGAGGTTGAAAAGCCGCCGGTGGAAATTGCCGACATGGCATGGTTGATCGCATCAAACACGCTCATTCCGGCCCACCAGAAGGCCAGGCTGCCAAGAATGGTGATGCCGACATAAGTGGCCACAATCAGGCGGGCCACCATATGCGAGCGCGGCATGACTTTTTCGGAACGGTCTGACGACTCGGTCTGGAACAGGCGCATGCCGCCGATTCGCAACAGCGGCAAAATCGCTACCGCCATGCCGATAAAGCCGATACCGCCGAGCCAGTGCAGCATCGAGCGCCACATCAATATGCCGGGCGACATGGTGTCCAGACCGCTGAGTACCGTTGAGCCGGTAGCGGTGATGCCGGACATGCTTTCGAAAAACGAGTCGGTGTAGCTGATGTGCTGTGTCAGCAAAAACGGCAGGGCGGCAAATACACACACCACTACCCAGCTGGAGACGGTCAGCAGATACATGTCCCGGGGGCGCAGGTGTACTTGCTCGGGGCGTCCGGGAATGACCAGTGCCAATCCGGCCAGAAAGGTGATCAGGCTGGCCCACAGAAAGGACGGCAGATCGCCCATGTGGTCAAAAATCACCAGTGTCAGCATAGGTACGGCCATGCTGATCGCGAGCGTAATCAGGAAGATGCCGATAATGAAACCGATGATGCGTAAGGTCGGCAACGCCATGAAGTCAGCTCGGGATGAAAGAGGGGCGCCATTCTACCTGTGGGGCGGGGTATGTAAACCGCCAGCCCTTGGCTAGATACCGTTAGAATAGCCGCACATTTTCTTCAGGAGGTGGCCAATGGAGGCTCTCGACGCTTTGCTCAACCGTGTTTCTGCCCCGCGCCTGCTCGATCCGGCGCCAACGGCTGAGCAACGTGAAGTACTGTTTGCGGCTGCTTTGCGTGCGCCGGACCACGGCCAGTTGCGCCCTTACCGGTTTTTGACGGTGGAAGGCGATGCGCGGCATCAGCTGGGTGAAATCCTCGCCGGAGCCGTACAGGCCCAGGGTGGAGAGGTGACCCCGGCAGCATTGGACAAAGCCCGGGCCATGCCGTTGCGCGCGCCATTGGTGGTTGTGGTGGTGGCCCGCCTGCAGGACCACTTCAAAGTGCCCAGGGCCGAGCAGTTGATCACCGCAGGTTGCGCGGCTCACGCCATTGAACTGGCGGCCTACGCCCAGGGCATTGGTGCGGTATGGCGCACGGGCGAGCTGTCATATGCACCGCAAGTGGCCAAAGGGCTTGGGCTGACAGAGGGCGAGCAGGTGGTTGCGTTTCTGTACCTGGGAACTGCGCAGAATGAACTGCGTGCCGCGCCGAAGGTGGATACGGCTGAGTTTGTGCAGCAGTGGTCGGCGTGAATTCCTTGCAGGAGTGAGCTTGTCTCGCGCTGCAGACACTTCGGTTTTTCTGAGACACCAAGGTGATGCAATCGCGAGCAAGCACGCTTCAAGGGTTTATTGATTCGCGGGTCTAAAGAGTGCCGTTCGGCTCCAGTGGCAACTCCAGCGTGGCAACAAATCCTCCGTCCGGATGATTGTTCAGCACCAGTCTGCCGCCATGGCGTTCTGCAGCGCGACGGGCTATGGCCAGTCCCAGGCCATGTCCGGCCGCCGTCTGGCCGGGCGCACGGAAGAACGGCTCGCCCAATTGCGCCAGATATTCCCCGGGCACTCCGGGCCCGTAATCCCGCACGCTGATGCTGATGCGCTCGCCTTCACGGCAGGCCTTTAATTCAATCGGGCGTCCGGGCGGGCTGAAACGTTGCGCATTGCGCAGCAGATTATCCACCGCGCGCTCGATCATTGTCGGCCACCCGCTAAGGCTCAAGCCAGGTTCTGCCGTGAGGTGTACCGATTGCTCGGGAGCCGCCAGCGAGGCATCTTTTTGTACCGCCTGGAGCAGCCCGTTGAGCTCGATGGGCTCGGCACTGGCCTGGTCGGCATCAACCCGTGCCAGGGCCAGAATTTCGCTGATCAATGACTCCAGGCGGTCGCACTCGCGGGTCAGGCGCGGCCAGAGTTTCTCGCGCTCTTCGGGCCCGGCGCGTTCTGCCAGTGCCAGGGCGATACGCAGCCGGGCCAGTGGCGAGCGCAGTTCATGGGACACATCACGCAGCAATTGGCGCTGGCTGCCAATCAGGCTTTGCAGGCGTGCGCCCATGCGGTTGAAGTCGGTGGCCAGCACCCCGAACTCATCGCGCCGTGAAGCCAGTCGCGCCAGGCTGTTTTGCTGGTAGGTGGTTTGGCCCAGGTCATGTACAGCTACGCGCAGGCGACTCAGCGGGCGGGTGATCGACAGGGTGACCAGCAAGCTGAACAGGGTCAGCACCACCAGTGCAATTCCCAGCGCGCTGAGCGGCCAGATCAGGCTTTGGCGATGCCAGGCATCCAGTTCCGGGTGCGGGATGCGATAAATCAGCAAATAGGTTTCAGCGGTTTTCGGGCTGGTGTACTCGACGGTCAGGCGGCGCCACGGCAGTTGTTCTTCACCGGGATGCTGGCGTGCCTCCCATGCGGCAGCCCGACGTGGAAACGTACCGCGTACCACAGGGTCGCCACTTTCGTTAAGGACCTGTACGTCAATGTGATAGCGGCGTTTACGCTTCTCGAGGAATTCTTGTGCGGCATCGGCGCCCTGGGTTTCGTAGCGTTCAGTCCACTGCTGCGCCAGATTGGCGATACCGGGATGCCGGCTGAGGATCCAGGCGTCCTGATTGAGCATGTGCCCCAGCAGGAGCGACAGCCCTGCGACCAGGGCAATCGCCAGCCAGAAGCTGGCGAGAATGCGCCAAAACAGTGATCGCACGGTAATTCCTCGCAGTTAATTGATCAGAACGCGTAAAGCCCAACGGCCAGGGGTCGTTGGGCTTGAGGGTTGCGCGAATTATTGCGCTTTTGGAGCCTGTTGTGCTTTCCACTCTTTGAACTGTTTCCACTCTGCCTGACGCTCGGCACGTTTCTTTTGCATCTCGTCGAAGGTCTTCTGCTGATCAGGCTTGAGCACGGCCCGGATCTCGCTTTGGGTTTTGTCCTGCTTGGCCTTGATCTCGTCTTTCAAGGCTTGCTGGTCGGCAGCCGGCAGTTTTTCCAGATATTTTTCGACCAGTTGCTTGCGATCATGCATTTGCTGGCCCATCAATTTGCCGATTTGCTGGCGCTGTTCGCGGCTCAGGTCCAGTTGGCTGTAAGGGGCGTCGCCGCGACCGTGCTCACCGCCGTGTCGTGGACCCATCGGGCCGTCGCCACCAGGCATGGCCATTGCGACGGTTGGCAGGGCAGCAGCAAACATCAAAGCAATTAGAGTCTTACGCATGGTGTGTCTCCTTCATGACAGTTCCGGTGAATCCGGATGTGCTCAGTGTAGGGAGATCAAGGTCAACCGCTGTCAGCCGAGGGTAAAGCTTGGGTAAAGAGGGTATTGCTGCGGATTTACATAACAGGCTTATGTGGGAGCCGGCTCCCACAGAGAAACGTGGTGCTTCAGGCGCTATAGAAGTAACCCCGGCTGCGCAATGCGACGATGCGCGGGCGGCCATCGGGGTGGGGGCCAATCTTTCTGCGCAGGTTACTGACATGCATGTCCAGGCTGCGGTCGTACAGGGTCAATTTGCGGCCCAGGGCGATCTGTGCCAGCTCCTGCTTGTCCAGCGGCTCTCCCGGCTGGCGCAGCAAGGCCTCGAGCAAACGGCTTTCGGAAACGGTCAGGGTGATGTCGTGCTGGTCGATAGTGGCCACGCCGCGCATCGGGCTAAAGCACAGGTCTCCCAGTTCTATCTGGCTGGATACCGCGGTCGGGTGGCTGCGGCGCAATACAGCCCGCAGACGGGCGGTCAGTTCGCGGGGGTCGCAGGGTTTGGCCAGATAGTCATCGGCGCCCAGTTCGAGCCCGAGAATACGGTCCAGGGGTTCGCCGCGGGCTGACAGCATCAGCACCGGCAATTCGGGGTGATCCTGGCGTAGTTGCTTGAGCAGTTCCAGACCGCTGCCGTCAGGCAGCATCACATCCAGCACCACGGCATCGGGGCTGGATTCGCTCAACGCCTTGCGGGCACTCTGACCGTCGTGGCAAGCGCGGACCTGAAAGCCTTCCTGGCTCAACCAGCTGCTCAGAAGCTCGCACAGCTCCTGGTCATCATCTATCAGTAACAGGTCGCTCATGGCTTACTCGATTTAGCCAGTGCCGACGGGGTACAGGTCGGTCACTGGCAAAGATACTGCAATCACACTGTGCCGTAGGGGTTACGGCAGTACTTGCTTGAACGGCTTGACGATCACATTGGCATATACGCCGGCTGCGACGTAAGGATCCGCGTCGGCCCAGGCCTGGGCAGCGCTCAGGGAGTCGAACTGGGCCACGACCAGGCTGCCGCTGAAGCCGGCTGCGCCAGGGTCATTGTTGTCGATGGCCGGGTGCGGACCTGCCAGCACGATGCGGCCTGCATCCTTGAGTTGATTCAGGCGTTCAAGGTGGGCCGGACGTGCAGCCAGGCGGGCATCGAGCGAGTTGGCGACGTCGGTAGCAATAATTGCGTAGAGCATGTCAGTCCTCGGTTTTTGAGTTGGTCGGTGCAGGTTCGGTGTCATGCAGGTGACGCGACAGATAAACACCCTGGGCTATCAGGAACAGCACGGTCATGCCCAGGCTGCCGAACACCTTGAAGTCGACCCAGATGCTTTGATAGGTGAAGGCAACGAACAGGTTGGCAGCGCCACAGAACAGGAAGAATACGATCCAGGCCAGGTTCAGGCGGGTCCACACCGCATCGGGGAGGGTCAGTGCATGGCCCATGATGCGTTTGATCAACAGTTTGTCGCCGATAAAGTGGCTACCGGCAAATGCCAGTGCAAACAGCCAGTTTACGACTGGCGCTTTCCACTTGAGGAAGGTTTCGCTGTGGAAAGCCAGGGTCAGGCTACCGAACACCAGGCAGGCAATCAGGGTCAGCCATTGGCTCTTTTCGAGCTTGCGCTGCTTGATGAACAAAATGCCGTAAACCACCAGTGAACTGATGATCAGCATCGCCGTAGCGCTGTAGATACCGCCCACAGACAAGCTGTGTCCGGCGATTTCGACGATGCGAGGTTCGATTTTATAGACGATGAAAAACAGTAACAGCGGGATGAAGTCGATGAATTGTTTCACAGTGGCAGCCAGAAGCAGGATGTGGCGGCATAATAACAAACATCAATGACAGCGAAAGCGTCAGCTAGAGGTTATTAAATTCCCGTGGAAATTGACTTGCATTGCCATAGCACAGCTTCTGATGGCGCCCTGGCGCCGGCGGTACTGGTTGCGCGTGCGTTCGAGAAAGGTGTGCGAGTCCTGGCCCTGACCGATCACGATACACTTGAAGGTCTCGACGAAGCCCGCGAAGCGGCGCTGGCGTTGAACATGACGTTGATCAATGGCGTTGAATTGTCGTGCACCTGGGGTGGAGCGACGATTCATGTGCTGGGCTACGGCTTCGATGTCAATGCTCCGGCGCTGGTTGAGGCCATAGCCAGGCTCCACGATGGGCGCTGGCTTCGGGCGCAGGAGATCAGCCGCAAGCTTGAGCTCAAAGGCATGCCCGGAGCGCTTGAAGGTGCGCGAGCCATACAGCAGACCCTGGGCGACAGCGGCAATGCTCCGGCCCGCCCGCACTTTGCCGATTTCCTGGTTCAGGCCGGCTTCGTCAAGGATCGCGCCGAGGCGTTTCGCAAATGGCTGGGGGCCGGCAAGCTGGGTGACGTCAAACTGCACTGGCCGACCCTTGAAGACACGGTCGCCACCTTGCGCGCCGCCGGGGCCTGGGTCAGCCTGGCGCATCCTTCGCATTACGATTTCACCCGCAGCAAGCGCCGCCGGCTGATTGGCGACTATATTCAAGCCGGGGGTCACGCGATTGAAGTGGTCAACGGGCATCAGCCGGCCGAGCAGGTCGGCAGCCTGGCGATCCTGGCGCGTGAGTTCGGTCTGCTGGTCAGTGCCGGCAGTGATTTTCATGGCCCTGGAGGTTGGTCCGAGATCGGCGAATATCGCCCGATCCCCGAAGATTTGCCGCCACTTTGGCGTCGATTCAAATATGACCAGCCCGCTGCCAACGTCTGAACAGGGAAACTCTGTGAGCCAATTTTTCCAGATTCATCCGGAAAACCCGCAACCGCGGCTGATCAAACAGGCCGTTGAGATTATCAAAAAGGGCGGGGTGGTGATTTATCCCACCGATTCATCCTATGCCCTGGGCTGTCAGATGGGCGACAAGCACGCCATCGAGCGCATCAAGCGCCTGCGTAATCTGGACGACAAACACAACTTCACCCTGATGTGCTGCGATCTGTCGCAACTGGGTTTGTTTGCCAAGGTTGAAACCGGTGTGTTTCGGCTGCTCAAGGCCCATACACCGGGGCCCTACACCTTTATTCTGAACGCCACCCGTGACGTTCCGCGGCTGCTGCTGCACCCCAAGCGCCGGACTATTGGCGTGCGGGTGCCCAGTCATCCGATTGCCCTGGCGCTGCTTGAGGAGCTGCGGGAGCCGCTAATGAGCGTGACCCTGATCCTGCCGGGTGAAAAAGAGCCAATGGAAGATCCGTACGAAATTCGCGATGCCCTGGAGAAGCAGGTCGACCTGATCATCGATGGCGGATTCGGCGGCAATAAAGCCTCGACCGTGATCAGCCTGATCGACCTCGAACCTGAAGTGGTACGCGTGGGTTGCGGCGATCCGACGCCGTTTATGGTCGAGGCCTGATGTCTGACGTCGAAACCATAGAAGGCGTTGATGCCCAGGCCGGTGCCCAGCAGGAATTGCCGTTTGCCATGGTATATGGCCAGGCCGTCATCGAAATGCCGCTGGACCTGTACATTCCGCCGGATGCCCTGGAGGTGTTTCTCGACGCCTTTGAAGGCCCTCTCGACTTGCTGCTGTACCTGATCCGCAAGCAGAACATCAACATTCTCGATATCCCGGTGGCGGAAATTACCCGCCAGTACATGGGCTATGTCGAGCTGATGAAAACCGTGCGCCTGGAGCTGGCTGCCGAATACCTGGTCATGGCTGCCATGCTGGCCGAGATCAAGTCGCGCATGCTCCTGCCGCGCTCGGCCGAGATCGAGGAGGACGAGGGCGATCCCCGGGCCGAATTGATCCGTCGTTTGCAGCAGTACGAGCGGTTCAAGGCGGCGGCTGAGGGGCTGGATGGGTTGAGCCGGGTAGGGCGCGATGTGATTGTGCCCAGGCTCGATGCGCCCGAAGCCCGGGCGCGCAAGCTGGTGCCCGATGTAGCGCTGGAAGAGTTGCTGATGTCGATGGCCGAAGTTTTGCGCCGTACTGACATGTTTGAAAATCACCAGGTCAGCCGCGAAGCCCTGTCGACCCGGGAGCGGATGAGCGATGTGCTGGAACGCCTCAAAGGCGGCGGCTTTGTACCCTTTGTCGAACTCTTCACCGCCGAAGAGGGCCGTCTGGGTGTGGTTGTAACCTTTATGGCCATTCTTGAACTGGTCAAAGAGTCGCTGGTCGAGTTGGTACAGAATGAACCCTTTGCGGCAATCCATGTGCGGGCGAGAGCCGAATAAAGAGCTGAAACCATGAATTTGACTGAACCCCGCGAGCTGGCGCCCTTGCTCGAGGCCTTTTTGTTGGCCTCGGGAAAACCGCAAAGCCTTGAGCGGTTGTTTGAACTGTTTGAAGAGGGTGAGCGTCCCGAGCCGCCCGTGTTCAAAAAAGCCCTGGAATTGTTGCGCAAGTCCTGCGACGGACGGGCTTTTGAACTCAAGGAAGTAGCGTCGGGCTACCGCCTGCAGATACGCGAGAAGTTTTCACCCTGGGTCGGGCGCCTGTGGGAAGAGCGTCCGCAGCGCTATTCGCGGGCCATGCTCGAAACCATGGCGCTGATTGCCTATCGTCAGCCGATCACCCGCGGCGAAATCGAAGATGTGCGTGGCGTGGCGGTTAACAGCCATATCGTCAAAACCTTGCTTGAGCGTGAATGGATCCGTGTAGTGGGCTACCGGGACGTGCCGGGTAAACCTGCCATGTTCGCCACCACCAAAGGCTTTCTCGATCACTTTAACCTGCGCAACCTCGACGACTTGCCGCCCCTGGCCGAGTTGCGCGAGCTGGAACCGGACCCGATCCTCGACTTCGATGACGCCCCGGTGCCGGCCCACCTGCAGGCCCTGGCCGATGAAAGTGCCGAGCCCGAAGAGCCCAAGGATGAGACCAGCTTCCGTACCTTGCTGGTGGAACTGGACACCATGGAGGAGGGTCTTAAAACCGACTTTGATGACCTGCTTCGCGATGGCGCTCCTGTCGAAGAAGCCCTGGTTGCAGTTGAAGTGTTTGAATCAAGTCCGGAGCCGGAGCCGGAGCCGGAGCCGGAGCCGGAGCCAGAGCCAGAGCTAGAGCCAGAGCCAAGACTTAGCGCTGCCGAGTTGGCGCGTGAACGGTTGCGCGCAGCCGTGGCGGCACTGGAAGCGCGGTCAACCCTGAGCGAGGAAGAGCTCGAGGCCCGGGCCTTGGCCGAAGCCATCGAACAAGAACGCCGCGAACAGGAAGACTGACGCCCCCTCTGCAGGAGCGAGCTTGCCTCGCGATCTTTCGAGCTTTTAAAAGATCGCGAGGCAAGCTCGCTCTTGCAGGGCCAATCACGAGGACTTTGCATGAGTTCAACCAAAGACCCCTGCATCGATATTTGTAAGTTCAACGACGATATCTGTATCGGCTGCGGTCGCACCAAGCGTGAAATCAGGGCCTGGAAGAAGCTCGACAAGGAAGACAAGCGCATCGTGCTGGCCGAGTCGGCCTTGCGATTGCTGGCCCTGGACGCCACCGGTCGGCGGAAAAAGAAGTAAGTCTTGCAGTTCATGACTAGGCTTTGATGCGTTATGCGCCACATCAGCGTATGATTCGCGACCCTCAAACGCTCGCTCGAGCTGAGAGACCCCATTTTCAACACCTCAGCTATATGCCTGAGTTGACACACCGGGAGGTGCCCAGATGAGTGATCTAGACCCTAAAGACAGCCAGGAAATTGGCCCAGCAGGCGAAAAACTGCAAAAAGTTCTCGCCCGTATTGGCGTGGGTTCGCGTCGCGACGTAGAGAGTTGGATCAGCCAGGGCCGGATCAAGGTCAATGGCAAGGATGCAACCCTGGGTCTGCGCGTAGACCTGCATGACGCCATTTCCATTGATGGCAAAGTGATCAAGCGTGAAGAGGCAGCCGAATCGGTTCGCCGCGTGATCATGTACAACAAACCCGACGGCGAAATCTGCACCCGTGACGACCCTGAAGGCCGTCCGACCGTGTTTGACAAACTGCCGCGTCCAAAAGAAGGCCGCTGGATCAACATCGGTCGACTGGACATCAACACCACCGGCTTGCTGATGTTCACCACCGACGGTGAGCTGGCTAACCGCCTGATGCACCCTTCCTACGAGATGGACCGTGAATACGCGGTACGTGTACGTGGCGAAGTGGATGACGAGATGATCGAGCGCCTCAAGGCCGGCGTTGTGCTGGAAGACGGCCCGGCGCGTTTCACCGACATCAAGCAGGCTCCGGGCGGCGAAGGCTTCAACCATTGGTACCACTGCGTAGTGATGGAAGGTCGTAACCGTGAAGTGCGTCGTCTGTGGGAATCCCAGGGTCTGGTGGTCAGCCGCCTGAAGCGCGTGCGTTTCGGTCCGGTGTTTCTCAACTCCGACCTGCCGATGGGTCGCTGGCGCGAAATGAGCCAGTTCGAGGTTGATATCCTCAGTGCTGAAGTCGGCCTCACGCCGGTTGCCATGCCGCAGATGAACGCCAAGAGCAAAGACAAACTTGAGCGTATGCAGCGTAAATCGTCGCGCCCTGTGGCCCGTACCGATCGCGTTGCCCGTACCCTGCGTCCGGCCGAAGGTGCGCCACTGGCTCCGCGTCCAGCACGCCAGCCGCACATCGAAGGCGAGCGCCCGGCGCGTCCGGCCCGTGATGAAGCAGCCCGTCCGGCCCGCAAGCCGGCCGGTCGTACCGATCGTGTACCTGCGGGTCGCGGCGCGCCGGTTGCAGAGCGTCCGAGCGAAGTGAACAAGCGTTCGCCCAAGCCAACCCGTTCGGGCCCCAAGCTGGTCGACGATGCACCGTCGGGCAAGCGCCGTGGCGCACCGGCAGGTTCGGGTCAGCGCCCGGGCTTCGGTCGTCGCAAGCCGCAATAAGCGTTAACCTGTAACGCGGTACAAAAAACGCCAACCCTTCGGGGGTGGCGTTTTTTTATGCCTGCAATTAACCGCGGATGCTGCAGCAGCGAGCTTGTCGAGCAATCTTTTGATTTTTGCAATCGCGAGGCAGGATGCTCCTGCAGATAATGGTTTTAAAATGGAAAGATTTCGTTACGGGTCGTAAAGTGAATGCTACGAAATCAATGGCTTATGGGCGAATTACTTCTGAAAATGGCTTGGTGTAACGAAAATTTTCCGTAAAAAGCACCGTTCGCCGCATTTCCGGCAAAAAACCAGCTTGTTTAGTGTTGCCAACAGCGGTGTGATGGGATCTTGCCTACGTGCGGGTGTACAATGCGCCGCGTTTTAACTGTGACCCAATTGCGTACCCGCGCATTTTGCGCCACATCGACGATATGCCGATGGGCCAAAACTTCGAGGCTAACCCGCCTTGTTAACTCCGCAATGCCACAAGCGTTGCGGGTTCGATTCCGTCACA
Organism: Pseudomonas sp. PAMC 29040; assembly: GCF_003994535.1. Lineage (NCBI taxonomy): Bacteria > Pseudomonadati > Pseudomonadota > Gammaproteobacteria > Pseudomonadales > Pseudomonadaceae > Pseudomonas > Pseudomonas sp. PAMC 29040. The sequence continues at coordinate 89,266 of NZ_RZAA01000006.1, forward strand.
GATAAAAACAAACAGGTGACGCATGACTCGTGAAACAACCTTGGATTCCTGGCGTCTGCGCTGGGGTTTGATTTGTGTTGTAGACCTTTCGATCACTGCCTCTGGTGCTCAAGTTACAACGCACTGAATCACATCAAACCTTGTGTGGGACCCTTTCAATGAGTGGACAAACCTCGCATTCGGGCGAGCTTAAACGCGGCCTGAAAAATCGTCATATCCAGCTGATTGCCCTTGGTGGCGCGATTGGTACCGGCCTGTTTCTCGGTTCTGCCGGGGTACTGAAATCGGCCGGCCCGTCAATGATTCTGGGTTATGCGATCTGCGGCTTTATTGCCTTTATGATCATGCGCCAGCTGGGCGAAATGATCGTCGAAGAACCGGTAGCCGGCTCTTTCAGCCACTTTGCCCATAAATACTGGGGCGGCTTTGCCGGCTTCATGTCGGGCTGGAACTGCTGGGTGCTGTATATCCTGGTGGGCATGTCGGAGCTGACAGCTGTCGGTAAATACGTGCACTACTGGTGGCCCGAGATCCCGACCTGGGCTTCGGCAGCAGCCTTCTTTGTCCTGATCAACGCGATCAACCTGACCAACGTCAAAGTATTTGGCGAGGCCGAGTTCTGGTTCGCAATCATCAAGGTGGTGGCCATTGTCGGCATGATCGCCCTGGGCAGCTATTTGCTGGTCAGCGGCAGCGGTGGCCCCCAGGCATCGGTGAACAACCTGTGGGAGCACGGCGGGTTCTTCCCCCATGGCATCACCGGTCTGGTAATGGCCATGGCCTTTATCATGTTCTCCTTCGGCGGCCTGGAAATGCTCGGCTTTACCGCAGCAGAAGCCGACAAACCGCGTACCGTAATCCCCAAGGCGATCAATCAGGTGATCTACCGCATCCTGATTTTCTACATCGGTGCTCTGGTGGTTCTGTTGTCCCTGACCCCGTGGGATTCGTTGCTGGAAACCCTGAATGCCGGTGGCGACAGCTACAGCAGCAGCCCGTTCGTGCAGGTGTTCTCGATGCTGGGCAGCAACACCGCTGCACACATCCTCAACTTCGTGGTCCTGACCGCTGCATTGTCGGTGTACAACAGCGGCACCTACTGCAACAGCCGGATGTTGCTGGGTATGGCGCAGCAGGGTGATGCACCTAAAGTGCTGTCAAAAATCGACAAGCGCGGCGTGCCGGTCAACTCGATTCTGGCTTCGGCTGCGGTGACGGTAATTGCGGTTCTGCTCAACTACCTGATGCCCCACGATGCGCTGGAACTGCTGATGTCGCTGGTAGTGGCCACGCTGGTGATCAACTGGGCGATGATCAGCTTCTCGCACTTCAAGTTCCGCCAGCACATGGACAATACCGCGCAAACGCCGCTGTTCAAGGCGCTGTGGTATCCATACGGCAACTACCTCTGCCTGGCATTCGTGGCGTTCATTCTGGTGATCATGTTGCTGATCCCCGGCATTCGCGTGTCGGTGTATGCGATTCCGGTGTGGGTAGCCTTCATGTGGCTGTGTTACCTGATCAAGAACAAGCGCGCGCTGCAGGCATCGGCAGCAGCTTGCAGCCCGGCTGCCAAGTAAGCTGAGTGATAAACCCAAACCCGGCCATTGCGCCGGGTTTTTGGTTTGTGGGGTATCCTGCAAGCCCTGAAGACGGACCCATTTTTGATGCTGGTGATTTCCAACAACGTTCATATTCCCGATAACGAGATCGAGCTGACAGCCATTCGTGCTCAAGGCGCAGGCGGGCAGAACGTCAATAAAGTCTCAAGCGCGATGCACTTGCGCTTCGACATAGCCAACTCGTCCTTGCCGCCGTTTTATAAAGAACGGCTGCTGGCGCTGCGTGACAGCCGCATTACCAGCGATGGCGTGCTGATCCTCAAGGCACAGCAATATCGCACTCAGGAGCAGAACCGGGCGGATGCCCTGGAGCGCTTGGCAGAATTGATCATCAGCGCCACCAAGGTCGAGAAAAAACGCCGCCCGACCAAGCCGACCTTAGGCTCGAAAAAGCGGCGGCTGGAGTCCAAGACCAAGCGTGGCAGCATCAAGGCCGGGCGGGGCAAGGTGGATTTCTGAACCCGTCACTTCTATCGCTTGAGCTGCTGCAACCTTTACGCAGGCCTTAAGCGCTTGGCCTGACGGTACAAGTAAACACTCAGTAACAGCCCGCCAAACGCCGCCATTGCCGCGAACAGAAAGATCGAGGCAAAGCCAAAGCCTGCGGCTACAGCGCCGACCAGTGGCCCGGTAATGCCCAGTGACAGGTCAATAAACAGTGAGTAAGCACCCACCGCCGCCCCGCGGCTGGAGGCTGGCACCAGATTCACGGCTTCAACCCCCAGTGCCGGGAATACCAGCGAGAAGCCGAAACCGCTGAGTGCCGCGCCGGCCAGTGCCAGCTCGGGGCTGGGTGCCAGCCACAGCAGCAATAGGCCCAGGGTTTCGACGCTCAAGCAGGCAATTGCCACCCGAAAGCCGCCGATACGGTTGATCAGGTTGCCGAACAGCAGTCGGGCGCCGATAAAGCTGGCCCCGAACAGACTCAGGCACAGTACGGCGTTTTCCCACTGGTTGGTGGCGTAGTACAGGGTGATAAAGGTGGCGATGGTGCCGAATCCTATCGAACCCAGCGCCAGGCCTGCGCCGTGGGGCAGTACCCGGCCCAGGACATGCAGGAACGGCAGGCGCACGCCGCTGACAATGGGCGCGGCGCGTTTCGGCCAGGCCAGCAGCAGGCCAACTATGGCCAGGGCAATAATGCTCGCGCCCATGCTCCACATACCCCAATGGCTGACCATCAGCACGCCCAGCGGTGCACCTATGGCAATGGCGCCATAACTGGCGATGCCATTCCAGGAAATCACCTTGGCCGTGTTTTGTGCGCCGACCCGGCCAATGCCCCAGCCGATGGCCCCTGAGCCGACCAGGCTTTCAGCACTGCCCAGCACCAGCCGGCCGATCAGCAGGCAGGTCAGGCTCAGGGCCGGCATGGCCGCCGTCCACGTGGATGCCAGCATCAATACACCGCTCAGGCCGCAGCCGGCCAGGCCATACATGACGGCGCGTTTACTGCCGCGATTATCGATGATGCGGCTGGCATAAGGACGGCTCAGCAGCGTGGCCAGATATTGCACGCTGATCACCAGTCCGGCGATGACTGTGCCGTAGCCCAGGTGGTTGTGTACGTATCCGGGCAATACAGCCAGCGGAATGCCGATATTCATATAGCCGATAAAGGTAAACAGAACGATGGAAACCACTTGTAGCGTGATCGCCATTGGACGCTGTGTTTCAGGCATGGGGTAGGGGTCCTGCGGGGTGCGGTTGGGTGCAGATTGATTATAGCGGCGCAACCAGTTGTGTCGCGATCAGGGCGGCCAGGGCGTTTTCCTTGGTGCCAAAACGTTTGAGCAAGGTGGCTTGCTTCTCTGGTGTGAGGCGCTCCCAAAGGACGATCATTTTCTCGGCGGTGCCGATCAAAACGCTGGCTTGGGTTTCGCTGAAGGTATCGGTCACGCTGTAATCCTGGGAGGGGGGTGAAGCGATTGTGTCAGGCGCTGTGAAAAAACCAATGCTTTTTCACACCGCCTGATGAAGCCGTCAGTCTTCGCTGTCGGCCATGAGGCTTTCAGGGGCCTCTTCCAGTGCGGGGTTTTCGCCACTGGTGTGTTCCGGGATTGGCTGCTGAGCTTCTTGCAGGCTTGGGAAGGGGAGGTTTGGGATTTCGTGCATCGTCGCGCTCCTCGCAAGGTGTGTTTTAAGTAGCTTGCTAAGGATACAGGAGGGAGTGTGACAATTTGTCTTTTTCTTGGGTCTGGCGGGGATTATGTCGAACTTTTCATGTTTTCGTTGTCGCAACCAGAGCCTGCAGGAGCGAGCTTGCTCCTGCAGGTTGTGGCGGGACTAGCGGGTACACACCTGCGCGATGGCCTTGGCCAGCAGGCTCAGGCGTGTGCCATCGACCCCGGCCATATTGGCCCGCCCGGAGCCGACCATGTACACGCTGTGCTTTTCACGCAGCAACTGCACTTGCCCGGCAGTCAGGCCGGTGTAAGAGAACATCCCGCGTTGCTGGTTGATATGGGCAAAGTGCTCGGCCAGCCCGAACGGTGTCAACGCCTCAACCAGCCCGCTGCGCAACTGCGCGATACGGCTGCGCATGGCCTCAACTTCCCCGGCCCACTCTTGTTTGAGCTGGGAATCACCGAGAATGGTCGCGACTACGGCCGCGCCATGATCCGGCGGGTTGGACCAAAGATTACGCGCCAGGTAAGCCAGCTGGCTGCGGATGTCAGTCAGCTTTTCGGCGTCGTTGGCGCATACGATCAAGGCACCTACCCGTTCGCGATACAGGCCGAAGTTCTTCGAGCAGGAGCTGGTGATCAGCACTTCCGGCAGCTCCCGGGCGAACAGGCGGGTGGACCATGCATCCTCTTCCAGTCCGTCGCCGAAGCCCTGATAGGCAAAGTCGATCAGTGGCAGCAGTTCGCGGCGGCGCACGACCTCCAGCACTTGCAGCCAGTCAGCCCGGGACAGGTCAAAACCGGTCGGGTTGTGGCAGCAGGCGTGCAGCAGCACCACGTCGCCCTTGGGCGCCTGCTCAAGAGCGGCAAGCATGGCGCCAACATCGAGTGTGTTGTCACTGCCCACATAGGGGTAGTGGCTGATTTTCAGGCCCGCGGCGGCGAAGATGGTTTCGTGAATCGGCCAGGTCGGATCGCTCAGCCAGATTCCGCGGCCCGGCAGGCACTGCGCGATAAAGTCTGCGCTCAGGCGCAGGGCACCGGTGCCACCTGGGGTCTGGGTTGCACCGGCACGGCTGGCTGCCAGCAAGGAGGAGTCGGCACCCAGCACCAGCTCACTGATCAATTGGCCAAAACGGCTGTCACCGTGGCCGCCGATATAGGTTTTGGTCTGCTGCTGATCCACCAGGCGCTGTTCCGCCTTCTTCACCGACTGCAAGATCGGCGTCAGGCCATTGGCGTCTTTATAGACCCCCACGCCCAGGTCGAACTTGTTCGGGTTGGGGTCCTGGTTGTAAGCGTCCATCAACCCGAGAATCGGGTCGCCAGGGACCCGTCCAATGGCTGCGAAGTGCATTACTTGCGACCCTCAGCGGTTTTCGCCACTTCGTCGGTGCGTGCGGCCATGATGAAGTCGTTGCGGTGCAGGCCTTTGATCGAGTGGCTCCACCAGGTCACGGTCACTTTGCCCCACTCGGTGAGCAGGCCCGGGTGATGGCCTTCAGCTTCGGAGATTTCACCGACGGCATTGGTAAAGGCCAGGGCGAACTTGAAGTTTTTGAACAGGAAAACCTTTTCCAGTTGCATGACGCCGTCGCGAACTTCGATGTTCCAGTCCGGGATCTGTTTGATCAGGATCGGCAACTCTTCATCGCTGACCTGTGGAGCATCGGCGCGGCAGGCTTCGCAGTGGGCTTGGTTCAGTGTGTTCATGGTGTATTCCTGAAGTCAGTTGTTCTTCTTGTGGAAAAAAATGTTCAAAAAGACCGGTCAAGCCGCTTTCGGCTTGGGCGCGAACTTGGGCGCGTGCAGGCCCATGGTCATGCCTTTTTCGACCATGCCCATGATGTCCTCGTGGGCCAGATCAAACAGCCGCTTCAAGTCCGGCAGGACAAAATACAGCGGCTGCAGAATGTCGATGCGATACGGCGTGCGCATGGCTTCCAGCGGGTCGAAGGCCTGATGTTCAGGCTCTGCCGACAGGCTGTAAACCGTTTCTTTGGGTGACGAGAGAATCCCGCCGCCGTAAATGCGCTTGCCTTGCGGGGTGTCGACCAGCCCGAACTCGATGGTCATCCAGTACAGGCGGGCCAGATACACGCGCTGCTCCTTGGATGCCTGCAGGCCGAGTTTGCCGTAGGTGTGGGTGAATTCGGCGAACCAGGGGTTGGTCAGCAGCGGGCAGTGACCAAAAATCTCGTGGAAAATATCGGGTTCTTGCAGGTAATCCAGCTCTTCCGGGGTGCGAATAAAGGTCGCTACCGGGAATTGCTTGTTGGCGAGCAATTCAAAGAAGGTCTGGAACGGAATCAGCGCGGGAACGCGGGCAACTTGCCAGCCAGTGGTGGCGCCCAATACCTGATTGATTTCGCTTAATTGCGGGATGCGATCGTGGGGCAGGCCGAGTTTTTCGATGCCTTCCATGTATTCGGGGCAGGCGCGGCCTTCCAGCAGTTTCAGCTGGCGGGTAATCAAGGTATTCCACACCCCGTGTTCTTCGGGTGTGTAGTCGATAAAGCCGTTGGCATCCGGCTCGCGGGCGACGTATTTCGTTTGCTTCATGGGGCTCTCCGCAATGAAATCGTTTTTATTATTCGGGTTGTTGCGATGCCTTAGTGATACCCCAATTGAGTGCGTCATGCCCCTAGCCTTGAGCCAGTATTACTGGGATGATGCGGCTTATTCGTAAAGTTTTCGTTACGCTTGTATGGTTGGGCCGTCACTCTTGAGTGTGTGACGGCTAAACTGTCAAATAATCGTGACGCTGAAATGCCCGATTTTCAAATTTCTGCACCTGTGGCAGCCGGGTTATCGGCTCCCACCCTTGTTTATTGTCCCAGCCACGCTATTTTTCCCGAGCCTGCCCCATGCGTATCAAAGTCCACTGCCAAAACCGGATTGGCATCCTTCGCGACATTCTTAACCTGCTGGTTGCCTACGGCATTAACGTCAAGCGCGGGGAGGTCGGTGGCGATCAGGGCAACGCGATCTATTTGTACTGTCCGAACTTGATCAATCTGCAGTTCCAGGCCCTGCGTCCTAAGTTTGAAACCATTGCCGGGGTCTTCGGGGTCAAGCGGGTGGGTTTGATGCCCAGCGAGCGTCGGCATATGGAACTCAACGCCTTGCTCGGGGCCCTGGAGTTTCCGGTGCTGTCCATCGACATGGGGGGCTGCATTGTGGCGGCCAACCGTGCCGCCGCGCAGTTGCTCGGGGTCCGGGTGGATGAAGTTCCGGGGATTGCCCTGTCGCGCTATGCCGAAGACTTTGACTTGCCCGAGCTGGTACGCGCCAACAAGTCGCGGATCAACGGCCTGCGGGTCAAGATCAAGGGCGACGTGTTTCTGGCCGACATCGCCCCGTTGCAACTGGAGCACGATGAAAGCGAGGCCATGGCCGGGGCGGTTCTGACCCTGCATCGCGCGGACCGGGTGGGCGAGCAGATCTACAACGTGCGCAAACAGGAGCTGCGTGGCTTCGACAGCATCTTCCAAAGCTCGAAAGTCATGGCTGCGGTAGTCCGCGAGGCCCGGCGCATGGCACCCCTCGACGCTCCTCTATTAATAGAAGGTGAAACCGGCACCGGCAAGGAGCTGCTGGCCCGTGCCTGTCACCTGGCCAGCCCGCGGGGACAGTCGCCGCTGATGGCACTCAACTGTGCCGGTCTGCCCGAATCGATGGCCGAAACCGAATTGTTCGGTTACGGCCCCGGGGCCTTTGAGGGCGCGCGGGCGGAAGGCAAGCTCGGTCTGCTGGAACTGACCTCGGGCGGTACGTTGTTTCTCGATGGCGTAGGGGAAATGAGCCCGCGCCTGCAGGTCAAATTACTGCGTTTCTTGCAGGATGGCTGCTTTCGGCGTGTCGGCAGTGATGAAGAGGTGTACCTCGATGTGCGGGTGATGTGCGCCACCCAGGTCGACTTGTCCGAGCTGTGTGCCCGGGGCGAGTTCCGCCAGGACCTTTATCACCGGCTCAATGTGTTGTCGCTGCATATCCCCCCGTTGCGTGATTGCCTGGACGGTCTGGAGCCTTTGGTCGAGCATTTCCTGGATCAGGCCAGCCGGCAAATCGGTTGCCCGTTGCCGCGCCTGGCACCTGCGGCCATGGCGCGGTTGAGCCACTACCACTGGCCGGGTAACGTCCGGCAGCTGGAAAACGTGCTGTTTCAGGCGGTTTCGTTGTGCGATGGCGGCATGGTCAAGGCCGAGCATATCCGCCTGCCGGACTACGGCGTGCGCCAGCCGTTGGGGGAGTTTTCCCTGGAAGGCGGGTTGGAACAGATTGTCGGACGTTTCGAGAAGTCAGTGCTGGAGCAGCTGTATTCCGAATATCCAAGCAGCAGGTTGCTGGGCAAGCGCCTGGGGGTTTCCCACACCACCATCGCCAACAAGCTGCGTGAGCACGACATTATCAAGCCGGCCTAGGCCCAATCGCCGGCAAGCCGGCTGCCGCAGGGTGAGTGTGTATTTCACTCGCCCTGCAGGCGCGAGCTCTTGATTGCCGCGTCCGATGGCACAGGCCATGCCTTGCCGCTACCGGCACAATAGCGCCGTTTTTACGTCTTCAACCTGTGCTTGCATCTCCCCCCGACCCGTCTTCAGGCCCCGCAGCGCGGCCATTGGCACCGTCAAAAAAAAGTTGGTGCGCAAATTGCTAGATGCTCTGCAGTACAGCGGTGGGCGGCAAGCGTCCGTCAGACAGAGGAAAGACTGTGGACAAGTACCTTTATGTGGCAATGACCGGCGCCAGCCAGAACGCACTGGCGCAAAAGGCTCATGCCAACAATCTGGCGAACATCTCGACCAACGGCTTTCAGCGAGACCTGGAACAGGCCCGCTCGATGCCGGTGTTCGGTGACAGCTTTCCAGCACGTGCCTTTGCCTTGACCGAGCGCCCGGCCACTGACTTCACCCCCGGGGCCATGATTGAAACCGGGCGCGATCTGGATGTGGCCGTGGCCGGTGATGGCTGGATGGCCGTGCAGTCTCCCGACGGCAGTGAAGCCTATGTGCGTACCGCGAGCATGAATGTGGATGCCCTGGGCATTCTGCGTGCTGGCAATGGTATGCCGGTGATGGGCAACGGCGGGCCGATTGCCGTGCCGCCCGAGCAAAAAATCGAAGTCGGTGAAGACGGCACCATCTCCATCCGCGCCATGGGCGAAGGCCCGCGGGTGATGGCGCAAGTGGACCGCATCAAGCTGGTTCAGCCGGACCTGAAAACCATGAGCAAGGGGCTGGACGGCATGATCCACACCAACGACGGCCAGCCGGCCCAGGCCGACGCCAACGTGCGCGTGGTCTCGGGGTTTCTGGAGGCGAGCAACGTCAATGCCGTCGACGAGATGACCTCGGTGCTGGCGCTGTCCAAGCAGTTCGAACTGCATATCAAAATGATGAACACCGCCAAAGAAGACGACCAGGCCATGACTCGCGTCCTGGCGATGAGCTAACTCGGCCTATTACTTAAACGTGTCGCCCTGACCGGCGCGCGAGGAGAGCACCATGCTTCCGGCACTGTGGGTTGCAAAAACAGGTTTGGCTGCACAAGACACCAACCTGACCACCATTTCCAACAACCTGGCCAACGTCTCGACCACCGGTTTCAAGCGTGATCGTGCCGAGTTTCAGGACTTGCTGTACCAGATCAAACGCCAGCCCGGCGCCCAGTCGACCCAGGACAGCGAACTGCCGTCGGGCCTGCAGGTCGGCACCGGGGTGCGCATTGTCGGCACGCAAAAGAACTTCTCGGCCGGCAGCTTGCAAACCACCGACCAGCCGCTGGACATGGCGATCAATGGCCGCGGCTTTTTCCAGATCATGCAGCCGGACGGCACCACGGCCTACAGCCGCGACGGTACCTTTCACCTGGATTCCAACGGCCAGATCGTCACCGCCAGCGGTTTTGCCCTGGAACCGGCAATTGTGGTGCCGGCCGATGCCCAGACTTTTACGGTCGGGCAGGATGGCACCGTGTCAGTAACGATTGCCGGCAACCCGGCCGCACAAGTGATAGGTAACGTGCAGACCGCCGACTTCATCAACCCGGCCGGTTTGCAGTCCCAGGGCGGCAACCTGTTCCTGGAAACCGCGTCCAGCGGCGCACCGCAGATCGGTACCCCGGGCCTCAACGGTTTTGGCACCACGATGCAAAGCACCCTGGAAACCTCGAACGTCAGCACCGTGGAAGAAATGGTCAACATGATCACCACCCAGCGCGCTTACGAGATGAACTCCAAAGTGATTTCCACCGCCGACCAGATGCTGTCGTTTGTCACGCAAAATCTGTAAGTACGCAGGAGCCGTCATGAAACCTTTTTGTTCTGTTCTGGCCTTGGCCGGCGTCACCTTTCTGGCGGGGTGCGTCAGCCCGCCACCACGGCCCAACGACCCCTATTACGCACCTGTCCTGCCGCGTACACCGCTGCCGGCAGCGGCCAATAACGGCTCGATTTACCAGGCTGGCTTTGAACAGAACCTGTACAGCGACCGCAAGGCGTTTCGCATTGGTGACATCATCACCATCACCCTGAACGAAAAAACTCAGGCGAGCAAAAACGCCAACTCGGCGATCGGTAAAAACAGCAATACCAGCATCGGCCTGACCTCGTTGTTTGGCGGCGGCCTGACCACCAACAACCCGCTGGGCGGTGGCGATCTGAGCCTCGATGCCGGCTACAGCGGCAGCCGCGCGACCAAGGGTGACAGCAAGGCCGGGCAGGGCAACAGCCTCACCGGCTCGATCACCGTGACCGTGGCCGATGTATTGCCCAACGGCATCATCGCGGTACGTGGCGAGAAATGGATGACGCTGAACACCGGTGACGAACTGGTACGGATTGCCGGCCTGGTCCGCGCCGATGACATCAGCACCGATAACACCGTGTCCTCGACCCGGGTGGCTGATGCGCGCATTACCTACTCGGGCACCGGCTCGTTTGCCGATGCCAGTCAGCCGGGCTGGTTTGACCGCTTCTTCCTTAGCCCGCTGTTTCCTTTCTAATAAAGAGTCCATTTAGTGATGACCGCCCATCTCAAGCACTTGCTGGCAGCCGTACTGCTGATGTCGACCGCCCTGGGCGTTCACGCCGAGCGGTTGAAGGACATCGCCAGCATTTCTGGCGTGCGCTCCAACCAATTGATTGGTTATGGCCTGGTGGTCGGACTTAACGGTACGGGCGACCAGACCACACAAACCCCGTTCACCCTGCAGACGTTCAACAATATGCTCTCGCAGTTCGGGATCAAGGTGCCGCCTGGCTCGGGTAACGTGCAGCTGAAAAACGTCGCCGCGGTGTCCATCAGTGCCGATTTACCGGCGTTCGCCAAGCCGGGGCAGGTGATCGATATCACCGTTTCCTCCATCGGCAACTCCAAAAGCCTGCGCGGCGGCACGCTGTTGCTCACACCGCTCAAGGGTATCGATGGCAATGTCTATGCGGTCGCCCAGGGCAATCTGGTGGTGGGCGGTTTTGATGCCGAAGGTCGCGACGGTTCGAAAATCACCGTCAACGTGCCTTCGGCCGGGCGCATTCCCGGCGGAGCTTCGGTAGAGCGTGCGGTGCCGAGCGGTTTCAACCAGGGCAACAGCCTGACCCTGAACCTCAACCGTTCGGACTTCACCACGGCCAAGCGCGTGGTCGACAAGATCAACGACTTGCTCGGCCCCGGTGTCGCCCAGGCGATTGATGGCGGCTCGGTGCGTGTCACTGCGCCACTGGACCCGAGCCAGCGGGTCGACTACCTGTCGATCCTGGAAAACCTCGAAGTCGATCCGGGGCAGGCAGTGGCCAAAGTCATCATCAACTCGCGCACCGGCACCATAGTGATCGGCCAGAACGTCAAGGTTTCGCCTGCGGCCGTGACCCACGGCAGCCTGACCGTCACCATCACCGAAGACCCGATCGTCAGCCAGCCGGGCCCGTTGTCCAACGGCCAGACCGCTGTCGTGCCGCGTTCGCGGCTCAATGCACAGCAGGAAGCCAAGCCGATGTTCAAATTTGGCCCGGGCACCACGCTGGACGAAATTGTCCGGGCGGTGAATCAGGTTGGCGCGGCGCCTGGGGACTTGATGGCGATTCTCGAAGCGTTGAAACAGGCCGGCGCCCTGCAAGCCGACCTGATAGTGATCTGAGGCCGTCATCATGGATATGCGTAAGAGCGGTGCGGTCAGTGGCAGCGATTCGGGCGCCTTTACCGACCTCAATCGTCTGAACAAGCTGAAGGTCGGCGACCGCGAAAGCGACAGCAACATGCGCAAGGTGGCGCAGGAATTCGAGTCGCTGTTCCTCAACGAGATGCTCAAGTCCATGCGCTCGGCGAACGAAGTGCTGGGCAAGGACAACCCGCTCAACACCCCGGCGGCCAAGCAGTATCAGGAGATGTACGACCAGCAACTGTCGGTGACCTTGTCCCGTCAGGGTGGCGGTATCGGTCTGGCCGATGTGCTGATGCGCCAGATGTCGAAGAACAAGTCCGCAGTGCCGGGGGAGGCCGCCACGGTTGCCTTGAACCCTGAGGTGAAAACACCTGCCCCGGTCGCCCCTGCGATCGACAGCCCGTTTGTGCGCTCCAGCGGCCAGCGTCCGCTGTGGGCTTCGCGGGTGGCCACCAGCGCCGTGGAAAGCGGCCATACAAACGATGTGGCGATGCTCAATCAGCGTCGTCTGGCCTTGCCGAGCAAGCTGACCGATCGCTTGCTGGCCGGGATCGTGCCTTCGGCCGATGCGGCCCACTCAACCCTCAATACCGGTACGGTGCCCGGGCGCACCAGCCCGTCGCTGGATGCGGTGATCAAAGGCAGCCGTCACCCCATGCTCAGCGCCGGCGGTGTGCAAGGGCGGATGCAGATTTACGGGCGTGCCGTGGCGCAACCGCCATTGGCTCCGGCCAAACAGGCATTCGAGTCGCCGGACGCCTTTGTGGCCACTATGTTGCCGATGGCGCAGCAGGCCGCCGACCGTATCGGTGTCGATCCGCTGTATCTGGTGGCGCAAGCGGCACTGGAAACCGGCTGGGGCAAGTCGGTGATGCGCCAGCAGGACGGCAGCAGCAGTCACAACCTGTTCGGCATCAAGGCCACTGGCAGTTGGCAGGGGCCGCAGGCTCGGGCAATTACCAGCGAGTTCAAGGGCGGGCAGATGGTCAAGGAGACGGCGGACTTCCGTTCCTACGACTCCTATCAGGACAGCTTCCACGATTTGGTCACGCTGTTGCAAAGCAACAATCGTTATAAAGAAGTGCTGAACGCAGCCGATAAACCAGAGCAGTTTGTTCGCGAGTTGCAGAAGGCCGGTTATGCAACCGACCCTGAGTACGCGAGCAAGATTTCGCAGATTGCCAAGCAAATGAAGACCTACCAGAGCTACGTCTCGACGGGTTCTTTCACGCATTTATAAGGTTTGAACCATGGCGAGTTTGATCAACATCGGGATGTCGGGGCTGAACGCCAGCCAGGGGGCTTTGGCCACGGTCGGCAATAACATTGCCAACGCCAACACCTCGGGCTACTCGCGCCAGCAGATCGTGCAGGGCAGTGCCGGCTCGCAGCAAGTGGGCGGGGTGTTTATCGGCACCGGCACCACCCTGGCTGACGTACGCCGGGTGTACAACTCCTACCTCGATGCGCAGTTGCAAACCACCACTTCGTTGAACGGCGATGCCCAGGCTTACCTCGACCAGATAGGTTCGGTGGACAAGCTGCTGTCAGATAAAAGTACCGGTGTCTCGGCCGTACTCAACAGCTTCTTCTCGTCCTTGCAAACGGCGGCCGGCGCCCCCGGCGACGCGTCCGCCCGCCAGTTGCTGCTGACCAATGCACAAGCCTTGAGCAACCGCTTCAACTCGATCTCGACCCAGCTCAACCAGCAAAACGAAGGCATCAACAGCCAGCTGGACACCCTGACCTCGATGGTCAACCAGCACACGGCCACCATTGCCTCGCTGAACAAGCAGATCGCCCAGGCCACCACCGCCGGCAATACGCCGAACAACTTGCTGGATGCCCGCAACGAGGCCGTGCGTACCCTGAATGAACTGGTCGGTGTAACGGTCCAGGAACACGACAACGTCTATGACGTGACCCTGGGGACGGGGCAGGCGCTGGTGCAGGGCAATACCTCCAATACCCTGTCGGCGGTGCCGGGCAAGGTCGATAAAAGCCAGTTCAGCATTCAGATCAACTACGCGCAGTCCAGCTCCGACGTGACCTCGGTCATCTCCGGCGGCAAGATCGGCGGCCTGTTGCGCTATCGCGATGACGTGCTGGCACCGGCCATGAACGATCTGGGGCGCACTGCGATTGTGGTCGCCGACGCGATCAACAAGCAGTTGGGGCAGGGCCTGGATGCCAATGGCGAGTTTGGCTCGTCGATGTTCAACAGCATCAACAGCGCGCAGGCCATCAGCCAGCGCAGCCTTGCCGCGACCGGTAACAGCCCGGGTTCGGGCAACCTGAACGTCAGCATCACCGACAGTGGCGCATTGACTGCCTACGACTATCAGGTGACGTTCACCAGCGACAAGGACTACACGGTCAGACGCTCGGACGGCACCAGCATGGGGGCCTTCAATCTGGATCAAAAGCCTGCTGCGGTCATCGACGGCTTCACCATGGACCTTAACGGTGGTGCGTTGAGCAAAGGTGATCAATTCAAGGTCAGCCCGACCCGCAACGGCGCCAGCAACATCGGCGTACAGATGAGCGATGCCAGTAAATTGGCGTTCGCCGGCCCTTTGGTGGCAGGCAAGGGCGGCTCCAACAGCGGTACAGGGGCCTTGAGCACGCCGAGCTTGTCCTCGGCGCTGGATATTTACGCGGGTGCCGACCTCGGCCTGGCGCAGTCGCAGATTGAAGGCGCAATGCCGGTACGGATTGCTTTTGACGAAGCTGCAAACGGCGCCCAGGGCTACCGCGTGCTGAACGAAAAAGGCGAGGAAATCGGTAAAGGCACCCTAGTGCCGGGCCAGGACAACAAGGTCACGATCAACCTGCCGGTGCTGGACGCTGCGGGCTTGCCGGTCACAAACGCCGACGGCACGCCGAAAACCATTGGCTTTGACACCACCATCAGCGGGTCGCCGGCCAAGGGCGACAGCTTCGACATCAAGTTCAACAAAGACGGCAAGGCGGACAACACCAACGCCAACCTGTTGCTGGGCCTGCAAACCAAAGCCACGGTCGGCGTCGGCAAGGACGGCACCGGCGGCGTCAGCATGGGTTCTTCCTACAGCCAGCTGGTGGCGAAAGTCGGTGGCCAGGCCAGTCAGGCCGCCGTCGACGGCACGGCCAACACCGCAGCGCTGGCGTATGCCACGCAGACCCGCAGCTCGGTGTCCCAGGTCAACCTGGATGAAGAGGCCTCCAACCTGGTCAAGTTTCAGCAGTACTACACCGCATCGTCGCAGATCATCAAAGCGGCGCAAGAAACCTTCAGCACGCTGATCAACAGTCTTTAAGGGAGTCCTCGACGATGCGTATCTCTACTTCCCAGTTTTTTGAGTCGACCAGTGCCACCTACCAGAACAACTTCTCGTCGGTGATCAAGACCCAGAGCCAGATCGACTCCGGCGTGCGCATTCAGACCGCTGGCGATGATCCGGTGGGTGCCGCGCGCCTGCTGCAATTGCAGCAGCAAAAAGACATGTTGGGTCAGTACACCACCAACATGAACGGTATCAAGGCGTCGCTGGGCAGTCAGGAAACCATCCTCGACAGCATCAACACCGCCCTGCAAAAGGCCAGTGAGCTGGCTCTGGGGGCTGGCAGCGGGAAAAGCGATGCCGATCGCGCGACGATTGCCAGCGAACTGGGGAGTATCGAAGACCAGGTGTTCAGCCTGCTCAACAGCAAGGATGCCGCGGGCAACTATATGTTCTCGGGCTCCAAGACCGATACGCCGCCCTATACCCGCAACAACGATGGCACTTACAGCTATCAGGGCGACGATACCCAGCTCAATCTCAAGGTCTCGGACACCCTGAGCCTGGCCGGCAGCGACACGGCCAAAAGCTTTATGGAAAACTCGGTCAATACCGGGCGTACACAGGTCACTGCACTGCCGGTGGTAGACGCAACCGGTGCGGTTATCCCGGACAATGGCAAGGTTTCGCTGTCCGCCGGTTTGATCACCTCAAGCCCGGTGTTCAATAAAGGCTTTGCCGAGGGTCAGCCCTACACCCTGGAATTCACCAGCAGCACCCAGTACAAGCTGACTGACGCCCAGGGCAAGGACGTGACCTCTGAAGTGCCAGGCAATGGTGTCTTCGATTCCACCAAGGAGGGTGCTCACAGCATCAGCCTGCGCGGCGCATCGTTCGACATCAACCTGAATCTCAAGGACATCCCGGCAGCCGATCAGGATGCGGCGGTGGCGGGGCACTCTTTCACCCTCGAGGCCAAACCCGACACCTTCAACACCTCCCGTACCCCGAGCAATACCTCGACGGCACAGATCACCGGGACTGGCGTGGCGGATGCCAAGGCCTACAGCGACAGCTTTCCGGGCAATGGTGCGGTGATCAAATTCACCAGTGACACCGAATACGAAATCTACGCCCAGCCAGTGACTGCCAGCAGCAAGTCGATTGCCACCGGCAGCATGACCGGCGACACGCTCAGCGCCATGGGGGTTACCTTCGATTTCACCGGCGCGCGCGCGGCTGGCGACCAGTTTGTGGTCAACAGCAACAACCACCAGAGTCAAAGTGCGCTGGACACCATCAGCCAGCTGCGTAAAGCGCTGGTGATCCCCAGCGACAAAGATCCGGCGGCCCAGCAGATCCAGAAAGACGCCATCAACTCGGCCATAGGCAATCTGAAAAACGCCAGTGCCGGGGTCGACAGTGCCCGGGGTTCGATTGGTGCGCGCTTGAAGGCGGTGGATATCCAGACCGACGAAAACATCAGCATGGGCCTGGCCAACGATTCCACCACTGCCGCCATTGGCAACACAGACATGGCCGGTGCTTCGATCGACCTGGCATTCCAGAAAGCCATGCTTGAAGCCTCGCAACTGGCCTTCGTCAAGATCTCCCAGCTGAGCCTGTTCAATCAGCTGTAATGCAGAATTTGCAGCATACCTGTGGGAGCTGGCTTGCCAGCGATACCGGCAAAACCGGCCTGTCTGAAGGGGCAGGGTGATGCTATCGCCGGCAAGACGACTCCCACTTGATCCTCGGTTTACCCGAAACGTTTTGTAAAAAACCGCACCAAATCGAGTGACCTATGAGTCATAACGCGCATCTTCACTGTATCGTGTGAAACGTACGGGCGGGTGCCGGGCCTTTTCCAGGCTGTTTTGTCTATTTTCATGCACCCATATTCGCCGCTTTTTGCGCGACTAAGCCCTTTTATTGTCAGCGCCCCTTGATTGTTCGAGCGGGTGATCTCCAGCTATTAGTATTGGGAAGCCACAATGATTGGCATTAAAAGCATCGCCAGTTACGTGCCTGCAAACGGTGTAGACAACTATGCCCAGGGCGCGAAGTTCTCCAAGGACGAAGACTTCATTCTGGGCAAGATTGGCTCGGCGTTTCTGCCGCGCAAAGATGCTGACCAGGAAACCTCGGACCTGTGTGTCGAGGCCGTCAACGCACTGTTTGCCAACAATCCGCAGCTCAAGCGCGAATCCATCGACGCGCTGATCGTCGTGACCCAAAACGGTGACGCAGAAGGTTTGCCCCACACCGCTGCCATCGTCCAGGACAAGCTGGGCCTGCCGACCCACGTGGCCGCCTTTGATATTTCCCTGGGGTGCTCGGGCTATGTCTACGGCATCTACGCGATGAAAGGCTTCATGGAAGCCACGGGCCTGAAAAACGGCCTGCTGATCACCGCCGACCCGTATTCGAAAATCGTCGACCCCGAAGACCGCAACACCACCATGCTCTTCGGCGACGCCGCTACCGCCACCTGGATGGGCGAAGACGCACCCTGGCAGCTGGGCAAGGCCAAGTTCGGCACCGACGGTTCGGGTGCCCCGCATTTGAAAGTCAGCGACGGCGTGTTCTTTATGAATGGCCGCCAGGTATTCAACTTCGCGTTGCTTAAAGTGCCTGCACACTTGCACGAGTTGATGGACGAGTCGCAACTGACCTCCCAGGACATCGACGCCTTCTGCATCCACCAGGGCAGCGCGGCGATCGTTGATGCGGTTGCTCGGCGCTTCGAAGGCGAGCCGGAGAAGTTCATCAAGGACATGGTCGAGACCGGCAACACCGTGTCCTCGAGCATTCCGTTGCTGCTGGAAAAGCACGTGATGGACACCCCTGACTGGAAGCGCGTGGCCCTGAGCGGCTTCGGCGTAGGCCTGTCATGGGGCTCGGCGATCATCTATCGCCCTTGAGCTGAGGCTTGAACCACAAAACGCCCATGGCCAGAAGCCATGGGCGTTTTGCGTTGTGGCGTCCCCACTGTAGGAGCTGGCAAGCCAGCTCCTACAGGCAAACAGATCAGCTCCGGGGCTGTGTAACCCCTTGAAACACAAGGGCTGGCCCCCTGCCAGTAAAAAAAATTAAAAAACCCCTCAAGCAACCTGCATTCACGACGATAACTATTACGAAGGTTCTCTAGGCCACACCCGGCGGTTGCCAGGGCCGGAAGCCGCAGTATTCATCCAATGAGGATTTCGTCATGGCTTTATCAGTAAACACTAACGTCACGTCCCAGACCGTTCAGAAGAACCTGAACAAAGCCGGCGACTCGTTGAGCACCTCGATGACCCGTCTGTCTTCCGGCCTGAAAATCAACAGCGCCAAAGATGACGCTGCCGGCATGCAGATCGCCAACCGTCTGACCTCCCAGGTTAAAGGCATGACTGTCGCCATCGCCAACGCCAACAACGGCTCGTCGATTGCCCAGACAGCTGAAGGCGCGATGCAAGAATCGACCAACATTCTGCAACGTCTGCGTGAACTGGCCCTGCAGTCCGCGAACGGTGATAAAAGCGCTGATGACCGTGCATCCCTGCAGCAAGAATTCACCGCCAAAGTCGGTGAGCTGACCCGTATTTCGTCGACCACCACCTTCGGTGGCCGTAACCTGCTGGACGGCTCGTTCCAGAACCAGTCCTTCCAGGTCGGTGCCGATGCCAACCAGACCATCTCGTTCGGCATGACCGATATCAGTGCTACCGGTTTGAAAGGTTCTTTCGGTGAGGCGAATGCTACTGGCGGGATCACGCAACTGGCTGCCAAGGTTACTGGTGGCGCGATCGATCTGAGCGGTACAACAACCCCGAACACACTTGCCACTGCTGCGGCCTATGCTACGCCAACCGCTGATCAGGTCCTCACATTTGGTGGTGCGAGCACAGGTAGCGTAACGCTGACTTCTGCAGAAGATACCGCTGCGAAAGCTGCCGATAAAATCAACCTGTCGTCAGGTACCACGGGCATTACTGCAAAAGAAAATGCGGGCAAGCTGGAGCTGAGCTCCACTGCAGCATTTACTGTGTCCAGCAGTATTGCCGGCAACTTCGCAACTGCAGCTACTGCTTCAGCTGCTGGTACACCTGTTACCGGGTTGGCCAAAGACGCTGATATCAATGTTAACGGTACGAAAATTTCGCTGACTGCCGGCATGAAGCTAGAAGGCACTGGCGGAGTCATTGAGACAATCAATGCTCAGACGACTGCCGCCGGTAAAACGGGTGTCACGGCAAGCGCTCAGGATGGTCGTTTGGTGTTGACCTCCCAGGACGGCAAGGCTGTGAGCCTGACCGACCAGGCAGATACGCCTGAAGGTAAAGGTGCTTTGGCGCAGTTGGGTCTGGCCGCAGGCAAGACCGAGGCTAAGCTGACAGCTGATACTTCAGTCACCATGAACGGCGTTGAAGTGAAGTTCAAAAAGGGCGACTCGATGGACTCCATCGTTTCTTCGATCAACAGTGCAAGCACCGGCGTAACCGCCAGCAAAAATGCTGATAACACGCTGAAGCTGTTCTCCACCAAGGACATCACTGTTGGTGACGGTAGCGCCGGTACTGGCTTGGACTCCCTGGGTCTGACTGCGAAAACCACAAGTTCCAACACTGTTGAAACCAGCGTAGCCAGCCTGAGCATTTTGTCCGCCGAAGGCGCTCAACAATCGATCCAGGCCCTGACTGGCGCAATCCAGCAGATCGATACTCAGCGTTCCGAGCTGGGTGCCGTGCAAAACCGTTTCGACAGCACTGTGTCCAACCTGCAAAGCATCTCCGAGAACTCGACTGCTGCCCGTGGTCGCGTTCAGGACACCGACTTCGCATCCGAAGCCGCAGAGCTGACCAAGCAACAAACCCTGCAACAGGCCGCTACCGCGATCCTGTCCCAGGCGAACCAGCTGCCGTCCGCTGTGATGAAACTGCTTCAGTAATTTCAGCCCTCGGTTGACAACGGAAGGGCGCGTTTACGTGCCCTTTCGTTTTTTTCAGTTTTGAGGTGATGGCATGGACATGAGCATCAAGCTGAACACCGCTTACCCGAGCCCTGCAGCGGTGCCGAACCCCGCGCCGGCACCGGTCGCAACCACTCAGGCAGGAGCGGTTTCTACCCCGGTGACAGGCAAGCCGCCTGAGCGTGCGGAGCTGGAAAAGGCTGTTAGTGACATACAAGCATTCGCACAGTCGAACCAGCGCAAGCTGGACTTTTCGATTGATGACACCACCGGCGTGATGGTGGTCAAGGTGATTGCCTCCGACAGCGGAGAGGTGATTCGCCAGTTACCTTCAGAGATGGCCCTCAAGCTGGCGCAAAACCTGGCTGATCCCCACAGCCTGCTTTTTCAGGGCAAAGCCTGAAGGTGGCATGAATTGTGATGCTGTCTGCTTCCTCGGCCTTGCTCGTCAAAAAAGCGTAAGCCCATAAAGCGGCAGCCCGGATAAGGAGAATACAGATGGCAAGTTCTACGATTACGGGTGTTGGTTCGGGTTTCGATACCATCGGTATTGTTAAAGCGTTGGTGGATGCTGAAAAAGCGCCCAAGCAAACCCAGATTACTGCGCAACAAAAAGACACCACGATTCAGTTGTCCGCTGTGGGCACGGTAAAAGGCGCGCTTGAAACCTATCGCGCAGCCATTGCCAAACTCAATAGTGTCTCCAGCTTCAACGGCCTGGCGGCTACCTCGTCAGACGAAAAAATTTCCAAGGTCACCATTGATGACAAGGCCTCCAGCGGTACCTACGCGCTGGATGTGACCAAGCTGGCGACCGCCTCGAAAGTTACCAGCAAGGTATTTGAGGGGGGGACCTCGTCAGTGGTCAACTCGGGTACCGAGCCCACGACCCTTACCATTTCGCAGTCCGGCAATGATTACAATGTATCGGTCCCGGCTGGCGCTACCCTGCAGCAAACCCGTGAAGCGATTAACACCCAGCTGCAATCCAAGGGCATCAGTGCCAACGTTTTGACCGATGCCAACGGGTCGCGCCTGGTCATCGGTTCGCAAACCACGGGCAAGGGTACTGACATCACCATCAGTGGTGACTCAGAGTTGTCGACCGGCTATGACGCCGGTAAAGCTCCAGAGAATGCCATTTACACCATTGATGGCATCGCCATGGAGTCCTCGAGCAACAAGATCACTTCGGCCATCAGCGGCGTGACGCTGGAGTTGATTGATACCAAGGCGTCGACCATTACCGTGGCCTCCAATACGGCAACCCTGAAAACCTCGGTCCAGTCCTTTGTCAGTGCTTACAACGCGCTGCTGACCAGTATCAACACGCAAACCAAAGTCACCGCCACCGGTGATGCCGCAACCACCACCTCGGGCGCCCTTACCGGTGATGCCTCGATGCGGCAACTGGTTAACGGTATTCGTAACGAGCTGCTGCAGAACAGCAGTTCGTCGAGCATGGGCAGTCTGTCCCAGATGGGTATCAGTACCGATCAGAAAACCGGGCTTCTGACCCTGGATGACAAGAAGTGGGATGCCGCAGTGGCAACCCCCAACGGTGCGCTGGAAATCAGCAAGGTGTTTACCGGTGACACCGGTCTGGTTGCGCGTATGACAAAGGCCACAGACAGCTATGTCGGTACCACCGGGCTGCTGGCGAGTCGAGTCACTGACTTGAATACCAAGCTGACGGATCTGACAACGCAGCAGGCGGATCTGGATCGACGGATGGAGAGCATGAAGACTTCCCTGACGTCCAAGTACACCGCAATGGACACCCTTATCGCCCAGATCAACGCCAGCAGCTCCAGCATCATGACCACTCTGAACTCGCTGAATAACCCTAAATCCAGCTGATTTCCCGCAGCCGGATCACTAAAGTTTTAGCCGTGACAGTCGACATAAAGATCAAGTCCTGGCCATTTTTGCCTGTCACCGTAATGAGGTAGCAACATGAACCCGATGCGCGCCCTTCGTCAGTATCAGAAGGTCAATTCCCACGCCCAGATCTCTGAGGCCAGCCCCCACCGCCTGATTCAAATGCTGATGGAAGGCGGTCTGGATCGCATGGCCCAGGCCAAGGGCGCGATGAGCCGTGGTGATATCCCGCAGAAGGTGGTGTTGATCACCAAGGCTATCGACATCATCACTGGCTTGCGCCAGGGCATGGATGAATCAAAGGCTGAAGACAAGGTCGCCTTCCAGCGCCAGGACAGCCTGTACGAGTACATGACCATCCGTTTGACCCAGGCCAATGCGCAGAACGATCCCGAAATCATCGACGAAGTGGCCCGCCTGCTGATCACGGTCAAAAGTGGTTGGGACGAGATTGCACCACAATAAAATTGAAGGCCCGAGGAGTGCGTCATGAGCCAACTGCAACGAATTCAAGAAACCCGTGAAGCACTGATCGATGCCCTGGCTGAACGCAACTGGGATGCCATCGGCCAGCTGGATTCAGCCTGCCGGGTGAGTGTCGAGAGTGTGCTGGATGAGGCGCCTGTGGATGAGGCGGTGTTGCGCGAGAATCTGGAAGGGTTGCTGGTGGTCTATCGCATGCTGCTGGAGGCGGCCACCGACGAGCGCCAACTGCTGGTCGAGCAAATGTCACAGATCAATCAAGCAAAAAGCGCATCAAAGGTTTACCATCTGTTCCGTTAAGGCATAAGGAATATGTGGTTAATTGACACATGCGCGCCATAAATTTGACTATGTATGTCTTTTGACTTAACTAGTGCTGTATTCTTTTTTCAGTCGTCTTAGATATCCAACAGGTTGGGGCGACTAAATATGCCCTGCGTTTCGGGGCATTGAGTTGACTAGGGAAGTTGCTATTGCATGTGGCGTGAAACCAAAATTCTGCTGATCGATGACGATAGCGTCCGCCGCCGCGATTTAGCGGTGATTCTGAATTTTCTGGGTGAAGAAAATTTGGCCAGCTCCAGCCTTGAGTGGGAGCAGGCTGTCAGCTGTTTGTCGTCCAGTCGCGAAGTGCTCTGCGTGCTGGTAGGTACTGTCAGCATCGCTGGCGGTGTTTCCAGCCTGCTTAAGACCCTGGCCGGGTGGGATGAGTTCCTGCCGATCATGCTTTTAGGTGAAATTTCTGCGGTCGACCTGCCGGAAGACCAGCGCCGCCGCGTTTTATCCAGCCTCGAAATGCCCCCCAGCTACAGCAAACTCCTCGATTCCCTGCACCGTGCCCAGGTCTATCGCGAGATGTATGACCAGGCCCGCGAGCGCGGCCGTCATCGCGAACCCAACTTGTTCCGCAGCCTGGTGGGCACCAGCCGGGCGATTCAGCATGTGCGGCAAATGATGCAGCAAGTGGCCGATACCGACGCCAGCGTGTTGATCCTCGGCGAGTCCGGAACCGGCAAGGAAGTGGTCGCACGCAATCTGCATTACCACTCCAAACGCCGCGATGCGCCATTTGTGCCGGTTAACTGCGGGGCGATTCCCGCAGAGTTGCTTGAAAGCGAGTTGTTCGGCCATGAGAAGGGCGCCTTCACCGGCGCAATCACCAGCCGCGCCGGGCGTTTTGAACTGGCCAATGGCGGCACGCTGTTCCTCGATGAAATCGGCGATATGCCGTTGCCGATGCAGGTCAAACTGCTACGCGTCCTGCAGGAAAGAACCTTTGAGCGTGTGGGCAGCAACAAGACCCAAAGCGCTGATGTGCGGATCATCGCCGCCACCCATAAAAACCTCGAAAGCATGATTGAAGTCGGCGCTTTTCGCGAAGACCTGTACTACCGCCTCAACGTCTTCCCGATCGAAATGGCGCCCCTGCGCGAGCGGGTCGAAGATATCCCGTTGCTGATGAACGAGCTGATTTCGCGCATGGAGCACGAAAAACGCGGCTCCATCCGCTTCAACTCCGGCGCCATCATGTCGCTCTGCCGTCATGCATGGCCGGGCAATGTCCGCGAGCTGGCCAATATGGTTGAGCGCATGGCGATCATGCATCCGTACGGGGTGATTGGCGTCGCCGAACTGCCGAAGAAATTTCGCTACGTGGACGACGAAGACGAGAACCTGGTCGACACCCTGTTCAGCGACATGGAAGAGCGGGTGGCGATCAACAACAGCACCCAGGACTTCAGCGCCACGGCGATGCTGCCCCCTGAAGGCCTGGACCTCAAGGACTACCTCGGTGGTCTGGAGCAAGGATTGATCCAGCAAGCGCTGGATGACGCCAATGGCATTGTCGCCCGCGCCGCCGAGCGCCTGCGCATTCGCCGTACCACCCTGGTCGAGAAAATGCGCAAATACGGCATGAGCCGTCGCGACGGGGAAGAGCCGGCGGAGGATTGACGCCTGCTACTGCTTTTGACTCTGTAGCAGCGAGCCAGCTCGCGAGCCTGTTGCTCCAGGATGCCCGGAAGCCGCCATCACCCGCGGGCTTGCGCCGGTACAGTTTCAAGCCGCTTCTTTAGGCACGGGTATTGCACCGCTTGGGTCAACGAACCGTTTTATGACGGTCAGCCAAGCGAGAACGCCCCATGCCGCACATAGCCCAACAGTCCTCTGGCCCTGATCTCGCAGGGCAAGCCATGTCGCTGGGGGCTACGCCGTCTACTCCGGCGCAACTGGAGCACGCGTTCTCGCTGTTCAATCAAATGTCGACCCAGTTGACCGATTCCTACAGTCTGCTCGAAGCCCGGGTCACCGAGCTTAAAGGTGAACTGGCATTTGTCAGCGCCCAACGCATGGCGGAACTTGCAGAGAAAGAACGGCTGGCCAACCGCCTGCAAAACCTCCTCGATCTATTACCGGGCGGGGTCATCGTGATTGATGACCGCGGCCTTGTGCGCGAGGCCAATCCTGCGGCCAGCGAGCTGCTTGGCTTGCCCCTGGAGGGCGAGCTGTGGCGCCACGTGATCGCCCGCTGCTTTGCCCCCCGTGAAGATGACGGGCACGAGGTATCGCTTAAAGACGGGCGGCGCCTGTCGATTGCCACCCGATCGCTGGATGCTGAGCCCGGGCAACTGGTATTGCTCAACGACCTGACAGAAACCCGGCGCCTGCAAGATCAACTCGCCCGCCATGAGCGTTTGTCTTCGTTGGGGCGCATGGTCGCTTCGCTCGCCCATCAGATCCGCACGCCGCTGTCGGCGGCACTGATCTACGCCAGCCATCTGACTGAACAGGTGCTTCCCGTCGAAACCCAGCAGCGCTTTGCCGGGCGTCTCAAGGAACGTCTGCATGAGCTGGAGCACCAGGTGCGCGACATGCTGGTGTTTGCCCGTGGCGAGCTGCCGCTGACCGATAAAGTTGCCCCCAAGGCCTTGATGCAGGCCCTTCAAGCCGCAGCCCAGACCCATGTTCAGGGCGTGTCGATGCGCTGGCAGTGCGACGCTTATGGCGGTCTTGTGTTGTGTAACCGCGACACCCTGGTCGGTGCATTGCTCAACCTGATCGAAAATGCCCTGCAAGCCGGTACACCTCAGGTGCGGCTCAAGGTTCATCTGTACGCCCGTGACAACACCTTGCGCCTGTGCGTCAGTGACAGCGGCAGCGGCATCGAGCCCAAGGTGCTGGAGCGTCTGGGCGAGCCGTTTTTCACCACCAGGGCCACCGGTACCGGGCTGGGCCTGGCGGTGGTCAATGCAGTGGCCCGGGCCCATCAGGGTCAGCTGCTTTTACACTCGCGGCCGGGGCGCGGCACTTGTGCCTTGCTCAGCTTGCCGCTGATTCCAGGCGAGGCGCAGGAAAACTGATGGCGATGGCAATCAAGGTTTTACTGGTCGAAGACGATCGCGCTCTGCGTGAAGCCCTGGCGGACACCCTGTTGCTGGCCGGGCACGGTTTTCGCGCGGTGGCATCGGCCGAAGAAGCGCTGGAGGCAGTTGCTGGCGAGTCATTCAGCCTGGTGATCAGCGACGTCAATATGCCCGGTATGGACGGGCACCAATTGCTTGGCCGGTTGCGTGTCAGCCAGCCGCAATTGCCGGTGTTGCTGATGACCGCCCATGGCGCCGTCGAGCGCGCCGTGGATGCCATGCGCCAGGGTGCGGCGGACTATCTGGTGAAGCCGTTTGAGCCCCGGGCGCTGCTGGATCTGGTCGCCCGGCATGCGCTGGGTAGCCTTGGGGCGGCAGACAGCCAGGGACCGGTGGCGGTTGAGCCGGCCAGCCTGCAATTGCTCGATCTGGCGGCGCGAGTGGCCCGCAGCGACTCCACGGTGCTGATCTCGGGCGAGTCGGGCACCGGCAAAGAAGTGCTCGCGCGCTACATCCACCAGCATTCGCACCGCAGCAGTCAGCCGTTTGTGGCAATCAACTGCGCGGCAATCCCCGACAACATGCTCGAAGCCACCTTGTTCGGCCATGAAAAAGGCTCGTTTACCGGGGCCATTGCGGCGCAGGCGGGCAAGTTCGAACAGGCGGACGGCGGCACCTTGCTGCTCGACGAAATCAGCGAAATGCCCCTGGGGTTGCAGGCCAAATTGTTGCGGGTGCTGCAAGAGCGCGAAGTCGAGCGGGTCGGCGGGCGCAAGCCGATTGCGCTGGATATACGCGTAGTCGCCACCACCAACCGTGATCTGGCGGGGGAGGTGGCAGCGGGGCGTTTTCGCGAGGACCTGTACTACCGGCTTTCGGTCTTTCCTCTGGCCTGGCGCCCGTTACGCGAGCGCACCGCGGACATCCTGCCGTTGGCCGAGCGCTTGTTGGCCAAGTACATCAGCAAAATGAAGCACACCGCGGTGCGCTTTTCGCCCCAGGCCAGAGCCTGTCTGACCACCTATGCGTGGCCGGGCAATGTACGGGAGCTGGACAACGCGATTCAGCGGGCGCTGATCCTGCAGCAGGGCGGTTTGATTGAAGCGCCGGACTTCTGCCTGGCAGGTCCGGTGGCGTGCGCGCCATTGCCGGTTTTGGTCGAATCCTTGCCGCTTGATACGGCCGAGTCGTCGGGAGCGCTGGGTGATGATCTGCGTCGCCGCGAGTTCGAGATGATCATCGAGACCTTGCGCGCCGAGCGCGGCCGTCGCAAAGAGGCCGCCGAGCGTCTGGGCATCAGCCCGCGCACATTGCGCTACAAGCTGGCGCAAATGCGCGATGCCGGGATGGATGTCGAGGCCTGCCTGTTTGCCGCGACGTAACCGGGGCCGTGGCTGTAGTCGCTGACGAGGCTGCGATGGCGTTGTTCTGGCTTCGCGGCCGCTGCGCATCCGATCGCAGCCTGGTGCCTCTTCAGCGACAACGGGAGTTTCTGTCTGCGACGATTGGTAACGTTAATTCTTCGAAAACGACAAAGAGCTGGCACCCTTGTTGCTACACCCCAGGATGCGTTGTGAAAGTGTCAAAAAATTGCGGGTCGTCGGAGGCAGTCGTCCATGAGCCAAGGTATTGAATTTAATCGATTGATGTTGGACATGCGGGCCATGCAAATGGACGCCATGGCCCAACCGAAATCGGCTGTGCAGGCCGTTCCCGAAGCGGGTGCCAGCAGCTTCTCCGACATGCTCGGCAATGCGATCAACAAGGTCAGTGAGACGCAGCAGGCGTCGAGTCAGTTGTCGAACGCGTTCGAAATCGGCAAAACCGGCGTTGATCTGACTGACGTGATGATTGCGTCGCAAAAAGCCAGCGTCTCCTTTCAGGCATTGACCCAAGTGCGTAACAAGCTGGTTCAGGCGTACCAAGACATCATGCAGATGCCGGTTTAAGGACGATATTAAGTCATGGCTGATGCACTCCCGGATAACGTTCCGGCCAATCCAGGCCCGGCCGGCGGCAAAGCGCCGCTGTTCGGGTTGTCTTTTCTGGACAACCTGGCCGAAATGACCATGTTGCGTCAGGTCGGCCTTATGGTCGGTCTGGCTGCGAGCGTGGCGATTGGCTTTGCCGTGGTGCTGTGGTCGCAACAACCCGATTACCGGCCGCTGTACGGCAGCCTGGCCGGTATGGATGCCAAGCAGGTCATGGAAACCCTGGCCGCCGCCGACATTGCCTACACCGTTGAGCCCAACTCTGGCGCCTTGCTGGTCAAGGCCGATGACGTCTCCCGTGCCCGGCTAAAACTTGCCGCCGCCGGCGTCACGCCTACCGACAGCAATATCGGCTTTGAAATCCTGGATAAAGACCAGGGCCTGGGCACTAGCCAGTTCATGGAAGCCACCCGCTATCGCCGTGGCCTGGAAGGCGAACTGGCGCGCACCATTTCCAGCCTCAACAACGTCAAGGGCGCCCGGGTGCACCTGGCGATCCCCAAGAGCTCGGTGTTCGTGCGCGATGAGCGCAAGCCCAGCGCCTCGGTGCTGGTCGAGCTGTACGGCGGCCGTTCGCTGGAGCCGGGCCAGGTGCAGGCGATCATCAATCTGGTGGCCACCAGCGTTCCGGAGCTGAACAAGTCGCAGATCACGGTTGTCGACCAGAAAGGCAACCTGTTGTCCGATCAGGCGCAAAACTCCGAGCTGACCATGGCCGGCAAGCAGTTCGACTACAGCCGACGCATGGAAAGCATGCTGACCCAGCGGGTGCACAACATCCTGCAGCCGGTGCTGGGCAATGACCGCTACAAGGCGGAAGTGTCTGCCGATGTTGATTTCAGCGCAGTCGAGTCCACCTCCGAGCAGTTCAACCCGGATCAGCCGGCCCTGCGCAGCGAGCAATCCACCAGCGAGCAGCGCACCGCCAGCAATGGCCCCCAGGGCGTTCCCGGGGCACTGAGCAATCAGCCCCCGAGCCCGGCGTCGGCGCCGCAACAAACCGCCCAGGGCGGTGCAGCAGGCGCGGGCATGATTCAGCCCGGCCAACCGCTGCTGGATGCCAATGGTCAACAAATCATGGACCCGGCGACCGGCCAGCCGATGTTGGCCCCGTACCCGGCAGACAAGCGCTCGCAATCGACCCGCAACTTTGAACTGGACCGCTCCATCAGCCACACCAAGCAGCAGCAGGGTCGGGTCAATCGCCTGTCCGTGGCGGTGGTGATCGACGACAAGGTCAACATCAACCCGGCCAACGGTGAAGTTACCCAGGTGCCATGGACCAGCGATCAACTGGCACGTTTTACCCGGCTGGTGCAGGACGCGGTGGGTTTTGATGCCAGTCGTGGCGACAGTGTCAGCGTGATCAACGTGCCGTTCTCCACCGAACGCGCGGAAGTGGTTGCCGATATTCCGTTCTATTCCCAGCCCTGGTTCTGGGATGTGCTCAAGCAAGTGCTGGGTGTGCTGTTCATTCTGGTGCTGGTGTTCGGGGTGTTGCGTCCGGTGCTGAACAACATCACCGGCCATGGCCGCAACAAGCAGGTGGCGGGTATTGGCAGTGATGCCGAGATGGGCAGCCTGGATGGCGAACTGGCCAACGATCGCGTCAGCCTTGGGGGCCCGCAAAGCATCATGCTGCCGAGCCCGAGCGAAGGCTATGACGCGCAGTTGAACGCCATCAAGAGTCTGGTGGCTGAAGACCCGGGCCGTGTGGCTCAGGTGGTAAAAGAGTGGATCAACGCTGATGAGTGATAACCGAGCTGCTGCCAACGCCAAGCTGACCCGGGTCGACAAGGCAGCCATTTTGCTGCTGTCCCTCGGCGAGTCTGATGCGGCCCAGGTACTGCGCCATATGGGGCCCAAAGAAGTCCAGCGGGTGGGTGTGGCGATGGCGCAAATGCGCAACGTGCACCGCGAGCAGGTTGAACAGGTGATGAGCGAGTTCGTCGAGATCGTCGGTGACCAGACCAGCCTGGGGGTCGGCTCCGACAGTTACATTCGCAAAATGCTCACCTCGGCCCTGGGCGAAGACAAAGCCAACGGCCTGATCGATCGCATCCTGCTGGGTGGCAACACCAGCGGCCTCGACAGCCTGAAGTGGATGGAACCCCGTGCCGTGGCGGACGTGATCCGTTTTGAACACCCGCAGATTCAGGCCATTGTGGTGGCCTATCTCGACCCCGATCAGGCGGGCGAAGTGCTCGGCCACTTTGATCAAAAGGCGCGGCTGGACATCATCCTGCGCGTTTCCTCGCTCAACACCGTGCAGCCGGCGGCACTTAAAGAGCTGAACCAGATCCTCGAAAAGCAGT
This sequence comes from Pseudomonas sp. PAMC 29040, assembly GCF_003994535.1. Classification (NCBI taxonomy): domain Bacteria; kingdom Pseudomonadati; phylum Pseudomonadota; class Gammaproteobacteria; order Pseudomonadales; family Pseudomonadaceae; genus Pseudomonas; species Pseudomonas sp. PAMC 29040. The sequence goes on from NZ_RZAA01000006.1 coordinate 119,420, forward strand.
TCTCCGGCAACTCCAACGCTGCGCGCACCTCTTTGGGCGGCATCAAGCGGGCGGCCGACATCATGAACTTCCTCGACAGCTCGATGGAATCTCAACTGATGGATTCGATTCGCGACATCGACGAAGACCTGTCAGGGCAGATCGAAGACCTCATGTTTGTCTTCAACAACCTGGCGGATGTCGACGACCGCGGCATTCAGGCGCTGCTGCGCGAAGTGTCCTCGGACGTGCTGGTACTGGCCCTCAAGGGCTCCGACGAGAACGTGCAGGAAAAAATCTTCAAGAACATGTCCAAGCGTGCCGCCGAATTGCTGCGCGACGACCTGGAAGCCAAAGGCCCGGTACGGGTCAGCGATGTCGAAACCGCACAGAAAGAAATCCTCACCATCGCCCGCCGAATGGCCGAAGCCGGAGAAATCGTTCTCGGCGGGAAGGGCGGCGAAGAGATGATCTAAGTGAGCAATGGTGAGTCGCCCGGAGATGTGATTCGCGCCAAGGATGTGGGGGCCTTCGACGTATGGGGCCTGCCCAGCTTTGACCCGTGGCGCGAGCCGCTCGAGGTTGAGCCCGAGGTGGTCGAGGAGCCGCCGGTCGAGATGCAGGAGGTGCCGCTGGATGAAGTCCAGCCGCTGACCCTTGAGGAGCTCGAAAGCATCCGCCAGGAAGCCTACAACGAAGGCTTTGCCACGGGTGAAAAGGAAGGCTTTCACAGCACTCAGCTCAAGGTGCGCCAGGAAGCCGAGGTCGCTCTGGCGGCCAGGGTGGCCAGCCTTGAACGCTTGATGAGCAGCCTGATGGCGCCGCTGGCCGAGCAGGACCAGCAGCTGGAAAAAGCCATGGTCGGCCTGGTCGAGCACATGACCCGCCAAGTGATCCAGCGCGAACTTAAAACCGATTCCAGGCAGATCGAACAGGTATTGCGCGAGGGCCTGAAGCTGTTGCCCATGGGTGCCGATAACATTCGCCTGTTTATCAATCCCCAAGACTTCGATCAGATCAAGGCCTTGCGCGAGCGTCACGACGAACGCTGGAAAATCGTCGAAGACGACAGCCTGCAAGCGGGCGGCTGCCGTATCGAAACCGAACACAGTCGCATCGATGCCAGTATCGAAACCCGGATCAAACAGGCAATGAGTCAGCTGTTCGATCAGCTTCACGAGCAGGCATTGCACCCGGCGCCGCCGGACATCGACGTCGATCTGGACCAGCCCGATGCACCTTAAGCGCACCAGCTTCGCCAGGCGCCTGGGCGCCTATGCCCCGGTGGTCGCATTGCCCGCGCAGCCGGTAGTCGAAGGCCGCCTGTTGCGCATGGTCGGCCTGACCCTGGAAGCCGAAGGCCTGCGCGCGGCCATGGGCAGTCGCTGTCTGGTGATCAACGATGACAGTTTTCACCCGGTGCAAGTCGAAGCCGAGGTGATGGGGTTTTCGGGCAGCAAGATTTTTTTGATGCCCGTTGGCAGTGTCGCCGGAATCGCCCCGGGTGCCCGGGTGGTGCCCCTGGCCGATAACGGTCGCTTGCCAATGGGCATGAGCATGCTCGGTCGTGTACTCGATGGTGCGGGGCGGCCGCTGGACGGCAAGGGCGGGATGAAGGCCGAAGACTGGGTGCCGATGGATGGCCCGGCCATCAACCCGCTCAAGCGTGATCCCATCAGCGTGCCGCTGGACGTGGGCATTCGCAGCATCAACGGTTTATTGACGGTCGGCCGTGGACAGCGTCTGGGCCTGTTTGCCGGTACTGGCGTGGGCAAGAGTGTGCTGCTGGGCATGATGACCCGCTTTACCGAGGCCGACATCATCGTGGTCGGGCTGATCGGCGAACGGGGTCGCGAGGTGAAGGAATTCATCGAGCACATCCTCGGCGAGGAGGGCCTCAAGCGTTCTGTGGTGGTGGCATCCCCGGCTGACGATGCGCCGCTGATGCGTCTGCGCGCGGCCATGTACTGCACACGTATTGCCGAATACTTTCGTGACAAGGGCAAGAACGTGTTGCTGTTGATGGACTCGCTCACCCGATTTGCCCAGGCCCAGCGTGAAATTGCCTTGGCCATTGGCGAGCCTCCGGCCACCAAGGGCTATCCGCCTTCGGTATTTGCCAAGTTGCCCAAGCTGGTGGAGCGGGCCGGTAACGCCGAAGCCGGGGGCGGCTCGATCACTGCGTTTTACACCGTGCTGTCCGAAGGCGATGACCAGCAGGACCCGATCGCTGACTCGGCGCGGGGCGTGCTTGACGGGCACATTGTGCTGTCCCGGCGTCTGGCCGAAGAAGGTCATTACCCGGCGATCGACATTGAAGCGTCCATCAGCCGGGTGATGCCGTCAGTGGTTACCCCGGAACACATGCGTCGTGCCCAGCAGTTCAAGCAGTTGTGGTCGCGCTTCCAGCAGGCCCGGGACTTGATCAGCGTGGGGGCATACGTGCCCGGCGGCGATCGCGAAACCGATACCGCGATTGCCTTGCAGCCAGCGATGGTGGCGTACCTGCGCCAGGGGCTGAACGACAATATCAGCCTGGGTGAAAGTGCTGGTCATCTGGGGACAATCTTCGCTCCGGCCGCGGGCGGTTAATCGACCATGGCCAGTGATGGAAGGGCAGCGCGTCTGGCGCCGGTGGTGGACATGGCCGAAAAAACCGAGAAGGCCGCAGCGCAGCGGCTGGGGCATTTCCAGGGCCAGGTCAATCTGGCCAACAGCAAACTCGGCGACCTGGAAAACTTCCGCGGGGAATACCAGTCGCAATGGATTGAGCGCGGCAGCCAGGGCGTCACCGGGCAATGGTTGCGCAACTATCAATACTTCCTCAACCAGCTTGAAACCGCCGTCGGGCAGCAGCGCCAAAGCCTGGTCTGGCATGAGAACAACCTCAACAAGGCCCGCGAAACCTGGCAACAGGCCTATGCCCGGGTGGAAGGGCTGCGCAAACTGGTCCAGCGTTACGCCGAAGAAGCCCGCCAGCTGGAAGACAAGCGCGAGCAAAAACTGATGGACGAGCTGTCCCAGCGTTTACCGCGTAACAATCCTTACTGAAATCCCCCCTCTCCTGTAGGAGCGAGCAGGCTCGCGAGCAGGCTCGCTCCTACAGAGTTTGTGCGGCGTCACTCCCTGGGTTTCAGAGCGTCTATAGTTTGCGGGTCAACCCGAAACCCGACACGGGAGCTCCCCCATGGCAGTGACGTCTGAAATCTCCGCAGATGGCCGCAAGCTGACGATCGCGATCAAAGGCCGGTTCGACTTTGCCAAGCATCAGCAATTTCGTGAGGCTTACGAAAAGCTCGACTCTGATACCGAATGCGTGGTGGATCTGAAGGAAGCGACCTACGTCGACAGTTCGGCGCTGGGCATGCTGTTGTTGCTGCGCGACCATGCCGGCGGCGACAACGCAGAAATCAGGGTGATCAACAGCAACCCGGATGTACTCAAGATTTTCAATATTTCCAACTTCGACAAACTGTTCGATATCACGTGAACACCTCCCTGACCGTGTTGATTGCCGAGGACAGCAGCGCTGACCGCCTGCTGTTGTCGAGCATTGTGCAGCTTCAGGGGCATAACGTGCTGCTGGCAGCCAATGGTGCTGAAGCCGTAGCGCTGTTTGCCCGGGAGCGTCCACAGCTGGTGTTGATGGATGCTGTGATGCCAGTGATGGACGGATTCGAGGCCGCGCGCCAGATCAAAGCATTGGCGGGCGAGGTGCTGGTACCGATCATTTTTCTCACGTCCCTGAATCAGGCCGATGCCCTGGCCCGCAGTCTCGAGGTCGGCGGCGACGACGTGCTGAGCAAGCCTTACAACCCCATGCTGCTGGCGGCGAAAATCACCGTGATGGACCGGATGCGGCGTCTGCAGGAAACCGTGCTGCAACAGCGTGACCAGATCGCTCGGCATAACGATTACTTGCTCAACGAGCAGCGGGTGGCCAAGGCCGTGTTTGACCGGGTGGCACACGCGGGCTGTCTGAGTGCGCCCAATATCAGTTACCTGCAATCGCCCTATGCCTTGTTCAATGGTGATTTATTGCTGGCGGCCTACACCCCGACCGGAGATACCCATCTTCTTTTGGCCGACTTTACCGGGCACGGCCTGCCGGCTGCGATTGGTGCCATGCCTTTGGCAGAAGTGTTTTACAGCATGACGGCCAAAGGCTACGGGCTGGCCGAAATGCTCCGGGAAATGAACGCCAAGCTCCAGGGCATCCTGCCCGTCGACATGTTTTGCTGCGCCACGGTGCTGTGCGTCAGTGCCCAGCGGCGCAGTGTCGAAGTCTGGAACGGCGGCATGCCCGATGGCTATCTGCAAGCCCGGACCACGGAGCAGCGCAGGGCATTGACCTCGCAGCACCTGCCGTTGGGCATATTGCGTGCCGAAGCCTTCGATCACTCCACCCGTGTATGGCCAATGCTGCCCGGTGACCAACTGTTTTTACTGACCGATGGTGTGATCGACACCAGCGGCCCGGATGAGCAGCTGTTCGGAGTTGAGCGCTTGCAGCAGGTACTGGATGCCAATCGCCAGCCGCACATGCTGATTGCCGAGGTCGAACAGGCCCTGCACGATTTCCAGGGTCATTCCCGTGATGATGTGAGCATGGTGCAGATCACGTCACAGTTGCCGCAGCCTCTGGATGTGCCGGTCATGCCTTATTCAGACAGTGACCAGTGCAGCCCGCTGGACTGGTCGGCCAGCTTTGAATTCCGCGGGGCCACGCTGCAACGGTTCAATCCGCTGCCCTATCTGTTGCAACTGCTGATGGAGGTTCACGGCTTGCGGGCCCGGGGTGCAGTGATTCATGCGGTACTGTCCGAGCTTTACAGCAATGCTCTGGAGCACGGCGTTCTGGGTCTTGATTCACGGCTCAAGCGAGATGCCCGGGGGTTTGCCCGCTATTACCAGTTGCGTAATGAACGTCTGGCAGCGCTGCGAAGCGGGTTTGTGCGGGTGCGGGTGCAGGTCGAACCTGTGCCACGGGGCGGGCGCTTATTGCTGCAGGTAGACGACAGTGGTGAGGGTTTTGATGTTGCAACAGTGCTGTCCAGACCGCTGGACCTGAACCGTCTGTCGGGGCGTGGGGTGAGTTTGGTACGCCAACTGTGCCCTGCAGCGCAATGGTCCGCCGATGGTCGCAGTGCGACCGTAGAGTTTTCATGGGAGGCTCTGGCATAATCCGATCATTCTTGATCAAGGAGTGAACAAGTGTCCGACATTCATATGGATCCAAAGGTAGTCAGTGCGTTGCGGGACGTAATGGAAGGCGGGTTTGAGGATTTGCTCGACACCTTTCTTTCTGATTCCGAAGAGCGCCTGGATCAACTGCGCAGCACACACGAAGCCCACGACCTGAGTCTGGTCGCCCATAGCTTCAAAGGCAGTAGCAGCAACATGGGTGCCATTCGTTTGGCGCATCTGTGCGGCCTGCTTGAAGAGCGCGCGCAAAAGAAGCCGCTGGCCGGCATCAAGGAACTGGTCGTCAAAATCGACGATGAATACCAGATGGTGCGTCGTCTTTATCGTGCCGAGCGCCAGCGTTTCAATCCGTCGAACTTTGCCTCCGGCTGATTCGGCCAAAGCTGGCCCGAACCTTGCTCTGACTCATCCACCTGTACCTATGCCAGCCGTACAGTGGAGACCTGTTAATGCCCCTTGCCGCCAATCCCTTTCTTCAGACCTCCGGTACTGCTGCGTCCAAAACGCCTGCGGTCAAAACTCCCCTGTCTGGCACCGAGCCCGCTAAATCCGGAGCTGAACCCTTTTCCAGGGTGTATGCGAAAGCGTCTGAAACCAAGCCCTTGAGTCATGTGCGGGAACCCTCTGCGGGAGCGCTCGCCAGGCGTAATCAGGGCAGCGACCAGGCGTCTGAAAGACCGCCGGCGGTTGCCGATAGCGGCAAGACCTTGCCTGCTGGCAAGACCAAAGACACCGGCAGCGCAAGTCAGCAAGATGCCGCTGACGGGGTACGCGACGAGGCGACTGTGCCGGTGCAGGCAGTGGTAGCGCCGCCTGCGGCTGAAGCTGCAGTGCCGGTAGAGCCGGCGCAGCCCGAGGTGCAAGCCGCGCAACTGGCCGCTGCGGCGCAAGCACAGCTGCAGCCGCCACCGGTGGAGGATGACAGTTTCGATCCTGAGGCCGATCCCCTGGACGATATGCCTGCGGTGCGCCTGGCCATGGAGCAGGGCGGGCATGTCTCGGCCGGTAGCCAGACGCCGGGGAAAAATGCGGCACTGGAGAATTCCCCGGCCACTGTTCAGGGGCAAACCGCTGCGGTTGCCATACTGATCGACCCGAAAGCCGACGGTTCAGCGTCCGGCGAGGGGGGGGAGGAGGCATTCAAGGGGCTGCTCGATGATGGCCTCAAAGACCTGAAGAGCGCGTCCAGCGATACCCGGGTGGATGACTTCGCCAGTCGCCTGGCTGCACTCACCCAGGCGGCGGTACCCAAAACCGCCAATGCATTGCCGGTCAACCAGCCTTTGGCCATGCATCAGAGCGGCTGGACCGAAGAGGTGGTCAATCGTGTGATGTACCTGTCCAGCGCCAACCTGAAATCGGCAGATATCCAGTTGCAGCCGGCGGAGTTGGGGCGGCTGGATATCCGGGTCAACATCGCCCCCGACCAGAGCGCGCAGGTCAACTTCGTCAGTGCCCACGCCGGGGTGCGCGAGGCGCTGGACAACCAGATGCACCGCTTGCGTGAAATGTTCGCCCAGCAGGGCATGGGGCAGGTCGACGTCAACGTCTCGGACCAGTCGCGCAACTGGCAGGGGCAGGGCCAGGAGCAGCAGGCGCAGAACCCCTCTGGTGGTCACCGGCTTGAAGGTGCCGGCGAAGATGAGCCGGCAATCGCGGCCACCGGCAGCGTAGCGCCGAGTGTGGTTATCGGCTCCAGCGCGGTGGATTACTACGCCTGAGCCACAGCCTCGCTCCCCCTCTAGGGGCGAGCTTGCTCGCGGGTTTTTTCAATGTGCAGGCGAGCAGGCTCACGCCTGCACAGGTGTGCTCTTACAGTGTTCTGCCACATCCCGACACTTCTGGCATAACACTTGCTCTGCCTACCCAAGCATCTGTGAAAACCGAAAAGCGACGGATTATTGGCATGGCGACGAGCGACGTAGTGAAGGACCCTGCCGAGAAAGGCAAATTGAAGCTGATCATCCTGGTCGCAGTGGCAGTGTTGCTGGCGATCGGCCTGTCTGTGGGCGCCACCTGGTATTTCCTGAGCGGCCCCAAGAGCGAGTCCGCACCTGTGGTTGACGCAAACATCAAGCTCCCGGCGATTTATGAACCCATGGCGCCGGCCTTCGTGGTCAATTTCAACGCCAATGGCCGCCAGCGCTATATGCAAGTGAGCATGACCTTGCAGGCGCGCGACCAGAATGACCTCAACGCCCTCAAGGTGCATATGCCTGTGATCCGCAACAATCTGGTGATGCTGTTCTCCGGGCAAACCTTCGATGACCTGGCGACGCCGGTGGGGCAGGAAATACTTCGTCAGAAAGCTACTGCCAGCGTTCAGGAAGTGGCGCAGAAAGAACTCGGAAAAGTGGTTGTCGATCAGGTGCTCTTTACTAACTTTGTATTGCAGTAGGATCACGACATGGCCGTGCAAGACCTGCTGTCCCAGGATGAAATCGACGCGCTGTTGCATGGTGTCGATGATGGCCTGGTACAGGCCGAAGCAGCTGCCGAACCCGGCAGTGTCAAAAGTTACGACCTGACCAGTCAGGACCGGATTGTCCGGGGCCGCATGCCGACCCTGGAAATGATCAACGAGCGTTTTGCCCGTTACACCCGCATCAGCATGTTCAACATGCTGCGCCGCTCTGCGGACGTCGCAGTGGGCGGGGTACAGGTTATGAAATTCGGTGAATACGTGCACTCGCTGTACGTGCCCACCAGTCTCAACCTGGTCAAGATCAAGCCGTTGCGCGGCACTGCGCTGTTTATCCTCGATGCCAAGCTGGTGTTCAAGCTGGTGGACAACTTCTTCGGCGGTGACGGCCGTCACGCCAAGATCGAAGGCCGTGAATTCACCCCCACCGAACTGCGGGTGGTGCGCATGGTGCTGGAGCAGGCCTTCATCGATTTGAAGGAGGCCTGGCAGGCGATCATGGAAGTCAATTTCGAGTACATCAACTCGGAAGTGAACCCGGCAATGGCCAATATCGTCGGCCCCAGCGAAGCGATCGTGGTGTCAACCTTTCACATCGAGCTCGATGGCGGTGGCGGAGACCTGCACGTCACCATGCCGTACTCGATGATCGAGCCGGTACGCGAGATGCTCGATGCCGGTTTTCAGTCCGACCTCGACGATCAGGACGAACGCTGGAGCAAGGCTTTGCGCGAGGACGTGCTGGATGTCAGCGTGCCACTGAGCGCCACCGTGGCCCGCCGGCAATTGCGTCTGCGGGACATTTTGCACATGCAGCCGGGTGATGTGATTCCCGTCGAACTACAAGACGAACTAGTGATGCGCGCCAACGGCGTGCCTTCGTTCAAGGTCAAACTGGGCTCGCACAAAGGCAATCTGGCCTTGCAAGTGATTGAGCCCATCGGACGGCGCTAGGCGTCGGTCCACCCCAAATTGCTGTGTTAATGATTGACTGCTCGCCGAGGACTCCCCGATGGCTACCGAACACGATACAAGTGCTGCAGACCAGGCCCTGGCTGATGAATGGGCTGCGGCCCTGGAAGAAACCGGCGACGTCGGGCAGGCGGATATCGACGCCTTGCTGGCGGCCGATGCAGCCACCAAGCCGGCCTCCAGCCGCTTGCCAATGGAAGAGTTCGGCAGCGTGCCGCGCAATAACGAACCGGTCACCCTGGATGGTCCCAACCTGGATGTGATTCTGGATATTCCGGTTTCCATCTCCATGGAAGTGGGCAGCACCGACATCAACATCCGCAACCTGTTGCAACTCAATCAGGGTTCGGTCATCGAGCTTGATCGTCTGGCCGGCGAGCCGCTGGACGTGCTGGTCAACGGCACCCTGATTGCCCATGGTGAAGTGGTGGTGGTCAACGAAAAGTTCGGCATCCGCCTGACTGACGTGATCAGTCCAAGCGAACGCATCAAGAAGCTGCGTTAAGTGAAGCGGCTTCTCGGCGGTTTACTGGCTTTACCCCTGAGCGTGCTGGCGGCCGAGCCGCTGGCCAGCGCCACCCCTGTCGCTGCACCTGTGATCGGCAGTGGCATCGGCGGGCAGCTGACACAGCTGGTGATGGGTTTGTTGCTGGTGCTGGGGCTGATCTTTGCCCTGGCCTGGCTGCTGCGCCGGGTACAGCAAACCGGGTCGCGACAGGGGCAGGTGATTGAGTTGATCAGTTCGCGGGCCCTGGGTGCCCGCGACCGGCTGGTGCTGGTGCAAGTGGGCGAGGAGCAGATTCTGCTTGGCCTGACGCCCGGGCGTATCACCCCCTTGCACGTGCTCAAGGAGCCGGTGCAGGTGCCGGGTACCACGCAGTCGGCGACCCCCGAGTTTGCCAAACGATTGATGGAAGTATTGGGTCAGCAAAAGGACAAGCCGTAATGCGTTTAGTCGTCGCGCTGTTGTTGACGTTGCTCGCACCAGTAGCGTTCGGGGCCGATCCGCTGTCGATTCCGGCGATCACCCTGGGCACCGGGGCCAACGGCCAGCAAGAGTACTCGGTCAGCCTGCAAATTTTGCTGATCATGACCGCGCTGAGCTTTATTCCGGCGTTCGTCATGCTGATGACCAGCTTCACGCGGATCATCATTGTGTTTTCGATCCTGCGCCAGGCCCTGGGGCTGCAGCAAACGCCGTCGAACCAGATTCTCACCGGCATGGCGCTGTTCCTCACCATGTTCATCATGGCGCCGGTATTCGACAAGGTGAACCAGGACGCCTTGCAGCCTTACCTGGCAGAAAAACTCTCGGCCCAGGACGCCATTCTCAAGGCGCAAGTGCCGCTCAAGGACTTCATGCTGGCGCAAACCCGCACCAGCGACCTTGAACTGTTCATGCGCCTGTCCAAGCGCACCGACATCGCCACTCCGGATGCCGCGCCCCTGACCATTCTGGTGCCGGCCTTCGTCACCTCGGAGCTGAAAACCGCATTCCAGATCGGCTTCATGATCTTCATCCCGTTTTTGATCATCGACCTGGTGGTGGCCAGTGTGCTGATGGCCATGGGCATGATGATGCTCTCGCCGCTGATCATTTCGTTGCCGTTCAAAATCATGCTGTTCGTGCTGGTGGATGGCTGGGCGTTGATTATCGGCACCCTGGCCAGCAGTTTCGGCGGAGTTTGACCCCATGAGCGGGAGTAATGCGCAATGACCCCAGAAGTCGCGGTTGACCTGTTTCGCAGCGCGCTGTGGCTGACCACGGTGATGGTCGCGGTGCTGGTCGTGCCCAGTTTGCTGGTCGGGCTGTTGGTGGCCATGTTTCAGGCGGCTACCCAGATCAACGAGCAGACCCTGAGCTTCCTTCCGCGGTTGCTGGTGATGCTGGTCACCCTGATCGTTGCCGGGCCCTGGCTGGTGCAGACCTTTATGGAATACATCCTGCAGTTGTACGGCAGCATTCCGCAGTTGATCGGCTAAATGTCGCTGCTCGCTTTGACGGACGCGCAGATCAGCACCTGGGTCGCCAGCTTCATGCTGCCGCTGTTCCGGGTGGGCGCGTTGCTGACCACCATGCCGATCATCGGCACGACCCTGGTGCCCAAGCGCATCAAGCTGTTTCTGTCGCTGGCCATCACCCTGGCAATCCTGCCCAGCCTGCCGCCGCTGCCGGCCGTCAACCCGTTGGACCTCAGTGGCCTGATGCTGATTGCCGAGCAAATCATCATCGGCGCATTGCTGGGCTTCTCGCTGCAACTGTTTTTCCAGGCGTTCGTGGTGGCCGGGCAAATTGTCGCGATCCAGATGGGCATGGGCTTCGCGTCCATGGTCGACCCGGCCAACGGGGTCAACGTGGCGGTCATCGGGCAGTTCTTCACCATGCTCGTGACTTTGTTGTTTCTGTCCATGAACGGCCATCTGGTGGTCTTCGAGGTGCTCACCGAGAGCTTCACTACCTTGCCGGTGGGCGGTGGCTTGTTGACCAATCACTACTGGGAAATCGCCAACAAGCTGGGCTGGGTGCTGGGTGCCGCCTTGTTGCTGGTGCTGCCGGCCATTACTGCATTGCTGGTGGTCAACATCGCCTTTGGTGTGATGACCCGGGCGGCGCCGCAACTCAATATCTTCTCGATCGGTTTTCCGCTGACTCTGGTGCTGGGCATGGTGATCCTGTGGATCGGCCTGGCGGATATTCTCAATCAGTATCAACCGCTGGCCTCCGAGGCCTTGCAGTTTTTACGTGAGCTGGCACAGGCGCGATAGCCATGGCAGAAAGCGAGAGCGGTGCCGATAAAACAGAAGACCCCACGGAGAAACGAAAAAAGGACTCCAGGGAAAAGGGCGAGATCGCACGCTCCAAAGAGCTGAATACCCTGGCCATCATGCTGGCGGGTTCTATCGGACTGCTGATTTTTGGCGGCGCGCTGGCGCGGGACATGATGGATCTGATGCGCTACAACTTCAGCATCAGTCGCGAAACCCTGCTCAATCCCGATTCCATGGGCCTTTTTTTGCTGCACTCGGGCAAGGTTGCGCTGATTGCCGTGCAGCCGGTTCTGGTGACCTTGCTGATTGCTGCCCTGGTCGGGCCCATTGCCCTGGGGGGCTGGCTGTTCGCTGCCGGCAGCCTGGCGCCCAAGTTCAGCCGCATGAACCCCGCTGCCGGGATCAAGCGCATGTTCTCGGCCAAGGCGCTGGTGGAACTGCTGAAGGCGCTGGCCAAATTCTTCATCATCCTGATCGTGGCCTTGCTGGTGTTGCAGTCCGACATCGACGACCTGCTGCGAATCGCCCATGAGCCTTTGGAGCTGGCGGTAATCCACAGTGTGCAAGTGGTTGCCTGGAGTGCGCTGTGGATGGCCTGCGGGTTGATCCTGATTGCGGCGGTGGACGTTCCGGTGCAGCTGTGGGAAAGCCACAAAAAACTGCTCATGACCAAGCAGGAAGTGCGTGATGAGCACAAGGATCAGGAAGGTCGGCCCGAGGTCAAACAGCGGATTCGCCAACTGCAACGGGAAATGAGCCAGCGGCGCATGATGAGTGCCATTCCCGACGCCGACGTGATTATCACCAACCCGACGCACTACGCCGTGGCGTTGAAATACGATCCGGAGAAGGGCGCGGCGCCCATGCTGCTGGCCAAGGGCAGCGATTTTCTGGCACTCAAGATTCGCGAGATTGGTGCCAAGCATAATATTTTGCTGCTGGAGTCTCCGGCCCTGGCGCGCTCGATCTACCACTCCACGGAGCTGGATCAGGAGATTCCTGCCGGGTTGTATCTGGCCGTGGCCCAGGTTCTGGCCTATGTGTACCAGATACGCCAGTATCAGGCGGGCCGGGGCAAGCGCCCGGATCCGCTCAAGGATTTGCCGATTCCGGCGGATTTACGGCGTGATCAGTAGAGGCTTGCCCCAAACCTGCTTAACTTGGAATGCGATGTCTTTTTAGTTCGCGCGCAGGCAATGGAGAGTGCTATGCCGATTGAGTTAACCCTTATTCCTGAAAGTTCGATCAGAACCTATGCGCTAAGTGATTCGAGTGACATTGCTCACGTCGATCTCGAAGGGTTGTTTCCGAAATTCCCTGCTCTGGACGGCACCTTTGCCATTTTCTGGCTGGAACAATTGCAGGGGCGGCATATTGTCGGCTTCAGTACCGAGGGCTCGAACTTGCTGGCGGTGATCTCGTTGCCCACCGTGCCCCACGGCCTGGGCCGGGAGCAGTACTACGCCGGGATCATGGAGCGCTGCTACAAAGAGCGGGACTCCATCATGTCTTTTCTGCGCAAGTCGTTGAGTTTCGAAGGCATCAATGGCCGCTGCGTGCGCAGTTTCATCCTCTACAAGCTGATACGCCAGTTGCAGCTGGACAGCGTGCCGGTGTGGGAAGAGCGCCCGCACATCGGCGATGGGCGCTGTGGTGCGATTTTGATCGGTGGTCGCGGATCTGAGCGCTACGAGCCCAATCGCAAGCTGGATGTGGTATTCCGCTCCAGCAGCAGCGCGTGTCTGGTGATCGACCTTGGGGAGTGGCGCTGGAACTGAGTACCGGCGCCCCGTTTGACCCTAGGAGCGAGCTTTTCAATCTGCAGACAAACAGCTCGCGAGCAAGCTCGCTCCTGCAGGGTTATGTATATATGGCTGCCGCCCGGCAGCTCTGAAATATAGACATGGCCATTTGCCAAAGTTGGAAGGCTTCTTGCACAGGCAGGCTTTACGGCGCATATGGCGTCAAAAGTTTGCTAAAGGTTTGTCGCAATGTCATTGGATCGCTCTCAGTTAATCAACACCGCACGCAACGGTCTGGCCGGTTTGGGGCATGGACAGTTGGGCGTGCCGTTGTTATTGCTGGTGATGCTGGCAATGATGATGCTGCCAATCCCGGCCTTTCTGCTGGACGTGTTTTTCACCTTCAATATCGCGCTGTCGATTGTGGTGTTGCTGGTCTGTGTCTATGCCCTGCGGCCGCTGGATTTTGCCGTATTCCCCACCATTTTGCTGGTCGCCACGTTAATGCGTCTGGCGCTCAACGTGGCTTCGACCCGGGTGGTCATGCTTCACGGCCAGGAAGGCCACGGGGCCGCCGGCAAGGTGATTCAGGCCTTCGGTGAAGTGGTGATCGGCGGTAACTACGTAGTCGGTATCGTGGTGTTCGCGATTTTGATGATCATCAACTTCGTGGTGGTGACCAAGGGTGCCGGACGTATTTCCGAAGTGAGCGCCCGTTTCACCCTCGACGCCATGCCCGGCAAGCAAATGGCAATTGACGCCGATCTCAATGCCGGTCTTATCGATCAGCCCCAGGCCAAGCAGCGCCGTCAGGAAGTTGCCCAGGAGGCAGAGTTCTACGGCTCGATGGACGGCGCCAGCAAGTTCGTGCGCGGTGATGCCATCGCCGGCTTGCTGATTCTGTTCATCAACCTGATCGGTGGCATGGCCGTCGGTATTTTCCAGCACGGCATGACGTTCGGCGAGGCCGGCAAGGTCTACGCCTTGCTCACCATCGGTGACGGTTTGGTGGCGCAGTTGCCATCGCTGTTGCTGTCCACCGCTGCCGCGATCATGGTGACCCGCGCGTCCGGCTCCGAAGACATGGGCAAGCAGATCAATCGCCAGATGTTTGCCTCGCCCAAGGCGCTGGCGGTGTCGGCCGGTTTGATGGCGGTCATGGGGATCGTGCCGGGCATGCCGCACTTCTCCTTCCTGAGTCTGGCCGCCGTTGCGGGTGGCGTGGCCTATCTGATGTGGAAAAAGCAGAATGTGGTCAAGGTCCAGGCCCTGCAAGAGGTGCAGCGTCAGCAAGAGTTGCTGCCATCGCCGGCCCGTGCCCAGGAGAGCAAAGAGCTGGGCTGGGATGACGTAACGCCCATCGACATGATCGGGCTGGAAGTCGGCTATCGCCTGATCCCGCTGGTTGACCGCAATCAGGGCGGCCAGCTGCTGGCACGGATCAAGGGCGTGCGCAAAAAACTGTCCCAGGACCTGGGCTTTCTGATGCCCACCGTGCATATCCGCGACAACCTCGATCTGGCCCCCAGCGCCTATCGCCTGACCTTGATGGGGGTGATTCTGGCCGAGGCCGAGATCTACCCCGATCGCGAACTGGCGATCAACCCGGGGCAGGTGTTCGGCACACTTAACGGTATTACCACCAAAGATCCGGCCTTCGGTCTGGAAGCCGTGTGGATCGAGATCAGTCAGCGCAGTCAGGCGCAATCGCTGGGCTATACCGTAGTGGATGCCAGCACTGTAGTTGCGACCCACTTGAACCAGATCCTGTACAAGCACTCCCATGAACTGATCGGTCATGAAGAAGTGCAGCAGTTGATGCAGCTGCTGGCCAAGGCCTCGCCCAAATTGGCCGAAGAGCTGGTGCCGGGGGTGTTGAGCCTGTCGCAGTTGCTCAAGGTGTTGCAGGCCTTGTTGGCAGAACAGGTACCGGTACGCGACATTCGAAGCATTGCCGAAGCCGTCGCGAACAATGCCCATAAGAGTCAAGATACTGCCGCGCTGGTTGCTGCGGTCCGGGTCGGACTGTCCCGCGCAATCGTGCAAAGCATTGTAGGCGTTGACTCCGAGCTGCCTGTGATCACCTTGGAACCAAGGTTGGAACAAATATTGCTCAATAGTTTGCAAAAGGCCGGACAAGGCCAGGAAGAGGGCGTGTTGCTGGAGCCAAGCATGGCGGAAAAACTCCAGCGCTCGCTGATCGACGCCGCCCAGCGTCAGGAGATGCAAGGCAACCCGGTGATCTTGCTGGTGGCAGGCCCGGTACGTGCAATGCTTTCGCGGTTTGGACGCCTGGCGGTGCCTAACCTGCATGTGCTCTCGTACCAGGAAATTCCTGATAACAAGCAAGTCACGATTGTTGCGACAGTAGGCCCTAACGGCTGAGGGTTTGATTTATGCAAGTGAAGCGATTTTTCGCCGCCGACATGCGTCAGGCCATGAAGCTGATTCGTGATGAATTGGGGGCCGACGCCGCCATTATCGGTAACCGCCGGATCGCCGGTGGTGTGGAGTTGACTGCCGCCCTGGACTACAAACTGTCGGCGCTGGCACCGCGGGTACCGAATATGGAACTGGAAGAAGAGCTGCGCAAAACCCAGTCCAGCATTGTTTCGGCCCGGGCCGAACTGAGTTTGCGCGGGGATGGCGATGCCGATGTCAGCCGCCAGTTGTTTGCCGGTCTGCCGCTGACCGCCGCCGAGCCGTTGACCGAGCCGGCGCCGCAGGAACCGGCGCGTCCTGCTCCTGTGGCCGCGCCCTCGATGGACCAGCGCGCCTTTGACAACATGCGCTCGGAACTCAATGTGCTGCGCGAACTGCTCGAAGTGCAGTTGGGCTCGCTGGCCTGGAACCAGTTGCAGGCCGCCAAGCCTGCACAAGCCAATTTGTGGCGCCGTTTACAGCGCATTGGCTTGTCCGGGCCGCTGTCGCGGGATCTGCTGGCGCAAGTGGCTGGAATTGAAGAACCGCGTCAGGCGTGGCGGATGTTGCTGGCCCACCTGGCGCGAATGATCGCGACCCCGGAGCTTGAACCGCTGGAAGAGGGCGGTGTGATTGCCATGGTGGGGCCTGCGGGCATGGGCAAAACCACTACCCTGGCCAAGCTGGCAGCGCGTTACGTCCTCAAGTACGGCGCGCAAAATATTGCCCTGGTGAGCATGGACAGCTTTCGTATCGGCGCCCAGGAACAACTGAAGACCCTGGGCCGAATTCTCAATGTACCCGTGACCCACGTTGCGCCTGGCCAGTCGTTGGGCCAGACCCTTGAGCCGCTGGTACGCAAGCGCGTGGTGCTGGTGGATACCGCCGGCCTGCAGGCCAGCGATCCGGCACTGCGCCTGCAGCTTGAAAGTCTTGCGGGGCGCGGGATCAAGGCACGCAACTATCTGGTACTGGCGACCACCAGTCAGAAACAGGTGTTGACGGCGGCTTACCTCAGTTACAAACGATGCGGGCTGGCCGGTTGCATTCTGACCAAGCTGGATGAAACCGCGAGTCTGGGGGAGGTGCTGAGCCTGGCGATCCAGCACGGGCTGCCGGTGGCTTACCTCACGGATGGTCCGCGGATCCCCGATGATCTTCACTTGCCCCGTCGTCACCAGTTGGTGAGCCGGGCCGTGAGTGTGCAAATGCAGGAAGAACCCAGTGAAGAGGCCATGGCCGACATGTTCGCTGATATCTATCAAAGCCCTCCCAAACAGGTCGGCTGAGGTACTCAAGGTTACGTAGCAATGTACCTACATCGATGGTCTGCAAGGTGTTGTGCCAGTGGGGCACGTGCAGCCAACCTTTGTAGCCGCGTCTAAGAAAGACAAGGTAAAAAATGATCATGGGCAGCATGCATCCCGTACAGGTGATCGCAGTGACCGGCGGCAAGGGTGGCGTCGGTAAAACTAACGTGTCAGTCAACTTGTCTATCGCGCTTGCCGAAATGGGCAGACGCGTCATGTTGATGGATGCCGACCTGGGCCTGGCAAACGTCGATGTGCTGCTCGGGCTGACCCCCAAGTACACCCTGGCCGATGTGGTCGAGGGTCGTTGCGAGCTGCGCGACGTACTGCTCCAGGGCCCTGGCGGGATCAGGATCGTACCGGCGGCGTCGGGCACCCAGAGCATGGTCAACCTGAGCCCGGCCCAGCATGCCGGTTTGATCCAGGCCTTCAGTGACCTGGGCGATAACCTCGACGTGCTGGTGATCGATACCGCAGCCGGGATCGGCGACTCAGTGGTGAGTTTTGTGCGCGCCGCCCAGGAAGTCCTGCTGGTGGTGTGTGACGAACCGACTTCGATCACCGATGCCTACGCGCTGATCAAGCTGCTGAACCGCGATTTCGGGATGAACCGGTTCCGGGTGCTGGCCAACATGGCCCAGAGCCCGCAGGAAGGGCGCAATCTGTTCGCCAAACTGACCAAGGTTACCGACCGTTTTCTGGATGTCGCCCTGCAATACGTGGGCGCCGTGCCCTACGACGAGAGTGTGCGCAAGGCGGTGCAAAAACAGCGCGCCGTGTACGAGGCATTTCCGCGTTCCAAGTGCTCCCTGGCGTTCAAGGCCATCGCCCAGAAAGTTGACACCTGGCCGCTGCCGGCCAATCCCCGGGGGCATCTGGAGTTCTTTGTCGAGCGCCTGGTGCAACAGGCAGGCGGAGGGCGTCCCTGATGACCGCCAGCGGCTATCGCATGTACAGCAAAGCGTCGCGTGACAGCCAGTATGAGCTGATCGAACGCTACGCACCGTTGGTCAAGCGTATCGCCTATCACCTGTTGGCGCGTTTGCCCGCCAGCGTGCAGGTGGACGACCTGATCCAGGCCGGGATGATCGGCCTGCTCGAAGTGTCGACCAAATACGACGCGACCAAGGGCGCGAGTTTCGAGACCTACGCCGGTATCCGCATTCGTGGTGCGATGCTCGATGAAGTGCGCAAGGGCGACTGGGCGCCGCGCTCGGTGCACCGCAATACCCGCATGGTCAGTGACGCAATTCGGGTAATTGAAGCAAAAACCGGTTGTGACGCTAAAGATCACGAGGTTGCGGCCGAACTCCAGTTAAGCCTTGATGATTATTACGCCATTTTGAATGACACCCTGGGCAGCCGCCTGTTCAGTTTCGACGACCTGTTGCAGGACGGCGAGCACGAAGGGTTGCATGAGGATGGTGCCAGTGCTCACCCGGAACCCTCGCGGGACCTGGAAGATGAACGCTTCCAGACAGCACTGGCCGACGCGATCAGCCTGTTGCCGGAGCGTGAGCGACTGGTCCTGGCGCTGTATTACGACGAAGAACTGAACCTCAAGGAAATCGGCGAGGTGCTGGGGGTCAGCGAATCCCGTGTCAGCCAGCTGCACAGCCAGTGCGCCGCCCGACTGCGGGCACGCCTGGGGCAGTGGCGGGCGAACTGAAAACAGCGGGCAATCGCTGATTCATTGTGGGAGCGGGCTTGCCCGCGATGGGCGCGACGCGGTGGATCAGTTAACCGGCGTTGCCTGCATCGCGTCAGGCCCGCTCCCACAGTTGATTTATGGCGTGTGCGAAATCGAATTGATTGAATGGCGCGTCCAGAGACTGAACGCGTTTAAGACTGCTTGGAGGTCGAATTGGACAAGAACATGAAGATCCTCATCGTTGATGATTTCTCAACGATGCGACGGATCATTAAAAATCTGTTGCGTGACCTCGGGTTCACCAACACGGTGGAGGCGGACGACGGCACCACGGCGTTGCCGATCCTCAACCAGGGGCACATCGACTTTCTGGTGACGGACTGGAACATGCCGGGCATGACCGGTATCGAGTTGTTGCGCCATGTGCGTGCCGACGAAAAACTCAAGCACCTGCCCGTGCTGATGGTGACCGCTGAAGCCAAGCGCGAACAAATCATCGAGGCGGCCCAGGCCGGGGTCAACGGCTATGTGGTCAAGCCGTTCACGGCCCTTGCACTCAAAGACAAGATCGAAAAAATCTTTGATCGCATCGGTTGAACGGTTTCCCGGGGGGCGCTATGGAGCATCAAGAAGCGACACAGGGCGAGTTTGAGTCGACCCTGAAAAAACATGCCCGCGAATTGGTCGACAGCCTTGAGAAAGGCAAGTTTGGCGACGCCGTGCAACTGATTCATGAACTGAACCAGACTCGCGATCGCGGCCTGTACCAGGAAGTCGGCAAGCTGACCCGTGAGTTGCACAGCTCGATTGTCAACTTTCACATCGATCCGAACATGCCGCGCGCTGAAGAAGTGTCGCAGATCACCGATGCAGCCGAGCGTTTGGCTTATGTTGTGAAGCTCACGGAAGCTGCGGCGAATCGAACCATGGATCTGGTAGAAAACAGCACGCCGCTGGTCAATGGCCTGGGCAGCGAGGCTAAAGCCCTGAGCGCAGACTGGGGCCGCTTTATGCGGCGCGAAGTAGGCGCCGAGGAGTTTCGCGAACTGGCGCGGCGGGTTGACAGTTTTTTGACGCGCAGCGAAGCCGACAACCATGTGGTGTCCGCCAACCTCACTGACATATTGCTCGCCCAGGATTACCAGGACCTCACCGGTCAGGTGATCAAGCGTGTCACCCAGCTGGTGACCGATGTGGAAAGCAATTTGCTCAAGCTGGTGCTGATGGCCAGTCAGGTCGATCGCTTTGCCGGGATCGAACACGACCGTGCGGCACTGCTCGCAGAAAATAATTCGCAAAAAAACCTGACTAAGGGTGAAGGTCCGCAGATTCATGCCGATAAACGTGATGATGTCGTGTCCGGCCAGGATGATGTAGACGATTTGCTTTCCAGTTTAGGTTTCTAGGTACTGAGTAGGCGCGCGGTAAGGGTTACCCGTCCCGGCGTCGAAAGGTCCTACTTCAAGGAGCACGTACATGAGCTTCGGCGCCGATGAAGAAATCCTTCAGGATTTCCTGGTTGAAGCCGGCGAGATTCTAGAGCTGCTGTCCGAACAGCTGGTCGAGCTTGAAAGCCGACCGGATGATGCGGACTTGCTCAATGCAATTTTTCGCGGTTTTCACACTGTAAAAGGGGGCGCCGGCTTCCTCCAGCTCCACGAGCTGGTGGAGTGCTGCCACATCGCCGAGAACGTTTTCGACATCCTGCGCAAGGGTGAGCGTGGCGTCGACTCGGAATTGATGGACGTGGTTCTTGAGGCCCTGGACGCGGTCAACGCCATGTTTACCCAGGTGCGCGAGCGCCGCCCGGTTACGCCGGCAACCCCGCAGCTGCTGGCGGCGCTGGCACGTCTGGCCGAGCCAGCTTCGGTGCCGACAGTCGCCGTTGCGGTGGCGGTCGCCGAACCTGTGGCCGGCGACAGCAGCGATATCACCGATGACGAATTTGAACTGCTGCTGGACTCCCTGAATGCAGTCAAGGCTGCTGCTGCCGAGCCCGTGCAGGCAGTTGCAGCGCCTGCAGGCAGTGATGAAATCAGCGATGCCGAATTCGAGTCGCTGCTCGACCAGTTGCACGGCAAGGGGCAGTTTCGCCCCGACACGGCCTCCAGCGTGGCGCCAGAGTCGGCACCTGTGATGACAGAGTCGGTGAGCAATGAAATCACCGACGACGAATTCGAAGCCTTGCTTGATCAGTTGCATGGCAAAGGTTCATTCAATACCGATGCGCTGGGCGCAGCCCCGGTTGTGCCGGCAGACCAGGCTGGTGAGCCTGTCAGCCCGGATCACATCAGCGATCACGAATTTGAAGCACTGCTCGATGAGCTGCACGGCAAGGGCCAGTTTTCTGTCCAGAGCCCTGCGGTTGCAGCCGTTGTTGCGGCCCCGGCTCCAGCGCCGGTAGCCAGTGCGCCCGAAGCCGCCCGTGCAGTGGCCCCCCGGGCCCCGGCTGCCAGCGCCGACAAGCCCCAGGCTTCTGAGGCCGAGACCACGGTGCGGGTTGATACTGCGCGGCTGGACGACATCATGAACATGGTCGGCGAGCTGGTGCTGGTGCGTAACCGTCTGGTGCGCCTGGGCCTCAACAGCCACGACGAAGCGATGGCCAAGGCATTGTCCAACCTCGACGTGGTGACCGCCGACCTGCAGACCGCGGTCATGAAGACCCGGATGCAGCCGATCAAAAAAGTCTTCGGCCGTTTTCCGCGTCTGGTGCGCGATCTGGCGCGCCAGTTGAAAAAAGAAATCAGCCTGGAGCTGGTGGGCGAAGAAACCGACCTCGACAAGAATCTGGTCGAGGCACTGGCCGATCCGCTGGTGCATTTGGTGCGCAACGCGGTTGACCACGGGTGTGAAACCCCCGAAGAGCGCGAAGCAGCCGGTAAACCGCGCTGCGGCAGGGTAATTTTGTCGGCCGAGCAAGAAGGCGACCATATCCTGCTGTCGATCTCCGATGACGGCAAAGGCATGGACGCCAATGTGCTGCGCGCCATTGCAGTGAAAAAAGGGCTGATGGACAAGGATGCAGCCGATCGCCTGAGCGAAAACGATTGCTACAACCTGATTTTTGCCCCGGGCTTCTCCACCAAAACCGAGATTTCCGATGTGTCCGGGCGTGGCGTGGGCATGGATGTGGTGAAAACCAAGATCGCCCAGCTCAATGGCTCGCTGAGCATTGAGTCGACCCTGGGTCGCGGTTCGAAAATCGTGATCAAGGTGCCGCTGACCCTGGCCATCATGCCGACCCTGATGGTGATGCTGGGCAATCAGGCGTTTGCGTTCCCGCTGGTCAACGTCAACGAAATTTTCCACCTCGACCTGTCGCGCACCAATGTGGTCGACGGCCAGGAAGTGGTGATCGTGCGGGACAAGGCGTTGCCATTGTTCTACCTCAAGCGCTGGCTGGTGGCCTCGGCGGCCCATGAAGAGCAGCGCGAAGGGCATGTGGTGATTCTTTCGGTGGGCACCCAGCGCATCGGCTTTGTGGTCGATCAACTGGTGGGCCAGGAAGAAGTGGTGATCAAGCCGTTGGGCAAAATGCTCCAGGGCACGCCAGGCATGTCGGGCGCCACCATCACCGGTGACGGCCGTATTGCCCTGATCCTGGATGTTCCGAGCATGCTCAAGCACTACGCTTCGCGGCGTATTTGATTCTGGTGGCACCGGCGGTTGCACCTCATACCGCCTAACGGAGTGTTTATGGTAGTCAAGGTCCTGGTGGTGGATGATTCCGGTTTTTTCCGCCGCCGCGTCTCGGAAATTCTGTCGGCTGATCCAACAATTCAAGTGATCGGTACCGCCACCAACGGCAAGGAGGCGATTGATCAGACGCTGGCGCTCAAGCCCGATGTGATCACCATGGACTACGAGATGCCGTTGATGGATGGCATTACGGCGGTGCGCCATATCATGCAGCGCTGTCCGACTCCGGTACTGATGTTCTCTTCGCTGACCCACGAAGGCGCCCGGGTCACCCTGGATGCGCTGGACGCCGGGGCGGTGGATTTCCTGCCGAAAAACTTTGAAGACATCTCGCGTAATCCGGACAAGGTCAAACAATTGCTGTGCGAAAAGGTGCACAGCATCTCCCGCAGCAACCGTCGCTTGTCCGGCTACAGCGCACCAGCCCCCGGCATACCGGCGCCTGTTGTCAGCCGGCCGGCAGCGGGCGGTTTTGCGCCGCCTGCAGCCATCCCGGCTCCGGCACGCACCACGCCGATTGCCAGTCGTACGGCCGCGCCAGCGACGTCCCCCGGGCCAAAGCGCAAAGCCTACAAACTGGTGGCCATCGGCACCTCAACTGGCGGTCCGGTGGCCTTGCAACGGGTCCTGACCCAGTTGCCGGGAAATTTCCCGGCGCCGATCGTACTGGTCCAGCATATGCCAGCGGCTTTTACCAAAGCCTTTGCCGAGCGTCTGGACAAGCTGTGCCGGATCAGCGTCAAGGAAGCCGAAGACGGCGATATCTTGCGCCCCGGCCTGGCGTTGCTGGCTCCGGGCGGCAAGCAGATGATGATTGACGGGCGTGGCGCGGTAAGAATCCTGCCAGGCGATGAACGTCTGAACTACAAACCGTGCGTGGATATCACCTTCGGTTCAGCTGCCAAGTCCTACGGCGACAAAGTTTTGGCGGTGGTATTGACCGGCATGGGCGCGGATGGCCGTGAAGGTGCACGTTTGCTCAAGCAGGGCGGCAGTACGGTGTGGGCCCAGGACGAGGCCAGCTGTGTGATTTACGGCATGCCCATGGCCATCGTCAAAGCCAACCTGGCGGATGCGGTGTACAGCCTCGATGATGTCGGCCGGTACCTGGTGGAGGCCTGTCACTGATGGATGTGCTCAGTCTGATCGGCATCATCATGGCCTTTGTCGCGATTATCGGCGGCAACTACCTGGAAGGGGGCCATCTGGGCGCCCTGGTCAATGGCCCGGCGGCCTTGATTGTGGTGGGCGGTACAGTGGGCGCGGCGTTGCTGCAGTCGCCCGTGAGTGCGTTCAAGCGGGCGATGCAAACCCTGGTCTGGATTATCTTTCCGCCGCGCATCGATATGGCTGCCGGCATCGACCAGGTCGTCAACTGGAGCCTTACCGCACGCAAGGAGGGCCTGCTGGGCCTTGAAAGCGTGGCCGATGCCGAGCCCGACAGCTATTCGCGCAAAGGTCTGCAGTTGCTGGTGGACGGCGCTGAGCCCGAAGCCATCCGCAGTGTGCTGGAGGTCGATTACATGACCCGGGAAAGTCGCGATATCGAGGCCGCCAAAGTCTTTGAAAGCATGGGCGGCTATGCGCCGACCATCGGCATCATCGGTGCAGTGATGGGCCTGATCCACGTGATGGGCAATCTGGCCGACCCGGCGCAACTGGGCAGCGGCATTGCCGTGGCGTTTGTGGCGACCATTTACGGGGTGGCCAGTGCCAACCTGTTGCTGTTGCCCATTGCCAGCAAACTCAAGGCGATTGCCCTGCGCCAGTCGCTGTACCGCGAGATGATGCTCGAAGGCATCCTGTCGATTGCCGAAGGCGAAAACCCGCGCTCCATCGAACTCAAGCTCCAGGGCTTTGTGGGTTAACTATGAGTCGCCGCCGCCGCTCCGCCGATGAGCACGTCAATCATGAACGCTGGCTGGTGTCCTACGCGGATTTCATTACGCTGCTGTTTGCCTTTTTTGTGGTCATGTACTCGATTTCATCGATCAACGAAGGCAAGTACAAGGTGATTTCCCAGGCCCTGGTCGGGGTTTTCAATGACAGCGAGCGCAGCGTCAAGCCAATCCCTGTCGGCGATGAGCGGCCACTGACGACGACCCCGGCAGAGCCGTTGATCAAAGACAGCGAACACACCGACGCCGGTCTGGGGCAGTCTCCTGATGATCCGCTTAAAACCATTGCCGATGACATCACCACCGCCTTCGGCGACTTGATCGCGTCCAGACAATTGACGGTGCGCGGTAACGAGTTGTGGGTCGAGATCGAACTCAATTCCAGCCTGTTGTTCGGCAGCGGCGACGCCATGCCCAGCAATATGGCGTTCAGTATCATCGACAAGGTGGCGGCGATCCTCAAACCCTTCGACAACCCGATTCACGTCGAGGGCTTTACCGACGATTTGCCGATACGTACCGCGCAGTATCCGACCAACTGGGAGCTGTCGTCGGCACGCTCGGCGAGCATCGTGCGCATGCTGGCGATGCAGGGGGTCAACCCCGGGCGCATGGCGTCGGTGGGCTACGGCGAGTTTCAACCGGTGGCCAATAACGCCACGCCTGAGGGGCGCGCCCTCAATCGCCGGGTGGTACTGGTGGTGTCGCGCAATCTGGAAGTAAGGCGCAGCCTGACCGGCGTGGGCACCGCTCACGCAACACCGGATGCCGCCCTGAAGCGGGCTGGCACACAAACTGCACCGCCTCCAACAAAGCCGCCGGTTCGTGGGAATGCCGTCAATTCCCCGTCACCGCTCCTATAAGTGCATGTCAATTCTCGGCCGGCACGTCCGCAGCCGGGAGGAACAACAAAATGAGAGTCTGGGCAGTAGCCAATCAAAAAGGTGGAGTCGGTAAGACCACCACATCCATCGCTCTGGCCGGTTTGCTGGCTGAGGCGGGCAAGCGCGTGGTGGTGGTCGACCTCGACCCGCACGGTTCCATGACCAGCTATTTCGGTTACGACCCGGACGCCCTCGAGCACAGCGTTTACGACTTGTTTTTGCACCAGGGCCAGGTGCCGCAAGGCCTGGCTGCGCAATTACTGCTGTCCACCAGCCATCCGAACATTGCCTTGTTGCCAGCCACCACTGCGCTGGCAACCCTGGAGCGTCAGGCTCCGGGGCAGAGCGGCCTGGGTCTGGTCATCGCCCGCAGTCTGGCGCAGCTGTGGCAGGATTATGACTACGCCATCATCGACAGTCCGCCGATCCTGGGGGTGCTGATGGTCAATGCATTGGCGGCTAGCCAGCAGTTGATCATCCCGGTGCAAACCGAGCATCTGGCCCTCAAGGGCCTGGAACGCATGGTTCACACCCTGCGCATGATCAACCGCTCGCGCCAGCAGGAACTGCCGTTCTGCATCGTGCCGACCTTGTTCGACCGCCGTACCCAGGCCTCGATGAGCACCTTGCGGGTTTTGCGCGATGTGTACCCCGACACCCTGTGGCAGGGCTTTGTCCCGGTGGACACGCGTTTGCGTGATGCCAGCCGGGCAGGGCAGACGCCCTCGCAGTTCGATGAAAAAAGCCGTGGGGTGATCGCCTATCGCGCCTTGCTCAAGCATGTATTGACCCGCCAGCTCGCGCCGCAGGCGGTCTGAGGTGCGCGTGCATTCAAGTAGCCGCCGGGTGCGGCCGATAACGTCTCAAGGCCTCAGTCGCGAGGCAGTTGAGTGGGGCACTTTATGAAACAGGCGACAGCGCTTTCCCACGGCCCGCAATTGGCTTTGCAGTCCTATCTCGACGACTTGCTGTTCGATGCCACAGAAGGGTTGCAGCAGGTTGAACCACAGCCGGACGAGCTGTCCGCAGTTGCCCTTGACGGGCAGGTGCAGGCTGAAGAACCGGCGGTTGCCATGCCGCTGGAGCTGGCAGACGTGGGGGTGGCCACCGAAGCGTTCGCCCATCCTCTGGTGCAGGTGCACCGACCGCGCGCCGCGGCGGCTCCATTGCCGGCGCAGACCGACGGCCGCCCGGCCTGGGCCGACGAGCCTTTCGAATGTCTGCTGTTTGACGTGGCCGGGCTGACGCTGGCGGTGCCGCTGGTGTGCCTGGGCTCGATTTATTCACTGCAGGGGCGGGAATTGACTCCCCTGTTCGGTCAGCCGGAGTGGTTCCTGGGCATTCTGCCGAGCCACAGTGGCAACCTCAATGTGCTGGACACCGCGCGCTGGGTAATGCCCGACCGCTATCGCGATGATTTTCGCGAGGGCCTGCAATACGTTATTTCGGTCCAGGGTTACGACTGGGGGCTGGCCGTGCATCAAGTCAGCCGCTCACTGCGCCTGGACCCCGAACAGATCAAATGGCGGACCCGGCGCGGGCAGCGACCGTGGCTGGCGGGCACTGTGATTGAACACATGTGTGCGCTGCTGGACGTGGCGCAGCTGGCAGAGTTGATCAGCAGTGGCGCGGTCAAGCACATGGCCAGTGCCGCCGCCGGGGCAACCGACAAATAAACCACCGGGCCTTTGGCCGCGGTCAGACAGTACACACCGCATCGACGGTATTTCTTCAGGGGTTTGGGTATGAGCAAGGCAGCGGCACAACAGAGCAGCGAAGATCCGATCCTGCAGTGGGTCACCTTCAAGCTGGACAACGAGACCTACGGCATCAACGTCATGCAGGTGCAGGAAGTACTGCGTTATACCGAAATCGCCCCGGTTCCTGGTGCGCCGTCTTACGTGCTGGGCATCATTAACCTGCGCGGCAATGTGGTGACGGTGATAGACACGCGTCAGCGTTTTGGCTTGCAGGGTGCCGAGATTACTGACAACTCGCGGATCGTCATCATCGAAGCCGACAAGCAAGTGGTGGGGATTCTGGTCGACAGCGTGGCGGAAGTGGTTTACCTGCGTCAGTCTGAAATCGAAACGGCGCCCAATGTGGGCAATGACGAGTCGGCAAAATTTATCCAGGGTGTGTGCAACAAGAACGGGGAGCTGCTGATTCTGGTTGAGCTGGACAAGATGATGACCGAAGAAGAGTGGTCGGACCTGGAGAACATCTGATTGATCCTTGAGGCGGCGGTAATCGTCCTGGGCCTGCTCTGGGTGGCGACACTGTGGGTGCTGGTGACCTATATCCGCCGCCAGCGCGTGAGTGCCGCACAGCAGGCGGGGGCGGACGAACTGCGTGACCGGCGCCTCAAGGAACTGACCCGGCGGCTGGACACCTACCAGAACGGCAGTGTGCAGATGGGCGAAGACCTGCACGAACTGCGCGCCGTGGTAGCGCCGCTGCCCGAGAAGCTGACCCAGCTGGAACAGCGCGACCCCACCAGCCTGTCGTTCAACCAGGCCGCGCGTCTGGTGGGCATGGGTGCCAGCGTTGACGAACTGACCCAGTCCTGCGGCCTGACCCAGGCCGAGGCCGAGTTGATGAGCAAGATGCATAAAGGCTGAACCGCCATACCCTGTAGGAGCGAGCTTGTCTCGCGAGCTCTTTGCGGTTTTGCTGAAAAGCTCGCGAGACAAGCTCGCTCCTACAGGTGCAATTGCAGCCTCCTGCAAGGGGTACCTGCCGGCCTGGACGGTGAAGTCTGCGATCTGCCGCATTTCTGCACAGCACAACCCCTGTAGGAGCGAGCTTGCTCGCGAGCTCTTGGGGTTTGGTTGAAAAGCTCGCGAGACAAGCTCGCTCCTACAGATGCGGTTGCTACCTCCTGCATGGGGTGCCTGCCGGCCTGGACGGTGAAGTCTGCAATCTCCCGCATTTCTGCACTGCACAACCCCTGTAGGAGCGAGCTTGCTCGCGAGCTCTTTGCGGCTTGGTTGAAAAGCTCGCGAGCAAGCTCGCTCCTACAGGTGCGGTTGCTACCTCCTGCATGGGGTGCCTGCCGGCCTGGACGGTGAAGTCTGCGATCTGCCGCATTTCTGCACAGCACAACCCCTGTAGGAGCGAGCTTGTCTCGCGAGCGCTTTGCGGTTTGGCTGAAAAGCTCGCGAGACAAGCTCGCTCCTACAGGTGCCTTGTGATCTGGCTTATTTCGGCGGGGTTATATCCCGTTCCACCGGCCCGGCATCGGGATCGAATCCCTCCGGGAATTTGCCTTTAAGCTGCCAGGCAAAGGCAATGATCTCCGCCAGGGTGCGGTACAGCTCCTGCGGGATGCTGTCCCCCAGTTCCATGCGCGCCAGTAATTTCACCAGCTCGGCATTTTCATAAATTGGCACTTCGTACTCGCGGGCCAGTTTGAGAATGGCTTCGGCCAGTTCATCGTCACCCTTGGCGGTGAGGGTGGGCGCTTGTTTGCCGTCGTATTTGAGGGCAATCGCCTGACGCGTTTCGGGCTCTGTGCTCATGCGGTTTCGTCAACCCAGCGTTGTTCCAGTGGGGTGTGGCCACCTTGTGGCGGGATGCCCTGGTGGCAATCGAGATCGGTCACGCTCAGCCCGGCATCGTTGAGACGCTGGCGTAACGTGCCCAGCTGGCTGGCGATCAGTTCTGCGGTACTGGCCCGTTGCGCCCAGAGCTGGCCCGACAGGTTGCCGCGAAGCAATTGCGCCTGTACATGCAAGGGGCCCAGCGGGCTCAGGTCGAAGGCCAGTTCCACCCGCCACAGCTGATCTTTGACTTCACGGCTTTCGGCCGTGTCTTGGGCTTGTTTCTCACCCGGATCTTCACGCTGAAACTTGATCTGCAGCGCAACTACGTCGTGGGCGTTGCGCATCGGTATTTCCAGTTGCCAGGTGGTCAGCAGGTTGCCATCAGCGGTTCGTCCGCTTTGCTCCAGGCTGGACAGTTGATGGCTTTGCAGGCGCGAAATGGCCGCCGCTGCGAGTTTCAGCAAATGTTCCAGGCTGTCTTCGTCTTCGCCACCGGGCAGTCCACGCTTGGGCAGCGGAAAGCCGCCAGGCTGGGGTTTGGCGCTGACCTGGCCGAGCATCCCCAGGGCATTGCGGACAAAGGTCGGCATGGCCTGGGCCTGGCTGCTGGCGGCCATGGCGGGGGTGAAAGCGGAGTTTGCAGGTACGCCCGGCAAGATCTGCGCAATCAGGCGCAGCAATGTGGCTTTCATGTCTGGAGCCAGGGCCTGGGTTTGGCCGTTCAGCAGTCTGGCCTCCAGAAAAGCGCCGCTATTGAGTAAGGCTGCTCCTAATGTTTTGGGGTTACTCAACTCTGCTGGCGTAGGCAAGCCTGCCAACAGCTTGTCGATGGAGGCGCGTAACGCGTCGGGCATGTTGTTGCTGGCCGGGAGTTTTTGCAGGGCGCTGAGCAGGCCTTCCAGTGAAGCCTGGCGACCTTGCTGCATGGCCAGTTGTTGCGCCACCGCCAGTTGATCCTGACGACCGCTCAGCGGGACAAAATTCAGGGTCTGTGCATCCTGCACCTGTGCACTCAGCAAGCTGCCCACGCGCAAGGGTTGGGTGCTGTCCAGAGTCAGGGTGCTGCCGTTCAGGGCGCTGTTGAGCAGTGTGACCATTGAGCGATAGACCGCAGGCTGACCAGCGCTCTGGGCCAGCAGCTGGGTGGTCAGCACTTTGCCCTGCAGCAGGCTGCCCGCCGGCAATTGTTGCGGGTCAAGCCGGGTGAGGCTGGCCACGCCGTTGCTCAGGGCTTGCTGCAGGCTGATGGCCAGACTGCCGGGGCCGGGCTGGCTCACGGCGAGCAGGGTGCCCAGGGGCAGGGGTTGGAGGCTGCTGACTTGCACATTGGTCTGGCGCCCGCTATCGAGGGTCAATCGGAGCAGCAGCTGGAAGGCCGCATCCCCCTGTTTAAGTGATAACACTTGTGCCTGTGCACTTTGGCCGGGGCCGATCAGGCCCGGGAGAGGCTGCAGCAATTTGAGCGTTTCACCGCCCGTAATGCCAGGACGTACGGCGGTCGGCGCAGCGGGCAGGACGGGTGGAATTGTCATGTCGCCTTTCATCGTAACAGCCTGTCGAAATTGGCTCATTTAGAGTAGGGCATGGCATGTATAATGCTGCCCCGTCGTTCAGAGCGGGTGAAAACATCGCTATTGTTTGACCCAGCTCTCTGAAACAGGTCGCCAAAGCATTTATCCTGCATCATTTTAACGGCCGCGCCTCAGCCGACTTGAACCGTGAAGGCCTCAATTACGTGACCAGCCCTCTTTTAGAAGCCGTAGCACTCGCCTGTGAGCGCGACTGGCGGATGCTGTTCGAGAATCTCGAATTGCGACTCGCCAGCGGCGACATGTTACAAATCAGCGGGCCCAACGGCAGCGGCAAGACCAGCCTGTTGCGTTTGTTGGCGGGCCTGATGCAGCCGACGGCGGGTGAAGTCCGGCTCAATGGCCTGCCGTTGAGCAGTCAGCGAACGCAATTGGCCGGTAATCTGCTCTGGATCGGCCATGCTGCCGGTATCAAGGATTTGCTCACCGCGGAAGAGAACCTGGCCTGGCTCTGCGCCCTGCATCGCCCGGCCTCCCGTGACGCTATCTGGGCAGCGCTGGCTGCAGTGGGGCTCAAGGGTTTTGAAGATGTACCGTGCCACACCTTGTCCGCAGGTCAGCAGCGGCGTGTGGCTCTGGCGCGGCTGCATCTGGACAGCCCGCCGTTGTGGATTCTCGATGAGCCGTTTACCGCGCTCGATAAACAGGGTGTGGCCCAGCTCGAAGAGCACCTGGCGAGTCACTGCGAACGCGGTGGCATGGTGGTACTGACCACTCACCACAACCTGACCCGGATGCCGGCCGGTTACCGCGATATCGACCTGGGGCATTGGGCTGTATGAGTGTGTTCGCAACCTTGGTGGCACGTGAAGCGCGTTTGCTGTTTCGCCGTCCGGCGGAACTGGCCAACCCTCTGGTGTTCTTCGCAATTGTGATCGCCATGTTCCCGTTGGCAGTCGGACCCGAGACTCAGTTGTTACAAACCTTGTCTCCGGGGCTGCTCTGGGTAGCTGCCCTGTTATCGGTTTTGCTCTCGCTGGACGGGCTTTTCCGCAGTGATTTCGAGGACGGATCACTGGAGCAGTGGGTCCTTTCGTCGCACCCCCTGCCTCTACTGGTATTGGCCAAAGTGCTGGCACACTGGGCGTTTTCCGGTCTGGCTCTGGTCATCCTGTCGCCGCTGCTGGCCTTGATGCTGGGGTTGCCGGTGGCCTGCCTGCCGGTCTTGCTGCTGTCGTTGTTGCTGGGTACGCCGGTCTTGAGCCTGCTCGGCGCTGTTGGCGCGGCGCTGACCGTGGGCCTCAAACGGGGTGGCCTGCTGCTGGCCCTGCTGATTCTGCCTTTATATATCCCGGTGCTGATTCTTGGCAGCGGCGCGTTGCAGGCGGCCTTGCAAGGCATGCCTGCGACGGGTTATCTGCTTTGGCTTGCAAGCCTGACCGCCCTGGCAGTAACCCTGACACCTTTTGCTATAGCCGCCGGCCTGAAAATCAGCGTCGGCGAATAATGAGGTCTGGCCCCATGGGGCCAGTAAAGACCCTGGCTTTGTCAACGACCCTCGGGCGTGGCAAAGCACCGTGATGGAAACAGCGTGATGAACTGGACTTGGTTTCACAAACTCGGCTCGCCCAAATGGTTCTATGCCATCAGCGGGCGCCTGCTGCCCTGGTTAAGCATTGCGGCAGCGCTGCTGATTACCTGCGGGGTAGTCTGGGGCCTGGCATTTGCGCCGCCCGACTACCAGCAGGGCAATAGCTTCCGGATCATTTATATCCATGTGCCGGCGGCGATGCTGGCCCAGTCCTGTTATGTGATGCTGGCGGTGTGCGGCGTGGTTGGCCTGGTCTGGAAGATGAAAATCGCCGACGTGGCCCTGCAGTGCGCAGCGCCCATCGGTGCCTGGATGACCGCCGTGGCGCTGCTCACCGGTGCGATCTGGGGCAAGCCGACCTGGGGCTCGTGGTGGGTGTGGGATGCTCGCCTGACCTCGATGCTGATCCTGCTGTTTCTGTACTTCGGCCTCATTGCCCTTGGCAATGCCATCACCAATCGCGACAGCGCGGCCAAGGCCTGCGCGGTATTGGCGATTGTCGGCGTGATCAATATCCCGATCATCAAATACTCGGTCGAGTGGTGGAACACCCTGCATCAGGGCGCGACCTTCACCCTGACCGAAAAACCGGCCATGCCGATGGAAATGTGGTTGCCATTGCTGCTGACGGTGCTGGGTTTTTATTGCTTCTTTGGCGCCGTGCTGTTGTTGCGCATGCGCCTCGAAGTACTCAAACGCGAGGCCCGCAGTAGCTGGGTCAAGGCCCTGGTATTGAAAGCGCTGGAGGGTGGACGATGAGCTTTGCGTCTTTCGGCGACTTTATCGCCATGGGCCATCACGCGGTATATGTCTGGTCGGCCTATGGCATTTGCCTGGCAGTGCTGGGGTTGAACGTAGCGCTGCCGATTGTGGCGCGCCGGCGTTATCTGCAACAAGAGGCGCGTCGTTTGCGCCGGGAGAACTCGAAGTGAATCCGCTGCGCAAAAAACGTTTGATCATCATCCTGGCAATTCTGGTGGGGGTAGGCATTGCCGTTGCCCTGGCCTTGAGTGCCCTGCAGCAGAACATCAACCTGTTCTACACCCCGACTCAGATCGCCAATGGCGAAGCCCCGCTGGACACCCGCATTCGTGCCGGCGGCATGGTGCAAGCCGGTTCGTTGAAACGCTCTGGCGACTCGCTGGACGTGCAGTTCGTGGTCACCGATTTCAACAAGTCCGTAACCATCGCTTATCGCGGCATCCTCCCGGATCTGTTCCGTGAGGGGCAGGGCATCGTCGCCCTGGGCAAGCTCAACGCCCAGGGTGTGGTGGTGGCTGATGAAGTGCTGGCCAAGCACGACGAAAAATACATGCCGCCCGAAGTGACCAAAGCGTTGAATGAAAGTGGCCAGTCCGCGCCTGTACCGGCTAAAGAGGGTTAAGTAATGACGTTTGGACTGTTTGTTCCTGAATTGGGCCAGCTGGCCATGATTCTGGCCCTGTGCTTTGCCATCGTGCAGGCCATCGTGCCGCTGCTGGGTGCCTGGCGCGGCGACAAGTTGTGGATGAGCCTGGCGCAACCTGCCGCCTGGGGCCAGTTTGCCTTCCTGCTGTTTTCGTTCGGTTGCCTGACCTACGCCTTTATGAGTGATGATTTCTCGGTGGCGTACGTGGCGAGCAACTCCAACAGCGCGCTGCCCTGGTACTACAAGTTCAGCGCCGTGTGGGGCGCCCACGAAGGTTCGCTGCTGTTGTGGGCGATGATTCTGGGGGGCTGGACCTTCGCCGTGTCGATCTTCTCGCGCCAGTTGCCGCAAGTGATGCTGGCCCGGGTGCTGGCGATCATGGGCATGATCAGTATCGGCTTCCTGCTGTTTCTGATCATGACTTCGAATCCGTTCGTACGTCTGCTTCCGCAAATTCCTGCAAACGGCAATGACCTTAACCCGCTGCTGCAGGACATCGGTCTGATCGTTCACCCGCCGATGCTGTACATGGGCTATGTCGGTTTCTCGGTGGCCTTTGCCTTCGCCATTGCCGCCTTGCTCGGCGGTCGGCTGGATGCTGCCTGGGCCCGCTGGTCGCGTCCGTGGACCATCGTTGCCTGGGCCTTTCTCGGTATCGGTATCACCCTGGGTTCGTGGTGGGCGTATTACGAGCTTGGCTGGGGCGGCTGGTGGTTCTGGGACCCGGTAGAAAACGCCTCGTTCATGCCATGGCTGGTGGGCACAGCGCTGATTCACTCGCTGGCCGTGACCGAAAAACGCGGAGTGTTCAAAAGCTGGACCGTGTTGCTGGCGATTGCCGCCTTTTCGTTGAGCCTGCTGGGGACCTTCCTGGTGCGTTCCGGCGTGCTGACGTCGGTCCACGCGTTTGCCTCCGACCCCGAGCGCGGGGTGTTCATCCTGATTTTCCTGCTGTTTGTCGTAGGCGGTTCGCTGACCCTGTTTGCGTTGCGTGCACCGGTGGTCAAGAGCCACGTCAGCTTCAAGCTGTGGTCCCGCGAAACCTTGCTGCTGGGCAATAACCTGGTGCTGGTGGTGGCCGCTTCGATGATTCTGCTGGGCACCTTGTATCCGCTGATTCTGGATGCCATCAGTGGCGCCAAGATGTCGGTCGGCCCGCCGTATTTCAACGCCATGTTCATTCCACTGATGGGCTTGCTGATGGTGGTAATGGCTGTCGGCATGCTGGTGCGCTGGAAAGACACTCCGGTCAAATGGCTGCTGAGCATGCTGACCCCGGTTCTGCTGGGCAGTGCGGCGCTGGCGGCGATTGCCGGCGTAGCCTATGGCGACTTCAACTGGGCGGTGATCACCACCTTTATGCTGGCGGCGTGGGTGTTGCTGGCCGGGGTGCGCGACATTGGCGACAAAACCCGTCACAAAGGCCTGATCAAAGGCATGCGCAGCCTGACCCGCAGCTACTGGGGCATGCAGATCGCCCACCTGGGGATTGCGGTCTGCGCGCTGGGCGTGGTGTTGTCGAGCCAGAACAGTGCCGAGCGCGACTTGCGTCTGGCGCCGGGCGAGTCCATGGAGCTGGGTGGTTATCACTTCATTTTTGAAGGTGCCAAGCACTACCAGGGCCCCAACTTCACATCGGACAAAGGCACGGTACGGGTGATCCGTAACGGCAAGGAAGTCAGCGTGCTGCACCCGGAAAAACGTTTGTACACGGTGCAGAACTCGATGATGACCGAAGCCGGGATCGATGCCGGCTTTACCCGTGACCTCTATGTAGCACTGGGTGAACCGCTGGATAACGGTGCCTGGGCCGTACGGGTGCATGTCAAACCGTTCGTGCGCTGGATCTGGTTCGGCGGCCTGCTCACAGGCTTTGGCGGTTTGCTGGCAGCGATGGACCGGCGTTATCGGGTCAAGGTTAAAAGCCGCGTGCGTGAAGCATTGGGCATGACAGGAGCCACCGTATGAAGCGCTGGTTGATGCTGGTTCCGCTGGCCGTATTTCTGGGCATGGCGTGGTTTCTCTACAGAGGCCTGTACCTGGACCCCACCGAATTGCCCTCGGCAATGATCGACAAGCCGTTCCCGGCATTCAGCCTGCCAGCGGTCGAGGGTGACAAGACCCTGACCGAGGCCGACCTCAAGGGCAAGCCGGCGCTGGTCAACGTGTGGGCCACCTGGTGTATTTCGTGCCGGGTCGAGCACCCGGTGCTGACCAAACTGGCCGAGCAGGGTGTGGTGATTTACGGCGTCAACTACAAGGACGTGAATGCCGACGCCAAAAAATGGCTCAAGGACTTTCACAATCCCTACCAGCTGGACATCAACGATGCAGACGGCTCCCTGGGCCTGAACCTCGGGGTGTACGGTGCGCCCGAGACCTTCCTGATCGACAGCAAGGGCATCATTCGCCACAAGTTTGTCGGTGTGATCGATGAAACCGTTTGGCGCGAACAACTGGCCAGCCGCTATCAGGCGCTGGTTGACGAGGCCAAGCCATGAAGCGCTGGTTAGCGGCAGCAGCCCTGGGCCTGGCCCTGAGCGGCGTGGCCCAGGGGGCCATCGATACCTATGAGTTTGCCAATGATGCCGAACGCGCGCGTTTTCGTGAGCTGACCCAGGAACTGCGTTGCCCCAAGTGTCAGAATCAGGACATTGCCGACTCCAATGCACCGATCGCCACTGACCTGCGGCGCGAGATCTACCGCATGCTGGGCGAGGGCAAGGACAACCAGCAAATCCTCGACTTCATGGTCGCGCGCTACGGCGATTTCGTGCTCTACAAGCCGGCCCTGACCAGCAAGACCGCAGTGCTCTGGTTTGGCCCGTTCGCCTTGCTGCTCGGTGGCCTGGTGCTGATCGGGGTGATTGTCGGTCGCCGTCGTCGAGCCCCGCAGGCTGCAGGCTCGGACACACTTTCTGTCGAAGAGCGTCAGCGCCTCGACACTTTGCTGGATAAAACCAAAGATGATTGATTTCTGGCTCGCAGCAGGCTTGCTGCTACTCATTGCCCTCAGTTTTTTATTGATTCCGGTACTGCGCGGGCGTCGTGCCCAGCGTGAAGAAGACCGTACCGCGCTCAACGTAGCGTTGTATCAGGAGCGTCTGGCTGAATTGCAGCAGCAGCTTGAAGAGGGCGTATTGAACGCCGGGCAGCTGGAAGCCGGGCGTGCCGAAGCCGCCCGGGAATTGCTGGCAGACACTGAAGGCGTGGCCCCGGCGCGGGTTTCCAGCCTGGGCAAAGCCTTGCCACTGCTGGCAGCGATCATGGTTCCGGTATTGGGTCTGGGCCTGTACCTGCACTATGGCTCCAGCGATAAAGTCGAGCTGACCCGCGAATTCTCGCAACCGCCGCAATCCCTTGAAGAGATGGTCGCGCGCCTGGAGCGTGCTGCGGCAGCGCAGCCGGACTCGGCCGAAGGCCTGTATTTCCTGGGGCGTGCCTATATGGCGCAAAACCGCCCGGCCGACGCCGCCAAAGTGTTTGAGCGCACCGTGGCCCTGGCCGGCCGTCAGCCGGAGTTGTTGGGTCAGTGGGCCCAGGCGCAGTACTTTGCCGATGACAAACAGTGGAGCGACAAGACCCAGGCGCTGACCGATGAAGCCCTGAAGGCCGATCCGAAAGAAGTCACCAGCCTCGGTCTGCTGGGTATCGCCGCCTTTGAAGGCAAGCGTTATCAGGAAGCCATCACCTATTGGCAGCGTCTGCTCAACGAGCTGCCCCAGGGTGACAAGTCCCGTGAAGCGCTGGAAGGCGGCATCGAACGTGCTCGTCAGCAGTTGCTGGCCAGTGGTGGCAAAGTCGAAGAGGCCCCTGCGGCCAAGGCCCGGGCTTCGATCAAGGTCAGTGTCGATCTGGCTGATGCAGTCAAGGCCCAGGTCCTGCCGGGTGACAGCGTCTTCATCTTCGCCCGTGCAGTCTCAGGCCCGCCGGCACCCCTGGCGGTCAAGCGCGTGACCGTGGCCGACCTGCCGATCACCGTTGAACTGGGTGATGTCGACGCAATGATGCCGCAATTGAAACTGTCCAACTTTCCTGAAGTCCAACTCATGGCACGCATCTCCCGCGCCGGCCAGCCAACAGCCGGCGAGTGGATAGGGCGGGGCAAACCGCTGTCCAGCAGCACCACGCAGCTGCAACAGCTGACCATCGACAGTCCGGACAAATAACCGGGAACCCGCAGGAGCGAGCTTTTTCAAAGCGGCAACGAAAAGCTCGCCAGCAAGCTCGCTCCTGCAGGGCAATCAATGACAAGAGAATTATCCATGGCCGTCCTTGTACGCATCACTGTGCTCAGTCTGGTTTTAGGCCTCAGTGCCTGTGCGGTTCATCAGCCCTATGAACCCTCGGCGCCATCGACACCCGCTCCGCAACCGGCGCCGCAGCCTTCGGGTCAGCCGTTGCCGGACATGCCCATCCCCAAGCCGCCCAAGCCGCTGCCGCGGACTTCGGCCACCTTCGCGCCGCCACCCGGTGGCCCGAGCCATTGGGATGCGCGCATGGGGGTCTATGTGCTGGATGACCAGACCAACATCTTCTATCGCCAGCGTGCCTACTACCGTTGGGACAATGGCTGGAGCCGGGCAGTCAGCCCCAATGGCCCGTGGGAAGAGACCGACACCAGCGGTGTTCCGCCGGGGTTGAGCCGGCAGTTCAAGTGATGTAGTAACGGCGGCCCTCGGGTCGCCGTTTTTGTTTATGGGACTGCAACCGGCAATCCCCGCCCCAAGCCTGTTATAATTCCCGGCTGTCGGTGTCAGGCCTTGTGCCTTGGATACCGACTCATCTTCCGGCTCTTGCCGGCCATTGCTGCAAGCACAGGGTTCAACGTGCTGGCGCACGCTTTACCTTTGGACCTGGGTCGCCCTTTGCGTCCCGTCCCTTGTCAGCCTTCATGAAAACAACCCAGCGGACCGCTGTCCGTCGCTGCCTGCCTGTCAGGAAACCCGGGTTGTTTTGCGCCTGCCTTTATCGGCCTTTCGTTGCGACTGTGACGACTGTGGCGCACATAAAAAGGAGAAAGGAATGTTTCAACTTTCCACCCCCACCGTGTTGCTGCTTCTGTTCTGTTTCTATGGCCTGACCTTTCTGGTGTCGTTGCGCGTCGGGCGCAAGGACGAAAACGTCGATGGTTATATGGTCTCCAATAATTCCATTGGCTTCGGCATGGCGGCTGCCAGCATGACCGCCACCTGGATCTGGGCGGCCTCGTTCTATGCCGCTGCCAGCTCCGGCTACAAGTTCGGTCTTTCGGGGGCGCTGCATTACGGCTTCTGGGGCGCGCTGATGATTCTGTTTATCTACCCCTTCGGCCGGCGTTTTCGCGAGCTGGCACCCAAGGCCCATACCCTGGCGGAAATCATGCATGCCCGGCACGGGCGCTCCAGCCAGATGATTCTGGCGGGCTCCAATATTGTCGGGAGCATGATCAGCCTGATGGTCAACTTCACCGCCGCCGGGGCGCTGGTGGCGGTACTCTCGCCCTTGAGCTTTATCCACGGGGTCTTGATCGCAGGCTTCGGGATTCTGGGCTACACCATCTGGTCGGGTTTTCGCTCTTCGGTGCTGACGGATTTCGGTCAGTTGATCGCCATGATCTTCGCGGCCGTGGTGATTATTCCGATTATTTTCTTCCAGCTCGGCGGCCCGGAATTATTTGCCCGGGGCATGCCGAATATTTCTGCCGAACAAGCGAGTTTTTACTCGAAAACCGCGATTCTGGAACAGGGCGCCCCCTATTTTGTCGCGGTGCTGGCGTATGCCATTGGTAATCAGACCATCGCCCAGCGGCTGTTCGCGGTGCGTGAAGACCTGATGAAATCGACCTTTGTCACGGCTACCATCGGCTATGCCTCGATCGTGATCGGCCTTGGCATGCTGGGTTTTCTGGCATTGCTGGCCGGTGTGCAACCGGTGGACGGCGACCTTAACAACCTGATCCCGCAGATGGCCTCGACCTACTTGCCACCTTTTGCGGTCGGGCTGTTTTTCATCATGGTGATTGGCTCGCTGTCGTCCACTGCCGATTCGGATCTGTCGGCGTTGTCGGCACTGGTGATGACCGACGTCTATGGCAAAAATATGGCCAAGGGCAAACCCAATCCTAAAACCATGTTGTTCGTCGGGCGCATGACCATGGTGGTGGCGACGATGCTCGCGGTGGTTTTCGCCAGTCTCAAGCTGGACATCCTGACCATGCTGATTTTTGTCGGCGCACTGTGGGGAGCCATCGTGTTCCCGGTAATCGCCAGCCTGTACTGGGGGCGCATCACCAATGCCGCCTTCACCAGTGCGGCCATTGCCGGTTTTGTCATGTTTCTGGTGGCGCGCTTCGAACTGCTGGAACTGCAGGGAGTGGTGGCCCTGTTCTTCGAACTCTTTGCATCGGTCGGTGGCGGGGTAGTCATAGGTTTGATGGCCTTTGGTTTCTTCGGACGCAAGGTCGGATTCACCTTGGGCGGCTTGGCGTTTCTGGTGCTTGCACCCTTTGCCTTCGGCTTCTTGCGCGACTACCCGGTTTTGCTCAGTTCACTCACTGCCTACGGCATCAGTACCGTGGTCTGTGTACTGGTGAGTTTGCTGTCCAACGAAAACTTTGATTTCGACTGCATCAATGAGCGTGTGGTGGCCTTCCACTACAACCCTGTGCCCGAAACCTTGGATAAACCTGCAATTGAACAAGGAGATTCCCCATGTCCAGCTACGCGTTAACCCTTTATGTAATGATCTGGCCGGTGATAGCGGCGGGCGTGATGATCACCCTGTGCGTCAGTGTGTACCGCGATATGCGCAAGGCCAGACGTGACGGTACCGACCTGGTGTAAATCGTTCCGTGGTGCGGGCAAGTGCCGTGCGCTTGCCCGCATGCGCATTAAAACGCGGCCTTGCCTACCGAGGCACCGCCGTCGACAAACAGGGTCTGGCCAGTGATGAAGCCGCTGTTCTCCGAGAGCAGGAAGGCAATTGCCGAGGCAATTTCCTCGGGTTGTCCCAGACGTGCCATCGGCACTCCGGCCAGATAGCGGGCTTCGCCTGCCGAACCCGGCGGGTTATTGGCACGGAACAGTTCGGTTTCGGTAGGGCCCGGGGCCACGGCGTTCACGGTGATCCCGCTTTGCGCCAGCTCCAGTGCCCACGAACGGGTGAAGCTGACCAGTGCGGCTTTGGCCGCGGCATAGGCGGTGCGTTGAGCGATGCCCAGCACCGTCAGGCTGGAAATATTGACAATCCGGCCCCAGCCCCGTGCCTGCATCCCCGGCAGCAAAGCCTGGGTGGCTTGCAGCGCCGAGTGCAGGTTGACCCGCATTACGTCATCAAACGCATCCAGATCGATTTCACCCAGTGCTTGAGGGCGAACCAGCCCTACGTTATTCACCAGCCCGTCAAACGCAATGCGTTCGCTGAGTTCCCCGAGCACCTGGGCGCTGCGTTCGCGGTCGGCCAGATCCAGCGCCACCAGCGTGCCGGGAAAGCTCGGGTCATCGGCATTGCGGGCGATGCCCACCACGGTATGCCCAGCTTGCGCCAGCCAGGTTGCCAGGGCGCGACCGATACCTTTGCTGGCACCAGTGATGAGGAAGGTACGTGCAGTCATGCTGTGCTCCTGAGTTAAATCTGCAGCGATGATACCGGTTTGCCATTGACCCTGTAGGAGCGAGCTTGCTCGCGAGCTTTTTGTTGCTGCGATGTAAAAGCTCGCGGGCAAGCTCGCCCCTACAGGGCGGGGGGCCATGGTAGGCTGCGATTTATTCGAAAACAGGAGGTCGCAGTGAGCCAATTTGAATTCAAACAAGTGGATGTTTTCAGCACGGTTGCCCTCAAAGGCAACCCGGTGGCGGTGGTGTTGAACGCGGACAGTCTGAGCGATCAGCAAATGGCCGACTTTGCGCGCTGGACCAACCTCAGTGAAACCACTTTCGTCCTCAAACCGCAAAACCCGGAAGCAGATTACCGCCTGCGGATTTTCACCACCCTCAGGGAGCTGCCCTTTGCCGGGCACCCGACGTTGGGCAGTTGCCATGCCTGGCTGGAAGCAGGTGGCAAGCCGCGGGGTGAAGAAATCATCCAGGAATGCGCCGTGGGCCTGATCCGGGTTCGTCGCCAGAATGGACAGCTGGCTTTCACTGCACCGCCTCTGCTGCGCGACGAAGCCCTGGATGACGACCTGCTGCAGCGCATCTGCCGTGGCCTGGGGATCGACACCCGGGCGGTGGTGCAGGCCCGCTGGATCGACAATGGTCCCGGCTGGCTGGGGTTGCTGCTGCGCGATCGCGAACAGGTGCTGGCGCTGAAGCCGGACTTTTCACAGTTGCATAATCGGGTGGTCGGCGTAGTCGCCCCGTGGAACCCCGAGCGCGACGGCACTGAAGCGCAATTTGAAGTCCGTGCCTTCGTTGCCGGTGACGGCATGTCGGAAGATCCGGTGACCGGCAGCCTGAATGCCGGGCTGGCGCAATGGTTGATTGGCGCGGGTATTGCTCCGTCGCGCTATGTGGCCAGCCAGGGCACGGCCATGGGCCGGGAAGGGCGGGTATCGATTGAGAAAGTCGGCGCCGATATCTGGGTCGGCGGTGCCGCAGTGACCTGCATCAACGGCTCGCTGACGCTTTGACCGGCAGCCGCCGGCTCAAGTGCTTTTAGCTTTCACCGCCCGCTTTGGCTTTGCCCTGGCGGGCGCTGCCTTACGTTTTTTCTTCCACGCCGGCGCCATGCCCGCCGGGCTGGCCGGGCCGCTGATGGTCATGGTCATGCCACTGCAGCGGGCGATGTGTTTGCTCATCCACGCCGCCTGTTTGGCGACGAAGGTCTCCAGGGTCATTTCACCGCTTTGCACCATGTCCAGCGCTTGTTCCCAGATGGCAGTGGTGCCGGGGTCGGCGATGGCGCGGGGCACCGCATCGATCAGGCTGAAGGCCGGCGCAGTGGCGGCCAGGGCCTTGCCGTTTTTGATCAGGTAGCCACGATCCAGCAGCCCCTGAATGATCCCGGCGCGGGTGGCCTCGGTGCCGATGCCGGTGGTGTCCTTGAGCTTTTGTTTTAACAGCGGGTCCTGCACCAGTTTGGCGACGTTTTTCATTGCCTTGATCAGGTCGCCTTCGGTGAAAGGCTTGGGTGGCTGGGTCCACAGGTCTTTGAGGTGGACGTTGGCAATGGCGCAGTCCAGACCCTCGCGCAAAATCGGCAATGGTTGCGGGGCCGCAGCTTCGCGACCCCTGGCCGGAGCCAGGGCCTCGGGCAGGGCGCGTTTCCAGCCGGCTTCGACAATTTGTTTGCCCACGGCCCGCAGGGCCTGGCCGGCGCAATCGAAGTCGGCCTGGGTGCGATCGTATTCGTGGTTGGGCAGGAATTGTGCCAGATAGCGTGCGCGAATCAGGGTATACACCGCACGGTGTTTGCCCGTCAGGCGTTCCAGGTTTTTCGCCGCTGCCGTAGGAATGATGCCGTGGTGAGCACTGACTTTGGCGTCGTTCCAGGCCCGGGAGCGGCGTTGCGGGTCGAGGTGTCCGGCCAGCGGTGCCAGGCTCGGGTCGGCCTGTTGCAGGGCTGCCAGAATCGATGCTGCTTCGCTGTGCTGGCTTTGCGGCAGGTAACCGCAGTCACTGCGCGGGTAGGTGACCACCTTGTAGGTTTCGTACAGTGCCTGGGCGATGTCGAGGGTTTCCTGGGCGCCGAGGCCGAGCTTTTTCGAACACACTTCTTGCAGGGTGCCGAGGTCGAATGGCAGTGGCGCGACTTCCCGCATGCGTTCGGTGCGCAATTTGCTCACCCGGGCACTGCCGGCGCTGTTGATGGCGTCGGCCGCCTGCTGGGCATGGGCCTGATTGAGGCAGCGATCCTGTTCGTCGCAGGTGTCGGGATCGGCCCGCCACTGTGCGGTGAACAACTGCCCGTCGTGTTTGAGCTGCACGTCGATGGCCCAGTAAGCCACGGGTACGAAGTCGCTGATGCTGCGATCGCGGTCGACCACCAGTCGCAGGGTGGGGGTTTGTACCCGGCCCACCGGCAGTACGCCCTGATAGCCGGACTGGCGCCCGAGGAGGGTGAACAGGCGGCTCATGTTCATCCCGATCAGCCAGTCGGCCCGCGAGCGGCCCAGGGCCGAGTGGTAGAGGTTAAAGGTTTCGCTGCCCGGCTTGAGGGCGGCCAGGGCCTTGCGAATAGACGCGTCATCCAGGGCTGACAGCCACAGGCGCTGGATCGGCCCGCGATAGCGGCAGTGCTCGACCAGTTCACGGGCGATCATTTCACCTTCGCGATCGGCGTCGGTGGCGATCACCAGTTCGCTGGCTTCGCCGAGCAGGCGTTTGACGGCCTTGAACTGGCTGGCGGTCTTGGGCTTGACGCGCATTTTCCACTTTTCGGGAATGATCGGCAGATCGGCCAGCACCCAGCGCTTGTAGCGCTCGTCGTAGGCATCGGGCGGGGCGGTTTCGAGCAAGTGACCGATGCACCAGGTGACGGTGACAGCGGGGCCCACCCAGCAGCCATCACCGCGTCGGCTGGCACCGAGCACGGCCGCAATATCTTTGGCCTGGGAAGGTTTTTCGCACAGAAACAGCCGCATAGCTCCACTCATTCATCATGCCGCACAGAAGGTGCACAGCATGGCAGAGAATGGCTGAAGGGCAACTGTTTTTACTGTGTTTTTGTACAGCTTTGAGGTGGTTGCCAACCAACCTGCAGGAGCGAGCTCTTCGTTGTGGCGTTGAAAAAGCTCGCGAGCAAGCTCGCTCCTACAGACAAGTTCGCTCCTGCAGACCAGCTCGTGGGTGGGGGTTATTGACCGTTGTAGATCTGGTCGAACACGCCACCGTCGTTGAAGTACTTTTTCTGCACGTCGCGCCAGTCGCCGAAGGTTTTCTCAACCGACAGGAAATCGACTTTCGGGAAGCGGTCGTTGTACTTGGCCAGGATTGCCTGGTCCCGTGGACGCAGGTAGTTTTTGGCGGCGATTTCCTGACCTTCAGGAGACCACAGGTACTTCAGATATTCTTCGGCCGTTGCGCGGGTGCCTTTTTTGTCCACCACCTTGTCGACTACGGTCACTGGCGGCTCGGCTTCGGCCGATACGCTCGGGTAGATCACTTCGAACTGGTCGCGACCGAACTCGC
The DNA here is from genome assembly GCF_003994535.1 of Pseudomonas sp. PAMC 29040. NCBI lineage: Bacteria > Pseudomonadati > Pseudomonadota > Gammaproteobacteria > Pseudomonadales > Pseudomonadaceae > Pseudomonas > Pseudomonas sp. PAMC 29040. Next base: position 163,559 of record NZ_RZAA01000006.1, read on the forward strand.
GGGCGATCATTTCCGCTTCGTTTTCGAAGGTCACCAGCACGTCGCCGATCTGGTTGGTCATAAAGGTGGTGGTGGCTGCACGGCCGCCGGTGTCCAGTACAGGAGCCTGCTTGAACAGTTTGCCGACGAACTCCTTGGCCTTGGTTTCATCGCCGCCGTTCTTCAGAACATAGCCCCAGGCCGAAAGGAAGGTGTAGCGGCCGTTACCCGAGGTTTTCGGGTTTGGCACTATCACTTGCACGCCATCCTTGAGCAGGTCCGGCCAGTCTTTCAGGGCTTTGGGGTTGCCTTTGCGCACAATAAACACGGTGGCCGAAGTGAAAGGCGCGCTGTTGTCCGGCAGGCGGGTCACCCAGTTTTGCGGAACCAGCTGGCCATTATCAGCCAGGGCATTGATGTCGGTGGCCATGTTCATGGTGATCACGTCAGCCGGCAGGCCATCAATCACTGATCGGGCCTGTTTGCTCGAACCGCCAAAGGACATTTGCACATTGAGCTTGGTGCCATGCTCGGCTTCCCAGTGTTTCTGGAACGCGGCATTGTAGTCCTTGTAGAAATCGCGCATCACATCGTAGGACACGTTTAGCAATGGCGGCGGGGTGGCTGCATGGGCAATGCTGCCGAGGGCCAGGCCAGCGGCCAGGATTGAGGCACTAAAAAGTTTTTTCACTGCGCATTCCTTGTTATAGGGAGCAATAGGGGCAAATTGCCAGCGACTATAGTCGCTGCCGCATAGGTCTTAAAAGATTAAAAAGCACTTTGGTTATGCATTTTTAGCATATAGAGCATTGCCGCAGCGTGAACAGAATGAGGCGGACTGTTCGTGACGTTGTTTCTTGCACGCCGGGCAGTCGTGCTGCAGTTGCTCGCCGCGCATGGCGTTGGCCAGTTCGGCGGTAAAAATACCGGTTGGCACGGCGATAATCGAGTAGCCCGTGATCATGACCATGGCCGAGATGACTCGCCCGAGGACGGTTTGCGGCACGATGTCACCGTAACCCACAGTGGTCAGGGTCACGATGGCCCAATAGATGCTCACAGGAATGCTGGTAAAGCCGTTCTCCGGGCCTTCAACCACATACATCAAGGTGCCGAACACGGTCACCAGGGTCGATACACCGACCAGGAAAACGATGATTTTCTGTTTGCTGCCCCGCAGGGCCGAGAGCAGGTAGTTGGCCTGGCTGAGGTACGGCACCAGCTTGAGCACCCGAAAGATGCGCAGCATGCGGATGATGCGGATGATCAGCAGGTACTGCGCGTCACTGTAATAAATCGCCAGAATGCCGGGTACGATCGCCAGCAGGTCCACCAGCCCGTAAAAGCTGAAGGCATAGCGCAGGGGCCTGGGTGAGCAATACAGGCGCAGGCCGTACTCCACGGCAAAGACAAAGGTGAAACCCCACTCGATGTAAGCCAGCAGATCGGCGTAGTCGCGGTGAATGCTGTTGATGCTGTCGAGCACCACCACCACCAGGCTGCACAGAATGATCAGTAACAGCGTGGTGTCAAAGCGCCGCCCGGCAGGCGTGTCAGCCTGAAAGACCATGACGTACAGGCGTTGACGCCAATCCTTGTTATTCATGTAGGTTGCTCGAGCCTTAAATGACAGAAGGTTCAAGGATTAACGCTCAATGCGCAACCTGCATTGCTCTTCGGATTTCGCCGCGGCGGGCCTGAGTACCCGCACACTGGAATGCACCAGCCAGCAGGCGAGAATAAATGGAGCGGTTAAAAGGGGCAGCCCCAGGGTAATGAATCCGGGGGTCAGGATCAGGGTCACGACGATACCGATCAATGGCAGCCAGGGTCGACGTCGCTGCTGGCTCAGGGCCAGGGCGGCCAGCACCGGGTTGTAGCCGCCGAGCCCGCTGAGCGCGGCACTGGTGTCCTGTTGATACAGACTGAATAAAAGACCTGCCAGCGATCCCGCCAATGCCCAGCCTGCGGCCCGCCAACTGCTCAGCCACAGCCCGAGCGCAATCAGCAACCCGGCCACGGGGTGTTGCAGCAACATGACCTGGCCAATGCCTTTGAGCACGGCCAGACCCAGGGTCAGGCCATTGAGTGGCAGGTCGTGATTCAGGGGTTGGGCCGGCGGGTTGTGCAGGTGCAGCAGGATCCAGCCCAGCCCGACAAAGGGCGCGGTATAGGCCAGAAGGCTTTGCCCGTCTGCCGCGCGTTTGAGCCACTGGTGAATCAGCATGGTACTCAGGCCGGCACTGGCGATGATCAGCAGCGGCAACAGGGCCGACCATTGCAGTTGGTGGCTCAGCAACATGCCCAACAGAATGCCGTTGTAGCTATAGAGGCCTGCCTGGCGTTCGGCCTTGGGATAGTCACGGCGTTGCGCAGTCAAGAGCCCGGCAATCCCTCCCAGCAACGCGCCACTGAGCAGGCCCGGGGCACTGACCAGAATTGCCAGCAAGCACAAAACCCCACACAGCGGCTGGCGCTGGAGGAAGATCTGACTGAACCCCGCGCACAGAGCGGTGGCCCAGTCAGGGCATGCAGGACTGAGTTGGTTTGAGCCCATGATGAGTTCCGTGGCACGCGGAGGGGGGGTAGTCGCGGCCGGGGCACGAAGGCTGCGAGCGCTTGGCGGTTAACTGCTAACCGCCAAGCGCGGTCCTGCGGCCCGCATCGCTGCCTTCGTGCCTCGTCAGCGTCAGGTTTATTTGTCGCGGATCGAGAAGTTGGCCATGTGCTCCAGGCCCTTGATCAGTGCCGAGTGATCCCAGTTGCTGCCACCCAGGGCGGCGCAGGTGCTGAACACTTGTTGTGCGTTGGCGGTGTTGGGCAGGTTGATCCCCAGCTCGCGGGCACCGGCCAGCGCCAGGTTGAGGTCTTTCTGGTGCAGGCTGATGCGGAAGCCCGGATCGAAAGTGCCTTTAATCATGCGCTCGCCGTGCACTTCGAGGATTTTCGAAGAGGCAAAACCGCCCATCAGGGCCTCGCGAACCTTGGCCGGGTCAGCGCCGTTTTTGGCGGCAAACACCAAGGCTTCAGCCACCGCCTGAATGTTCAGGGCGACGATGATCTGGTTCGCCACTTTGGCGGTCTGACCGTCGCCGTTGCCGCCGACCAGGGTGATGTTTTTGCCCATGCTCTGGAGCAGGGACAGGGCGCGGGCGAAGGTCTTTTCGTCGCCGCCGACCATGATGCTCAAGGTGCCTGCCTTGGCCCCGACTTCACCACCGGAGACCGGCGCGTCCAGGTATTGCGCGCCTTTGGCATTGATCTTTGCGGCGAAGGCTTTGGTTGCAGTGGGGGAGATCGAGCTCATGTCGATCACCACTTTGTTCGGGCTCAGGCCGGCAGCGATGCCGTCCTCGCGGAACAGCACGTCCTCGACCTGGGGGGTGTCCGGGACCATTACGATGATGAACTCGGCCTCCTGGGCGACTTCTTGCGGGCTGGCCAGGGCGACCGCGCCAGCGGCCACCAGATCGGCAGGAGCTGCACCGTGGTGGGTGGACAGGAACAGGCTGTGCCCGGCCTTTTGCAGGTTGCTGGCCATGGGTGAGCCCATGATGCCGGTGCCGATAAATCCGATTTTAGCCATGACAAATCCTCTTGTTTTTATTTGCAGCTGATGCAGGTCCGTGGGAGCTGGCTTGCCAGCGATGCGGTGTTTCCGTTTTCGCCGGGTGATCCAATCGCTGGCAAGCCGGCTCCCACAAAAGACCCGTAGTCGCGCTTAAACCGCGTTGTGGGTTTTGAGCCACGCAAGACCGGCTTCGGTGCTGGTCAGCGGCTTGTATTCGCAGCCGACCCAGCCTTGATAGCCAATACGGTCAAGGTGCTCGAACAGGAAGCGATAATTGATCTCGCCGGTGCCGGGTTCGTGGCGCCCCGGGTTGTCGGCCAGCTGGATGTGGTTGATCTGCGGCAGGTGCGCCTGCATCGTGCGGGCCAGATCCCCTTCCATGATTTGCATGTGATAGATGTCGTATTGCAGGAACAGGTTGGCACTGCCGACCTTGTCCTGAATGGCCAGTGCCTGCTTGGTGTTGTTCAGGTAGAAGCCCGGGATGTCGAGGGTGTTGATCGACTCCATCACCAGCCTGATCCCCGCCGCCTGAAGCTTGTCGGCGGCGTACTTGAGGTTGCTGACCAGGGTTTTTTCGACCTCGGCCTCGGCCACGCCCTGGGGGCGAATTCCGGCCAGGCAGTTGATCTGGTCGTTGCCCAGGACTTGTGCATAAGCGAGGGCCAGATCGACCCCCGCGCGAAATTCTTCAACCCGGTCCGGGTGGCAGGCAATGCCGCGCTCGCCCTTGGCCCAGTCACCGGCTGGCAGGTTGAACAGCACCTGGGTCAGTTTGTTGGCGTCGAGCTGGGCCTTGATCTCGGCGGAGCTGTAGTCGTAAGGAAACAGGTATTCAACGCCGTGGAAACCAGCATTGGCAGCCGCTTGAAAACGGACAAGGAAATCCTGTTCGGTGAACAGCATGGACAGGTTGGCGGCAAAACGCGGCATGGTGAACTCCTGTGAAAAGGGGATGCCCCTCCCCGAAGTGAGAGGGGCGCAGTCAGTCAGTCAAGCATCGAAATGGCGGTCGGCGCGTCGTTGCCTACCAGCGCCAGGTCTTCAAATTCATTGACTGCGTTGATTTCAGTGCCCATCGAAATGTTGGTCACACGCTCCAGAATGATTTCCACCACCACCGGTACGCGGAACTCCTTGATCAGCTCTTGAGCCTTGCGCAGTGCCGGCTGGATGTCGTTCGGTTCGAAGACCCGCAGTGCCTTGCAGCCCAGGCCCTGGGCGACGGCTACGTGGTCGACGCCATAGCCGTTGAGCTCCGGAGCATTGAGGTTATCGAAAGACAGCTGTACGCAGTAGTCCATTTCAAACCCGCGCTGTGCCTGGCGAATCAAGCCCAGGTAGGAGTTGTTCACCACCACATGGATGTACGGCAAGTTGAACTGTGCGCCGACGGCCAGCTCTTCGATCATGAACTGGAAGTCGTAGTCGCCGGACAGGGCTACGACATTGCGCTGCGGATCGGCCTTGACCACCCCTAGGGCTGCCGGAATGGTCCAGCCCAGCGGGCCGGCCTGACCGCAGTTGATCCAGTGGCGCGGTTTGTACACGTGCAGGAATTGCGCACCGGCAATCTGCGACAAACCGATGGTGCTGACGTAGCAGGTGTCTTTGCCGAACACCTGGTTCATCTCTTCGTACACCCGTTGCGGTTTGACCGGCACGTTGTCGAAGTGGGTCTTGCGGTGCAGGGTGGCTTTGCGCTGCTGGCAGTCTTGTAGCCAGGCGCTGCGGTTTTTCAGGATGCCGGCGGCTTTCCATTCCCGGGCTACTTCAAGGAACATCCTGAGCGCCGAGCCGGCGTCGGAAACGATGCCCAGGTCGGGAGTAAATACCCGGCCAATCTGGGTCGGTTCAATGTCGACGTGGATGAATTTGCGGCCTTCGGTGTAGACATCGATCGAGCCGGTGTGGCGGTTGGCCCAGCGGTTGCCGATGCCCAGCACCAGGTCGGATTTGAGCAGGGTGGCGTTGCCGTAGCGATGGGAGGTTTGCAGGCCGACCATGCCCACCATCAGCGGGTGATCGTCGGCAATGGTGCCCCAGCCCATCAGGGTTGGAATGACCGGGATCCCGGTCAGCTCGGCAAACTCCACCAGCAGTTCACTGGCGTCAGCGTTGATCACGCCACCGCCACTGACCAGCAGCGGGCGCTCGGCCTGGTTGAGCAGGTGCAAGGCTTTCTCGGCCTGGATCCGGGTCGCCGTCGGCCTGGACAGCGGCATCGGTTCGTAGGCGTCGATATCGAATTCGATTTCTGCCATTTGCACATCAAACGGCAGATCGATCAGCACCGGTCCGGGACGCCCGGAGCGCATTTCGTAAAAGGCCTTCTGGAAGGCATAAGGCACCTGGCCCGGCTCCATGACCGTGGTTGCCCACTTGGTCACGGGCTTGACGATGCTGGTGATGTCCACGGCCTGGAAGTCTTCTTTATGCATCCGCGCACGCGGGGCCTGGCCGGTGATGCACAGAATCGGGATCGAGTCGGCAGAGGCGCTGTACAGGCCGGTCACCATGTCGGTCCCGGCGGGGCCGGAGGTGCCGATGCACACGCCGATGTTGCCGGCTTTGGTGCGGGTATAACCCTCGGCCATATGCGAGGCGCCTTCGACGTGGCGAGCAAGGACGTGATCGATGCCACCGACCTTTTGCAGGGCAGAGTACAGCGGGTTGATCGCGGCGCCCGGGATACCGAATGCGGTATCGACACCTTCGCGACGCATCACCAGAACGGCGGCTTCGATTGCTCTCATTTTGCTCATCGTTTTGTGCCTCTTACGTTTTATAATTGTATACAAGTGGCTGTTTGGCGAGTGTATTCATGCTCCGGTGCGCAGGTCAATGGGTTTTGTAGAATCAGTTTGTAATAGCCGATCCCCCTTGTAATAGGGCACAAGGCCTAATGATTTAGGGTTTTCCATTTAAAAATTGTATACAAATAAATTATTTATTGTGTTCTATTGGTTGTATTGAGTTCGCCCATAGAGGCGCGCGAAAGGCTTTCCAATAACAAAATAAGGACGGCAACCATGAGTGCTTTAACCTTGAAAGTCGCTTTAGACCTGACCGCACAGGCCTTGAACACAGGGCGCCGGATAAGCGCCGCCCCACTGACCGTGGCGGTGCTGGACAGCGGCGGGCATTTGCTGGCGCTGCAGCGCGAAGATGGCGCCAGCCTGCTACGGCCCAGCATTGCCATTGGCAAGGCCTGGGGCGCGATTGCACTGGGTAAGGGCTCGCGTTTGCTGGCGCTGGATGCACAGCAGCGCCCGGCGTTTTTCGCCGCGCTGAACGGCATGGGCCAGAGTGACGTGGTGCCTGCGCCGGGCGGGGTACTGATTCGCGATGCTCAGGGGCAGGTGATAGGCGCCATGGGTATCAGCGGCGATACCTCGGATATTGACGAGCAATGCGCCATCAGTGCGATAGAAGCCCAGGGCTTGCGGGCGGATGCGGGGGTGGCGGTGTAGTCCGTTATTGGCTCGCCGCTTGTTGTAGGAGCGAGCTTGTCTCGCGATCTGTTTTAAAGGCTCGCGAGTCAAGCGCGTTCTTACAGAGGGCAGGGGGTGGTCAGTCAGGTGCCTCGCGTCTGTTTTAAAAGCTCGCGAGGCAAGCTCGCTCCTACAGGGGGCAGGGGTGGGCAGTCCTGTGTCTCGCGTCTGTTTTAAAGGCTCGCGAGGCAGCTCGTTCCTACAGAGGGCAGGGGTGGTCAGTCAGGTGCCTCGCGTCTGTTTTAAAAGCTCGCGAGGCAAGCTCGCTCCTACAGGGGCAGGGGCAGGGGCAGGGGGTGGTCAGTCCGGTGCACAGCCCTTGAGCACCAGGCGGATGATGGTCTGGGCCGCGGCTTCGTAGTCGCTGTCTTGCAGTTTGGCTTTGCCGGTGATGGCCGAGATCTGCCAGTCGAAGTCGGCATAGGTCTGGGTCGCTGCCCAGATACTGAACATCAGGTGATGGGGGTCGATCGGCGCAATCTGGCCACGGTCGATCCAGGTCTGGATGCAGTCAATGTTGTGTTTGGCCTGGACGTTCAACAATTGCACCTGCTGCTCGCTCAGGTGCGGGGCGCCATGCATGATTTCGCTGGCGAACACTTTTGAAGCAAAGGGCAGGTCGCGGGAAATCATGATTTTGGAACGTATGTAATTGCTCAGCACGGCATTGGGTTCGCCGTCGGCATTGAACGGGGTCGATGCGCGCAGAATAGGGTCGATAATGCTTTCGAGGACCTCGCGGTAGAGGTTCTCCTTGGATTTGAAGTAGTAGTAGACATTGGGCTTGGGCAAGCCTGCCTTGGCGGCGATGTCGCTGGTTTTGCTGGCGGCGAAACCCTTGTCAGCGAACTCTTCGCTGGCGGCACGCAAAATCAGTTCTTTATTACGCTCGCGGATACTGCTCATAAACCCGATATTTCCTTGCCTGGTTGGGCGGTCGGGCATGGTAGCACCGGGCTTGCGAGCTGCTCAAGATTGCAGCCTGAGGGCTGGCACGCGCTATGCTTGGCACCATTCAATCTGGAAGGGAAGTTTGCCCATGGCAGGCAGTAGTTTACTGGTGTTGCTCGACGATATCGCCGCAGTCCTTGATGACGTCGCGCTGATGACCAAAGTGGCCGCCAAAAAGACCGCCGGGGTGCTGGGGGATGACCTTGCACTCAACGCGCAGCAGGTCTCTGGCGTAAGGGCCGACCGGGAGTTACCGGTGGTGTGGGCGGTAGCCAAAGGCTCGTTTCGCAACAAGCTGATTCTGGTGCCCGCGGCGCTGGCCATCAGTGCGTTTGCGCCGTGGGCCGTGACGCCGCTGTTGATGCTGGGCGGTGCTTACCTGTGTTTTGAGGGTTTTGAAAAACTCGCCCATCCGTTTATGCACAGCAAGGCCGAAGATCAGGGCAAGCACCAGGCGTTGCAACAGGCGGTGGCCGATGCAGAAGTCGATCTGGTGGCTTTCGAGAAAGACAAGGTCAAGGGGGCCATACGCACCGACTTCATTCTGTCGGCCGAAATTATCGCCATAACCCTGGGGATCGTGTCCGAATCGCCGTTGCTGCAGCAGGTCGTCGTGCTCAGCGGTATCGCCATCGTGATGACGGTGGGGGTTTATGGCCTGGTGGGCGGCATCGTCAAACTGGATGACGCCGGCCTGTACCTGAGCCAGAAAACCGGTGACGGTGTGTGGTCAGGTTTCCAGCGCAGTTTCGGCCGCGGTTTGTTGAGTACTGCGCCGTACATGATGAAAAGCCTGTCGGTGATCGGCACCGCGGCCATGTTTATGGTCGGTGGCGGCATCCTCACCCATGGCGTACCTGCGGCCCATCACTGGATCGAAGGCGTGGCTGCAAGCAGCGCCCAGTGGCTGGGTGTGGTCTCGGCCATAGTCCCGACCCTGCTCAATGCCGTGGCCGGCATTGTTGCCGGCGCGGTGGTGCTGGCCGTGGTGGCGGGCGTGAGCAAGGTCTGGCGCGCCATCAAAGGCTAGGGCGAACCGTGGTGCTGCGTTGCAACAAGCGATAACCCAGTACGGCAACCAGCAGCATCACGCTCCCCGCCGCCAGCGATACGCCAAACCCGGCCTGGGCACCGTAAGCATCAATGACCCAGCCGCCAAGCACGGCGCCCAGGGCAACCCCCATGCCCAGGCCGGTGATCATCCAGGTCAGGCCTTCGGTGAGCTTGGCCGGCGGCACTATGTTTTCCACCAGGCCCATGGCGGTAATCAGGGTCGGGGCGAAGAACAGCCCGGCGACAAACATGGCGCCGGCCAGGGTGGCGATGCTGTCGGCCCACATCAGCGGCACCATGGTCAATGCGGTGGCCAGCGCACCCAGCAGGAACAGTTTGGGCAACGGCATGTTCAGCTTGAGCGTGCCGAACACCAGTCCGACGATGCACGATCCCAATGCGTACACCGACAGCACAATACTCGCGGCGGCGGGTTGGCCTTGCTGTTGGGCGAAGGCAACACTGACCACATCCACGGTGCCGACAATCGTCCCCAGCCCCAGCAATGCCAGGAGCAATATCATCACTGCACCCTGACTCAGGACGGTGCCGTTGTTGTCGGCGCTGCGCGGGTGCACGGGTGGCTCGGTTTTGCGTTGCAGTACAAATGCAGTGACCCCGATCGCGAGAAAAATGGCGGCCGCCAGAGGGCCGGCCTGGGGAAACAGCGCTACGCTCAGCCCCACGGAAATCGGCGGGCCAATAATAAAACTCACCTCATCGAGTACCGATTCGAACGAGAACGCGGTATGCAGTTTGGGCGAGCCGCGAAACAACTCGGTCCAGCGTGCGCGGACCATCGCCGACATGCTGGGAATGCAGCCGGCCAGCGCGGCGAAGACGAAGAGAGTCCAGTCCGGCGCCGCGAAATGACTGCACAGCAGCAATGCCAGCAACGCCCCCACGCCGATGGCGCTAATGCCGGGCAGCACGCGGCCCTGGCCGTATTGATCGACCCAGCGCGAGATCTGCGGTGCCAGCAATGCCATGGACAAGGCAAAGGTTGCTGCCACGGCACCAGCCAGCCAGTAGGAGTCGCGCAGTTGCGCCAGCATGGTAATGATGCCGATCCCGACCATGGAAATCGGCATGCGGGCGAGCAGGCCCGCACCGCTGAAAGCCTTGGTGCCGGGGGCGCTGAAAATCTCGCGATAAGGGTTGGCCATACAAGCTCCGGAGCAGTCATCTGACCGCGTCACATACGCGGCGTATGCAGAAATATACGCATACGCTGCGTATGTCAATTAACATACGCGACGTATCTGAAATTAGGGGGACAGGCATGGCGCCCAAAGTGCGGTCACAAATGATTGAACAAACCCGTGGCAAGCTGCTCGATGCAGCGCGTCAGGCGTTTGGCTCGATCGGTTATGCGCAGACGTCGATGGATGAACTCACTGCTTCGGTGGGGCTGACCCGGGGTGCGCTGTATCACCATTTTGGCGACAAGAAGGGGTTGTTGCAGGCCGTGGTGCAGCAAGTCGATGCCGAGCTGGATGTACAGTTGGCAGAGGCCTTTGCGCGGGCGGCGAGCCCGTGGGACGGTTTTAAAGGGCGTTGTCGGATGTTTCTGGAAATGGCACTGCAGGTGGAGGTGCAGCGGATCATGCTGCGCGATGCGCCGTCGGTGCTGGGGTCGCAGTACCTGCAGAGCAGCCAGTCGGACTGCAGCGCTTCAATGGCGGCGATGCTGCAAGGCTTGATGGACACCCGGGTGATTCAGGCCACCGATCCCGAAGCCCTGGCACGGTTGATTCAGGGTGGCTTGATGGACCTGTCGTTCTGGATTGCCGGGGCCGACAACCCGCCACAGCGTCTGGCGGCGTCTCTGGACAGCCTGGACCTGATGCTGCGCGGGTTGCTGCTGGCGCCCCAGGCGCAGTGAAGCGCCCGGGGCCCGGGTATCAGAAGTGGTACTTGACCAGCAGGCTCGCAGTGTCCTGATTGGTTTTGAACGCGCCGCTGTCTTCGATGCCGTATTTGTTTTTCCAGTAGTCGTATTCAATACCGACGTACAACTGCTTGGCGCCCCAGCTCAAAGCCTTGCCCAGGTCATATTTGATCTGCGGGTTGAAGTGCAGGTTGGCGTGGTAGGTGCCGCGCGAGTTCTGGTCGTTGTCGACCACCCAGTCCATGTAGCCGTCGATCAGCACATCGGAATTGCCCAGGGGCAGGGTGTAGGACCACACCGGGGTGATCTGCCACACGCCACGGCCGGCACGGTTGCCTTCAGGGAAGCGCTGGTAGAAGTTCAGCTGGAAGTAGTCGAAGCCCGGTACGTTCAGGTCGAAACCCGGACCGATCAGGTAAGCATCGGTGTCGCCTTCGCCGAACTCGTAAGTCATGGCCAGCAGCACGTCTTTGATCGGACCGAACTCAAACTTCTGGTCGAAGATCTTGCCCATCGACAAACGCGGGGTGAACTCGCCGTAGTAAGTGTTCGGGCCTACGTTGCCATCTTTTTTACCGTTGTAAAAAATACGGTCGACGAAGAGAAAGTTGTCACCGTACTTCCAGCTGTCAGCGTGCTCGAAGGTCAGGGTCTGTTGAATTTTCGGGTTGACCTGGAAGTCCTTGCCGTACAAGTAAGTCAGGCTGTTGGTTTGCCATTGCAGCAGGTCGCCGGCAACTGCCGGTGCCCCGCCAAGCATGCTCCCCGCAAGCATCAGGCTGGTCAGAATGCGCTTCATTCGGTTGCTCCAAAAATTAAAAATTCTGCATTGATAAGAACGTAACGCTCTGTTCCGGCGCCTTGATTCCTCTGTTTAAAACTTGCCCTTTCGGTCAACTTTAATACCTGTAGCAAGTGCCGGGCCACGGCGGTTTGGCGGCCAACGTAAATCCCTCGGCTGTCGTCTGACAGTTGAGTGGATAGAGCGCTAAGGCGGCCGTAAACCCTTGGTTTAACTGTATTAAGTTGGCTTTGAAGTCAGCTTTGAACAACGCTCACCCGTGAGCGGGCGCGCAGGATACGGGCTCCGGGGCCGGTACTCAAGTGCCCTGTCATTGCGCATGTCGGGCAATCACAGGGCATCGCAGAGGCTTGATCTAGAAGTGCACTTTCACCAGGGCGCTGGCAGTGTTCTGATTGGTGTCCAGACGGCTGCTGCTATCGATGCCGTACTTGTCCTTCCAGTAACTGTATTCGATGCCGACATACAATTGTTTTTCACCCAGATTGAGGGCTTTGCCCAGGTCGTACTTGATCTGCGGATTGAAGTGCAGGTTGGCGTGGTAAGTGCCCCGTGAGTTGCGATCGTTGTCCACCACCCAGTCCAGGTAGCCATCGATCAGCAGGTTGGAGCGGCCCAAGGGAAGGGTGTAGGAAAACGACGGAGTGATCTGCCAGGTTCCGGTGCCGGGACGTGGCCCTTCGGTGTGACGGCGATAGAAGTTGAGGGTGAAATAATTGAACCCGGGTACCGCCAGGTCAAAGCCCGGGCCGATCAGGTAGGCCTCGCTGTCGCCTTCGCCGTACTCGTAAGTCATGGCCAGCAATACATCCTTGACCGGACCGAACTCCAGTTTCCGCTCGAATATCTTGCCGAACGACAGCCGCGGGCTGAACTCGCCGTAATAAGTGTGCGGACCTTTGTTGGGGTCGGCTTTGCCGTTGTAGAAAATCCGGTCGACAAACAGGAAGTTGTCGCCGTATTTCCATTTATCGGCATGTTCAAAGGTGAGGGTTTGCTGGATCGAAGGGTTGATCGCGAAATTCTTGCCGTACAGATACGTCAGGCTGTTGGTTTGCCATACAAACAGATCACCGGCCATGGCCTGACCGGCAGCCAGAAACCCACCCGCGAGCGTGATGCCCCAGTGTTTGCAGTTCATGGGTAATTCCCTTTTTTATTATTTTTAATACCGATGCGCCGATGCACTGTAGGAGCGAGCTTTTCGTTGCTGCGTTAAAAGCTCGCTCCTACAGACAGGCAGATGGGGCATCAGTGCTGATGCACGTGCCCGCTCATGGCGGCGCGCCCGGCGCCGCCCAGCACATTGAACAACAGGTTCAGGCTGACCGCGCTGACGGCGGCCATGGCAATGCCGCTGTGGGTGATGGGGCCCATCCACAGTGGCAGGTGGGCGAAGAACTCCGGCCTTACCACCGGAATCAGGCCCATGCCGATACTTACCGCCACCAGCAATTGATTGCGTCGGTCGGCAATGTCCGCTTCCTGAAGGATCTTGATCCCCGTGGCTGCCACCATGCCGAACATGGCGATGGCTGCGCCGCCCAGTACGGCTGGCGGAATCGAGGCCACCAGATAGGCTGCCTTGGGCAGCAGGCTGAGGGTAATCAGGAATACCCCGGCCATGATGGTTACCGAGCGGCAACGCACGCCGGTCATTTGCACCAGACCGATATTCTGGGCGAAGGAGGAGTGGGTAAAGGTGTTGAAGAAGCCGGCCAGGAACGAAGCCCCGGCATCGCACAGCAAGCCGCGGCGCAGCATGCGCGGGGTTACCTCCTGGCCGGTAATTTTGCCCAGGGCCAGAAACATCCCGGTGGACTCGACAAAAATGATCACCACCACCAGACACATGGACAGGATCGGTGCCAGATGGAATTCAGGCATGCCGAAGTGCAGCGGGGTGACCACCTGGAACCACGGCGCCAGACCGATGCCGTTGAGGTCGACCATGCCCAGTGCGCCGGACAATATATAACCCAGGGCCATGCCGATCAGCACCGAAATGTTGACCCAGAAGCCACGCATGAAACGGTTGATCAGCAGGATGGTGGCCAGCACCAGTGCGGCGATGGCCAGGTACATCGGTGAGCCGAACTGTGCCGCGGCACTGCCGCCACCGGCCCAGTTCACTGCCACGGGGAACAGTGACAGACCAATGGAGGTGATCACGGTGCCGGTCACCAGCGGCGGGAAGAAGCGCACCACTCTGGACATGAAGGGCGCGATGATCATCCCGAAAAAACCGGCAGCAATGGTTGCGCCGAAAATCCCGGTCATGCCGATACCCGGCATTCCGGCCATGGCCACCATGCTGCCGACTGCAGCGAAACTGGCGCCCATCATCACGGGCATGCGAATGCCCATGGGGCCGATGCCCATCGACTGGACGATGGTTGCGATCCCGGCCACCAGCAGGTCGGCGTTGATCAGGAAAGCGATCTCTTCGCGGCTAAGGCCTGCGGCCTGGCCGATAATCAGCGGTACGGCAACGGCGCCGCCATACATCAGCAGCACATGCTGCAAGCCGACCAGAATCAATTGCAACAACGGCAACCGCGCCAGGGGAGGCGGAGCGGTTATGGCGGGTATGCGTGGTTCGGTTAATTCGGACATGCAACACCTCGTTCATTTTTATTGTTGTGAGCTTGTGGTGTGTTTCTGTGACCGCGCCATGGCTGCGGTCACAGAAGGTGTGCGTCAGTTGGTGCGGGCTCCGGTGTTGATCCAGGCGCCCAGAAGGTCACGTTCCTGTTGGGTCATCTGGGTGATGTTGCCCAGCGGCATGATCTGGCTGGCGACGGCCTGGGCCTGAATCCGCGGTGCCATCAACTGGATTTGTTGTGCGGTGTCGAGCATCACGCCCCCGGGGGCCGCGCTGAACAGCGGGCTGGTGGGTGTGGCCGAATGACAGACCGCGCAGCGCTCCTGAATCACGGCGTGCACCTTGTCGAAATCGACGCTGGCCACCGGTGCTGGCGCTGCAGCAGGTGCAGTGACAGGCGCCGGCGCGGTAGCGGGTTTGGCGCCACTGACTGCGGTTTCAGGGATGGGCTGATACTTGATCACCTTGGCCACTGCGGGGGCGGTTGGTGCAGGCTTGGGGCCGGTGACGTATGCCAGGCAGATCATGCCCAGGGCCGCGACCGGCAAGGTCCAGGCAAATTTGTGGCTGTTATGGCGGGTGTTGAAGTAATGGCGTACCAATACTGCCAGCACCGCAATCCCGGCCAGGATCAACCAGTTGTAGGCACTGCCGTAGGTGCTGGGGAAGTGGTTGCTGATCATGATGAACAGCACCGGCAAGGTGAAGTAGTTGTTGTGACGTGAACGCAGCAGGCCTTTGGCCGGCAGAGCCGGATCGGGCGTACGGCCTTCCTTGATCGCGGCCACCAGAGCCCGCTGGGCCGGCATGATGATGCGAAACACGTTGCCGACCATGATGGTGCCGATAATGGCGCCCACATGCAGATAGGCGCCTCGGCCGCTGAACACCTTGCTCAGGCCGAATGCGGCAGCTACCAGCAGTACGAACAGGATCAGGCCGAGCAGCGCCGGGCGTTTGCCCAGGGCCGAATCGCACAGAAAGTCGTAAATGAACCAGCCGGCAATCAATGAACCAATGCCGATGGCCACCGCTTGCGGGCCGCTCAGGCTGCTGCCGGGAGCGATCAGGTAAAGTGCCGGGTTGAAGTAGAACACCAGGCACAGCAGGGCGATGCCCGACATCCAGGTGAAATAGGCCTCCCATTTAAACCAGTGCAGGTTGTCCGGCATGGTAGGGGGGGCCAGCTTGTATTTTTCGAGGTGGTAAATGCCGCCGCCGTGGATGGCCCACAAGTCGCCGGCCAGCCCCTCTTTTGGGTTGTTGCGGTTGAGGTTGTTTTCCAGCCAGACAAAATAAAACGACGCGCCGATCCAGGCCACACCGGTAATCATATGAATCCAGCGTACGCTCAGATTCAGCCATTCCATCAGATGTGCTTCCACAGTCTCTACCTCTTGCCTGTCACTCTTGCGTGAGTGATCAGACCTTCTCTTATTGGTGGGGGGCGAGGATCAATCGCTCATCCTCTTTGAAGAAATGCTCATCGCAGTTATTGCCTGTGCCACTGCGATCAACCACCAGGAAGTCATCCCGCTTTTCGATCGTCAGCACCGGATGGTGCCAAACGCCGCGATGGTAATTAATGCCCTGCCTGCCATTACTGACAAAGGCGCGGACCAAGCCTGATACAGGTTCATCGCCAAGTGGCGCGACCACGATCAGAAAGGGGTTGCCGAGCAGCGGGATGAAAGCCTGACTGCCCAACGGATGGCGCTCCAGCATGCACACGGTCAGCGGCATGTCCTGCGCATCGGCGCGGAAAATGCTGATGATGGCCTTGTCTTCCGGCTGCGCGGTTTCGACTTCGGCCAGACGATGAAAGCGCATGGTCGAACCGTTGTTGATCATGAAGTGGTCGCTGCCGTCGGTTTCAATAACGTCACCGAAGGGGGCGAAGGCTTCTTTGGTCAGCGGTTCAATCTGCAATGTGCGCATGGTCTGTCTTCTTTTCCGGATTCTGTGGTGTTGGATCTGTTGTTGTCGCTGGCAAGCCGGCTCCCGCATTGGCATATGCCAGTGGGAGCCGGTTGACCGGCGACGGGGTTATTCCTTATTTAGCGACCTTGCCCAGGATACGCAGGCGGCTTACACCACCGTCCGGGAACAGGTTGAGGCGAATGTGAGTGATCGGGCCCAGGGCTTTGATCTGCTCGCTGAAGCTGTGCTCGGCGTGCATTTCCATCTTCTGTGCAGGCAGCAGTTCACGCCAGAACAGCGATTGGGTTTCGATCTGGCTGTCAGTGCCGCCTTTGACGAACGCGCCCTGAATCGAGCAGGTGTCCGGGTAGTTGCCCTTGAAGTGCAGGGTGTCGACGATGATTTTTTCGATCTCGCCGGCATGCCCCAGCGCCACGATCACCCAGTCGTTACCCGGGGTACGGCGGCGTGCGGTTTCCCAGCCGTCGCCCATATTGATGCCGCGGCCCGGGTTGAGGATGTTGCTCATGCGGCCGAAGTGTTCGTCGGAGCAGGCCAGGGCACGGCCACCGTTCAGGGCTGCGGCAAGGTCGACCTGTTCGTTGTCGCCCACTGCCGACCAGTCACGGAACGGCACGCCGTACACGCGAAGACGGGCTACGCCGCCGTCCGGGTAGATGTTGAAACGCAAGTGGCTGAAGGCCTGGTCATTGCTGATTTCGTGGTAGTGGTGGCTGTTGCCTTGCAGTTCGACCGCGGACAGCACTTCAACCCACTGGGTGTTTTCGTTGGGCTCGCCCTGGGCCAGAAAGCAGGCTTCAAGGGATGCAGACGGCGGGAAGTTGCCGGTGAAGAATGAAGTGTCGATGTCCACGCCTTTGATCGAGCCGGGTACGCCCAGGCGGATCACCGCGCTGTCATAGCCTTCGAAGCGCTTGCGGCGGGACTCCCAGCCGTCCATCCACTTGCCGTTGTCATCGAAAACGCCCTCCTTCCATACGGCCGGGGTCGGCTGGAACATGCGGTTGGCGTCAGCGAACCAGTCATCGGTCACCGAGATAATCTTGGTGCCCAGACGGGCATCGGCCAGGTTGACGAACTTCTCGAAAGGTACGGCGTAAGCTTTCATTCTTCTGGTCTGCCTTTAAATAAGTGGCTGGAGATGCGTGACCGGCAGGTGCCGGCTCGGCTTAGAGCTGGAGTAATCGGAACAGGGCTATTTTGTTGATTTGCGCCAACGCACATTTGAACTCGACGTCTGCCGGGTTGTGGATGCGGGTCTCGAACGCGGCGAGGATCTGGTGCCGGTCGCTGCCTTTTACCGCCATGATGAAGGGAAACTTGAACTTGGCTTTATAGGCCTCGTTCAGCTCGGTGAAGCGCTGAAACTCTTCTTCCGTGCATTGGTGAATACCGGCGCCAGCCTGTTCATGGGTGCTGGCTTCGGTCAGTTGGCCCTGTACGGCAGCTTTGCCCGCCAGGTCCGGGTGAGCATTGATCAGTGCCAGCTGACTGGCGTGATCGGCGCTCAACAAAATGTCACTCATGCGCTGGTGCAGGGTTTCGATCTGGTCGACGCTGCTGTCCAGACCCAGGTCGTAAGCCTTTTCGGCGACCCAGGGCGAGTGTTCGTAAATATCGGCAAAGGCTGCCACGAACGCTTCACGACTCAGGGTTGAAGGCTTGAGAGTTTTGAAGGTGCTCATTGGCCGGTCTCTGCAACAAAAGGGTGGGTGGCGTGCCAGTGCCGGGCGATGTCCACGCGGCGGGTGAACCAGACCTGTTCGTGGCCCCTGGCGTATTCAAGGAAGCGCTTGAGGGCGGCGAGACGCGCAGGGCGGCCAATGAGGCGGCAATGCAGGCCGATCGATAGCATTTTCGGCGACTCTGCGCCTTCGGCGTACAGCACATCGAAAGCATCCTTGAGGTACTGGAAAAATTGCTCGCCGGTGTTGAAACCCTGCACCTGGGTGAAGCGCATGTCATTGGTGTCCAGGGTGTAAGGGATCACCAGATGCGGCTTGCCGGTGGGGTTGTTGGGTTCCCAGTAGGGCAGGTCATCGTCGTAGGTGTCAGAGTCATACAGAAAGCCGCCTTCTTCCATCACCAGCCGCCGGGTATTGGGGCCGGTGCGGCCGGTGTACCAGCCCAGCGGACGCTCGCCGCTGATTTCGGTGAGGATGCGGATGGCTTCGAGCATGTGTTCGCGCTCGAGGGCTTCATCCATGTACTGGTAGTCGATCCAGCGATAACCGTGGCTGCAAATCTCATGTCCGGCGGCAACCATGGCCCGGATTACGTCAGGGTGACGTTGGGCCGCCATGGCCACGGCGAACACCGTGAGCGGGATATCGAATTCGCGAAACAGCTTGAGCACGCGCCATACGCCGGCACGGCTGCCGTATTCGTACAGGGACTCCATGCTCATGTTGCGCTCACCCTGCAGCGGCTGCGCCGAAACCATTTCCGAGAGGAAGGCTTCTGATTCTTTGTCGCCGTGGAGGATGTTGCGCTCGCCGCCTTCTTCGTAGTTGAGTACGAAAGACAGGGCGATGCGGGCGTTGTCCGGCCAATGCGGATGCGGAGGGTTGGGACCGTAACCAATCAGGTCGCGTGGGTAGTCAGCGCTCACTCAATCTTCCTTATTGTTTAGTTAACAGTCGATTGGCCAGACCTGGCGTCACTGTGATGGTCTGATTGTATACAACTTTGCAATACGTTTGTAACCCTGCTTTTGCGCATTTTTACCATGCTTTGTGCGGGAAAGGTACTTGCAAAAAACTTGCCTGATTGGTCAGCTTATGAATATAAAGTCTTTGGCTGCAGCGGTGTTCAAGGAATACGGGGTCCAGGCCTTATGCGCTGTGGCCTGGGTTAATTTGCGTTTTTAATTGTGTACAATTTTTTTAATAAATGTCTTAATCCTGGCTGCACCGGATCTTTTGACGGGTCAAAAGGGTGCAGCGCCAGTTTTATTTACCGGTTCGGGGAGGTCGCACACGCAATGGGACGTTTGACTACGCACGTTTTGGATGCCGCACACGGTTGTCCGGGCAGTTCGATCAAGGTCGAGCTGTATCGGGTGGAAGGTTCGCAGCTGCAACTGGTCGCCACGGCGCAGACCAATAGCGATGGCCGTTGCGACGCACCGTTGCTGGAGGGTGACACTTACCGTTCAGGGGTTTATCAGTTGCAGTTCAGTGCCGGTGACTACTACCGCGCACGGGGTGTGCAGTTGCCGGAGCCGGCATTTCTGGATGTGGTGGTGCTCAGATTCGGCATCAGTGCCGAGCAGGATCACTACCATGTGCCGCTACTGATTTCGCCGTACAGCTATTCGACGTATCGCGGCAGCTAGGTTTTTCGATCTGCGCATGTGGTTATTTGCCCGCTCGCACTGCGGGCTTTTTTTTGCCCGCAATGTGCGCCAAGCCTGTAGGAGCGGGCTGTTAAAAAGCTCGCTCCTACAGGTGTTATTGCCGGCTTTAGCGGCTCAGCAAAGACGCGGTGCCCGCCACGCCGAACAGGCCGGCACTGATACGGTTGAACCAGCTCTGGCCCTTGCCGCTGCGCAGGTAGCCCGCCGCGCCGTGTGCGCCCAGGCCGTAGGCCAGCTTGCAGAGCAGGTCCAGCACGGTCCAGGTGGCAATCATCACCAGTAACTGCGCCAGGAAAGGCTGATCGGGATCAAGAAACTGCGGCAAAAATGCGGCAAAGAACAGAATGTCTTTCGGATTGCTGGCTCCCAGTACGAACGCGCGTCCAAACAGGGCACTGAAGCGCGGTTTTGGTGCGGCGGCCGGTACGTTGACGGCGGTGGCCGGTTGCCGCGATTGCTTCCAGCTTTGCCAGGCGAGGTAGAACAGGTACAGCGCACCGACGATCTTGAGCGCGCTGAACAACTGTTCCGAGGCCAGCAGCAGGGCCCCCAGCCCCAGTGCCGAAGCGCTGAGCAGGCAAATCGAGGCAATCACGCCACCCAGAAAGGCGGGGTACGAGCGGCGCAGGCCGTAGTTCAAACTGTTGCTGATCATCAGTAACGACAACGGCCCCGGGATAAGGATCACCACCAGTGCCGCGCTGCTGAACAGCAGCCAGGTTTCCAGACTCATTACGTGCTCTCCCTCTTCTAAAAAAGCAAACGCCCCGCACCGGGCGGGGCAGGTCGATATTGCCCTGTTTACAGGTAAATAAACTTGGCAATGAAAATGGCGCAGAGCACCCACAGGCTCACGGATATCTCGCGGTACCTGCCCGTGCCGGCCTTGAGTGCAACGTAGCTGATAAAGCCAAGGGCTATACCGTCAGCCACCGAGAAGGTCAGGGGCATCATGATCATGGTCACAATCGCCGGGATGCAATCGGTAGGTTCGCTCCAGTTGATGTGCTCCATGCCGCCCATCATCAGCATGGCCACGTAGATCAGCGCTCCGGCAGTGGCATAGGCGGGAATCATGCCAGCCAGCGGGGCAAAGAACATCGCGGCGACAAACAGTACGCCCACGGTCACGGCGGTGAGCCCGGTACGTCCGCCGGCCGCAACGCCTGCGGCACTTTCGACGTAGCTGGTGACGGGCGGTACACCGACCACTGCCCCAAATACGCTGGACGCACTGTCAGCCTTGAGGGCGCGGGACAGGTTTTCGATCTTGCCATCCGCTTTCACCAGTCCGGCGCGCTGGGCCACCCCCATCAAGGTGCCGGCGGTGTCGAACATGTGCACAAACAGGAAGGCCAGGACCACGCTGATCATGCTGACGTTGAACACGCCCTTGAGGTCCATCGCCATCCAGGTCGGTGCCAGGCTGGGCGGGGCGGACATGATGCCGTTGTAGTGCACCAGATCCAGGCCCCAGCCCGCCAGAGTGACGGCGATGATGCTGATCAGGATTGCGCCGAACACCCTGTGATAGCTGAGAATCGCGATCATCAGAAAGCACACGGCGGCCAGCAGCGGAGCGGGGTCGCGCAGTGAGCCGAGCTTGATCAGGGTGGCCGGGCTGTCGACGATGATGCCCGAGGTTTTCAGGCCGATGATTCCCAGAAACAGGCCGACGCCGGCGCCCATGGCGTAGCGCAGGCTGGCGGGGATGCTGTTGAGTAACCATTCGCGGACCCGTGACAGGGTCAGAATCAAAAACAGCACGCCGGAGATAAACACTGCGCCAAGGGCGGTTTCCCAGCTATAGCCCATGGTGCCGACCACGGTGTAGGTAAAGAACGCGTTGAGGCCCATGCCTGGCGCCAGGCCTACCGGCCAGTTGGCATAAAGCCCCATCAGCATGCTGCCCAGCGCAGCGGCGATGCAGGTCGCGACAAAGGCTGCGCCATGGTCAATCCCGGCATCGGCCATGATGTTGGGGTTGACGAAGATGATGTAGGCCATGGTGATAAAGGTGGTCAACCCGGCAATCAGCTCGGTTTTGACCGTAGTGCCATGCAGCGACAGTTTGAACAGGCGCTCCAGCCAGCCTCGGGAGGCGGGCGGTGAAAGATCCAGGGCGGGTGCTTCTGACTTTTGGCTGTCCACGGTAATGTCCTCAGGCTTTTATTTTTGTAAGGGCGCTGTTTGAGGCGGGCGATGCTTTTCCTGACCTTTGAGTCAGAAATCTGTGTGTGACGAGGATTATGCTTTTGTATACAAAAAAAGCAAATAATGTTTTTCGGATTGTGATCGAAATATAAGCTCTGTTGGAGCGAGCTTGCTTGCGAGCTCTGCGTTATTGCATTGAAAAGCTCGCGAGCAAGCTCGCTCCTACAGATAGGCAGATAGGCAGATAGGCAGATAGGCAGCTGTCAGGCCTGGCGGCTTTGGCCTAAAGCCTGATTGATCGCCAGCCAGCCATTGACCGCGTCTTCACCCGCCTGGGCAAATACCCGTTGCAGCAATTTGACTTGCTCGCGGCGCAGGGCTTTTTCGAAACTGACGCCGTCAGCCGTGAGTTCCAGTAGCCGCTTGCGCTTGTCGGTCTCGGGGGCAACGCTGCGTACCAGGTTCATCTCGATCAACTGGCGTAATGGCGTATTCAATGCCTGCTTGCTGACCCCCAGCAATACCAGCAGTTCCTTGACGCTCACCCCGGGGTAGTGGGCGATAAAAAAAACGATGCGCTGATGCACCCGACTCAGCCCGCGGCGGGCCAGCATTTCATCGGCTTTGGCGGTAAATGCTTGATAGCCAAAGAAGAAGGCTTCCATGGCGGCGCGCTGAGTGGTTGGATTTTTAAGGTCAGGCATATTGACGTATCTAGGCTGCGCGGCGTAATTTCGGTCAATCAGTTTGACTTATTTCCAATTACTTCCGCTACCGGTGATCTGTATGGCCTTCTCCGAACGTGTTTCCCGCCTGAAAAGCTCTTTGATTCGCGAAATTCTGGCTGCGGCCCAACGTCCGGAAGTCATGTCTTTCGCCGGCGGACTACCGGCCGAGGCCATGCTGCCCAAGGTCGACTGGACCGACATGCCGGCCTCGATGGGCCAATATGGCATGAGCGAAGGCGAGCCGGCCCTGCGTGAAGTACTGGCCGCAGAAGCCCGCGCCCTGGGGGTTGATTGTGATGCGAGCCAGGTGATGGTTCTCAGCGGTTCGCAACAGGCCCTCGACCTGGCGGCCAAGCTGTACATCGACAAGGGCACCGAAATCATGCTCGAAGCGCCGACCTACCTGGCGGCGCTGCAAATTTTTCAATTGTTCGGCGCCGAGTGCCTGAGCTTCCCGTTGCAAGCCGATGGCCCTGATCTGGCGGCGCTACGGCTGCAGCTGGAGCAACATCGCCCGGCGTTCATCTACCTGATCCCGACCTTCCAGAACCCGTCTGCCGTGCGTTACAGCGAAACCAAGCGTGACGCCGTAGCGGCATTGCTGGACGAGTTCGGTGTGACCCTGATCGAAGACGAGCCGTACCGCGAACTGAATTTCGATGGCGGCAGTGCCACGCCGATTGTCAGCCGCCTGAAAAAAGCCAGCTGGATCTATACCGGCACCGTGTCCAAAACCCTGTTGCCGGGGCTGCGGGTGGGATTCCTGATTTCCAGCCCGGACCTGTTCCCGCATCTGTTGCGCCTCAAGCAGTCGGCGGACTTGCACACCAACCGTGTCGGTCAGTGGCAGGCCTTGCAGTGGATCGGCACCGAGAAAATGAGCAACCACCTGGCTGAGCTGCGGGACTTCTATCGCGTGCGTCGCGATGGCTTTCAGCTGGCGCTGCAAGAGCACTTCTCGGACCTGGCTGACTGGCATGTGCCACAGGGCGGGCTGTTCTTCTGGCTGACCCTCAAGCAGCCGTTTGACACCCGTACCTTGCTCAAGCCGGCGCTGGAGCAAAATGTCGCCTTCATGCCGGGCGAACCGTTCTTTGCCAATCCGGATCAGAATGTCGGCAGCCTGCGTCTGAACTTCAGCCACATCGACCCTGAGCGCCTGCACGAAGGTCTCAAGCGTCTGGCTAACGTGATTCGTCAAGCACAGGCCGCCCAGGCGGCCTGAAGGAAGTTGCGATGTTCAAGGTCTATGGCGATTACAACTCGGGCAACTGCTACAAGATCAAGCTGATGTTGCATTTGCTGGGTCTTGAGTATCAGTGGTTCGCGGTGGACATTCTCAAGGGCGAAACTGAAACCCCGGAATTTCTGGCGAAAAACCCCAACGGCAAAGTGCCGGTGCTGGAGCTCGAAGACGGCACCTGCCTTTGGGAGTCCAACGCGATTCTCAACTACCTGGCCGACGGCAGCGAGTTCTTGCCCGGTGAGCCCCGGCTGCGTACGCAAGTGTTGCAGTGGCAGTTTTTCGAGCAATACAGCCATGAGCCTTACATTGCAGTGGCGCGGTTTATCCAGTTGTACCTGGGGTTGCCCGAGGAACGTCTTGAGGAATACCGCAAACTGCAAAAGCGCGGTTACAAGGCGCTGGACGTGATGGAACAGCAGCTGGCCCGCACTCCGTATCTGGTGGGCGATCACTATTCGA
This sequence comes from Pseudomonas sp. PAMC 29040, assembly GCF_003994535.1. Taxonomy (NCBI): domain Bacteria; kingdom Pseudomonadati; phylum Pseudomonadota; class Gammaproteobacteria; order Pseudomonadales; family Pseudomonadaceae; genus Pseudomonas; species Pseudomonas sp. PAMC 29040. Next base: position 187,791 of record NZ_RZAA01000006.1, read on the forward strand.
TTGCGGACGTGACGCTGTATGCCTACACCCACGTGGCAGATCAGGGCGGATTTGACCTGAGCGGCTATCCGGGCATTCAAGCCTGGCTGCAACGGGTGGCCAGCCATCCGCGGCATGTGGGGATGCTTGATTGAGATACAGGACAGGTTGAAAACCGGCCCTGTAAATTGGACTGCTGTGCAGTCGGTGTCAGGCCTTGAATGAGCAGTAAGGAGCCCAAGGGCTCCTTTTTTGCGTCACTGTTTTTCCAGCAGCCATTGGCGTGGACCCGGAGTGAGCTGGGGGATTTCGTCGGGCAGTGACAGGTTGATCGCCTTGAAAATCTCCAGCTGCTTGCCATGACGGACGAAAATCCATCCTTCCCCGATATCACCCTTGCCCAGGTAGAGGGTGTCATTGCCGGCACCCTGATTGGCGCAATCGCCTCCCAGGCACAACTCATACCGGTCATTTTGTCCCAGCCCTGTCACACCGCCATCATCTTTGAACGCAACGGTGTTGCCGGTACCCGGGCCTTCAACGATCCTCCACTGACCACCCATATAGGCTGCGTTCAATACCTGCCGGAAATTCGTGTCCGTCCTGGCGCCGGCGACGGACCGGGCCGGACGTGAGAAAACCTGGGCTGCGTAAGTTTTTGTGGGCTGCTGGATCAGTTGTTTGCCATTCAGTTGCAGTTCGTTGATCAAATGCCCGTCGTGGTAAATGGCCCAGGTGCCGGGAGCCTTGGGCAGCAATTGACCTTCGTTCAGCTCGAATGCATTGCGAAATTGTACTTTGCCGTTACGGGTATCGATGTTCCATTCCAGGTTCATGCCGTGGGCATCAATGGTCTGCAGCAAGGGCCTGCCCTGGGCGGCTGAATCGATGGCCGCCTGGTTGATCCATAGTCCGTTGATGTCGGACGTTTGCGACTCATGACTGCAGCCGCCCAACAGGATCAGGCTCAGGGCAAGTAATTTTCGCATGGGGATTATCTGCACAAGGTTGGACGGTGATGACGCTGACTGAACCAGAAGCAACCCGCAGTCGCTGAAGATATACCAGGGCTGCGATCGGGCAGAGCCCGCAAAACCTGAGCTCGCAGCCTTGGTTCCCCGTCAGCGAGTACGGGTCACAGGAGGTTAAACGTTGGCAAAACGCTGGTTCAGGTAATCGATGATGACTTTGGAGTCGTACATCCAGGTGGTCTTGCCGTCTTCTTCGATCCGCAGGCACGGGACTTTGATCTTGCCCCCTTGCTCCAGCAGCGTCTGGCGGTCCTGTTCGTTGTTCTTGGCGTCGCGCAGTGCCACTGGTACGTTCAGGCGGCGCAGGGTGCGGCGGGTTTTTACACAGAACGGGCAGGCATGGAACTGGTACAGGGTCAGGCTTTTGGCGGCCTCGTCAACCTGGGCCTGAGCCGCTGCCGGGCGTTGCTTTTTGCCGGGACGGGTTATGAAATCGCCAGCGATGATCAGCTGACCCAGGCCTACGCGAAGCGCTTTGATAAACACAGTAAAAGCCTCATGGGCGAGAAAGAAGGGGCGCAGCTTACCTGAAATCGGCAGGCGAAAAAAAACCGGCGATCAACGCCGGTCTTTCTGACTGGGGATATTACTTGATCAAGCTGAGAAACTCGCTGCGGGTGGCCGCGTTTTCGCGGAACTCACCCAGCATCACCGAGGTGATCATCGACGAGTTCTGTTTCTCGACACCGCGCATCATCATGCACATGTGCTTGGCTTCAATCACTACGGCCACGCCCAGCGCACCGGTAACCTGCATCACCGCATCGGCAATCTGCCGGCTCAGGTTTTCCTGAATCTGCAGGCGACGGGCGTACATGTCGACTATCCGTGCCACTTTCGACAGGCCCAGCACTTTGCCGCTCGGAATGTAAGCGACGTGAGCTTTGCCGATAAACGGCAGCAAGTGGTGTTCGCACAACGAGTAAAGCTCGATGTCCTTGACCAGTACCATTTCGCTGTTGTCAGAGCTGAACAAGGCACCGTTGGTGACTTCTTCCAGGGTTTGCTCATAGCCGCGGCAAAGGTACTGCATGGCTTTGGCGGCACGCTTTGGCGTATCCAGCAGGCCTTCACGGGAAACGTCTTCGCCGAGTTGACCGAGGATCGCGGTGTAGTTTTGTTCCAGGGACATTAATCTACCTGTGGGATTTTTCGCAAAGAGTAAGGGTACGGGGGCTGGCACGGCGCTGCAAGTGTGGTGATAGGGTGTTACTCGTCGCGACCGTCCATCATGGTGCGCTTGAGCATGACGTAAACCGCGCCGGCGCCCCCATGCCTGGCCTGGCAGGAGCAGAACCCCAGCACTTGCGAGTGTTGGCGCAACCATGTGTTGACGTGACTTTTGATCATTGGTCGCTTGCCGTCCAGGCGCACGGCTTTGCCGTGGGTGACGCGGACACAGCGCACTTCAAGGCGGGAGGCTTCGCCCAGAAACTCCCACAGGGTTTCGCGGGCCTTTTCGACGGTCATGCCGTGCAGGTCAAGACTGCCTTCGAAGCTGATCTGGCCGAGTTTGAGCTTGCGCATCTGGCTTTCTTGCACGCCGTCCCGTGACCAGTTCAATTGATCTTCGGGGCCGACATCAATCACAAACTGGTCCGACAGGCCGTCGATGATCGTGGCATTGGTGCGCACGGTCGCGTTCTGGCGCAGTTTGGCCAGTTGTGCCCGGTCGGATTTGGGTTTGCCGGTATCGGCACGATCATGCTTGATCGGCTTTACACCGCGAGTCTCGTTTTTGAACAGGGAAAAGTCGTCGTCTTGCATGTCAGCCTCCGCGAAGGGCGGCTAGTTTACCCAAGTCGACGACAATCGGGCGGCGGATATGCCTCAGTCGCGCTTTTTCATCAGGTGCGCAGCCATGCTCAGCCCAAACGGCTGGCGCATCCGGCGACGGCGGCGGCGCCAAAGCCAGACACCCAGCCAGCTGATCAGTATTCCGAATACCAGCACTACGATCGCCCCGGCAGGGCTGGCGTTGAGCTCGCCCAACGCCTCTGGATGGCCAATCAGGCTACTGGCGCCGGCCAGTAGCAATAGCACGCCGCACAGCGTCAGCAGGGCGGCAAAAAGCAGCACCAGACGCGAACGCCAGTTGCTGTGTGCCTTGGGACGCAAACGTCGCGCGTCAAAACCATCGGCGATCTTCATTCCGATCTTTCCTTAAAGGGTATCGGCCCTTCGACAGGAACATGGACAGGTTGTTCCTGAGATGCGCTGAAAAGGGGAGCGTGCTGGCAATGGAATGTCTCGATAGGCGGCTTGAGCAGCCCGCCTATCAGGAGCGGACGGGATCAAATCAGGTTTTTGGTCAGGGTCAGGGTGGCGAAGTTGTCATTCATGATTGCCATCTCGGTTTTCTGTACCTGCGCGGCGCTGATAATGCCATCCGGAGTAGGCAGGTCGCGTGTGGCGCAGGCATCTTCGACCAAGGTGCAGCGCAAGCCATAGTCTTTGGCGGCGCGAACCGTGGTGCTGACGCTGGAGTGGCTCATGAAGCCGCAGACAATCACATCCAGGGAGCCCAGGTTTTCCAGGGCTTTTTGCAGGCCGGTGTCATTGAAGGCGTTGGGCATGCGTTTTTCGATGATCAACTCATCACCTTGAGGCTCCAGGCCCTTGATGAACGCGCCGCGCTCGCCTTGAGGGTCGAACATGCCGCCCACCGTGCCCAGATGGCGGATATGAACCACGGGGCGCTTGGCCTTGCGGGCCGCGTCGAGCAGAAGAGCGATATTGGCGGTGGCGGCTTCCATTCCGGACAAGGCCAGAGGCCCGCTCAGGTATTCATTTTGCGCATCGATGATCAGCAGGCTGGCGTTGCTCAGGCTGGCAGCGGCATAACCACGTCCAGTGAGTTGAAACATCGTCTTTAAAGCGGGCATTCGAGGGGCTCCTTTGAGTGGGGCTTTTGCGACATTCTCCACTGGCCGGGCGCTTATGTGAATGGCTAGTCGTGTAAGCCACGTGGTTCTTGGCCTACAGCGCAGCCAGAGGTGAGCGCCGGAGTGCCCAAGTGTACGAAATGGAGTGATTTTGGGTTTTTGCGCAGCTGTTATGTGCGCCCGGCTTGGCATTTTGCCTGACCGTGGGGCACAACCTTAACCCTGTCGGGATTTGGCTGTTAGAATCATCGGTCGATTTTGAGGAGTAAGACCGTGATCACTTCCCGCCTGCGCACTCTGCGCGACCATATTCGCTGGGCCGTCAGCCACTTTCATGGGGAAGAGCTGTTCTTTGGTCATGGTACCGACAACGCTTGGGACGAAGCCCGACAGTTGGTGTTGGGGGCATTGAACCTGCCCTGGGAAATCGCTGACAGCTATCTCGACTGCCGCCTCGAGGACGATGAGCTGGTTAATCTGCAGCATCTGCTCAAGCGCCGGATTGAAGAGCGCGTGCCGACGGCTTACCTGCTGGGCGAGGCATGGTTCTGCGGCATGTCGTTTATCGTTGATGAGCGCGTGTTGATTCCGCGCTCGCCGATTGGTGAGCTGATCGAAAAGCGTTTCGAGCCGTGGCTGGGTGCAGAACCGGCGCGGATCCTCGATCTGTGCACCGGCTCGGGCTGCATCGGCATCGCCTGTGCGTATGAGTTCCAGAATGCCGAAGTGGTGCTGGCCGACCTGTCCTACGAAGCACTCGAAGTGGCCAACCAGAACATTGAACGCCATGGCGTTGATGAGCGGGTATACACGGTTCAGGGCGATGGCTTTGATGGTCTGCCGGGGCAGCGCTTCGATTTGATCGTGTCAAACCCGCCCTATGTCGACGCTGAAGATTTTGCTGACATGCCGGCGGAGTATCAGCACGAACCCGAGCTGGGCCTGGCGTGCGGCGATGACGGGCTGAATCTGGTTCGCCGGATGCTGGCCGAGGCAGGCGATCATCTGACCGACAAGGGTTTGTTGATCGTTGAGGTGGGCAATAGCCAGGTTCACGTCGAGTCGTTGTATCCGGAAGTCGACTTTGCCTGGCTCGAGTTTGAGCGCGGCGGGCATGGCGTATTCATGCTTACGGCCGAGCAATGCCGTGAGCATCAAGCGCTGTTTGCTTCGCGGGTTTAAGCCCTGGATCGGCAGGCGCCTGGCAAGCCAGGCTCCTGCCGTTTTTTAGCGGTGAGTCGCAATCCAGATCAGTAGCGCTGCCTGGAACACTGCAAAGGCAACCAGGCAGGTGATGGTGAAGCGCAAACCGGTATCTTCGCGCTGGTATTTGCTGATCCGTTCTTCTTTTTCCCGCAGTTTCAGTTCTTGTGCCTGCAGATTTTGTTCTGCTTGCTGAAGCATTTGTGCGGCCTCGAGAATCTCCACGAACTGGATTTTTTCGCTGTTCCAGGTGTTGTACAGCTCGCCTGCCTGCACTTTCTCGATCCGCGCCTTACGCTGCAGTGCGTCCTCATAGATCACATCAAAGCCCTGGGTGCGCAGGCAGTGGTCGCGGCGCAGGCGGGTGTCTTCGTTGAGGGCATCGCGGCTGGGCAAGTCGATGCTGTCAAAATGGTAACGCGCCCATTTCTTCTGTACCCACTCAATCCCCTGGGCCATCAGGAAACGACCGATGCCGCGATTCATGGGCTCAACCAGCAAACCGCGCTCGGGGCTGATGCTCACCCGCTGGGTGGCATGGTCGACCCACACCTCAAGCTGGTTCTGTTCTTTGCGTACCTTTTGCCCGGGCAGCAGGATCTCCAGCCGCAACAGGCTGAGGTCTTTGTTGTTGCGCTCGGCATAGCCGAACTGCACAAAGCGCAAAGGCCGCGCGCCGGTGCTGCGGTCAGTCTGCAGGGGGGCCAGGCGCAGCATTTTGAAATGCTCGGGGTGCACATCTGCCCAAGGCCGCACAGGCGTCTCGGGCGTTGCCGGCTCTTCAGGGCCGGCGGGTTGTGATGGGGTGTCGCTCATAACGGCAGAGTCCTGTGCAAGCCCGGTATGTCGACCTGATTTGGGCGGTCGACACTGGCTTATCGGCCGTTAGTGCCAGGACTGGAGGGCTGGGCGGCATTCACTTTAGTGATGAAGCGCACAGTTCGATCACCAAGTTCTCCCGCCACCCGCTGATTGGGGTCGTTGTAGGACTGGATCTGGCGTTTCATGTCCATCGGCACTATGCGCATCACGTGGTTCATGCCGTTGATCAGGGTCAGCACGGCATCCGGCTTGGCCGCCTTGAGCAGGCGTGCATCCTTGACCTCGACCTGGATGTCGTGGGTGCCCTGGATAATCAGGGCCGGCATCTTCAGTGCGGCAAAAGCGGTAGCCGGGTTATAGCGCAGCAGGCTGATCATGTACGGCTGCACACTTGGACGGAAAATCACTTCAAGGTCGGCGGGCACATTGTCATCGGTGCGCCCGGCTTCGAGGGTGCTGATCAGCTCGAAGCTGCGCTTGAGCATGGCCGGGGGCAGGTGATTGCGCTGTAGCTGCTCGCGCAACAACTGGCCGACCGGGCGTCCCGTGCCGGCAATCGAAATTACCCCGGCGGCGCCTATGCGCGGCGCGGCCAGGCTGGCGATCAGCGCACCTTCGCTATGGCCCAGGACAAACACCTTGCCGAAGCGCGGGTCACTTTTGAGCTTCTCGCCCCAGGCCACGGCATCGGTAACGTATTGGTCCAGGCTCAGTTTGCTTTCGTCAGGCCCTGCGGGCTGGCTTTGGGCAATTCCGCGCTTGTCGAAACGCACGCTGGCGATATTGCTCTGGGCAAGGCGCCATGCCAGCTTCTTCAGGCTGTCGTTGCGTCCGCCAATGGTGTTGTTGCCATCGCGGTCGGTGGGGCCGGAGCCGGCAATGATCAGTACCACGGGCACGGGTTTATCGCTCTTTGGCAGCACCAGCGAGCCATAAAGCGTGCCGGAGCCGGTGTCCAGCTCGATGGGCCGCAGCAACACATTAGAAGGGGGGGCCGCCAGGGCCTGGGTGCCAAACAGGGTCAGGGCTAAAAAAAGTATTCGCAGCATCATCACGCCATCATTGTCTAATGTGCCGGTTGGACAAACCCGGATGAGTAAGGTTCGAGGATGAACTACAAGGGCAGCCTGCGTATACTGGCGCGCATAGTTATCGAGGCTGAATTTAATCGGCTGATTTTCGCGGAGCGCCCTGCATGTCCGGCAATACCTTCGGCAAGCTGTTCACTGTCACCACCGCTGGCGAAAGCCATGGCCCGGCGTTGGTCGCCATTGTTGATGGCTGCCCGCCCGGGCTCGAGCTGTCCATTGAAGACTTGCAGCACGATCTGGATCGACGCAAGCCTGGCACCAGCCGTCATACCACCCAGCGCCAGGAGGCCGACGAAGTCGAAATTCTCTCTGGTGTTTTTGAAGGCCGCACTACCGGTTGCGCCATCGGCCTGCTGATCCGCAATACCGACCAGAAGTCCAAGGACTACTCGGCGATCAAGGATCTGTTCCGCCCGTCCCACGCGGACTACACCTATCACCACAAATACGGTGAACGTGATTACCGCGGCGGCGGCCGCAGCTCGGCCCGTGAAACCGCCATGCGCGTGGCGGCGGGTGCGATTGCCAAAAAGTACCTGGCGACCCAGGGCATTGTGATCCGTGGCTACATGAGCCAGCTGGGCCCGATTGAAATCCCGTTCAAGACCTGGGATTCGGTCGAAGAAAACGCATTCTTCAGCCCCGACCCGGACAAAGTGCCTGAGCTCGAGGCCTACATGGACCAGCTGCGTCGCGATCAGGATTCCGTCGGGGCGAAAATTACCGTCGTGGCCGAAGGGGTCATTCCGGGCCTGGGCGAACCGATTTTCGACCGTCTGGATGCAGAACTGGCCCATGCGCTGATGAGCATCAACGCAGTCAAGGGCATTGAAATCGGTGCGGGTTTTGCCAGTGTTGCCCAGCGCGGCACCGAGCATCGCGACGAGATGACGCCCCAGGGTTTCCTCAGCAACAACGCGGGCGGCATTCTGGGCGGTATTTCCAGCGGTCAGCCGATTGTTGCGCATCTGGCGCTCAAGCCGACATCCAGCATCACCACCCCGGGTCGCTCGATTGATGTTGACGGTAACCCGGTGGACGTCATCACCAAGGGCCGCCATGACCCGTGCGTGGGCATCCGTGCCACGCCGATTGCCGAGGCGATGATGGCAATCGTGTTGATGGACCACCTGCTGCGCCATCGCGGGCAGAATGCCGATGTGAGCGTCAGCACGCCTGTGCTGGGCCAGTTGTAATGCAAGGACTGTTGAGCGCCATGGTCTGACGACGGTGGTGCCACTTCCTTACTGGCGATTGTCGGGGTTCTATCTTTTTTACTTCGCTTTGCTCGGTGCAACAGCGCCTTTTCTGGCGCTGTACTTTCATCATCTCGGGTTCTCCAGCGCGCGAATAGGCGAGCTGGTGGCCATTCCGATGCTGATGCGCTGTATAGCCCCCAATCTGTGGGGCTGGCTGGGGGATTACACCGGCAAGCGCCTGTTGATCGTGCGACTGGGGGCGCTCTGTACGCTGCTCAGCTTCAGCTTGATCTTCTTCGGCAAGAGTTACGCCTGGCTGGCGCTGGTCATGGCATTGCACGCGTTCTTCTGGCACGCCGTGCTGCCACAGTTTGAAGTCATCACCTTCGCCCATTTGCGCGAGCAGCCGGAGCGCTACAGCCAGATCCGGTTGTGGGGATCCATTGGTTTTATCCTCACCGTCGTGCTTCTGGGGCGTTTGTTTGAATGGTTGAGCCTGGACATCTATCCGGCCGCGCTGATCCTGGTCATGGCCGGGATTGTCCTGTTCAGTCTGTGGGTGCCAAACGCCCAACCCTCATACCAGGGGCGGGAGCCGCTGGAAGGGGGCTTTTTGCAGCAGTTGTGCAGCCCCGGGGTGATCGCGTTTTACGTCTGTGTCGCGTTGATGCAGATGAGCCACGGACCGTACTACACCTTTCTCACCCTGCACCTTGAAGCCCTCGGCTATAGCCGGGGTGTGATCGGCTTGCTGTGGGCGTTGGGGGTGGTGGCAGAAGTGCTGATGTTTTTGGCCATGCGCCGCATCCTGCAAAGATTTTCGGTGCGCCGGGTATTAATGTTCAGCTTTCTGTTGGCTGCATTGCGCTGGCTGCTGTTGGGGTCTGTTGCCGAGTACCTGTGGCTGTTGCTGCTGGCGCAATTGCTGCACGCCGCCACCTTCGGCAGTTTTCATGCCTCTGCCATGACGTTCGTGCAGCGCAGCTTCGGTCCGGGCCAGCAGGGGCAAGGGCAGGCGCTGTATGCCACCCTGGCCGGCATTGGCGGCGCGGTCGGTGCGTTGTACGCCGGGTACAGCTGGAACACGCTGGGCCCGACTATCACCTTTAGTATGGCAAGCGTCGCAGCGTTGGCGGCAGCCGTTATCATTGCCACTCGACTGCAAGAGGACAGGGCACAACCCTGACTTCGCCGTAAACTTGCAGCCTGATTTGAAAGGATGCCTGAGCGGCCTGTAATAGCCGTAAGGGCATGCCTACGCCGAGGAACTACGTCCAATGAGCAGTCTGTCCGTTTATCACGTATCAAGCCCCGAAATGCCGAACAAGGTGCTGACCCACCTTGAAGACATCGCTGCGACTCTGGCCGAGCAGGGTGTGCACTTTGATCGCTGGCAGGCGTGCGCGCCGATCCGGCCGGGTGCCAGCCAGGAAGAAGTAATCGATGCCAACCGTGAGCAGATTGACCACTTGATGACCGAGGGCGGTTATATCGCGGTTGATGTGATCAGCCTCGATCGAGATCACCCGCAAAAAGCCGAGTTGCGCGCCAGGTTTCTGGACGAGCATCACTACGGGGAAGATGAAGTGCGTTTCCTGGTGGCAGGGCGCGGGCTGTTCAGCTTGCATATGGGGGATTATGTTTACGCGGTACTGTGCGAGAAAAATGACCTGATCTCAGTCCCTGCGGGCACTGCGCACTGGTTTGACATGGGCGAGCATCCGCATTTTGTTGCCATCCGCCTGTTCAGCAATCCTGAAGCCCTGGTGATGAGTTACACCGGCCAGGACATTGCCGGCCGCTTCCCGGGTTTCGAAGACTAAGGGCGCGCCTGCCCAAGGAGCTTGGGCAAAGTCGACCCAGATGGACAAAAGCCAGCAGCCGCGTTGATAGCGGCTGCTGGCTTTTTAGTATTTCGGGTTTATGCCGCGTTATTACCGGGAGTGGTAGGTCGGCAGGGCAAAACGGTGCTGGCTTTGCAGCATCGAAATCGTCGGCAGTTCACTGGCTGTGCCGGCCAGGTCGCGGCGAATCGCGCTGATCACCCAGGTCAGTTGTTCTGCGGTGTGCAATTGCGCATAGGAAATTGAGCGTTGTGTCTGTTTGCCATCGCTGTCGCACAGGGTCAACAACACGCCGCCATCCGGGCGGGGTTTGACAGTCACGCTGTGGTTAGAGAACAACGATGCGAATTTTTCTTGGATCAGGCTCATGTGATTCAGCTCCATTGGCTCATGACTGGCTTGCATGGAGTAGGTATTGCAGTGATTGTGCCACTATTTATTTTTTAAAATATCCTTATAAATCAACAGCTTGTAATTTCAGGCCAAGCTGGTAGTCGTGCAATCTGCATGACTGGCCATCGTGCATCCTGCATTTTGCCCATTTTGTCCGGGTTATTTTCCCGTTGGATGGAATTATTCCAGTCGATTGATTGTCGCTATGGCGCACTTGAGCAAAAAAGGGATGACACGCAGGGCCGGTCTCAGGAAACTGGATTTCTTTGTAACGAACGTGGAGCTTCATATGTCAGACGACAAGCCAGCAGATCAAAATCGGCAGATGACCCCGGAAGAGGCTGCGGAGTTTGCCGAGCAGGTGTTCAACAAGGCGCGCGAAGGTGATGCGGCGATGCTGGCGGCCTTGCTGAGCAAGGGCTTGCCGCCCAATCTGCGCAATCACAAGGGCGATACCCTGTTGATGCTCGCCAGCTATCACGGGCACGTTGAAGCGGTGAAGGTTCTGCTCGAGCATAAAGCCGATCCCGAGATCCGCAACGATAACGGTCAGAGCCCGATTGCAGGCGCAGCATTCAAAGGCGACCTGGAGATGGTCAAAGCGCTGGTGGAGGGGGGCGCTCAGGTTGAAGGCGCTTCGTTCGATGGCCGTACTGCGCTGATGATGGCTGCGATGTTCAATCGCGTCGCTATCATCGACTACCTGATCAGCAAAGGGGCTGATCCGCAGGCCAAGGATGCCAATGGCATTACTGCACTGGATGCCGCCAAAACCATGGGCGCCACAGATGCCGTGGCTCAGCTCGAGAAACTGGCGGGTTGATTTCGGACCCCGGGGGGCGCATTTGATATATCCTGCGCGCCCTCAATTTTCCTCGTGACAGGCCTCGCCCATGAAAACCACTCTCGTTGAACTCATCAGCAAAATCAGCTCCGGGTGCATGGACGACGACGATATCGCCACCATCGCCACAGAAGCCGCCCAGGCTTACGCTGACCCGGTGGCATTTCTGGCAGCCAACCCGGATATCAACTACGACGACAGCTTCCCGATTGCCCTGGGTGAGTGGGTCGTGATCGGGAGCCTGCCAGACACCGTCCTGTTTCAGGCCGATACCTATATGGAGCTGTTTGCACAGATCGTGGCGTCGTTTGGTCCGGGTGTCGCATTCAACATCAAACCCAAGCAACTGGCTAAAACAGAGGCGCTGACGGCCCTCAACCGCATTCAGATCCAGATGGGGAGCATGAATCCGGAGAAGGGCGGATACGTACTGATGAACCTGAGCCAGCCGCTGGATGACGAGATTCAGGTGGTGCTGGTTTTCGGCAATGACGTGCCTCGCGTTCTGGAACTGTGCGCCGAAGCCGGGATCAGTGCTGCACCTTCGCTGGAAGCCTTGAAAGTAGCGGTTCACGTCTGACAGGCCCGGTCCATGCAATAAAAACCGGAACCCTGGCCACAGCTGACTATCCTATGTGAACAGTTACTCACTCAGGAGCGTCATCATGGGGTCCACGTTCAACGGTCTGATTGGCCTGATTATTCTGGCTCTGGATATTTGGGCCATCATCAATGTGATCAAAAGCGGTGCAGGAACCGGGGCGAAAATCATCTGGGTATTGCTGATTATCTTCCTGCCGGTGCTGGGTCTGATCATTTGGGCCATCGCCGGGCCACGGGGCAATGTCCGAGTTTGAGCCATCATCAGCGGGCTGCGACGGGTTTGTCGTGGCGGTCCGCTGAGTTTGTCTGCGTCAGGGTTCGACCTGACACCCTCCCCGAAGTAGAATGCGCGTCTTTGTTGGGCAGTTGAACGGGTGTGCAGCAATAGTGCCGCCGGGTTTGTCTGTCGATCATGGGCGGGTGACCGTCTGTTGCCCAAAACCAAAGAAAAATCCGATGCGATCATTCCGGGCTTCACCGATCTTCTCGGTCCGGGTGACCTGATGTTCTGCGAAAACTTCTTTCAGGCATGCCTGAAGTCCATGTATGAGCTTTCGTTTTGCCGCCTATGTTTTACAGGCAGTGAACATGCCGGGTAACGATCGGGTATCTTCCGGGATCTGTTGATGTTTGGTTGTGGGCTGCATCGCTAGCACACTGCAATGCCAGCAGAACCTTGAGCGAGAGGGGCCGAAAGGCCCTTTCTTATGTTTCAAAATGTGCTCTACACGGAATTTTCACGATCTATTCAAGACAATCCGCCAGCAAAATTTCGGCTTGACTACTTTTTCAACTTGAACAAATGGGTTCTTAAACGACATGGCAAACCCGGACGCCCCAAAACAACAGCACGCTGCTACGCGTGTGTTGCAACCGACGGTCAAATCGCATCTGGCGTTTACGCTGCTGTGTGCCTTGATCATGATGCTGATGTTCACCCTGCTACGGGTTGCTCTGCTGGTTTATAACCGGGAAATGATCCTCGATACCCCGGCTTCGACCTTCCTCGAAGCATTCGCCAACGGTCTGCGATTTGACCTGCGAATTGTGGTGTATCTCAGCATTCCTCTACTGTTGGCGATTCTCAGTGTCAAAGCCATGACCATGCGCGCAGTGATGCGCTTGTGGCTGACAGCTGCTTGCAGCCTGGCGCTGTTTTTGGGCCTGATGGAGATGGACTTCTACCGCGAGTTCCACCAGCGCCTTAACGGTCTGGTTTTCCAGTACGTCAAGGAAGACCCTAAAACCGTCATGAGCATGCTCTGGTACGGTTTCCCGGTGGTGCGCTACTTGTTGGCCTGGGCCGTTGGTACGCTGATTCTGTACTTCGCATTTCGTGGCGCCGATCGCCTGACCCGTTCGCGGACCACCGCAGCCGTTGCCGGTACCGCCCGCGCCGTGGCGCCGTGGTATGGCCGTGTCGCGGTGTTTGTGGTGGTACTGCTGGTGTGTGTGGTTGCTGCTCGCGGCACCTTGCGCCAGGGTCCTCCTCTACGTTGGGGCGATGCCTACACAACAGACTCCAACTTCGCTAACCAGCTGGGTCTTAACGGCTCCCTGTCGCTGATTGCCGCTGCCAAAAGCCGCTTTTCCGACGAGCGCAGCAATATCTGGAAGGCCACCCTGGAAGATCCGGTAGCCCAACAGACAGTGCGCGATATGCTGCTGACCGAGAACGACAAGCTGGTCGATCCGGACACTGCGCCTGTACGCCGCGATACCACGCCACCTGCGGAAAAAACCCTGCCGATCAAGAACGTTGTCGTGATCCTGATGGAAAGCTTCGCCGGTCACTCGGTGGGTGCGCTGGGTCGTCCGGGCAATGTCACGCCGTATTTTGACAACCTGTCGAAAGAAGGCCTGTTGTTTGAGCGCTTCTTCTCCAACGGTACCCATACCCACCAGGGTATGTTCGCAACCATGGCCTGTTTCCCGAACCTGCCGGGTTTTGAATACCTGATGCAAACCCCGGAAGGCAGCCACAAGCTGTCCGGCCTGCCGGAACTGCTCAGTGCACGCAAGTTTGACGACGTCTATGTCTACAACGGTGATTTTGCCTGGGACAACCAGTCGGGTTTCTTCAGTAATCAGGGGATGACCACTTTCGTTGGTCGTAACGATTACGTTGATCCGGTGTTCTCCGATCCTACGTGGGGCGTGTCCGATCAGGACATGTTCAACCGTGGTCTGGAAGAGCTGAAGAAGCGTGAAGGCAAAGAACCGTTCTATGCCTTGCTGCAGACCCTGTCCAACCACACGCCGTATGCACTGCCGACCCCGTTGCCGGTTGAACCGGTCACTGACCGTGGATCGCTCAATGAGCATTTGACGGCCATGCGTTACTCGGACTGGGCATTGGGTCAGTTCTTCGAAAAAGCGCGTAAAGAACCGTATTTCAAGGAAACCCTGTTTGTGGTGGTGGGTGACCACGGCTTCGGTAACGAGCAGCAAATTTCCGAGATGGACCTGGGACGCTTTAACGTTCCATTGCTGTTGATCGGGCCTGGCATCCAGGAAAAATTTGGCGCGCGCAATGACACCGTGGGGACACAGGTTGATATCGTGCCGACCATCATGGGGCGTCTGGGTGGCGAGTTCCGTCAGCAATGCTGGGGCCGTGACCTGCTCACCCTGCCTGAAGGCGACAAGGGTACAGGCGTGATCAAGCCGTCCGGCAGTGACCAGACAGTGGCAGTCATCAGCGGCGACCACTTGCTGGTTCAGCCCAAGGATATGCCGGCCAAGGTTTGGCAGTACAAGCTGGGCGCCAATCCTGAAGCCAAGGTGGTTACCGATTCGCCGGATGAGGCCGAGCTTAAAAAGAAACTCGAATCCTTCCTGCAAACAGCCACCAAAAGCTTGATGGATAACACTGCGGGTGTAGAAGATCCGAAGTAAGTAACCGCGCAATAAAAAAGAGGCCTCAGGGCCTCTTTTTTATTGCGCGCGGGTTGTGCTCTGGGTGTGTTCTAGATCTTGCCGAGTAACAGCAAAATCAACAGTACAACCAGAACCACGCCGATGATGCCTGACGGCCCGTAGCCCCAGCTTTTCGAGTGCGGGAATACAGGCAATCCGCCTACTAACAGCAGAATCAGGATGATGAGTAGAATTGTGGTCATGATCATTTCCTTATTGATGTTTTCTGCCAATTTGCAGGTTCTTCAGGGCACTGTTTGACGAACGAGGATAGGCAGTGCTTATAAAGTCCGACTGGTGATGCCGGCGGAAAATTCAACTTTTATTAATCCCCACCCAAACCCCTCCAGCCTTGATCGGCCACGGGCTGACGCGTAGGGTTGCGCGCTGCGCATTTGGAGAGTTCTCGCATGCTTAACTACGTTTGGTTTTTTTTCGCGGCCTTGTTTGAGATTGCTGGCTGCTATGGGTTCTGGATGTGGTTGCGCCAGGGCAAGAGTGCCTGGTGGGTGGTGCCGGCAGTTCTGAGCCTGGTGGTGTTTGCCCTGCTCTTGACCAAGGTCGAGGCGGTCTATGCCGGGCGGGCCTATGCGGCCTATGGCGGGATCTACATCGTGACGTCCATTGCCTGGCTGGCAGTGGTGGAGCGCATTCGGCCGCTGGGTTCAGACTGGCTGGGGCTAGGGCTGTGTGTAATAGGCGCGACCATTATTTTGTTGGGGCCGCGCTTCTCCAGTCCTTGATCAGGGGGGCAGTTGTGCTTAATCAAAGAACTCTTTTGGCACGGCATGCTTGGGCATCAGCTGACACTGCTGGCTCTCAAGGTCAAAGAAGATAACGGCCTGGCCTTTGCTCAGGGCATGGCGGACTCGCAGCACACGTGTTTCCTGCGGCGTGTCATCACCGTTGTCGGTTCCTTCACGGCTGACGAAGTCTTCAATCAGGCGGGTGAGGGTGTCAGGTTCAAGCTGGTCGTATGGAATAAGCATGGGGCAGTCTCGTAAACAGTGCGCGCGATGCTACTGGCCGCAAGCCTGTGCGGCCAGCACATTTGCAGGTATTAGCGTTGCTGGATGCCCTTGCCTGTAAGGCGGTTGCGGTCATGGGAGCGGGTGAAGTCCAGCGCCGGGCCTTTCGGGATAATACCTGTGGGATTGATTGTGCGGTGACTGGCGTAATAGTGTCCCTTGATGTGGGTGAAATCCACGGTTTGCGCAATGCCAGGCCACTGGTATAGCTCACGCAGCCAGTTGGACAAATTCGGATAATCGGCAATACGTCGTTCATTGCACTTGAAGTGGCTGTAATACACCGCATCAAATCGAATCAGTGAGGTAAACAGGCGTACGTCTGCCTCAGTTAAATACTCACCGGCCAGATAGCGATGGTCTGTCAGATGGGTTTCCAGGTGTTCGAGCTCGCGGAAAATCTCATCGAATGCCTGTTCGTAAGCCGATTGGGAAGTGGCAAATCCGGCCCGGTATACGCCGTTGTTTATGGCCGGGTAAATCCTTTCATTCCAGTTATCGACCTGGGTGGCCAGCGACGGCGGATATAAGTCCAGAGGGTTGCCCGTCAGGTCGTCAAATGCAGTGTTAAACATGCGAATGATGTCGGCCGATTCGTTGCTGACGATACATTGTTGCTGTTTGTCCCAGAGCAAGGGGACGGTGACGCGGCCGGTGTAATCGGGTGTGTCCAGAATGTAGCGCTGATACAAAAAATCCAGGTGGTCGAGAGCGTCACCACTGGAGCCAAATGCCTTGTCAAAGGTCCAGCCGTTTTCCAGCATCAACCAGCTGACCACTGACACGTCTATCAGCGACTCCAGGCCTTTGAGTTGGCGGGTGATCAGGGTGCGGTGGGCCCAAGGGCAGGCCAGAGAGACGTACAGGTGGTAGCGGCCCGCCTGGGCCGCAAAGCCACCGTTGCCCGTCGGGCCAGGCGAGCCGTCCCGGGTCACCCAATTGCGGCGCTGGGCCTGCTCGCGCTGAAAAGCCCCGTCCTTGCTGCTTTCGTACCACTGGTCATGCCAGTGCCCTTCGATCAACAGGCCCATGTGAGGCTCCTTGGCTATTTTGCATTGGAGTTCAGTCTAAAGGGCTGAGTTCGAACAAAAAGCGCAAAACATGGGCGCCAAGTATCGATTAAATCGATTTGTTGCGGTTGTCCCAGTAGCGCTGAGCCAGTTCGAAGGCTTGCTCGCGGGGCGTACCCAGCCCGCGCAAGGCCAGGGCCATGGTCGATAGCAACGCCAGCTGCGGATAGCTGTCCTCGACCTCTCCACGCCATAACGCCTTAAGGTGTTGTGGCTCCAGGGTTGCCGGTTTGACGTGGCGCTGCGCAGACAACGCCGGCCATTCTTCGTCCCAGCTCACACCTTGGGTGGTGCCGTACAGATGGCTCAGGCTGTCAGGGTTGACTTCGATTTCGCCGCCATCGCCCTTGACCACGATGCTGGTGTCTCCCAGCAAGCCGCTGGCGTCGCGATGAACGCTTTGATAGCCCGGATGGAAAATGCTCTGCAGGCCGCAACGTGCACCCAGGGGGTTGAGAATGCGTGCCAGCGAGTGAATTGGCGAGCGCAAGCCCAGGGTATTGCGCAGATCGATCATGCGTTGCAACTGTGGCGCCCAGTCCTGCAGCGGCATAAATGCCAGATTGCCCTGGTCCAGGGCGACTTCAACGCTTTGCCAGTTGCGACACAGTGGTATGGCCAGTTCATCCAGCAGCTGTTCGCTGTATAGACGGCCTGCAGTATGGGCGCCGCCGCCATGCATAAAGATGCGTATGCCGTTTTGCGACAGGCATTTGGCTGCCAGCAAATACCAGGGTAAATGGCGTTTCTTGCCCGCATACGTTGGCCAGTCAAGATCGACGTGGATCCCGGGGGCTGTCAGGCGCTCGCGCACCGCTTCGGTGAAACCGGCCAGTTCTTCAGGGCTTTCTTCCTTGTGCCGCAGCAACATCAGGAAGGCGCCCAGTTGCGTGTCCTCGGCCTTCTCATCCAGCAGCATGCCCATCGCTTCGCGGGCTTCTTCGCGGGTCAGGTTGCGGGCGCCGCGCTTGCCTTTACCCAGAATCCGGACAAATTGTGCAAAAGGGTGCTCGGCGGGTGTTTCCAGGGTCAGCGGTGCAGGGATGTTCATAGACAATTGGTCGGCTTTGGCAGGCCCGCCAGCTTGGCGGCGAGTTTGGCGGGAGTGCCATTGAACAGGCGATTGAGATGCAGGCTGTTGCCTTTATCTGTCCCCAGCTTGAGTGCGGTGTATTTGATCAGCGGCCGGGTAGCGGGAGACAGCTGGAACTCCTGATAAAAGTCGCGCAGCAGTTGAAGAATTTCCCAGTGCTCGGGGCTGAGCTCAATACCCACCTGTGCGGCCAGTGCCTGAGCGACGTCTGCCGACCAATCGTTGAGGTTGAGCAGATAACCGTCTTTATCCAGCGGGATGTTTTTACCATCGAGGGTGAGCACATTCATAGCCAGCTGTTGACCTTGTCATACTGAATAGACAGATCGACGAAGGCCGGGTAGTCAATCGCTACCGCCCACTGCGGGCACTCGATATTGCGTGCCTGCAGATCTTCTTCGAGGGCAAAGACAGTCTTGTCTTCAAGTGTGCTGCTCTGCTGCTGCAGGGCATAGACCGCATCGCCACAGAGTAGCAAGGCATCACCGCGCCCCAGAATGCGTAAGCAGCTATCCAGGCGCGTGTCTGAAAAGGGCGAGTGACTCAGAACGTGTAAGGTCGACATCAGAGAGTTATCACTTGGTCATAACGGTCAATAAGTGTGCGTATGTCTTCTGCCGACAGCGGCTCGACGTCATCGACTGCAAGTCCGGCAGGCGAGATGCCGCGTACGGACAAACTGTGGCCGCAAGCGAACAGGTCCTCAACGCCGAACAGGGACAAAGCTTGCAGATTGGCCGTCAGGTTTTTTTGCTGGACGGCGGCGGCTTTCTGCTCGGGTACAAGCTGAAATACACCGTCATCCATAAACAGCAGACCGATGGGCAAATCGAACGCTCCGCCTGCCAGCACGATATCCAGCGCTTCTTTCGCGTTGATGCCGGACCAGGGAGACTGACGGCTAATAATCAAAAGCGACTTAGGCATCTCAAGGCCCTCCGAAGCAGATCAGTCGATCGGCCGATTGAATTGCATCATGCAACTGTCCCAGACCAGACAATTCCCACGGCGCTT
Source organism: Pseudomonas sp. PAMC 29040 (assembly GCF_003994535.1). Taxonomy (NCBI): domain Bacteria; kingdom Pseudomonadati; phylum Pseudomonadota; class Gammaproteobacteria; order Pseudomonadales; family Pseudomonadaceae; genus Pseudomonas; species Pseudomonas sp. PAMC 29040. Next base: position 206,809 of record NZ_RZAA01000006.1, read on the forward strand.
GCAAATTGACCGCCGGGCGTTGATATCGCGCAGCTTCGTCGTTATTCAGCACACCGCGGCGCAAGGCTGCTGCAATACACACCACGCCATCGAGTTGATTGTTGCTGACGAAGGTTGACCATTGCTGTGCGAGGTCTTGTTCATCTTGAGGTGTCACGATATTGCTCGAAGCGCTGTGGACGCCGTCCTGATAGAAAAACAACCGGACAATCTCGTGGCCGCCCGCCAATGCCGCCTCGGCAAAGCGCAGGGCTCGGCGAGAGGAGGGCGCATGGGCTGCTGAATAAAGGGCAATGGCAAATTTCATGGTGGGCTCTGTCGGCAAATCTGACGCAATGATAAAGCCAGACGCCTAAAGATGCTTGCTACAGGCAATAAAAAGCCCGCCGAAGCGGGCTTTTGTACAGCGGTCGTCAATCAGTCGTCGCGGCTCATGATGCCGAAGATTTGCAGCAGGCTGATGAACAGGTTGTAGATCGATACATACAGGCTAATGGTCGCCATGATGTAGTTACGCTCGCCGCCCTGAATGATGGCGCTGGTCTGGAACAGAATGCAGACCGAAGAAAACAGCACGAAACCGGCGCTGATAGCCAGTTGCAGGCCGCTGATCTGGAAGAAGAAGCTCGCCAGCGTTGCGCCCAGCAGAACAAAGAAGCCTGCAGTGATGAAACCACCCAGGAAGCTCATGTCCTTGCGAGTAATCAGCACATAGGCCGACAGACCGCCGAAAACCAGAGCCGTCATGGCGAATGCGGAGCTAACGACCTCAGCGCCGCCCTGCATGCCCAGGTAGCGGTTGAGAATCGGGCCCAGCAGGAAGCCCATAAAGCCGGTCAGGGCAAAAGCAGACACGAGGCCCCATGCCGAGTCACGCAGCTTGTTGGTCAAGAAAAACAGGCCGTAAAAGCCGATCAGGACCACGAAAATGTTTGGGTAACCGACACGCATCTGCTGAGATACGTAGGCCATTACACCGCTGAAAGCCAGTGTCAGGGCCAGTAAACCGTAAGTGTTGCGCAGGACACGGCTAACCTCTAGCTGTTCGGCCTGCACGTTGCTATTAACTGGGTAATCCTGTTCGCGCATGGCGATACTCCTGTGTCCGGAAATGTTAAGTTGCAAAGATCATAGCAGAGGCTCTGAAACAAGGGATCAAGAGAGTTTGACAACGTGTTTCATTCAGGTATTATGGCGCCCGCAACAACGTTAGGAGGTGTGGCCGAGTGGTTTAAGGCAACGGTCTTGAAAACCGTCGACTGTAACAGGTCCATGAGTTCGAATCCCATCGCCTCCGCCATATTGCTACACCGCAGAGCCCGCCATTGGCGGGCTTTGTCGTTTCTGGGGTTTGGGGAATTCTGCGCCTGACTGCTAGGCGTTCCGAAACTATTTGGGAAGAGTTCCGAAACTAGCGCTATTTTGATGGTTTCGCGGTAGTGCCAAGCCTCCTGTAAACCCGCTTTGTGATATCGCTTTTTGTGTGCCCCAAGAGGAGGCTGGCGTCCTCAATGTTCTTGATTTCAGATGCCGCTTTCGGTCGGATGTCCCGGAATTGGAAAGCAGCAATTCGACCAGCCAGCAAGACATCCTCTCCCTCGATAGCTGTTTTCTTGGCTTGCTCTCTCGCTTCATCCCATCGCTTACGCAACATGGCTGCCGTCATGCGCTTGCCATGCTTGCTCACTATCAGGTAGCTCGAGCAGTGCTGAGCATTGCGCTCAGAAATCACGCGAATTAGGGCTCCCAAGCTATTCTCCCGCCCGTCATCGTTCACCATAAAGATCCGTATGCGCTGCTGTGTCTTATTCTGCTGAACGAGCAAATAATCCCCTTCTACATCATCCCTTCGCATCATCAGCACGTCAGCCGGCCTTTGCCCGGTGAGGTAGGCAAGATCCATAGCCTCTTTCAATTCGGCCGGCGCTTTTTGATATACCGCATCCCACACAGCATCATTGGCATAGTAGTCCCGTGGCTTTTCTTTGTTCTTGCGCACGCCCTGGCATGGGTTCTCGCGGGTTGTTAGCCCCCATTCTCTGGCCATATTAAAAACATGGGAAAGTGTAGCTAGCTCTCTGTTGGCTCGAACTTTCGCCGTCCTTTTGTCTCGGTACCCCGCAATGGCCGCTGGTGTAATCGAATCAATAGGGGCGTCGTCGAACACAGGCCGCAGCTGTTTGAACTCGGCCAAGTTGTCCTTTTGAGTGCGAGGCGCTTTCTTCGGCAGAATATCGCGGATATAACGATCAAATATTCCCCTCATCACAGTCAGGTCTGCTGGCTTTTCCTTTGCTTCCAGCTCAGCCCACTTAATCCGCGCTATATCCAGGTCGCACCCTAAAGCTATTTCCTTGCCGGTTGCATCTCGATAATAAAAACCAATCCAAACTGTGCCGTTTTTGCGTGGACGTTTACGGCGTACCATTCCTGGCGGTAGATCCCTGTTTTCTGTATTGCGGGGGCGCATGTCAGTTCACTCTTGAAAAATCTGGCGTCCAGGTTGGAGCTACTGGCGGGGGAGTTTGGGTTGCCAAAGTTGGTGAGATTATTCCGAGCTTCATGCGGGCGAACATCCGGCCAACGAGAGGGCGACCACCGCGACTTTCGATAAAGACCCAGTTGCGAGCCTTGAGCCATTGACGCTGATAGCCGCGGTGTTTGTAGCCGGTAAGGTCGGCCAACTCTTCCTCTGAGAGGATTTCAGTTTCCATGCGCGTATCTCCATGCCTCCTAGTAGCGAGGCAGAGGTGTTGGGTTCAAAAAATTGGGTTTGAAGTTTGTGCAGCATGCAATGAGCATTGATGCTGTAGTGATGACTTCAAGGGTAGAGGGCGTTCTGCGCATCGCTATGATGTGGTTTTGATGTGACGTAGAATGGCGGGCATAAAACGTCATATTGAGTGCGGGATTTATTATGTCAAACTGGTTAGAAGACCATCCTGTTTTCACAATTATCGGTCACACAGTACTGGTTGCTACTGTGACTTGGGTTGTTTCTTCATATATGATTGATGAAAGCAAGGTGAATTTGTACAGAGCTAAAGCAGAAAACGCTGATTCCAAGTCCTCGCAGTATCTAGCAAAGATATCTGTTTTGGAGTTGGAGTTGGGTAAGTTAAAGGCAGAGAATGATAGGTATTTATCTTGGTTGACTGAAGAGCCAAAATCCATGCCTGCAATGGATAGAAAAATAAAGGGTCTAGAGAAAGATTTAAGTGAGTTTAAAGTTGCGGCAGCTAGTGCTAGTGCTTCTGAAGTGTTGGAAGCGGCCAAGGCTAAAATTAGTGTTTACGAGTACTCAATGCCTTTCTCAAAAGGTGAGTCATTTATTGATCCTAAAACAAAAGCTGTTATAGGTATATCTGAAATTGGTTCCGACTATACTGCAAGAGGAACGCTTTCTCTTCCTGGTAAAGAATCTGTTAAGTTGAGGGGTGTTCAGCCCGGGGAAACTTGGGATTTTGAGAAGGCTGGTGTTAATTATCGTATGACTTTGGATAAGGTTAATTGGCTGAATAACACTATTAAGGCATCAGTCGTAGAGATTCCTAAAGATGATAATTAAGAGCTAGGCTGAATCTAGTGTCTGGTTAAGTATGGATTTTGCTTTGTAGTTAGAATGTAGATTTCATGCTGCTTTTGCTTTTTGTTCGATGGCGCGCCAAGGATCATTGGCCCAGGCTAGTGCTGCCATTGGCGGGGGGCTGACGCTGTTTCCGCACATGTGCACCTGCTGGGTTTTGGTGAATGGTTTGCCATCAGCGCCGTGACTAATGATGTAGTCGTCCGGGAAGCCCTGGGCCTTGTACAGCTCTGCCGGCTGCAGCATCCGCAGGCAGATATCGACGATTACATACGGCGTGCCTTTGATGGTGACGGTGACCAGTGCTAGGCGGTCGCGTGTCGTAATTGTCGGTGCAGGCTCATTGGCAGCGCTCACATTCTCAGTGCCGTAGTAGCTGATCAGAAAGGCCGCGACTCGCAGCGCACCGGCTTCAACCTCTGGTGAGAGATGTAGCTCGATCAGCGAACTCTTTCCGCCACCGCCCGCGGTGATGGTAGGTGCAGGATCGTCCAGGCCCTGGCCGACACTTGCGCCGAATTGGCGCTCAAGGAATGCCGTCATCAGTCCGTGGTGTGTGCCGCCGGCACTGATGGTGTGCAACGGGTCGTTCAAGTCCCGTGCATCGCAGTTGCCACGCAAGTGCACCAGGTTGGCGGCGACCAGTTGCTGCTGGCTGCCTGTGTTGGTCACGGTGGTCATGGGGTCTTCAATGCTCTTGGCAGCAGTCGTGTTGAAGCCGCCATTCATTTGGGCCATGAAGGCCGTGGCCACTGCGTACTTGCCGCCCGACGCCATGATGGTTCCCAGCGGCTGGCCAAGGTCGGCGCTGCGCGGAGCTGATCCGGGCTTGTCGCCATTACCGAGCTGCACCAGCGCCGCAGCGGCGATCGCACGATGATTCTGCGTCATCAGGGTGCCGATTGGCTGATCGACGGCTACCGGCTTGCCCGAATACACCGGGCCGCCCGCACCTACAAGCACCGGACTGACTACCGAGAAGGCGCCGCCTTTGGGGTAGGAGGTCACTGTGCGCAGTGGCTCGTCCGCAGACTGCACACTCTCTCCGGACCAGTTCGCGATCGGCACAATAAAAGGGTTGGCTGAGTCGAGCACGAACTTGCGCATGCCCTTGGCAACTCGACGCAGGGTGGCCGGCGCCAGATCCTTTTTACGCCCAAAGATGCTTTTGCTTGGGGTCGTCCAGTCAATGCACTCGGCTGCGGTCCGCCACTTCTGCTGGCCCTTGACGGGGTTCTTGGCGTGGGTTGGCTCTGGCCACACGATTGGCTGGCCGTCGTTGCGGGCAATCATGAACAGGCGTTCCCGGCTGGTTGGGGCCCCGAAGTCGCAGGCCTTTATAACGCGCCACTCAACGGCATAGCCTAAGCGCTGCAACTCGGCGACAAACACTGCCCAGGTCTGGCCGCGACGCTTCGGGTCGGGTACCAGGAATTGCTCGCTGACGGGAACTACTTCACCTGGCTCAGCAATCACGCCACCCAGCTTGATGACGCGGCCAGTAGCTTTGCAGCGCTTCGCTACCAACGGCCCCCATAGCAGGATTTGCTTCACGTTCTCAAGGCTGATCACCCGGGGTTGTTTCATGCCGGCCCACTTAAGGCCGATCCACGACAGGTTACGAATCTCGCGCTTACGCGGTTGTCCACCGGCTGCCTGGCTGTGGTGAGTGCAGTCAGGCGACATATGAAACCAGCCCACGGCCTGGCCACCACATTCGGTGTCAGGGTCACCATCAAACACATCAGTGGTGAAGTGTTTCGAATTCGGGTGGTTGACCGTGTGCATGCTTATCGCCGCAGGGCTGTGGTTCTTGGCGACTGTTACTGCGCGGCCAAGACCCATTTCCAGCCCGGTACCGGCACCGCCTCCGCCGCAGAAGAAGTCCACGACGATCTCATCATCCTGCTGGTTGAAGCCTAGGCCATACTGGGTTTTAAAGTCGAAAGAGTGTTTCTTCTGATGTGCAGACATAGAGGATCCTTGCCGGGTATATTGCCGGATCAGTTATCAGTGCATTTAAGTGAGGGGATATGGGGATCTATCAAATTGAAGAGAATCTGTTGCGAGCAGAAAGCTTCATTGCTGAGGAGGGGTACAGCTCGCTGCAGCACGCGTGCCTTGAACTTCGACTGTCCATAGAAAAAGTGGTTTATCGTAAGCTTGCAAAACTAGGGGATGTAATTCCGCCCGCTGTCTATAAGGCTTGGCAGCCACCAAGAGCAATGAAGCTTTTGTTGGGGTTCGAGCCTCGAGCTGATAAACCTGCAACTGTTGCGATTTGTTTGGGTACGGTAGATGGTGGGCCTAGCGGCGAATGGGTGGAACTTGGTGAGTACAGAATGCTTCCTGTTAAGTGGCTGAATAAAAATTACAACAAACTTGGCAAGTTTTTACATGAGACATGTCTCGAGGAAGCTTCAAACCCCGTATCGCTCAAGCCTGAGGACTTAGAGAAGATGATTGTGGAACTTCGAAAAGTCGATGAGTCAGATATGGTTCTCGGTTTCAACAGGATCAGCGACTTTGAATGTGATTGCTGTAGGACTAAAATTTACGTTAGCGATTCTCAAATTAACGATTGCTCGGAGATTTCCTGTTACAACGATTTGTGTGGGGCTGTATTTGTCGTGGCGCCAGACACTAGTGAACAATTCAAAACAGACAGAAAATTTTCGAATAGTGATTTTGCTTGTAAGGATTGTGGTGATAAAAATTCTTTGGATTCTGTATGGAAAGAGGGGTATTTGAATTGTTGGAGCTGTAAGCAGAGATATTTTGTAGCGTGGGAAAAAGTTAAAGTGGCTTATGCTCCGGAGAGTAAGTAACTGTTGCGTGGTAATCGAATTTTTTAAAATTCATCAAGCTGAACTTTTAGCCGTCATCTTTTACCGATGATGGCAATTGTTGTGCACTTAAGGTATTACTTGTGACCGGCATGAAGCCGGATCAAGGAGAAACAATGACTATCGGCACAAAAATGCAAAACCAGCTGGAGGACCTGCTTTCCTCAGGCGCAGCCCTTGAGGTTTCAGCTCAAGGAAAAATGGCAAATCAGCTTGTTGATCTTGCGGTTTGCGCCAAGCGCGGAGGTTCTCACTTAACGATCAAGGATATTGGCCTTCTGATGCAGAACCAATTGATAGACATTGCTAGGGCGGGAAGCGGGCACGTCACTTTTAAGGATTGATAGGTTCAATTATCTCGGCGCCTGGGTCTTTCTGTATGGCTAGCAGGCTTTTATTGCGAAATTCCCGTGCCACGTTTTGTGACTGTTCATATATGTGGCGCGGCGGTTTAAGTAGTGGTTGGCAGCGGGAAGAACCTAGCGCGTGCAGGTGATGAATCATCAGCGTCATCACCTCGCCTCGCCCTGCTCAGTAATGCCTGACCACTCCATCAGTTCGGCCAGCGCCTGCCTGGTGCCTAGGCGAACCCAGGGCCACAAGTCTTTCTCTGCAACGGCCACTCGTTTCCTGGCAGCTTTGGCCGAGCGACTTTTCTGTAACACTGCCATGGCCTACAACTTCAACTACGCATGCGGGCAGTGCCAGCGATGTTTAACGTTTGCGTTGCTGGATGCGGGCTATACGTCTCACATGTAACTGCCGATGAAGACGAACACGGTCAGCGTGATGCCAATGCGCAAAGTCCAACTGCTCAGGAACTCTCCGAACTGCTTAACATTGCACTGCGCTGCTTTTGCCTCCAGCTCGCGAGCATGGGCAGTGGCATTGTTGTGGCCGAAGCGCTCGGCTACGACCACACCAGTAGCGCGATTAATCAGCGAAAAGGTGTTGTTACCGCTCGGCCGCACGATGATCAGCGGGGCCAACGGTGGCGGTTGTACACCGGGCTTTTGGTAGAACTCGGTCGTGGCCTGGTGGGCACGTGCGCGCAACCCGTCGAGAACGGTGATGCGCTGGGCGATTGATGGATGCATGGTCGATCCTCTACTTGGGTTACGGGTATTCGTCAGCACTCAGGCCTTGCGACAAGGGAGGGCTGGCGAATAACTGCGGGAATGAAAAAGCCCAGTCGAAACCGGGCTGTGTTGCGCTCTCAATAAGCCGCCTTATGTAAGAGCCAGGCTGTATGGGCGAGCCCATCATTGGTTAAGTGTCCATGGCTGAATCCTCCGCTCTGTTTGCTCTCTGGAATGGCAGTGTCCAGCGGGGTAGGGGGTTGATGAAGGTGTCCAGCGTCTGCTGGGTTGGCGTCCGCATCGGTCTGTACTCAGGCCGGTGAATGCCGAAGATCAGACCGATGCGTCCTGGTGCTGGGGAGTACCAGGAGCTCGGGCAGTTAGCGACTGGCTGTCGTGGCGCTGGTTGTATCGATTTAAACAACCAGGTCAAACGAGTCGGCGCGGCGTACAAGTCGCAACTCGGAGCCGCGGCGTTCAGAAGGTCTGCGATCCCGTCGAGCCATTCCTTTGTCATCTATGCCTTGCATCGCCATCACCGCAACGAGCAGCAGGCAGAGCGGGGTGATGATTTGCCGGCGCATCGCTTCGGCGACCATAGCGCCCTGGCGATGAACGCCGAGCTTGTACATGGCGCAGGCCAGTCGCTTGACCACGGTGCCCGGCGCAATGTCGAACGCTCTGGCTATCTCTTTGGCTGTCAGTCCCTGGGCAACTGACAGCACGAATTGCAGTTCCCGTGGCGCAAGGCCTCGGCCGAGGTGGCCTTTCCATGCACCGTCTACGATTGTCGATTCCATGATGTCTACTCGGTTGTTTTCCCGATGCACCCGGCAAGCCAGGTGCAGCAGTGAAAGTGTCCGTTCTTAAAAGAGCTCTCATTACTGAGCCAGTCGATCCCCGTGAGGGGGCTGGGATCAGGTTTCCCCCTGGTCGTGGTAGCCGGTGAGTCTCCGGCTTGTAGCCGGTGTGACCCGGCAATAGCGCAAACAATACCAATGGCAATATTTATTGTAAATGCCAATGGTACTAATATTTTCGTTAGGCATGAAAAAACCCGCGCTTGGCGGGTTTCTATCGGGGTCAGATGAGAGCTTTCAGGTGCAGCGCCTGACACTAGATGGGAGCAGGCTGTCCGAAAAGTGCCACTTGCCAGGCATGCTCACCAATGATGGCTACCGGGCTTCCCGATTCGCGCAACTCAACGGCTCTCATGATCTTTAAGCCATAGCTGCTATGGCGCCACTGATCGTTCCCGACACTACCTACCACCAGGTAGTGAGTCTTCTTATTGATCCCGCCACCAATCAGTCCGCCGCGCTCTTCAATAAGCGCCTGGCAGTCCTTGCGCGGCCCGTAAGCCATAACACCCGTGAAGACGAACAGCCGTTCTTGCCAGATTATTTCTGGAATTGGCATGTTGAAGGGGAGGTCGTTCGGGGCGGTAAAGCTGGTTTCGGTGGTTTTGCTCTCGGCTTTACCTTGGCCAAGGCTCAGGCCAGAGAAATTTTGCAGCATTGCCAAAAGCTCTCTCGACTCCTCAGCATCCAAAATCCCATCGGAAAGCATGTTTGATAGACGGCGATAGAGGATATTGACGACAGGGTCTTCTAGATGCAGAAGATTTTTGGCGATCCATTCTTCAAGAAAAATGGCTTCTTTCAAGGTGACGACACCGTCCGAAACAATGCCGGCTGCCAAGCCTACAAGGGCGTCAGCAGAGCGCCTGTCAATGCGGTCTTCATGGAAAAAGCGACTGTTCTGAAACTCCTGATGCAGGTCCACCATTTAAAGCTCCTTCTTCAATGTTGTTAGTTTCGGACTCATTCAGGATTTTGCGAATGTCTGGAGTGAAGGTCACGATCATCTGTGTTTTTACACATTTGATAGTTACTTCTGAATCCAAGGCAATGCTCAGATCTTCTCCGCGCAGCCCCTGCCATTGGGCCAGATAGCGCAAGGAACCGAACTTTTCGCGCTTAACCAGAGTGCGATCGCTCCCACCTTTCCAGTTTAGGGGAGGGAGCTCTCCGGCCAGCGTTCGCGAGGCCAAGTCGGGGTTCTGGATGGCAAGCTTTCGACCAATTTCCCAGTTTTTTATCAGTCCAGAATCTGGGCCTTGCCAAGTCTCGTGCCAGCTGAGGTTCAACCTTGCCGGCTCTGCATGGGATCGCTCAATTAGTCGGTTTGTCTCAATTGATTCAATCTGGGTCATCCAAGGGTCCATCCTGCAGATTCTTTGTTAGAGCTTCTTCACATCCCAGGCCAAGAGGACGCGGGCGTGGACGTGCATGCGTTCCAGTTGTTCGCCATGTAGATCAATCGGGCGGTAGATCGGATTGTCAGAAATCATCGACAAAGACTTGCCGGTGATTCGCTGCAAGCGCTTGATAAACAGGTCGCCGTCGAGGGTGAAAACATAAATGGCATCTGTTTTGATTTCAGTAATGCCGCGATCAATCAGAAGGGACGCACCATCGCTGAAAGTGCCTTCCATGCTGTCGCCGTCGCCAGTAATAATTGCCAGATTCTCGAGTTTTGAATAATGGACTCCCCGGCGTGCGAGCCAGTCCAAATGGACGGTAATGTCGCGGATCACATCAATTTGCCCGTCGGGTGCCACTATGCCTCGGCCCATGGATGCTGACACATCAAGACGGGGGATTGTCACGTATCCCTCGCTGTCGGGCTTTCTGCTGAAGTCGACAGTTATCACATTGTCGTCTTTGGCAGTCTGCGGGCCGATAGCCTGGGCGATCTTAGTCATTTCTTCAGCAAGGCGATCACTGAACGCAGAAACATCGACGCCGAGAATTTTCGCAAAGCTCGCAGCAACTGCGGCATTGAGCGGGTTAATACCGTTGAGGTAATGGCTTACCGAGCTTTGGTTCATTTCCAAAGCATGAGCAAGCTTCTCCTGGGTTAAACCAAGCTCATTTTTCTTTGCGTTAAAGATGGCCTTGAGTCGCTGGCACTCTTCTTTCTTTTCGGGGGGTAGCGGCTTTTTACTCATGGCCGGATCCTATTCCCATCGGTAATAAAGCATCAAATGCCATTGGCATTTACATTTAAAAATGCCAAAGGTAATATCTCGCCATGAAAACCATGGAGAGAACTCCTATGAGGAGAGTTCACATCACTGCTTTTGCCCAAGAATTTGGGCAGTGCGAGGCTGCAGCCCTGCTCAAAATGACTCAAGGCGCCCTTAGTAAGGCCATTCGTCGTGGCCGGGATATCTACGTCACTCAACACTCAGATGGCTCATATACAGCGGAGGAGGTGCGCTCTTTTCCTTCGCAAAATCCAACCAAAAGTCAGCTTGCAGAAGCGATCGCCATCTGAGGAATCAGAAGGACGCTTTTGTGTGCCCGGTGATTATCAATCTTCACCACTTCGACCAGTAGTGCGGCTGATTAGCTGTTAATCCATCCAGCAGCCAGCTCCCAGGCAAGTAAAGCCAGTGGGTTGCTTGGCTGATTCATCACTTACTTCGGGGCCCACTATGAGCACCATTGGATCATCAAGTAATTCCATTGAAGCCTGCGCACCTTGCGTTGGAGTTGCGCGGTGAGTGTCCAGGCGATGTCTTGGGCGCTGCAAATTCCTAAGGCTGATTTAGCCGATTCGAGTGCACGCCACGTATTGCTGTGTCTGGCCAATTACGCCAGTGCAGACGGGCGCGGGACTTTCCCTTCTGTAAACCGCCTGAGCGAAGACACTGGTCTTTCTGAGCGCACTGTCCGTTACAAACTCGACCTATTGCGTGAGGCCTGTTGGATTGTTCGCGGGAACCAGGCTCTTGCTGCGGTTTATATAGACCAGCACGACCGCCGCCCGGTTGTTTATGACCTTCAACTTTCACGGGGTGCAAATGCTGCACCCCGGTCAAAGCGGGGTGCAGATTTCGACGCACCGGGGTGCAACCTACAACACACCGGGGTGCAGATTTCGACAGACCGGGGTGCAGATTCTGCACCCAAACCACCACTTAACCATCAAGTAACCGAAGAGCAGCTGCAGCGCGAGTTTGCTGGAGTGATTGCCGAGCAGGATCAACAAGCACTCGCCGCCGATGACCGCCAACGCTTTGCCATGTTCGCTCAGTGGGAACCCGCTACGAAGGCGATGGCCGATCAGCTCGCTATCGCTGGCCTGCCATCTGACTCGCTGACCGATGAAGTCATTTCAGGTTTCAAGGGCTTTCACGTTGCCAAGCCGTCCACTGTCGATAGTGCTGCGGGCTGGTGTTTCCGGCTGGCTACCTGGATCAAGCGTGAGCGGGTGAAGACTGCCGGTGTTGTGGTCCAGGCCGATGCGCCTGGGTATGACGATGAAGACACCAGCTGGATCAATGGAGGTGCCAAATGAATCAAGTTTCAGTGATTGCTACCGGCCTGTGGGCCAAGGTCCAGACTGGTCAATTCATCGCTGCCGGTGAAAGTGAAAACATCCAGCCCGCCGCCGAGCTGTCCCAGGCCACGGCCAAGGTCATCAATGGGCTGTTCCGCGAACTGCGTTCAATATTCCCCGCGTGGAAGCAGGCATGGCCGGATATGGCGACCTACAAAGCGGCCAAGCAGCAGTGGATGCGCGGCTTTCTCGAAGCCGGGATCTGCAGCACCGAGCAATTGCGCTTCGGCCTGATGCAGGCGCGCCAAGCCGCAAAGGACTTTGTGCCGAACGTGGGTGTGTTTATCGGTTGGTGCACACCGACAGCGGAAATGCTCGGCCTGCCGAGGTTGTCTGCGGCTCACCGCGAAGCTTGCCGTAACGCGCATCCGTCGATGGCCGGCCAGGCCAAGTGGACCCATGACGCGGTGTGGCACACGGCCAAAGAGTGCGGCTTTGAAAACCTCAACCGGCTGTCCCACGACCTGAGCATCAAGCTGTTTGAGCGCAACTACACGATCACGGTGCGCCGTATTCTGGCAGGCCTGCCGTTGCAGAAAATGCCGCTGGCTTTGCCGCCACGGACCATCGAGCGCAGCGCGCCAGAAGTGGGCAACAAGGCTCTGGCCGCGCTGCGGGCCATGCGTTCGGGAGGTGCTGCGCATGCCTAATCCTCGTCTGGCCCCGGTTGAGCCGAGCGCCTACCGTTGGGCCGTTCACTGCTGCTCCTACAAGCTCGACTTGAGCCATAAGCCCGACCGGGCTGTGGCCTTGTTTGAAAATGAAAGCGCGGCAAAGCATTTCGGCGGATTGATGTGGCCCAGCACCTTTGAAGTGGTGGACCTGCAATCACCTGTGGGAGCGGGGCGATGAACACGAAAATCAAAACCCTGACCGTGAAGCTGTCCGACGCCGAGATTGGGCGCAATGCCAAGCTCGAGCATGTTCGCGACCTGCGGGATGCCGGCCACCCGGCGCTGCACTTTCGCTTTTCCAAGAACCGCACCCGGGGCTCCTGGTACTTGCTCAACAAACGCCGCTGGCACCGCATAGGCGCCTTCCCGGACTTGAGCGCCAAGCAGGTACTAGCCGCGCTGCCGGCCGTGCGCCTGCGTGTGTCGGCTGATGCGGGCTCGACCATTTCCCAGTGGACCACCACGGGCGAACTGCTCAACTGGTACGCCGATCGTATGGCCCGCGACCGCAGCCTGTCGGCCAAGCGCAAGAACACCGGCGCCTCGGCCATGAAGTGCCACCTACTGCCGCGCCTGGGTGATCTGCCATTGGTAGAAGTAAGCAAGGCGACCCTCGATAACTTGTTCATGTGGCCGCTGCAGGAAGCTCTTTCAATCGATTACGTGCGCTTGGCGTTCCAGTTGCTGGCCCTGGCATTCCGGCAAGCGTTGAAGCTGGGCCTGATCACGTCCAATCCGATGGCGGGCATCAAGTTCAGCGACTTCTCCAAAGCCAAGGTCGGGATCAAGCCTTCGCGCCTGCGTGGCGTGCAACTGCAGGATCTGCTGGCCGAGCTGGGGCAGGTCATGGACAGCGAACCGGCTGACGCGATGCTGGCCCTGATGATGCTGTGCCACGGAACGCGAATTGGAGAAACCCGGCAAGCACGCTGGCCGCATATCAGCCTGGCCGAACGCGAGTGGTTCATTCCAGCGGAGCACACCAAGACCGGCGTGGAGCATCACCTGCCATTGACCGACCAGGTGCGCAGCCTGTTGATCCAGTACCGCGAAACTCAAACCGCCCGCGGCTATGACGGCCAGTACCTGTTCCCGGCGCGCAATGGCAAGGCGCTGAGCGAAGGGCAGGCCAGTGCCGTGTTCACCCGGTTGGGCAAAGGCGAGTGGACCAGTCACGACCTGCGCAAGTTGGCTCGCACGGGCTGGGCAGTCCTCGGCATCGACCACCTGATCGGTGAGCTGCTGATCAACCACGCGATGGGCCACAACGTGAAAGTGTACATCCAGTCGGACGTGATGAACCGCAAGCGTGACGCGCTGGAGAAGTGGCACGCCCATCTAGACGAGAAGGGCTTCAGTCTGATCCACGGGCAGACAGACGTTAGATTCGGAGAATCCGGTAATACGCTGCAGGCCGCTAACGGCGCGGCTTGCAGCGCTATTCAGAAAACAACCATAGGCGAGGATTAAAATGATGGTTCGCAAAACGCTGCACCGGCCTTTGGGCGATACCGAGCACATGCTTGAGCAATGGGGCTGGTGGCGGATGGACGGGATGGGGATACCCAGCTATGCCTCGCCGATACTGGCACTTATGCGTGATGCGCTGCCCTCCAGCACGAAGTCCTACACCATCACCGATGAGCTGGCCTGTGCCGTTGATGGAGCTTTGGCCAGGCTGTGCAAGCGAGACCAGCAGATGGGCGACATGGTGTGGCTTTACTACGGATCCAAGTGGCCGGCAGTGCGGGTGGGCCGGCACTTCAAGGTGAGTGAGATGAAGGCGCGAGAGCTGATTAAGGCGGGTGTGGCTTGGATCGACTGCGTTTTGGAGACCCTGCGTGAAGCCGCGTAAAAAGAGTTGTCCATATGGAATAGCTCTGTTTTCATAGCACCGTGTTTAGCTGTTACAGCGGGACACCACAGAGAAAGCCCGACCTTTGAGTCGGGCTTTTGCATTATGTAATTACCTGCTGCATTCTTTGGGCTCAATGGAACGAGACCTCATATAGTGAACCAGATAATCTCTACCGAAATTCAAACCCTTTTTGATGCTGTCGTCGACCTATTGGGTAGCGGACATCCAGAAGGATATACAGGCGGGCTTCCTCTGTTTTCAAACTCCCTTACGGAGGAGCAAATCGAAGAGATACGAGTTGGGCTTCAAGCTCGGCTTGTTGAAGTCGCGGACGGGACAGTACCAGTAGTGACCGTCGATCGGCCTCAGGACGAGGATCAGGGAGCTGTTCTAAAGGTTAGTTTTTATAAGAGTTATGTTGAGGAGCTCAGTGAGCTTGATTGGTTCGTAGACGTCCAAGGCGATTCCTGCTGGTATTTCAAGGCTGCAGACGAGAAGTCTGCGCGGCAGTTAGCATGTTTCTTCAATACTCCGGAAAACAGAAGACAACTCGAGGCTTTTAGGTCTGAGTCTCGAACCGAGACAAGTTTACTAAAGCACTGGTTACTCCAGCTGCGACCGGAAATCGTTGTTGTTAAGTTCGGATATAAAAGCACCGGACAAATAGAATTGGTTGAGCCTGTAACCCTTAGTTCGGTTTCGTAGGTCGGGCTGTTCGAAAGCCCAACGATCCAACTGGGTTTCGTCGTTTTTGCAGATGCGCGTGCAGGAAAACTCTCCATATCGGCATTGTAGTCGACCAAAACCGTGCGCTTTCTGATCGGTTACGCAATGAGAGGATGAGGAGCGTGTCCCAACAAGCCGTTTAAGCACCGTAGCTCTATACCCATTTCAAGCCTCGGCATTTGCCGGGGCTTTTTCGTTTTCGGCCCCGCCACACCCATCGCGTCAAGCTGGGAGTGCTGTCGGGGCCGAACCCATTCTGCTCCCAGCTCGGGAGGACACCGGATGCCTCATATGCCTGATAAGCCAGACACCTGGGTGATAGCGCTCGCGTGGCTGAGTCAGCACTCGCCGACGATCTATGCCGCCACACTGTCCTTTGTAATGGCGGCGCTGCGGATCATCTATGGCGGTGGCACTCGGCGGCAGGCGATGCTCGAAGCAACCATCTGCATGCTGCTCACCACCAGCCTGATCGCGGTGCTGGAGTACTTCGGCCTGCCGTCCAGCCTGGCCACACCGGCAGGCATCTGGATTGGTTTCTTGGGTGTGAAGAAGATCGCTGACCTGGCTGACCGCTTCGCTGACTTCAAGCTACCACGGCGATCCAAGTAATGACCTGCAGCGGCTGCGCCGCCAGGCGCGAACAACTCAACAAGTGGAAGGCGATTGCATATGAGCGAGCAGCAGAACTCTTTGGCTGGCCTGCTCAGTCAGGTACTGGCCGAACAGATCAAGCAGACAGCGATCCTCCAGCGGATAGCGACCCAGCAGACCCAATTGATCACAGCCTTGGCGGAAGAGGGGATTGAGCAGGATCCCGAGTCAACGCCACTGACCTACATGAGCGGCGCACCGCGTCATCCAGCATGAGCCGCCTCAAGACACTGGCCACACGCCTGCAACCCCAAGCCAATCGCATCGCAACCGCAGTGCCTGGGTCATGGCGCAGCGACAAGGCCACTTCGACCCAGCGCGGTTACGGTTACGCATGGCAACAGGCGCGACTGGTGCACCTCACTGCCCATCCCCTGTGCGTCTACTGCGAGCGTGATGACCGGGTGACAGCGGCCAGTGTGGTCGACCACGTCATCCCGCACCGTGGCGACATGACGCTGTTTTGGGATCGTACCAACTGGCAGTCGCTGTGCAGACCTTGCCACGATATCGTAAAAAAACGAGAAGAATCAGCAGGTTGAAGGTCTTTGCAATGTCAATCTTTATTGCTTGTATCGGTCACAAATATTCAAATAAGAATTTTTATCAATAAAGTTGTTGGAATTGATTCGCATTTGTGATTTTGAGAATGATTCTTATTCGATATAATGAGAATATTTCTCATTTGCCGGTGGGGGGAGGGTAAAACTCCAGAGGCCTTTTGCTCCTAGACCACCCATCCCCGCACGCGCACATTTTTTCCCCTTTTCAGGAATTTTTGTTAATGGCTTTAACACCCAAGAAGCGGGCATTCGTCGACGCTTTGAGGGGCGGTGCCTCTAACAAGGACGCAGCCATCGCCGCAGGCTACGCGGCGTCCAGCGCATCGGCCGCCGGATCACGGCTGGCAAAAGACCCTTACGTCATGGCCGCAATGGCCGGGACCACCTTTAACAAAAAAGTTAACAAAATTGTTAAAGCTCCCGCAGCGCAACAACCGGCTGCTGATGCGCCACAAGCAACTGATCCCGATGACGGCCCGGGCTTCGATTTGAACAGGGCCTTGTCATTCTCCGACCCGAAAGCGTTCCTGCTGGCTGCCATGAATGACCATGAAGCCGAAGCAAAGCTGCGGGTCGATGCTGCCAAAGCGCTGATGCCCTTTATGCACCCGCGCAAAGGCGAGACCGGTAAAAAGACCGAGCGCGAAAACGCGGCGAAGGTTGCCGGGGCAGGGCGCTTCGGCTCAAGCCCACCCCCATTGAAGGCGGTCAAGTAAATGCAATGGACGACCGCCTGCCCGGACTGGGAGCAGAAACTGCGCCTGGGGCAGTCGATCATCCCGCGCCCATTGTTTCCACAAGAGGCCGAAGCTGGTCTGGCGGTGTTGCGCGAACTGAAGATCGTCGACGCCCCGGGAAGCCCTACTATTGGTGAGTCCTGCGCCGAGTGGGTGTTCGACTTCGCCGGGGCGATCTTCGGCGCCTACGACTACACCACCGGGCGCCGGATGATCTCGGAATACATGTTGTGTATTCCGAAGAAGAACTCAAAGTCGACCATTGCCGCCGGGATCATGCTTACCGCGCTGATCCGCAATTGGCGCATGTCGGCCGAGTTCATCATCTTGGCCCCGACCAAGGAAATTGCCGACAACTCGTTCAAACCTGCGGCCGATATGGTTAAGCACGACGAAGAGTTGCGCGACCTGATGCACGTCCAGCCGCACTTGCGCACCATCACCCACCGAGAGACCGGCGCCACGCTCAAGGTGGTGGCCGCCGATGGCGACACGGTGGGCGGCAAAAAGGCCGTGGGCGTGCTGATCGACGAAGCCTGGCTGTTCGGCAAGAACGTCAAGGCTCCGGACATCATCCGCGAAGCTACGGGCGGTCTGGCGTCACGGCCTGAAGGCTTTGTGATCTGGCTGACCACGCAGTCTAACGAGCCGCCTGCCGGTGTGTTCCGCGAAAAGCTCAAGTACTCCCGCGCTGTGCGCGACGGGCGTATCGATGACAACCAGTTCCTGCCGGTGATTTACGAGTTTCCGCAGGCGATGATCAAAAGCGGCGAAGCCCGTCTGGTCGAAAACTTCCACCTGGTTAACCCGAACATGGGGTTCTCGGTGGACGAAGCCTTCCTGCTGCGCAGCTTCAAAATGGCGCAGGAAGCGGGTGAAGAAGAGCTGCGCGGCTTTCTGGCCAAGCACGCCAATATTGAAGTCGGTTTGGCGCTGCTGTCCGAACGCTGGGCCGGTGCCGACTTTTGGGAAGTGCAGGGCAAACGCCCGGGGTTGAGCTTCGATGACCTGCTGCGCCAGTGCGAAGTGATAGATATCGGCATCGATGGCGGCGGTCTGGATGACTTGCTGGGCTTTGCGGCTGTCGGCCGGCACCGGGCGACTCGCGAGTGGTTGTTGTGGACACACGCCTGGGCCCACCCCTCGGTGCTGGTCCGTCGCCAGTCCGTGGCGGCCAACTTCCATGACTTTGCCAAAGATAAAAATCTCACTTTGGTTGAGCAGATAGGCCAGGACGTCGAGCAGGTAGCCAATCTGGTCGCCCGTGTTGAGCAATCCGGCCTGCTGGACAAGGTGGGGCTCGACCCGGCGGGTATCGGCGCGATTCTCGATGCCCTGGTAGAGGCCGGTGTACCTGAAGAAAAGGTCATCGGCATTTCACAGGGCTGGAAGCTCGGCGGTGCGATCAAAACTGCCGAACGCAAGCTGGCCGAAGGCACCTTGATCCACGGCGGCCAGCCGATGATGGCCTGGTGCTGCGGCAACGCCAAAGTCGAGCCACGTGGCAACTCGATCCTGATCACCAAGCAGGCGTCGGGCTCGGCCAAGATCGATCCGCTGATGGCCACGTTTAACGCGGTGACGCTGCTGTCACTGAACCCGATGCCCTCGGCAAACATCGATGACTTCCTTAATCGACCAATGAGTATGTAATGGCAGACACCGATTACAGCATTGACCTGCGCACCCGCAGTCCTTTCTGGGCGCGTATGGCGAGCTTCTTCGTTGGTGGGCGCCTGGTCTCTCCCGAGAAGGGCTCGCAGACTGGGCCTGTCTCCGCCACCGGCGTTGTGGGCGACTCAGTCGTCAACGATGAACGCTCGCTGCAAATCTCCACCGTGTTTGCCTGCGTGCGCCTCATCTCCAGCGTAACGGCCTGCCTGCCGTTGGATGTGTTTGAAACCAAGGGTGAGGACCGCTCCAAGGTTGGCTTTGATAACCCGCTGTCCCGCCTGCTGCGTTACAGCCCCAACCAGTTTATGACGGCCTTCGATTTCCGCGCCGCCATGACCATGCAGCTTTGCTATTACGGCAACGCCTACGCGCTGATCGAGCGCAACAGCGTGGGCGACATCATCAGCCTGGTGCCGTTGATGTCGGTCAATATGGACGTGCGCCTTGAAGGCAAGCGGGTGGTTTACCGCTACCGCCGTGACAGTGAATACGCCGACTTCAAACAGTCGGAGATTTTCCACCTCAAGGGCTTTGGCTTTAACGGACTGGTGGGGCTTTCCCCGATTGCATTCGGCGCCAAAACAGTCGGTGTTGCGGTGGCGATGGAAGACCAGCAGCGCGACTTCTATGCCAACGGTGCGAAGTCGCCGCAGATCCTGATGACCGGCGATGGCAAGACGCTCAACAAGGCCCAGCGCGATCAGCTTGAGGAGAACTTCAAGGAGATCTCCGGCGGGCCGGTTAAAAAGCGCCTGTGGGTGCTGGAGGCGGGGTTTACCACCCAGGCCATCGGCGTCAGCCCGCAGGACGCCGAAACCATGGCGGCGCGCAAGTTTCAGGTCAGCGAACTGGCCCGGTTCTTCGGCGTGCCGCCGCACCTGGTGGGCGATGTCGAAAAGTCCACCAGTTGGGGCTCCGGCATCGAGCAGCAGAACCTCGGTTTCTTGCAGTACACCTTGGATCCATATTTAGAAATCTGGGAAACCAGCATTTTGCGCTGGCTGATCAAGCCTGCCGACTTGGGCCGCATCCACGCCGAACACAACCGCGACGGATTGTTAAGCGGTGACTCGACGGCCCGGGCCAATTACATGAAAACCCAAATCGACACGGGCCTGCTTACGGTGAACGAGGGCAGACGTGTCGGTAACCGGCCGCCACTCCCTGGCGGCGATGTCGCAACCCGGCAGTCTCAGAACGTGCCGCTTACCCAACTTGGCAAAACGAACCCCGCACCCAGCGGGGTTTAGTTTTTCTGGAGACTGAAATGCCGAGCATTTGCAAAACACTGGCCTTCGATCAGGCCGCAATCAAGTTTTCCAGCGGCGGCGCCCAGGGCATTTTCGAAGGCTATGCCAGCGTCTTCAGCGTGGTCGACAGCGACGGCGACATTATTGAGCCGGGCGCCTTTGCTGCCGCACTGAAAACCCAATCCCGGGCGGTGGCGATGTTCTTCAACCACCGGCGCAATGAAATTCCGGTGGGCAAGTGGCTGGATCTGTCGGAAGACAGCACTGGCCTGCATGTCCGGGGTGAGCTGACCCCCGGTAACCCGCAGTCGGACGCCCTCAAGGCGGCAATGATCCACGGCACCGTTGTCGGCATGTCGGTGGGGTTCTCTGCGGCCAAAGGTGACTGCGCGCCCATTGCGACCGGCTATTCGTTCAAAAGCGTCTCCCGGCTGAGTGAAATCAGCATCTGCACCTTCCCCGCGAATGAGCAGGCCACGGTATCGGCGCTCAAGAGCATGGACACCATTGAAACCATCCGTGATGCGGAGAACTGGCTGAGAGACTCCGCCGGGCTCTCCAAGTCGGAAGCGTTGGCGTTTATCGCCCGCATCAAGTCCGCAGTTCGGAGCGACTCCGAAGGTGGCGAAATCAACGCGATCCTTAATCGCATCAAGTCCTTCCCATCTGTAGGAAACTAATTCATGTCCGAATTGGCTGATATCCAAAAGGCAATCGAAACCGCGCAAACGAACATGACCCAACTGTTCGATGCACAGAAAAAAGAGATCGCCGCCACCGGCGAGATCAGCAAAAAACTGCAAACCGACCTGCAGACCGTCCAGGCCGATCTGACTAAATCCAGCACCCGGTTGTTTGATCTGGAGCAGAAACTGGCGGCTGGCAGCCTGGACAACCCTGAGACCAAAAAGTCCTTCGCCGAGCGCACCGCTGAAGACCTTAAAAAGTCCTGGAACGGCTCGACCTCCGGGAAAATTGACGTGAAGACATTCAACAAGGCTTTGGGCAGTGGCGCGGGCTCCGCCGGCACGCTGATTCAGACGCAGCAAAACCCAGGCATCCTGATGCCCGGCCTGCGCCGTCTGACCATCCGTGACCTGTTGGCTCAGGGCCGCACCACGTCCAATGCAATCGAGTACGTTCGTGAAAACGTTTTCGTCAACAGCGCCGCATCTGTGGCCGAAGGCACTCTAAAGCCTGAATCTCAGCTGACCTTCACCAAAGAAACCGCCAACGTCAAAACCATCGCTCACTGGATCCAGGCTTCGCGCCAGGTGATGGATGACGCACCGATGCTGGAGTCCTACGTCAACAATCGTCTGTTGTTCGGTTTGGCGCTGGTAGAAGAGGGTCAGTTGCTCAACGGTGACGGCACGGGCGATAACCTGATTGGCCTGAACAAGGTGGCGACTTCCTATGATGCAGGCCTGGATGTCGAGGGTGATACCCGCGCCGACCAGATTGCCCATGCGATCTTCCAGACCAGCGAGTCCGAGTTTGAAGCCTCCGGCTTGATCCTCAACCCCCGCGACTGGCACGCAATCGCGCTGCTGAAAGACGCGGATGGCCGCTACATCTTCGGCGGTCCAGCTGCATTCGCGGCGAAGGTCATGTGGGGCCTGCCGGTGGTGGCCACCAAGGCCCAGGCGCTGGGTACCTTCACCGTTGGTGGTTTCGACCTCGCTTCGCAGGTATGGGACCGCATGGACGCCACGGTCGAGGTCAGCAATCAGGATCGCGACAACTTCGTCAAAAACATGCTGACCATCCTGTGTGAAGAGCGTTTGGCACTGGCTCACTACCGTCCAACCGCGATCATTAAAGGCAACTTCACCCCAGCTGCAGGCGGCTGATTATCGAGACGGGGCAGGAAACTGCTCCGGTATCGTTATGACCAAAATTCGCGCACTACGTCAGTTCTCGCACTATCACGCTGGCAGCTTCAACCAGTTCGAAGTGCGAGAGGTTAACGATGAATATGCAGAAGCATTGATCGGAATGGGCTTGGCAGAAGAGATCCATGCCGCTCCAATCCTGAAGCCAGAGCCAGAGCCAGAGCCAGAGCCAGAGCCAGAGCCAGAGCCAGAGCCAGAGCCAGAGCCAGAGCCCACAACTCCGGTCGACCTTGAGAAGAAAGGTTCGAAAAAATGACCATCAACGTCGCGGATCTGCTGTCGATTGAGCTGATGCGCAAGCACCTGCGGGTCGATCACCAGGAAGACGACGACCTGATCGAGCTGTATGCCGAATCTGCTTTGGCTTGGGCCTTGTGGTTCTGCGACAACCCCGCATTTCTTCAAGCCAGCGACATACCCGCATCATTCAAATCAGCGCTGCTATTGCTGCTTGGCAACTCCTATGCTGTCCGCGAAGCGGTTGTTGTGGGCACTACGGCGGACAAGGTGCCGCTCGGCGTCGAGTCTCTGCTGTGGTCGTCCCGCAACTTCACTGGCCCGGCCAGAAAGGAGCCTGAGCCATGAGAGCGGGGGATCTGCGACATCCGATCGTCATCCAGCACCAAACCGCACAGCAAGATCCGGTCACAGGCGAGGTGGTAACAGCCTGGGTCGAGTTTGCGCGTGTATGGGCGGCAGTCGACCCACTCAGCGCTCGCGACCTGATTGCCGCGCAAGCCAGTCAGTCCCAGGCCAGCGGGCGGATCACCATCCGCTACCGGCCGGGCGTGCTGCCGACCATGCGCATCTTGCATCGCGGGCAAATCTTCACAATCATCGGTCAGCCGCTCCCGGACAGAAATTCGGGCCTGGAGTATCTGACCCTTGTTGTCGCAACGGGGGTGAATGATGGCTGACGGTATGCAGTTCAATATCCAAGGGCTCAATGGTGTGGTCGAGAAAATGCGCACCCTTGGCCCACGGCTGCAAAAGAAAGGGCTGCGCAAAGCGGCCAGGGCGGCGATGAACATTGTGCGTGACGCCGCGAAAGCCAACGCCAAGGCCATCGACGACCCAGCCACCAAAGAGAAGGTGTTCCGCAACCTGATCACTCAGGAGTCGAGCAAGCAGTCCAAGCGCGAAGGCGGGGTGGTGATGCGGGTCGGCGTGCGCGGCGGCTCGGGTTCCAACCAGCACAGCAAGGACGCCTCCGGCAACCCAGGCGGCGACACCCGACACTGGCGTTATATCGAGTTCGGTACCGAGCACAATCCGGCGGCGCCATTTATGCGCCCGGCGTTTTCCAGCAGCGTGCAGGCGGTCACTGATCGGTTTGTCGCGGTGCTAAACACTGAAATCAACGCGTTGCTGGGGGCTCGCTGATGTACGCGCCGATCTTCACTGTGTGCGCCGCCGACCCGGCGGTAACGGCCTTGCTGGGCGTTTCGCCCGTGCGCATCTACCCCTTTGGCGAAGCGCCCGAAGGTGTCGCCAAGCCCTATGTGGTATGGCAAATGGTCGGTGGTAACCCTGAAAACTATCTGGCGCAACGCCCGGACATCGACGGTTACAGCCTGCAAATTGATGTCTATGGCGTTTCCGTGACACAGGCGCGTGACACGGCCAAAGCCATCAGAAACGCCATTGAGCTCAAGGCCAATATTGTGCGCTGGGGTGGCGACTCCCGTGATCCGGTCACCAATTCCTACCGCTACAGCTTCGATGTGGACTGGCTGGTACCGCGCTAAACCAACACCGATCCCCAGCCCGCCTTGTGCGGGCTTTTTCGTTTAAAGGAGACACCCATGTCCGTTCTTACACAGGGCACGCAGGCTTACATGCTCGTGCAGGCCGCGCCCGGTACCGGCCCGCTGACCGTCATGGAGGTGGAGTGCATCACTACCTTCGACCCGGCGGGCTCACCGGCAGACCAGATCGAAGACACCTGCCTCAGCCATAAAGATCGACGCTACAAAAAGGGTTTGCGCACCCCGGGGCAGGCATCCGTTGGCCTCAACGCCGATCCTGCCAACGCAAGTCACGTCCGCGTGCATCAGTTGTCCGAAGAGGACGGCAAGAACAACATTAAGTGGGCCATTGGCTGGGCCGATGGAGAAGCACCTCCGACCTTGACTGAGGCAGGTGACGACTTTGAATTCCCGAAGACGCGCACCTGGTGTGCCTTTGAGGGGTACGTGGCCGACTTCCCGTTCTCATTCGCGGCAAACGCCGTGGTTGCTTCGACCGTTTCCATCCAGCGTTCGGGTGGCCTCGCCTGGATTCTCAAAACCATTTAAGGGCTTTCCATGAACCTCAAGCAACTCAAAGCCAAAGGCGGCATCGTCGACGGCGCTCTGGTTAAAAAAGAAGTCACCTGGGTCCACGCCGACCCGGCCACCGGCAAGGACGTGACGGATAAATTCAACGTGCATATCCGCCGCCAGTCGTTCGGTGTCATCGAACGACTGTTTGCTCCGGACGAAGCCGAGCAAAGCCGCAACGCCAAGTACATCGCGGCCAGTGTGTTTCTGGGTGAAAAGGGTGCTGAAGCCCTTAGCTACGAAGACGCCTTCAGCCTGGAGTCGTCCCTGGGCTTTGCCATCCTCACCGCGGTCAATGAAGCCAACGGCACCGGGAAGGATCAGGCAAAAAACTAAGCGCCTCCGATGAGTTCTGGCACGAACTGGTGCTGAACCGCATCGGAGGCAGCACCATTGCCGAAGCCAAGGAACGGCTGACCCACCGCGAAGTGCTGGACTGGATCGCTTACCGGGAAAAGTACGGCACTCTCGATCAAAACCGGCGCATGGAGCGTCACTTCGCGCTGTTGACCCACCTGACCAGCAGGATTGCCGGCGGTAAAATGGATCTCAGCGATTTCATGGTTTACAGCCAGGCGCAGGTGACGATCAGCCTGGAAGAGGCTATGGCTACGTGGCAGTGAGTTGCATGCGCTTGGGTCCTTTTTCTCCCGTTTATTCTCTGTGGTAACTCTGGTAATCCGCTAGCTATGGCCTGCGTCTCATTAGCCGGTGCTATTGTTAAGCCATCAATCAAGGAGGGCGTATGGCGACAGTTAAAGTTGAAGCTGGTGATATTGATAAAGGTGCCTGGCAGTATTCCGGCATGTTTGGGACGTCGATTCTGACCCGGGCAAGCACCAAGGATCATCCTTGGAAAGGAGAGACCATCAACCTTGGGCTGGAGCTTGAGAGAACTGAGTTACTCGATGAGGAAAAGGTCAAGAAACTTGCAGGCACAGCCGGTTGGGGTGTGGCAGGGGCCGTTTTGCTGGGCCCGATCGGGGCAATTGGCGGGATGTTGCTTGGCGGCAACAAGAAGGAAGTAGCTTTTGCTGCTTACTTGAAGGATGGCCGAAAATTCATGGCTACAACTGATGGTGGTACATGGAAGAAGTTGATGGCGATCACTTTTTGATTCGTTGTTGAAATATGGCCCGCTCCGGCGGGTTTTTTTTCGCCTGGAGAAAATTAAATGGCCTCGCGCTCACTGGGAACCCTGACGCTCGATCTCATTGCGCGTATTGGCGGTTTTGAACAGGGAATGGATCGCGCCGCCCGAACGGCAACAAACCGCATGGGCCAAATCGAGAGATCGACCCAAAGTGCGAGCAGCCAGATTGTTAGCTCGCTTAAATCAATTGGTGTGGCTGCGGTTGGGTACCTGGGCACACGGGAGCTCATTGCCTACGCCGAAACATGGACCTCGGTTCAGAACCGGCTCAAGCAAGTGACCGTGAGCCAGCAAGAACTGGTCAAGGTCTCTCAAGAAGTATTTGAGGTGGCACAGCGATCCCAGGCGGCGCTTGAGCCTACGGCAGAGCTATACCAACGGATCGCTTCAACCACTGGTGCACTGGGCGTTAGCCAGACGGAAATGATCCGGGTCACTGAGTCCATCAGTAAGGCAATGTCGGCCAGCGGCGTGTCTGCCGGTGCCGCAGCAGGGGCACTGGTCCAGCTCGGGCAAGCTTTTGCCTCTGGCGTACTGCGCGGGCAAGAACTGAATTCGGTGCTTGAACAAGCTCCCGGGCTCGCCCGCTCAATTGCTGATGGTCTGGGGGTAGCAGTAGGCGACCTGAGAAAGCTCGGCGAAACCGGGTCAATTACATCCGAAAAACTGTTTCGAGCCATTCTTAGCCAAACCCAGTCAATTGACGATCAGTTTGCCCGGGCGCAAACCACCATCAGCGGTGCGTTTACTGTTCTTGAGAACAGCGCAACACGTGCTATCGGTACGCTGGACAACATCCTTGGCGTGTCCCGGGCTTTTGTGACTGCAGTACTGGATTTATCTGCGGCCCTGGACTCTGGAAAACTTCAAACCTTTACCCGCATTCTGGAAGCTGGACTGTTGGTTGTTTTGGGCAGAACAGCAGGAGCACTGATCAGCAACGCCTATGCAATGGGCGTCAACATCAAGGCATCCTCCGAGCTTGCCTTGGCAAACTCTGTTGCAACTGCGGGCGAGGTGCGCCGTCTTGAAGCTGTAAAGGCGGGAGTTGTTGCTGATTTGGCGCGGGCACGAAGCTCTGTTGCCAGCGCTGAAGCATCGGTCCTGGCGTCACGCCAGGTGCAGACAGCTGATTTGGCCCGTCTGCAAACAGTTCGGCAGTCATTGGTGGCCGAACTTGAACTGGAACAGCAGCGCCTACGTGCGCAAATTTCCGATATTGGCCGGCAACAATCTGTGGCCCGAATGGCCGAACTGCGCTTGGCAGAAACGGCGATCATTCGTCAGCTCACAGCCGCCGAGGCGCAGTTGACGGCCACCACCATTGCCGGCTCAGGGGCCGTCACCGCGTCCTTGGCACAGCGAACTGCTGCGACTGAAGCGCTGGCCGTGGTCAATGGTCAACTGGCCGTAGCGCAAGTGGCCGCAACATCAACAATGGCCGCATGGGCCGCCAGTAGCACTGCCCTTGGCGCAGGTTTTGCGATGGCTGCAAAAGCAGGCCGCGCCTTGCTCTCTCTGGCCGCTGGCTGGCCTGGCCTGATAATTACAGTTGGCCTGATCGCCTATTCGTTTTTGGACTTTGGCGACAAAGCTGAAGAGGGCACGAGCAAAGCGGCGAACGCTTTTGATGATGCGTCTACGCGCATTCGTCGAGCGGTAAAAGGGATGCTGCCTGATGACCTGGGCAAGCGTTCGTTTGAGCAGTTGAGCGCAACACTTGATGGGCTTCAGTCCGAGCTCAAAAATGCTGAGGAGGTGTACGATCGCTTGCAGGCAGGCGCTGACTCGGGCGGCGACGTACCTTTTGCTTTGCCGCTGGACCAGGCTGGCGAGCGGGTCGAGGCGCTCAAAGGTGCCATTCAGAAAACTCAGGCTGAGTTGAATGGTGTGCGGTTTGCCAGTGATAAGGCGGGCCAGAGCTATTTGGATAGCCTGAAAAAACAGGCCGTCGTCGCGGGGAAACTTACCGAGGTTGAAAAACTTAAGGCACAGCTTTCCGCAGGCATTCTCAAGCTGGATCCTGAGTCTGAAAAAGAAGCGCTCAAGCACGCTGCAGCGATCGACAAGGTGAATGCCAGCCTCAAAACACAAAAGGCCGATACCAAGTCTGTTTCCGAGGTGCAGAAGAAATTTGCATCTACGGAAGAGGATTATCAGCGTCAAATCGAGCTGATCAATACCACCACAGATGCGCGTAAAAATGCCACAGAAGTGGCCAAACTTCAGTTTGAGATTGAAAGCGGGAAACTGGTCGGTATCAATACCCTGCAACAAAAACGCCTTGAAGGTCTCGCTGTCGAACTGGACAGCCTGAAACAGTTGAAACAGGCCAATGAAGACGCCGCCAAGTTGGCAGCATTCGGCGCAACCCTGAAAGACACCAACCAAACGTTCAGTCAGGGCTTCAAAATTGAACTGTCTGGCGCGGGCTCCGGCGACAAGCTGAAAGAGCGTCTTCAGGCTGATCTGGAAATCCAGCAGGAGCATGACAAGCAGGTCTCCGACCTGTTCAAACAGCGCAATGCGGGTGATATCAGCCAGGAGCTGTACGAACGGGAAACCGAGCTACTCAGCGAAGCGCTTGCCGAGCGCATGGTGATTCAGCAGGACTATTACAACCAGCTTGATGCGGCCCAGAGCAACTGGATGGACGGAGTAGGCGATGCCTGGAACAACTACCTGGATCAAAGCCGGGATATTTCCGGCCAGACCAAGGACATGTTCACCGATGCCTTCTCTGGCATGAATGACGCGCTGTACAACTTTGTGACCACCGGCAAACTTTCTTTCACTGATATGGCGGCGACGTTTGCCAGCTCTGCGTTAAAAATGCTCATTCAATGGGGCACCGCACAAGTGGCCATGGCGGCGCTGAACGCCTTCACCTCGACGGCAGCCATTCCAATCGTTGGCCCGTTTGCGGCGCCGGCGGCAGCGGCTTCCGCACTGGGGGCAGCAGGCAGTTTTATGGGGATGATCGGCTCTGTGGCCGGTATGGCGCACGACGGCATCGATGCGGTACCGGAAACCGGCACCTGGTTGCTGCAAAAGGGTGAGAGGGTTACTACTGCTCAGACCAGTGCAAAGCTGGATCGAACCCTGGAGCAGGTCGCGCAAGGCGGGGCATCAGGTGGAAAAGGTCTGACCGTAAATCTGATCGAAAACCCAAACAAAGCTGGTCAAGTTGAACGCGGGAGAAACTCAGACGGCACGGAATCCCTGAGTCTTTTTGTGGCGCAAATCCGATCTGGCGGTAACGAAACGTCTGATGCATTTGAGTCTACTTACAACCTGAAACGCCATGCAGGATAGGAGGCAGTAGTGAACCCGATCGAACAATGCTACGCCTCCGGCGGCGACATGATCATCAAGACCATCGAAACCCGGGCAGAAGGTGAGCCTGACTCAATGCTCTTTTCACAGGGCTTCGATGACTGGACCTGCGGTACGGAGGACGGCAGGACGCTGACCTTTCCGGGTATCGCAATTGAGGATGCGTTACCCAAGAACGACAGCAGCGGCTACCAGAGTCTGAACATCGCGCTGGATAACACCACGGGTGATGTGCAGAAGGTCGTCGAGGGCTACAAGGCTGCAGGGAAGCGGATCCTCATGATTCATCGCGAGTATCTCGAAAGTGACCTCAGCTATCCGACGTCGGTGTATCACCTCACGGTGCTCAATCGTGAGTACGCCGACAACACGGCCACGTTTTCCTGCGGCTTTTTCGACCTGCTCAACACCGGATATCCCCGCGACAAGCTCACGACGCTGGTCGCGCCTGGCCTGACGTACATCTAACCATGCTCAAAAAATACTTATCCGCCCGTTACCGGGATGGCGGCCGGGGACCTGCTGCTTACGATTGCTGGGGCCTGTGTATTGCGGTGCGCCACCAGTTGCTGGGGTTGCCGTTGCTACCCAGCCTCGGCGCCGTGGGCAAGGACCGGCTACGCGAAAACACTCACGCCTATCACGACCTCAAGCAGGGCATGGAGGAGTGCGCGCCCGAGGTGGGCGCTATTGCCGCCGTGTTCCGTGGGGCCCTGTGCCTGCATGTGGGCGTGGTGATCGAGGCCGATGGCCGGTTGAAGGTGCTGGACACGAACCCGGGTGGTGCACGCATCCGCACGGTCCGTGAGTTTGAAACTGACTTTCCAAGGGTGGTCTTCTACCGTGATCGAATTTTTCCCGAACAAGATGGCCGGCTCGGCGCCGATGGTCACGTATCAAACTGACCGCCGCATGACGCTGGAACAATGGCTGATCGATCAGTCGCCCAGCTACGAGCGCATGGAATCGCCACCCATCAGCATCATCCTCAACGACGAAGTGATCGAAGCAAAGCGCTGGCATAAGGTGGTGTTCAAACCCTCCGACCAGGTCGAGATTTATTGCGAGCCCAAGGGTACTGACCCATTCAGCATCACCTATGCACTGTTCAAAGGTGCGCAGGCGGTCATGAAAGCCATGATGCCGAAGATGCCCGGCATGCCGACAACGTCGACTGCCCAGGGCAACCCGCTGACCGAGGCAAGCGCCAAGGGCAACAAGGTCAAACTGGGCGACACCATTCGCCAAATCGCCGGCCACCAGAAGGTCTACCCGTCCTATCTGGCTGAGCCGCGCACCTGGTTTGTTTCCCCGCGGGAGCAGTGGATCGAGATGCTGTTGTACGTCTCGGCCGGGTATCTGGAAATCCCGATCAACAAGATCAAGGTGGGCGAAACACCGCTGATCTCATTAGGTGCCGATGCGAGCGTCACGATCTATCCACCTGGTGCTAACGTGTTGGGCGATACCGCCTCAATGCTCTGGTTCAACGTGGGCGAGGTGGGTGCGAGCTCAAGCGGAGCGGCAGGCCTCGAGCTGACGGTGTCAAGCAACATCACGCCGTCGGCCACGGCATCGGCTTACCAGTTCAACGGAGAGACTATTTCCATTCCTGCGGGAGCGGGGGCGTTCCCGACTGATTGGGCCAGTGGCCTGGTGATTCGGGTGCTGGCTTATTACGAATACACCGTCATCGATGGCGGCGCCGGGCGGGATATCGTCCAAGGCCCACTGGAAATGCTCAACCCCGAAGAGGGAATGCCGATTGAGGTAGTGGGGGCTAATGGTGGGCTGTATGTCGTCAACAGCTACACGCCTTTTGCACCGGCAGTGCCGCCAACGGCCGGTACCGCTTCAACGTTACGCGGATCGGGCGCGCCTGCCCGCTACGATTTTGATGTGACGCCTCTGTCGTTCACGGTGAGCCGTAGCGCTACGACATACCCTGTCACCCTGGACACAGCGACGACCGATCTCGCGGGGCTGGTGTCAGCGTTTAACAATGCCAAGGGGGCTGCACCTTTCATTGCCAGCGCTTCATCTGGACGGCTGCTGATCACTGAAACTTCCGTGTTCAACGGTTTGCCGCTGACAACCTCGGCTTCGACACTTTTCGGTACCAGCCCGGTTAGCAGCACCGGCACCGCTGAATCCAGCGGCACACCGGAACGACCTGCACAGATGACCCTGAACTATGAAGGGGGCACCCCGGCCAACGGTTTGGCGCTGGGCACTGGGTTGGCCAGCATTGGTCCTCGTGGTCTTCGGTACCGCATTACGGCTTTCGGGCCCGCCATCATGGAGGTAGAGCGCCTGACTTCTAAGGGCTCTGCAGATGAAAATTGGCCCGGATTCAAGCTGCTGGAAAGCGTCAGCGGGGTGATCAATCTCGATCCTTCGAACCTTGAGGGTGGGTACCGCGGACCTTTCGTATGCAGCCCGGTAGGGGAGAAGGTCACCGCCATTGAGTATTCAGTGTCTGCGACTAATGGCCTGATCGGCATTGGCAAGACGGGCTATGAATATGCGGTCACCTCTTCTCACCAGTTCGAGTACCGGGATATGGACGTGGCGGGTGCCTGGACAGTGCTGCCACAAACAGTGAGTGGTCACTCTCGCGATGTTCAAGGCTTCACGTTTCGGCATGAACTGCCTTACCCGATGAGGCCTGAGTGCCGCATCAAGCGCATGCCCAAGATTGGCGGAGTCAACTCGGCCGAAGTCATGGATGACATGATGTGGTATGGGCTGCGCGGCCTGCGTCAGGTGCGCCCCGCGAGTT
The DNA here is from genome assembly GCF_003994535.1 of Pseudomonas sp. PAMC 29040. Lineage (NCBI taxonomy): Bacteria > Pseudomonadati > Pseudomonadota > Gammaproteobacteria > Pseudomonadales > Pseudomonadaceae > Pseudomonas > Pseudomonas sp. PAMC 29040. The sequence continues at coordinate 238,353 of NZ_RZAA01000006.1, forward strand.
ATCCGGGCATGACCGTGATGTCGGTGAAGATTCGTGGTGGTGACCGCCTTTCAGCGCAATCAGAAAGCCAAGTGAACTTGGAGGCTACCCGAATGCTGCTTTCGCGCAGTGGGGGTGCTTGGCGGGAGGATCTTGAACCGACTCGCGATATCGTGCCGTGGGTTCTGAATGTGTTGAAGTCATCGGGCTACACCGATGCCGATATTGATCTTGAAGAGTTTGACCAGCTCCACGCGGCCTGCGTCGCCGATGGCCAGTTTTATGACGAGACCATTGATGACACGAGCATCGTCAAAGAGGTGCTGAATAACGCACTGGCCTGCGGCTGGGCTGAATTGACGATCGCCAACGGAAAGATCAAACCGGTCCGGGATGTCCCCCGGGCTATTTTTGAACGCGAATATGGCCCGAAGACGCAGACCTATTCGCCGCAGAACATGACGCAGTCCCTGAAAATCAGCGGTCCGCTGCCCTCGATCAATGACTATGACGGTGTGGACGTTGAGTACTTCTCGAGCAAAAGCTGGGCATGGGAAACCGTCAAGTGCCGCTGGCCGGGTGATCTCGGGCTGAAGGTGGAGAAGATCAAGCTGCCCGGGGTGACGGATCGAGACCGGGCCTACCGGTGGGGGATGCGCCGTCGTGGGCATCAGTTGTTCAGGCAAGACACGTACACCTGGTCGACAGAGTTGGATGGCCGTAACTCTGGTTATCTGAGCTTCTGCGCCGTTGCGAGCGATACTCCTGGGCTTTGCCAGAGTGCCATTCTGTTGGGGGACGAGACGGTGCCGGGAGGCGTTGTACTGGAATCATCTGAACCCTTGGACTGGTCTGCGGGCGGTAATCATAAAGTAGGTATCAGGCGTCTGGACGGCACACTGTCCGGTCCGTATCCGGCCTACCGGATTGACGAATTCCATATCCGGGTCGACGAGCTGGATTTTGAGCTGGCTGCTGACAGCGTGGTTCTTGAGCCGCCTCACCTCATGTTTGGGCCCTCTGAAAAATGGGCCTATCCGGTGCTGGTGACTTCTGCCGATCCATCGAATGGCGGGGTGGCGATGAAGGGCATGCCGTACGACTCTCGGGTCTACACCTACGACCACGCAACTGCGCCAGAGGCTGCCTGATGCTCACTTATCCAGAAGGCCTGCCCCTGCCACAGAGGGAGGGCTATGGTTTTTCGCAAATTAGCCCGATCGCCAGTACGCCAATGGTTACCGGTCGATCTCGTCGCCGCCGCGTCTGGCGAAGTACTCCTGCACGGGTGGCAGTGTCTTGGTTGATGGAGGGGCCGGAAGCCAAGTTGTTCATGGGTTGGTTCGAGCACGGTATAAATGCTGTTGATTGGTTCCTCTGCCCCGTTAAGAGCCCGATGGGTCTTGAGCTGACAAAGGCCCAGTTCACCGATATTTACCAAGGACCATTTCTCGTTGGCGTCGACTTGTGGCGCTTCACCGCTGAGCTTGAATTGTTCAAATTGCCAATCATCAGCGAGGCCGAACTTACTGACCTGCTGGCAGGCATGGACATTGGCGTTATGAATGCGCAGCTGCGCAGTCTGCTGCAGCGCTGGTACACGAAATCCTGGCCGGGTGCGACTTAACCGCTCGATCCACAGATCAATTTTCAATTCTATAGCCCACCACTGAGTGGGCTTTTTTTCGCCTGGAGTAAATATGAGCGGACCAACTGATCTGGCGCGCTTGACGGTCACGATCGATACGGCGAACGAGCTGTTACTGAGTGACCAGATTAAGATGATGGATGTGGGTGGCGGAGTTATGCGGCCTACCAATGCTAAGGCTATTGCGGATTTGGCGACGCAGATGGCGGGAGCCATGATTTACCTGACCGTTGCAGGTGGATTGGCTGGCACCGTCAACGGTAGCTTCTTCAGTGTTCCGTCGGTAAATGATGAGGAGTACTTGATCCTTTATCAGAACGTTGACGGAGTTGCTATCGAGCGAGGTCGATTCCCAAGTGCCTATGCAGCGCAACTTAGCATCAACCAGTCGAACCTAGCACTGGATCTTGCCCCTTCCCGCATGCTGGACACCGCCTATGGTTGGGGCGTAGCCGATGGGCGCGGCTATCCGATACTCGGTGTAAAAAACAGCGGCGTGGCCACCGGTATCTTTGATGAGCTGCCCGGCCTGTTTTTTCTCAGTGGAGAGTGGCGCTATGTGCAAACCGATGTAAATGGCATTGTCCTGCTGGGCCACCGGTGGGACGGTACCACCGTTGTTTTCGGCGTGGCCTCCGATGCGAATGTGGTTCCGTACCAGGTAAACGATTCGGGTCTTTCGGATATCTGGCTGCTCGCGAATGGCATGAACTACCAGCTTACGGGCGCTGGCAACAATTGGGACCCTGTCGCCTCTGATGGCGTTGTTCGCTATATGTCGAGAGTGGGTACGAATGTGCAGCATGTCCAACAAGACCAGCCGGTATACGGTGAGGTCGCGCCGTATGTTCGCAACTGGCTGCATATCCTCAGCAGCAGCCAGTCCTTGGGGCTTGGAACTCATTCTGAAATTTTGACCACACAACCTCCTGTCGCGAACCGCGTGTTTACCATTGCAGTGGGATTGCGCCAAAGCGATGCCCTACAAGCGGTCGAGTTAGCCCCTGAAAGCGTCCTGCCATTGAAGCCTTTGGTGTCGAGCCTGCAGGAAGCGCCGCACGCTCAACTTTGTGCGAGCCTGGCGCGCCATCGCGATCTGCCGGCCGACGCGGGGGTCATTGGTAGTTGCCATGGCATAGGGGCGACCACCATTCAGAACCTGTCCAAGGGAACCGTTTCCTACAACAATCTGATCGCCACAGTGACGCAGTGCAAGGCCGACGCGACAGCTCGCGGTTACGGCTATGAGGTTCCGTTTGTTGACTGGATCCAAGGGGAAGCAAACACAAACGGTAGCCAGGGCGCGTATCTGACAGCCTTGCTTCTGCTTCAGACCGACCTGACCACCGATATCGGTGCAATCAGTGGCCAGCCCAACATCCCTCTGGTGCTGTGCCAGATGAGTAGCTGGACTACCAAGAACGTGACGACCAGCTATGTGCCTCATGAGCAGCTGCAGGCAGCGCTGGAGAATCCGACCAAATTCATTTGCGCCGGTCCGAAGTACTGGCTCGATTACCACACCGATGGCGTGCACTTGACTGGAAAGGGATCTGTGCAACTCGGAGCTATGCACCGAGCGGCGGCAGCAGCGGTCATTGCAAGAAAGACTTGGCTGCCGACGTATTGCACGAAGGCGGTTCGTAGCGGGGTAGTCGTCACGCTTAGTTTCCACACACCGGTGGGCGCCCTGGTGCGTGACACGGCGAATGTAACCGACCCGGGCAACTTGGGCCTTCGGTGGATTGACAGCACCAGCAGCGCGACGGTTTTGAGTGCCCAGGTCAATGGCAATAACACCGTCACCCTGACGCTATCGGGCGTGCCAACCGGTGCCAACCCTCGCGTAGGTATTGCCGATATTGGTATCTCGGGCGCCCTGGGCGGGCCAACTACCGGGCCGCGCAGCTGTTTGCGTGACAGCAATACTGAATTGGATGTGTTCGGCAACCCCTTCTACAACTGGGCATGCCACCAAATTATCAGCGTGGAGTAACAAAATAATGGGACAAATCATCGTACTGTCGGGCGTGACTGCTCAGGCAGGAGCAAACGCTCCACGTATCACTATGTCGGCGGCCGATCGGGTGGCTATGCGAATGCCTTATCTCAAGCATGCCGTGAGCGCCAATGAGCTGAACCCTGTCGCAGGCGAAGGGCTGCAAGGCCGCTGTCGAGTCACCGGAACCAAACTGATCACTACAGGTGCGGGAAAGGCCAATATGGCTTTGCTCAATCGAGCAGGTCATCTGGGAGTAGGCGGTTCTGTATTGTCCAGCGCCATGGGCCTCAAGCTGCCAGACGGCAGCGCAACGGCGTCTTACACGATCGTGGTCGCATTCAATATCGGCACCTCGACTGGCAGCATTTACACGACCACGCGACAGCTACTCAACGGATTTAGTGCGGAAGGTGTGTTAGCCAACCAAATGCTGACGGCATCCGGTGCCGCCAATCCGACCGAGGCCTACAAGAGCAAAATGCTATCCGTAGGTATTGGCACGTTTTCTCCTTTCTCTATCGTTAACATGCCTCCCTCTCTTAGTTGGGGCGTAGTCGCGATTGATTTCAATAACGACACTGGAGTGGTCAGCCTCTCACTCGATGGCATTACTTGGAGTTCAGTACAGCGTGTCGTGGGGGGCAACACAATTGGCGGTACCGGGTACGTGACAATCGGGATGCCAACTACAACGGCTGGCCTGACTGATAACTTGGTAGGTGACACATTCATCTTCGGCGAGTCGCTGCGTGCCAAGTCCTCGGACAGTGCGATCGCGAGTCTCATTGCTGCGATGAAGGCTGATTACGACATAGTCTAAGCTAGTCCGCGAATTGCGTTCGCCTAAGCGGTGATGCGCGTCATTTGTAAGCCCGTATCACGCGGGCTTTTTTCATAAGCAGGAGATATGCATGCCCGTATACGATGCTAACGCAGGTCTGTTTTTTTACGCAGCTTCGCTCTCGGGGCCAGGAGGCAAAAGTATAGGCGTTCAGTCGTTTGCTTTCGATGAGCGCACGCGAAACATCTACACACTCCAGCTCAACGGAGTAAGTAATGACAATATGTCGACGATTAACCGGTTTTCGCTCGATGGTGAGATCCAGCAAAACTCCGCGGGGTACTCGACGCCGGTAAGCTCTGAAGTAGGTCATCAAGGGCTTGGCTTGGAGTATTTGGAAGGGAGTGCATTTCGCCTGTGGACTACTGGGCATGCAAACTCCCGTCAGGCCGTCCGCTATAGCTACACAGACGGGGGGCCATTGGCGGATATTGAAGTTTACACTTTGTTCGGCTCCGACTTTAAGAGCAACACAAGCTGTACGCCAACAATAAGTCATGGTCAGTCTTTGTTGGTCGCTTACGGAACACGCACAGGCGGAACGAATACAACGGTACGAATCTGGCGTTTGGCCGATGTTGTCGATGGTGGGCCTGGTGATTACTCTGGATCGTGGCTGTATGAGTGGGATACCCAGGGCCTTGTAGACAGCGACCATCCAACGCAGGGAATTGCGAGCGATGGACAGGTGGTTTGGTTGCTGGCAGGGAACAACAATATTAATTTGGGGAAGCGACTTCAGGAGTACACCATTGAAGGTACTCTGATTTCTTCGGATGAAGATTTCCAGACGGGAAGACGCCAAGCACTTCTTGATGGTTCGGGTGTTGTTTATGAGCCGGAAGGCTTGGCCGTGTTGGGTAATGGTCCGGGCTTAACTCTGTGTGTCGGCGTTATTAGCGGTGATCTTGGTACGCGCTTTGCTCGTATATACGGGATTGGAATGAAAAACTCGCTCTACGCATCAACGATCTTTCTGGATGGGAATCGTCGCGGCGCTATTACCTCATCGACTTCAGCCGGGCGCCAGTTCCTGTCTATCCGCGGTGATATCGACGGTGCGCATGGCGCAGGTATTAATCTGTACGGGGCTGGTGATTCCGGCTATCCAAACAAAGTGGGTATTGTTGCAGGTGGGGTTACCTCTACCGTAGGGACATTCGCGCGTGTTGGAAACAGCCTAAATCTAGAGTCTACCTCGGGAGAACTGCGCCTTGATGCGCTCGCGGGTACGGCGGTTCGCCTCCGAGTAGACGGGGTAACCGGCCTGGCTGTGAGTACAGATACGACAATCACGTACAAGAATTTTCGGCCAGTGAATGCGAATGCCTTTACTTGCGGTAGCTCGTCACACCCTTGGTCAGGCGGTGCTACTCAGGTTGCATTTACCGTTACTTCTGATATCAGAGCCAAACAGGATGTTGAGGCGCCTACCGATCAGATCTTGGACGCTGTCGAAGAGACTGGCATCGTCACATATCGACTCATTAATAGAGTGGAAGATAAGGGCGATAATGCCAGGCACCATGCTGGAGTGATTGCCCAGCAGCTCGAGGAATGTTTCGAACGTAACGGTGTTGATCCGTTTAAGCTGGGTGTTCTAGGCAAGGATGTCTGGGAGGCAAAAGAAGCGGTTTACGACGATGACGGAACACTTTTGGAGCCAGCTCTCGAAGCCGGAGACATCTACAACGTTCGTCTGACTGAGTTCCTCGCTTTGAAGTGTGCAGCACTGTCTCGCAACCTAAAGCGGCTAGAAGAGCGTTTGGCTGCACTTGAGGCGAAGTAGAGCTCTCCACTCAGGAGATGCGCTTAGTCACGAAAGCTTGTAGTAACTCCAAAACGCCCGCATTGCGCGGGCGTTTTAAATTAGGAAGAGCCATGCCCGTTACCGTGCAGCTGCTGCAGATCCTCCCGAACGCTGGCCAGTCGCTTGCGTTTTTGTTCCAGTCTTAAATACGGCCAGAAGGGCAAAGGCAAGTCCAAAGGCAAGAGGCCCGAGAAGATTCAAAATCGTTTAGCTAAGTCCTAATTAAACCCGTAGCCAACCTAGCTCCCGGGTGAACTCGAGCGAGAATTTAGCGACGCAGGCGGAACTCTTTATAGGTGGTTTCGCTGTAAAACGTTCCTGTATCGCCTCGAGTCACGTACAGCGTTGCCCTATAGGCGGCAGTCAGTGGGGAGCACTTCACGCTGCGTATCAGTCGGTACGCCCAAATCCATCCCCTCTTAGGTCTTTTATTCATGTCTTCGACCTCGTATAGCCACCATTGGCTGAGTAAGCATAGCAAGCAAGCTTTCATGACCTCTATGCCTGCAAGGTTAGGACTTTCCATTTCTGGAGAAATGTAATGCCCATCACTACGCTGCAGCTGCAGCAAATCCTTCCCAACGCCGGCCAATCAGCCGGCGTTTTTGTTCCTGTCTTAAACACTGCGATGGTGCGCTATCAGATCGTAGGCTCACTGCGCGTGGCAGCGTTTATCGCCCAGATCGGGCATGAGTCTGGCCAGCTCCGTTATGTGCGCGAAATGGGCAGTGACCAATACCTGAGTAAGTACGACACCGGTTCACTCGCCAGACGCTTGGGCAACACGCCAGAGGCTGACGGTGACGGTCAGAAGTACCGTGGTCGTGGCCTGATCCAGATCACCGGCCGGGCAAACTACGTCGAGTGCGGTGAGGCCCTGGGCCTTGACCTGGTCAATCACCCTGAGCTGCTGGAGAAACCGCAGCATGCCTGCATGTCTGCAGCCTGGTACTGGGCATCAAAGGGGCTCAACAGTCTGGCCGATGCGGGCAAGTTCGACACGATCACTCGGCGCATCAATGGCGGTCAGAACGGCGCGGCCGATCGGCAGGCGCTATATGCCCGGGCGCTCAAGGTGTTGGCGTGAGGATCGATGCTGTGAAGTGGGGCGGGTTACTGCTGATCATCCTGGCCCTGATGGCGGGCAGCGCGTGGGCCGCATGGGCGTGGCAGGCCAGCACCTACGGCCAGCAACTGGCCAAGAAGGAAGCCGACCGCCAAACCGAGCGCACCAATCTGGCCAACGCCAACTCCGCGCAAATTCTGGCAGAGCAGGGCAAGCGCTTCGCCCTAGAGCAATGGCTGGCAGCCATCGATCAATCCCATTACCGAGCCCTGAGCGATGAACAAACCAAACAAGCACGCCTGCGTGATCGCCTTGCTACTGCTGACCTGCGGCTGTCAGTCCTACTCGACGCCACCGACTCAGTTAGTCGTGACGGAGTGCAAGCCACCACCGGCGCCAGCGGCGTGGTTCATGGAGCCCATAGAGCCCAACTTGACCCAGCGCATGCTCAACGAATTATCGGAATCACTGGCGATGGCGATCAAGGACTGATCGCGCTGCAGGCCTGCCAGGCTTACGTCAAAGAGGTCTCGGCGCTGAATTGAAGGCTGTCATTTGCTGGTAGGGTATCGTTTTCAAGCCACGTTATACCGCTTGTTTTTTTGTATTTGAAAAGTAAATAGTGCTCGTATTCACTGAAAATAAATGGCGTGTCTCCAGAGGTGAAACCAGATATCGACTCGCTCCATTTGTCAGATGTCGCCCAAGCCTTAAGCCCTTTGGAGTTACACCAAGAAAGCGTAACTACATACATGGGTGGTGGCGTTTCTAAATTCCAGCGTTCACGGCAGTATGCCGGTATCTTGTTGTCAATCAGGCGTCGCATTCCTACGTTGGTGCCATGTACCCGCTCAACTTGACTGTTTAGAGATTTTATTAAATATGTTGTATTAGAGTGGAATGTGGTTTTTCCTTCTACAAGCAAAATCCCTTCTGGTGAAATGATCAATAAATCAATTCGGCCATTGTCGATCATGACCTCATAAAAGGCCGTGGCTTCTTTCCAGGTCTCTGCTGCTGCATTTGCAAACCGAGCGAGAATGTTCATTTCATTCGGGGCTGAATTTTCGTTATACCAATCGATAACCGTGTTGTGTCTCCAGGCTGTCGTTAACTGTTCTGCCGTTTTGTCGATGATGGTACGAATCATTTTTTATCCTTGGATTAGCAGATAAGCGGAAGGACTGGGGTACAGGATTTAAGCTAAAAAAATGAGTGACCTCGGACGGGAAGACCAGGTGTAAAAGGTCCTGGAGTATCCGAAAATCGCGTGGCGGCTAAGGTAAGACAAAAAGCCATCTCCTGATAGTCTCGGAGGAGTCAAGCTGGATTCATTTCGTTGTCAGTGCCGGAGGGGGGCTGGAAATAGTGCGTAAGCGGTAGCTGGAACACATCATTCAGTCCGGGCGAATCCGCATTTGACTCGATAACCACTGAAACTCTGTTGCACTTCGTCGCATTTGAAGAGGTACACCAACGTGAGATGGGGTCATGGATAACGTAATCTTACAGGCGCACATGCAGACATAAATGAAACAGACAATACTGGGAATGATCGAAGCAGGAGAGCCGTTGCTCCTGCAGGCTATCGAAGCCATGCGTCAGCATCGAGAGGCCGAAGCAGCAGGTAAACCTTTAGCTGAGATTGAACGACTCCGCTTGTTGGCTGACTCGCTCTACCAGGCGGTTACCTACTATCATCCCCGAGCGATTGCAGATGGATCGCAGACACTGCATTAGCACTGCGGAGTACAACTTCCACTGCAAATTTTCGTGTTTATGACTGCAGGGGCCTGACCAGCTCGGGCCCTTGGTTTTTCACATTCCCCACAGCGTTTCCAACTGGGTACCACTCAAAGTCCTCAGTTGGCTGGCAACAGCTCAACGCCAACTCTTCCGCGACTTTCCGATCGAGGTTGCTGCCCATCCACTCTCGCGCATGCTCGGGTGAGAACACCACGGGCCGTCGATCATGAATGTCGACCATTCCCTTATCACTGGCAGCAGTGATAATCACAAACCCATCCCCTTCATGAGGTTCCAGCCCAGTGTGAACTTCGGCCAACGCCGCGAAGAACATCGGCGCCTGAGTTTTCAGGCGAATGAAGTAGGGCTGTTTCTTCTTAGGATCATCCGTATCCTTGACCCACTCATACCATCCGTCAGCCATGACCAGGGCGCGGCCGTTGGGCCATAGTTGCTTGAAAAACTTCCCGGTTGTGACTGTTTCCACTCTGGCGTTGATCGGGTCAGGGCGTTTTCCCTTGGCCCAGAACGGCGCCCAGCCCCAGTGGGCGGGATCAATCCGCAGACCATCATTAACACCGTGAAGAATGCTGACGCGCGTACCAGGTGCGACGTTGTAGCGACCTATGGGCTGATTGTCGTACCCGCTCACGATAATCCGGTCAGGGGCCAATACCTCCAGATAATCAGATATGCCCTGAGACTGCACAAATCGTCCGCACATCGAGGTGACCTCTTGCAAAGAGAACGCTTTGCAAAGCGTAGCTTGAAGTGCTCGGGATGTTCCTCTCGTCGAAAATCCCCACAGACAAATTGACCAAAATCCCTTACCGCAGTTAACTGTATGTACATACAGTTAACTTAAGGCGTGCGTCATGAGCTTCACTTCTCTGGGTCAAATTGCTGAAGGAGGCATTCGCCTGCCTCTTTGCTCCTTTAAGGTTCCAGCCGGTTTTCCGTCGCCGGCAGCTGACCATATGGAAAATCCTATTTCGCTTGACGAGCTGCTGGGCGTTCGAGCGCCGAGCGTTTACCTGGTGTCCATCGACGGCGATAGCATGATAGGGGCCGGGATATTTTCAGGTGACCTGGCTGTGGTGGATCGGGCGATAGAGCCGGCTCACGACCATGTAGTAGTGGCGTTGCTCAATAACGATCCGCTTTGCAAGCGACTCTGCATACGAGGGAAGCAAATAATCCTCAAATCAGAAAACCCTCGTTACCCTGACCGTTACATCATGGAGGGAGATGAGTTTTCCGTATGGGGAGTTATCACGTACACCGTACGAAGTCATGGGCGCTAAATTTTGATAATAAAGCACGTTGGCAGAACGCCGAGGAGGGGAGGGAATCAGTTCCTATACTAAAGGTATGACCCTTGCAGGATGCGGGTTGTAGAGGAGCTAAAAGTTATAAGTTTCGGAAGTGAAACACGGCTGTACGCCGCAGCCCGCTGTGATCTTCATATCGGTCTTGAAAACCGTCGACTGTAACAGGTCCATGAGTTCGAATCCCATCGCCTCCGCCATATTGCTACACCGCAGAGCCCGCCTTTTGGCGGGCTTTGTCGTTTCTGGGGTTTGGGAAACCTCTGCGCAGACTCTCTTCTTTGCCGCATTTTCTTGCTGCCTGGAAGGACCTTTTCTTTATATGTGTGTAAACAACCGAGCAGGGCGTTGATGGCCATAAAGGATTTACTGCGGCCAGTGGCTTCGGCGAGATGGGTGAGGGCGTGTGTCATTTGGCCATGCATGCGCGCAGACATAGTAGGCATGGGGTCCCGGTGTAGTGATGTGTAATACAACACACTACACCGGGTGCCGCGGGGTGACTTGCTATCGAGTCGGCTTCGCTTGTCGCGGTTTTGTGCAGTTGCCTGCGGGGCTGGCCTCTCTGTGTATCAGGTTGATCCTCGGGTGTTTAGATTGCCGCGTAGGCAAGGGCTGCAAGGTTCTGTGCGCGTGGATCAATCATCATGTGCCCACCTGAAGTCGTTGTCACAAAGCTGAAACTGATCTCGCGATCAGCATCTGCGAAGGCAATTGGACCGCCAAGCCCTATATGGCCAAAGGTGTTGGGCCCCATGCAGTGTGATGCATCCGGATCGGCCGTTTGTTCCATCATGCAACCCAGGCCATAGCGCATTGGCCGCTTCCAGATGCGATCCATGCCGTTGCTTTGCTCTTTGGTGAATTCGTTCAGCATGTCTGTGCCGATGAATTGCCCGGCCAGTAATGCACTGTAAAAACCGGCCAAACCAGCTGCCGTACTATGTGAGCACGCACCGGGCTGCTTGAAGGCCCACCATTTTGGATCAGATGAACGCTTGGGAGATATTCCCGGATTGGTAAAGGCAAGGGTCGAAATGTCTTCCGAATGAGTGGTAACTACTGTTCGCAAGTTCTTCGAGTAAGGGTCACCTATGCGTCCCTTGGCCGCGTCATAATGGCCAATGCGGTAATAATCTTGTTGCTCCACGCCCAGATGAACCTCCAGGCCATGGGGCTGGGTGATTTCTTCATGGATAAAGGTGCAGGGGTTGCGGCCGTCAGTTCGCCGGATCAGCTCGCCGATGATCCAGCCATAGGTTGTGGTTCCATATCCCAGCTCGGTTCCTGGTTGCCACCATATAGGCTCGGCAGCCAGAACATTCACCATATGCTCCCAGTCATACATCGTCGGGTTGCGGTTGGGGAGCCTTAACGCTGGAATCCCGGAGGTATGACTCATCACATGGCGCAAGGTGATTTTATCTTTACCGCCCTGGGCAAATTCAGGCCAGTAATGAGCCACCGGGATATCTAATTCCAGTTTCCCTTTCTCGACCAGCATCAATGCCGCCACTGCAGCGAATGGTTTGACCGTGCAAAATGTATTGATCAACGTATCTTTAAGCCAAGGTTTATTACCTTCACGGTCTGATGAGCCTGCCCATAAATCCACGACCGTTTCATTGCCAATTTTTACGCAGAGTCCTCCCCCTCGTTCCTGCGGATCATTAAAGATATTTTCAAAAGCATGCTTGACGCTTTCAAATTGATTCGCACATATCCCTTCAGCTTCCATGCTTAACACTCCATGTGTTTAAAGTTGTGCCATCGTTTAAATCGTAAATACCCTTGTTCTTAAAGGGCCGTGCACGGGTTCAAGCGTCCGGTTGAGTCAGGTTGTAACGGTTTGAGCGTTTGTAAGTGCCGAAGTCATTGAAGCGAACACCGGCTTGCGCTAATACCTTGTGGGCGAAGGGTGCTGTCATTTGACGGATATAGAAGGGGTCTTTGACCACGAAGTGATGAATGCAGTGAGTGCTGCCGAAGTTGAAGCAGAACAACTGGAATGGCCATAGCCACCAATGATTCATGACTTGAGTTTGCTGCAAGGGATTGCGCGGCATCACATCGCCGTAATAATGGATATTTGAACTGACAAAGAATAGACAGAACTGACGTATTATATTTGGCGCGACGATGATAACCACGGCGCTGTTGATCACGCTCATCAGTATCGATGTGGTGGGCGATGGCTGATAGGCAAAACCCATTAATGAGCTTGTCCATGTATAGAAGTGATACCCCAGGAACACATACCAGCAGCCCCAGTACAACAGTCCCATGGGGGCATTCAAGCGCAGCACCTTGACGGTCAATCTGACCTTTTCCCGCCAGGTAGGCGCAAACAGGGCATTTACAATGCCAAAGACAAATCCATCGATGAGTTTCAGGAGCCGCTTGGCGCCCCACTTGCTGCCGCTGGTGGTAATCCATGCTTCAACATCGGTGTCTGTGCCCGACTCTTTATGGTGGTGAAAGTGCAGCTCTCGCCTTAACCAGGGGCTCGGCATTCCCGGGCGGGTTATCCAGCACAGCAACATCATCAAGTTGTGTGCAATGGGCTGCTTTCTGAAATACAAGCGATGAATCAAGTCGTGTTCAAGTTCATGTATGAAGGAGGTTAATAAAGCATTGATCACAATACACAGCCATGCGGGTATTATGCCTTTGATGTACAGCGTGCCAGAGAGGATCATGCCAGCGATAGACAGTGTCATCACGCTAGCGCCTATAACATTTTGATACCCGAGCAGGGGGTATTTTTTACGCAGTTCGTTACTGTGTTGGGTGATTTTCTGAGTGACCTCATTGATTGAATCTTGCTCTGTTTTTGATAACGGATTGGTCGAGGTTTTATATAAGGCATTCATCACTTCATCCTTTGAAGACGATGGGTCGGGTTAGCGTCTCTAGAGAAGCACATATATTTTACAGAGCAAAGTTTTCGGTTTTTTTAAGTGTCTAATCTGACGAGTGGATATATAGAATGTTGTATTGTCCGACAATCAACTTGTCTCTGTGGCTTGGTGAATGATGTGGGTCAAAGCTGGCACTCGTTATTTCCCTGTGGCCGTCTCCTGTTTCGTTAAAAATCGGCGGTACTCAGGTAAATCCGGGGGCAGCTGTGGTGGCGACGGTGAATTTTCCAACCCCCGGCTCCACCTGTTTATCCAGGGTCCAGTGAAAAAGTTATGAGCTTACAACCAGACTTATATAACAATTTATCAAGCTTTATAGCGTCCTGGTTCTAGCGGATGATTCGCATATCTTTATATTAAATTGTGATTAGTCAGTGCTGCTTTTATGCCTTTATGATCTGGCCAACAACGGTTCATAAGGCAGGAGTGGTTTGATGACTATTCAAATAAAACCCGTCGCAGGTCGAATTGGTGCACAACTGGACGGCATAAAACTGGGCGATGATATCAGTGAGCAAGCGTTCGAGTTTATTAATGAAGCACTGTTGAAATACAAAGTGTTGTTCTTTCGCGATCAGCATCTCGATGATGCCGGGCACGAAGCATTTTCCCGACGTTTTGGTAATCAAGTACCGCACCCGACCGTGCGTTCGGCCGAGCAAAGCACTGCCATCCTGCACTTGGATGCCAAGGAAACCCGGGCCAACTCCTGGCACACCGATGTGACGTTCGTGGCCAATTACCCGAAGATTTCCATCCTGCGCGGTGTGGTCATCCCGCCTTATGGCGGCGACACCGTATGGGCCAATACGGCAACGGCCTATGCCGATCTGCCGGATCCTTTAAAACTGCTGGCCGATGGTTTGCGCGCCTTGCACACCAATCTTTATGACTACGCCGCACCGCGTAATACCGATGAATCGGGGCTCAAGCGTTATCGCGAACAGTTCACCGCCGAAGTTTACGAGACTGAACATCCTCTGGTTCGCGTACACCCGGAGTCGGGCGAGAGAAGTTTGTTGTTGGGACACTTCGTTAAACAGATTCAAGGGGTCAGCAGCAATGATTCAAAACAGCTGATCCGTCTATTTCACGACCGTATTACCCATGTCGACAACACCGTCCGCTGGCGCTGGCAGGAAGGTGATGTGGTGATCTGGGACAACCGCGCCACCCAGCATATTGCGATCAACGATTACGGCGATGCGCAGCGCATTGTGCGCCGTACAACCATTGACGGTGATGTGCCGTTTGGCGTCGACGGACGCTTGAGCCAGGCACTCAAACCCACCCCCGAAACCCGCTCGCCGCAAACCGAAGCCGACAAAAAACACCTCGCCGCCTGACAGACCAATCCTCATCGATCCAAGGAAGACCTCCACATGGCTACATTTAAAGTGTTTCGCAAAGGGCGTATTGCGGCCGCGCTGGCGGTGCTGCTGGTTGCGCCATTGGCCGAGGCCGATGTGTTGCGCATTGGCGTCGCCGCCGCCGGTGGTGGTGACCCGGTTACGTTCAGTGGTTCGTCCCTGGGCATTGTGCGCAATCAGCAACTTCTGGAAAAAGCCTTCGCCGGCAGCGGCACCGAGGTGCAGTGGTTCTTCTTTAAAGGGGCAGGGCCGGCAGTCAATGAAGCCTTGTCCAACCAGCAGCTGGATTTCGCCTACCAGGGCGACCTGCCTGCAGTCGTAGGCCGCTCCAACGGGCTGGACACCAGATTGCTGGCGGCACTGGGGGTGCGCTCGAACATTTACCTGGCGGTGCCCAAGGGCTCTGACATCAAAAGCATCGATGACCTCAAAGGCAAAAAAGTAGCGGTGTTTCGCGGTACCAACGGGCACCTGGTGTCGATCAACCTGCTGGCCGAGCGTGGCCTGACCGAGCGCGACATCAAGGTGATCAACCTCGACACTGGCAGCACCCAGGCGGCCCTGGTTTCCAATGGCGTGGACGCAGCCTTTGGTGGGCGCGAGTTGTTCAAGCTGCGGGATAAAGGCCTGATCGACATCATCTATGACAACCCTTCGCAGGATGTGCGCAACACCCGCCAGACGGCGCTGGTGGTGCGTAGCGATTATGAAAAGGAACACCCGCAGAACGTGCAGAAAGTCGTCGACACCCTGGTGGACGCGGCGAAATGGAGTTCGGACGAGGGGCATGCCGAGCAGGTCTTCGCCGAGTGGGCCAAGAGCAATGACCCGGTGGAGTCATTGCGCGCCGACTTTGCCGGAAGCAGCCTGCGGGACAAAGTCTCGCCTCTGGTGGACAACTTCCTGATAGGCCGCTATCAGGCCGTGGCTGATCAAGCCAAGGCAGAAAAATTGATCCGTCGTCCGGTGACTGTCGAGGGCTGGTTCGCCCCCGGTTATTTGCAGGCGGCTCTCAAAAGCAGGGGCCTTGAACACTACTGGACCCCCTACGGCCCGGATGGCAAGCAGCCCGCCGCTGATGCGGTAGCGGTCGCGACCAGCAAGCAAGGGAGCTAGCACATGGCCAGGGCACAGACCGCCAGACCGGAGCCGTACTCGGCTCCAGCGTTACCCAGGGACAACGTCAAGCGCTTGCCGCCGGCGCCGATTCGGCCCGTGCGCAAGGTCGAGATACCGCGTACTTCTCAGGGGTTCGCCAGGCTGCGTCGTTACACCGAGCCCTGGCTGTTGCCGCTGGTCTTGCTGGGCCTGTGGTATTTGGGCGTCGAGCGCGGCTGGCTATCGGAGCAGGTGCTGCCGCCCCCGGCCTACGTGTATCAAACCCTGTCGGACCTGATCACTTCCGGTGATCTGTGGATCAATGCCCTGGCCAGCATGCAACGAGTAGTCCTGGGGTTCGCATTGGGTGCCTCGATCGGTGTGGTATTGGGGGCGGCCATGGGTCTCTCGCGCACCGTCGAGGATTACCTGCTGCCTACCTTCAATGCGCTGGTTCAGATCCCGGTGTTGGCCTGGCTGCCGTTTGCCTTGTTGGTGTTCGGTATCGGCGAACCCCTTAAGTACGTGCTGATTGCCAAGGCGGCGACAGTGCCGATCACCCTGTGCACCTTGCAAGCGTTTCATCAGGCGCCCAAGGGGCTGCTGGAAGTTGGCCGGGCCTATGGTTTCAGTCGCTGGCAAAGCGTGGTCGGGATTGTCTTGCCGGCGGCGGTCCCGACGCTGTTCACCGGGTTGCGTCTGGGCTTCACCAAGGCCTGGTTGTCGCTGGTGGTAGTGGAGCTGGTTGCCTCCAGTGAGGGCTTGGGTTACCTGATCGTGTATGGCCGTCAGTTGTTTCATCTGGATCTGGTAATGGCGGCCGTGGTGGTCGTGGGGGCAGTCGGCCTGTTGATCGATCGCGGGTTTGATTATGTGGAGCGCCGCCTCAATCGCGGTCGCCCCGGGACAGCGGGGGCACTGTCATGAGCGCCGTGATTGCAGTGAGTCCGGGCAGTCGTCGCTATCGTGGCTGGGTGTTACCGATTGCCGCCATCGCAATCTGGTGGCTGGCATCCCATCAGGGCTGGAGCCAGTCGGGGCTGTTGGTGTCACCGGAGAAAGTCGCAGTCACGGCCTGGGAGCAAATTACCTCGGACAAATTCTGGCGCGCCATATGCGCCAGCCTGACGCGTAATCTCAGTGGCTTTTTTATCGGCACCAGCCTGGGTCTGGTGCTGGGATGCCTGCTGGGGCTGTCACGGCATTTCGAGCGTTTGGTCGGGCCCAGTTTCAACACCTTCAAACAGATTTCGCTGTTCGCCTGGATCCCGCTGATCTCGGTGTGGTTCGGCCTGGGTGATGTGGCGAAAGTGGCCTTTCTGTCACTGGCAGCGCTGGTGCCGGTGGTGGTCAATACCTGCGATGGTTTGCGCAGCGTGCCGCCTAATTTGCTGGAGGTGGCGCGGGTATACGGCTTTAGCCGCTGGCAAACCATCATCGGGGTCATGTTGCCGGCCGCATTGCCGTCGATCTTTACCGGGCTGTACCTGGCGCTGGTGTACTCCTGGCTGGCCACCATCGGTGCCGAATACCTGCTGGTTTCGGGGGAGGGGATCGGCAATACGCTGATTGATGGCAGCGAGCATTTCATGATGGACCTGGTGTTGTTCGCCATGGTGGTGATTGGCCTGGTGGGCTGGAGCCTCAATGCACTGGCACGGGTATGTGAGCGGCGCATGCAGCGTCTGTATGGCATCGCCCCCCGTTGATTAACACTTTCAGAAGGACTGCAGCATGCTCAACAACGGCCTGACCCTGGAAAACATCAGCAAGCGTTTTGCCTCCCGCCCGGGCAGCACGACCCAGCTGCAAGTACTGGACAACATTCAGCTCGACATCGCCCCCGGCGAATTCATCAGCATTGTCGGCGCCAGCGGCTGTGGCAAGTCCACGTTGTTGCGCCTGATTCTGGGGCTCGATGAGGAATATGACGGGCGGATCCTGATCAATGGCAAGCCCATCGCCGGCACGGGGCTTGAGCGCGGCATCGTGTTTCAGGATCACCGCCTGTTCCCGTGGCTCAACGTGGAGCAGAACGTCGCGGTAGGTCTGAAGAACTCGGCGCTGAGCAGTGCTGAAAAACGCGACACCGTGCGTGAGCACATCGAACTGGTGGGCCTGCAGGATTTTATCGACGCTTACCCGCATCAGATCTCCGGAGGTATGGCGCAACGGGTGGCGATTGCCCGCGGGCTGGTCAATCGCCCCAGCGTGTTGCTGCTTGATGAACCACTGGGAGCCCTGGATGCCTTGACCCGCGCGCGTCTGCAGGGC
This sequence comes from Pseudomonas sp. PAMC 29040, assembly GCF_003994535.1. Classification (NCBI taxonomy): domain Bacteria; kingdom Pseudomonadati; phylum Pseudomonadota; class Gammaproteobacteria; order Pseudomonadales; family Pseudomonadaceae; genus Pseudomonas; species Pseudomonas sp. PAMC 29040. Next base: position 256,436 of record NZ_RZAA01000006.1, read on the forward strand.
GAGCTGCAAAACATTTGGGCCAAGGAAAAAATCACCATGATCCTGGTAACCCACGATGTGGATGAGGCGGTTTTCCTGGGGGATCGGGTTGTGGTGATGCAACCGAACCCGGGCCGCATCCGCCGTATTCTCGATGTCGACCTGCCACGCCCGCGCAACCGCAGCGACAGCCGTTTCATTGCCCTGCGCGACGATGTACTGAGTGATTTCGCTGAACTGCACTGATCTCTTTACTGCGCCGCGGGTTGCTGCCTGACGCCGCGCGCAGGCCCATGTTTGTCAGGTTTATTCTCTTCAGGGAGCGGAAAATGTCCGAACGCCAGCTCAGCCTCAATCTGTTTATCTACCCCAACGGCCATCACGAAGCCGCCTGGCGCCACCCGCAATCGGTGCCGGAACACTCGATGGATATCGGCTATTACCAGCAGCTGGCGTTACGCGCTGAACGGGAAAAGCTCGATGCGATTTTCTTTGCCGATTCACCTTCACTTTCCGAAAGCGGGCGGGAGGGCCTGCGTATCCGGTTCGAGCCCATCACCTGGCTGGCGGCCATTGCCGCAGTCACCCGGCGCATCGGCCTGATTGCCACGGCCAGTACCACCTACAGCGAACCCTACAATCTGGCCCGAGCGTTCAGCGCCCTGGACCACATCAGCAATGGCCGCGCCGGCTGGAACATCGTGACCACTTCCATGGCCGACGCTGCCGCCAATTTCGGCCTTGACCAGCATCCATCGGCCCATGATCGCTACGCCCAGGCCGAAGAGTTCGTGCAGGTGACGGCCGACTTGTGGGACAGCTGGGAAGACGACGCGCTGGTGCTGGACAAGACGGCCGGGGTGTTTGCCGATACCAGCAAGGTGCATGCGATCAACCATGTGGGCGCCCATTACAAGGTCAAGGGGCCCTTCAACTCGCCGCGCTCGCCACAGGGCCGGCCGGTGCAGGTGCAGGCGGGCTCTTCCGAGGACGGCCGCGACTTTGCTTCTCGCCATGCCGAAGCGATTTTCACCGCGCACCAGACGCTGCACAGTGCGACCGAGTTCGCCAACGACATCCGTGCCCGGGCCAGGGCGGTGGGGCGCGACCCACGGCAGCTGAAAATCCTGCCGGGCATCAGCCCGTACATAGCCAGCAGCGAAGCTGAAGCCCAGCGCAAATTCGATGAGCTCAATGAGCTGGTCCTGCCGCATATCTCTCTGGGTCAGTTGCGCCGCATGCTGGGGGTCGACCTGTCAGGGCATGACCTGGACGCGCCGTTTCCGCGGCACCTGATCAACTTCGACAGCCGTGAAAGTCAGTCCAGTCGCTTCAAGCTGATCATCGACATTGTTGATCGCGAGCACCTGACACTGCGCCAGTTGATCAATCGCCTGGCCGGTGCGCGAGGGCACTGGGTACCGGTAGGCACGCCGGTGCAGATTGCTGACCTGATCGAACAGTGGTTTCGCAGTGGCGCCGCCGACGGTTTCAACGTGATGCCCCCGGCGTTCCCGGACGGGTTTGAGGTGTTCCTTGATGAAGTGCTGCCGATCCTGCGCCAGCGCGGCCTGTTCCGTTCCGAATATGCTGGCAGTACCTTGCGCGATCACTACGGTCTGAACCGCCCGGCTTCGCGCTTTACGCTGAAAACTGCCTGAACAACGGGGCCTTATCTAGCGAATTTTTTCGCCGCAATCACACACAGGATCACCGCGCCGGTCACGGCGAACATGCCGATGCTGACGGTCTCATGCAGTAGGGTAGCGGCCAGGGCCAAGCCAAAAAAAGGCTGCAACAGCTGAAGCTGGCCCACGGCCGCAATGCCTCCCTGGGCCAGTCCGCGGTACCAGAATACGAAGCCGATCAGCATGCTGAATAACGAGACGTAAGCCAGGCCCAGCCAGGCTGGCGGGTTGATGTTGGCGAACGAAGAGGGCGCACAGTAAACCGCCAGGCTTGCCATCACCGGCAGCGACAGCACCAGGGCCCAGCAAATCACCTGCCAGCCGCCCAGGGTTCTGGACAGCTTTGCACCTTCTGCATAGCCCAGGCCGCAAATGATCACGGCCAGGAACATCAGAATGTCGCCTGTGGCCGAGGCGGTCAGACCCTGTGACAGGGCAAACGTCACCACCAGCGCGCTGCCCAGGATTGAAAACAGCCAGAACGCCGGCCGTGGACGTTCGCCGCCGCGCAACACGCCGAAGGCTGCAGTCGCCAGGGGCAACAGGCCGAGAAACACAATCGAGTGAGCAGAAGTGACATGCTGCAGCGCCAGGGCGGTCAGCAGTGGAAAGCCCACCACAACCCCGATGGCCACGATCAGCAAGGACAAAAGCTGGCTTCGCTGAGGGCGCTTTGCCTTCAACAACAGCAGCATGCACAGGGCAATGACCCCGGCGATGGTGGCGCGGGCCAGGGTCAGGAAAACCGGATCAAATTCCAGCACCGCCACCTTGGTTGCCGGTAGCGAGCCGCTGAAAATAACCACGCCGATAAACCCGTTGAGCCAGCCGCTCAGGTTTTGCGAGGTTGCCGGATTTTGCAGGTTGGAGGTTCGTTCCATCGAGTTTCACACTCAAGGCTGATCGCGGGATTGCATAAAGTGCATCCTAGGGTCGAATATTGATGACAATCAAAATATTGTCATGGATACAAGTCCCGATGCCGCGCTCTCGCTACAAGTCGCTGGTCGACGCCTTTGCCGCTGATATCCGCAGTGCACGCTTGCCACCCGGTACCCGCTTGCCCACCCACCGGCAATTGGCCGCATCAGAAGGGCTGGCGCTGGTCACGGCCAGTCGGGTTTACGCCGAGCTTGAGGCCATGGGCCTGGTCAGTGGAGAGGCGGGGCGCGGGACTTTCGTCAGAGAGACGTCGTTGCCACCCGGCCACGGTATCGACCAGCCCAACGTGACGGCGGGGATGCTGGACCTCAATTACAACTACCCCTCTGTGCCCGGCCAGGCCGAACTGTTGCGCAGCGCCTTGCGCCAGCTCGCGTTGTCCGGCGACCTGGAGTCGCTGCTGCGCTATCAGCCCCATGGCGGACGCCTGCACGAGCGGGCTTCGTTTGCCCGGCATTTGCAGACTCGCGGCCTGAACGTACCTGCCGAGCAGGTCTTGATCGTCAATGGTGCCCAGCACGGTTTGACTGTGGCCTTGATGTCGCTGCTCCAGCCCGGCGATGTCATTGCGGTCGATGGGTTGACCTATCCGGGCTTCAAGGCTTTGGCCCTGGCGCTGCATCTTGAGGTGTTGCCGATTCCGGTTACAGAAAGTGGCCCGGACCTTGATGCCCTGGAACAGCTCTGTCGCAGTCGCTCGGTGCGAGCGATCTACAGCATGCCGACCCTGCACAATCCGCTGGGTTGGGTGATGAGCCTCGAGCAGCGTCAGCAGCTTGTGGCAATCGCGCGCAAGTATGATCTGCATATCATCGAAGACGCGGCCTACGCTTTTCTTGTGGAAAATCCGCCGCCACCCCTGGCTGAACTGGCACCGGAAAGGACGGTGTATGTATCCGGACTGTCGAAAAATGTTGCTGCGGGTTTACGCGTCGGTTTCGTCGCGGCGCCGCCTCAAACCATTGCCGCACTGGAGCGCATGATCCGGGTCACAGCCTGGAATACCCCGGGGATAATGACCTCGATCGCCAGTGCCTGGCTCGACGACGGCACGGTGAGCCGACTTGAAGTGCAAAAGCGCCAGGACGCACAGGCCCGCCAGATCATTGCTGACGAACAATTGGCCGGGCTGCACCGTGTGCGCCATCCCTTTTCCTACTTTGTATGGCTGCCCCTGGCCGAGGATGCCAGAGCAGAGCAGGTCGTCACGGCATTGCTGCGCGAACAGATATCGGTCTCCACCGCCCAGCCATTTGCGGTTTCGACCCACGTACCCCACGCCATCAGACTGGCCTTGGGATCGGTGGACATGGGGGCGTTGCGCGGGGCACTGGCGAAAGTGAAGTGGGTGGTTGAAGCCTGTACTTAGTGGCTGGGGACGGGCTTGCACTTTCTGCATGGCAGGTACAGGCATCAAGAGGGGGGTACACCAATGGCTACCTTGCAACCACTACCCAGGCATGCCACTGGCTACGCCAACATCGGCTTCAGCGAAGGCCAGTGTTGAAACGTTGCAGTGGCATGCGGATCAATGCGACTGGCTCAAATCCCCGAGCGCGTCATCGGGCTGATCATCCGGCTTCCCAGGCCCAGTGCTTCTGACACCAGGGCTCGTAGTTCGCCATTATTTTCGTCCCTGGTGCAGTGCGACAACTTCTCGCCAATGGTAGGGGCGTTGTCTTTGCCTTCAGGGAACGCGCGCAAAATCAGCAGTCCGCTATTGGTCAGCACTACTTCGAAAAATGAAACCCCTGACAGTCCGTCAAAGTGGATGTAGCCGACGTCGGCCAGCCATTTGACGGTGGCCAGGAACAGGGCCTCTTCTTTTTCCAGCGTGTCGCGGTTGCTGGCGCCCAGGGTTTTGTAATCGATAAAGCGCTCGGCGGTGAGGGTGAGGGGCAGCGGGAAATTGCGATACAGGTGGCCCAGGATCAGCCCGGTGTAGCAGTCGAACAGTTCGATATTGTTCGATGGCAGGGCGTTGATCGAGTGGATGTTTTTGTCTTTGAGGTGACCGGCTAATCCTTTGAACATGTGAACCTCTGTATGTGGAATCTGCATGCCATGTCTGAACAATCGTACCCATTTGGTATAGCACAGCCGCGTCCTCGAACGTCTCAGAGGTTGCCTGGAAGTTGAGATCCCGGTCGCTGGGGATTCTTATGTTGTTACAAGATAATGCGCCGGTATGAAGATTTCCCTAAAAAATCATATGACTGCTGGATATTTGATACTGGGGTGCTATTACTGTTGGGCGCGAGAATTGGCGCATGGTTTTTCCGGGATTTGCCGACGAAGCTATTTATTTCAGGAGGATAGATGTCAAAGCCTGCATGGATGCGCAATACCCTGATGGCCGCTGCCTTGTTGAGTGTGCTCGCTGCGCCGGTTTACTCAGCGCAGGCACGAACTCTGCAACTGGCCATTGGCGATGAACCCACTGAAGGCTTTGACCCCATGCTGGGCTGGAGTCACGGCAGTTATCTGCTGTTGCACAGCCCGTTGCTCAAGCAAAACGAGGACTTGTCCTGGAGCAGTTTCCTGCTCACTGATTATCAGACCAGTGACGATGGCAAAACCTGGACTTTGAAGCTCAAGCCCGACTTGAAATTCTCCGATGGCTCTGCCCTGACTGCCAAGGATGTGGCCTACACCTACAACAATGCGGCGGCCAGTGGCGGCAAGGTCGATATGGGCAACTTCCTCAAGGCCGAAGCGGTTGATCCGCTCACCGTGCGCATTGAGTTGAAGGCGCCGCAAAGTACCTTCGTCAATGTGCTGGGATCACTGGGCATTGTCTCGGCCGACAAGTACGACGCTAAAACCTATGCGCAAAAGCCTGTTGGTGCCGGGCCTTACCGGTTGGTCAGCTATCAGCCGGGGCAGCAGTTGATTGTTGAAGCCAATCCGTATTACGCGGGGCAGAAAAACGATTTCGACAAGCTGGTGTTTGTATTCCTCGATGAGGACAGCTCGTTTGCCGCGGCCCAGAGCAAGCAGCTGGGTATCGTACGAATCGCTCCGTCGCTGGCGGTGACGCCGACACCGGGCATGAAGCTGTGGGTACGCCCCAGTGTCGAGAATCGCGGCATTGTGCTGCCCACCACCAGGGCAGGCGAAAAGGATGCCCATGGCTACCCCGTTGGTAACGATGTGACCGCCGATGTGGCGATCCGCAAGGCCATCAACTACGCAATCAATCGCCAATTGCTGGCGGACCAGATTCTCGAAGGGCATGCGATACCTGCCTACACCGGGGTCCAGGGTTTGCCCTGGGATAACCCGCAGGCGGCCTTCAAGGATGGCGATATCGCCAGGGCCAAACAGATCCTGGATGAAGCCGGCTGGGTTGAAACCGCCAGTGGCATTCGTGCCAAAGAGGGTGTGCCGGCCAAACTCACCCTGTGGTACGCCAGTGGCGATGCGACCCGACGTGACCTGGCCCAGGCCGTGCGCTCCATGCTCAAGCCGGTCGGGATCGAGGTGGACTTGAAGTCAGGCAGTTGGGAAACCGTTGAACGCAACATGCACGCCAACCCGACCCTGTTTGGCTGGGGCAGCCTCGACCCGATGGAGCTTTATCATCACTACAGCAGCAAGGCGGCCGGGGTTGAGTACTACAACCCCGGTTATTACAAGAATCCTGTAGTCGATCAGCATTTGCAGCAGGCGCTGGATGCTCCGACCTGGCAGCAGGCGGTGCCGTTCTGGCAGCAAGTGGAGTGGGACGGCAAGACCGGCGCCGGGGTCAAGGGCGATGCAGCCTGGGCGTGGTTGCTGAACGTACAGCACACGTATTTGGCTGATGAGTGTATCGACCTGGGCAAAGGCGCTCCGGAAATCCACGGTTCCTGGTCGCTGCTCAATAGCCTTGATGGCTGGAAGTGGACCTGCAAGTGATTCGTGGATTCTCGCTTTATGTTGTGCGCTTGATGTGCCTGCTGCTGGTGACGGCAGCAGGCACGTTTACCTTGCTCAGCTTTTCTCCGGTTGACCCGATCCGGGCTTATATCGGCAACGACCTGTTGCACGTGCCGCCCGAGCAATACCCGCTGATTGCTGCGCGCTGGGGGCTGGATCTGCCCTTGTGGGAGCGCTTTTTGCACTGGTTCAGCCAGATCCTGCAAGGCGACTTCGGCTACTCGATGCTCTACAACGCGCCGGTGTCGCAAGTGATTGGTGAGCGCTTTGCCACCTCATTCGCGCTGCTATTGTCGGCGTGGCTGTTTTCCGGGATTGTCGGTCTGGCCATGGGCCTTACGGCCGGACGTTACTTGAATCGCTGGCCGGACCGGTTGATCTCGACCCTGTCCTATGTACTGGCGTCCCTGCCGACCTTCTGGATTGGCCTGTTGTTGCTGTCACTGTTTGCCGTCACCCTCAACTGGGCGCCGATCTGCTGTGCCTGGACCCCCGGCAGCAGCGCCGAAACAGCCACCTGGGGCGACAAGCTCAGGCACCTGATTTTGCCCATGCTGGCCCTCGGGGTTCTGGGGGTCGGCAATATTGCGCTGCACACCCGCTCACGGGTGGCAGAGGTGATGAACAGTGAGTTCATTCGCTATGCCCAGGCCCAGGGCGATAAAGGCTGGCCGCTGATCAACTTTCATATTTTGCGTCACGCGGTAACCCCCGCGTTGTGCCTGCAATTTGCTTCGGTGGGGGAGTTGATTGGCGGTTCGCTGCTGGCGGAAAAAGTCTTCGCTTATCCGGGCCTCGGCCAGGCCACTATCGATGCCGGCTTGCGTGGTGATATCCCGTTACTGATGGGGATTGTGATGTTTTGTGCGGTGCTGGTGTTTACCGGCAACAGCATTGCCAACGCGCTGTTACTGCGCCTCAACCGCGGGGCGGCGCGCCAGTCATGACTTACGACCCCAATCGTGCCTTGTTCAGGCTTTGCCTCTCGCTGCTGATGCTGCTGCTTTTGATCGCGTATGGCCTGTCGATAGTCAGCGTTGATGTTCCGATGGATTTGCTGGCGCGGCGCCTGCCACCTTCGTCCGAGTACTGGTTTGGCACCGACAGCCTGGGACGGGACCTGTGGCTGCGGTGCTTCCAGGGGATGACCACCAGCCTGCAAATCGGTTTGACCGCAGCCTTTAGCAGCGGTTTTCTGGCCATGTTTGCCGCCAGCCTGTGTGCACTGAACAAAACCCTGGACTACCTGATTCGCGGGCTGATCGACAGCATGCTGGCGTTGCCGCATCTGCTGTTGCTGGTGTTGATTTGCTTCACCCTGGGCGGCGGCAAACAGGGAGTGATCCTGGCCGTGGCCCTGACCCACTGGCCGCGACTGGCCCTGATCCTGCGAGCCGAAATCCTGCGCATACGCGAGACCGATTTTGTCATGCTCTCCCATCGCCTGGGCAACAGCAGCTTCTATCGCTGGCGCCATCACTTGCTGCCGTTGCTGCTGCCGCAGTGGATCATCGGCACCTTGCTGATGTTCCCCCATGCAGTGTTGCATTCGGCGGCGCTGAGCTTTCTGGGCTTTGGTCTGGCGCCCCATGATCCGTCACTGGGCTTGTTGCTGGCGGATGCGCTACGGTACTTGAGTACGGGTGCCTGGTGGATGGCGTTCTTCCCGGGTTTGATTCTGGTGGGTCTGGTACTGGTATTCGACCAATTTGCACGAGCGCTGCAACAGCTCTGGATAAGGATTACCTGATGCTGAAATTCGACCGGTTTGCGATTGATATCGCCCACTATCACTGGCTGGGCCATAAAACCTGGCATCCGCTGCTGAGCAATATCTCCCTGGAGATTAACCCCGGTGAGCTGGTGGCACTTGTGGGCTCCAGCGGGGAGGGCAAAAGCCTGTTGCTACAGAGCGCCCTGGGTTTGCTGCCGGACAACATGCGCTGTCATGGCGATATCGTGCTCGATGGGCAGGTGCTGAGCGCTGCGGGCAAGGTCGACCAGCGCGGCAAAAGCCTGTGCTATGTGCCCCAGGGCGTGAGTGCCCTGAACCCGCTGATCAAAGTCGGCCCGCAGTTGAACAGGGCGGCGCAGTTGAGCGGGGTCACCCTGGAGCCGGGTGCTGTGGCGCGGCAACTGCAGCAATACAACCTGCAACCCGGGCTGGTGGACGAATATCCGCGCAAGTTGTCCGGGGGCATGGCCAAGCGGGTTCTGGCCAGCTGCGCGGCACTGACCCACGCGCGCTACATTCTGGCGGACGAGATCACCTCGTGGCTGGATGACGAGCATGCTTGTCAGCTGCTGACCCATCTCAAGGGTTTTTGCCAGCAGGGGCGGGGCATTCTGTGGGTCACCCATGACCTGGCGTTGGCGGCGCGTTTTGCCGACAAGATCGCGGTGTTGCATCAAGGTGAACTGCACGAAACCCTGAGCGCGAAAGAGTTGCGTGAAAGCGCAGGCAGTCCGTGGCTACAGTCGCTTTGGGCGGCCTTGCCCGAGCAACAGTTTCTGGCGCGGCGGGTACCGGAAGTCGGGGCTGATTCTTATGCTTGAAGTGCGCGAGCTCAGCATTGTGCAAGACGGTCATCGACTCTGGGATTCGGTGTCTTTTCAGGTGGGGCTGGGGGAGTGTCAAGGCATCTCCGCCCCCAGCGGTTTTGGGAAAACCACCCTGGGCCGGGTGCTGGCGCAGTGGCAAACGGCAACTTCGGGCAGTGTCACAGTGGGCGGTAAACCGCTGTCGAAGAAGGGCTACTGCCCGGTTCAGCTAGTGCCACAACACCCCGAACTGACTTTCAATCCCTATCGCACCACGGGTGAGAGCCTGCGTGATGCCTGGTCCCCGGATGCCCCATGGCTTGAACGCATGGCGGTGAATCCTGCCTGGCTGACGCGCCGGCCGGATGAACTATCGGGCGGCGAACTGGCGCGTATCGCCTTGCTAAGGGCGCTGGACCCGCGCACGCGCTATCTGATAGCCGATGAGGTGACGGCGCAACTTGACCCTCACATTCAGGCCCAGGTATGGCGAGTGTTGCTGGAGGAGGTCAAGCGCCGTGAACTGGGGCTGATTGTGTTCAGCCATAACAAGGCGCTGCTGGAGAAAGTCTGTTCCAGTATCTGGATGCCACAGCGGGACGGCTGATCCGCGCAAGCTGTGTGCTGGCATCGCGAGGCAAGCTCGCTCCTACAGGCCATGCAGCTCGCAATACTCGTCCCAGTCCATACCTGCCATTTGTGCCACCTCGCGGTGTACCTCAAGACGTTGGGCCTCAAACTCCTCGGTGCTGGCACTGGTCAATTGCAGCGTCAGTTCCCAGGCAAAAAAGCCCAGGCGTTCAGCCTCGGCCTCGAAGGCTTCGTTTAAACGTTCCTGGCGATATTCCTTCATCGATTGGCCCACCGCACGGGCGGCCAAGGGGTTTAACTTCTCAAGCTCGGCTGCCAGTTCGGGGTGCTCGCCGAGAAAGCGATCAAGGGCTTGCTGATGGTTGATTCCGGGTTCAGTCACGCCAGACTCCTGGTTGCAAAGGGACGGTCGGTACAGGGTACAGGCCCGGTTCAAGGCCAGGCAGGATGGCTCAAGGCAATCCTGCCGTTGATGGTCGTATTGCGGGTTATTTCTTTTCTGCTTCCGGCAGGAACCAGTTCAGTAACAAGGCGCAAATACCCCCTGTGGCCACACCGGACTCCAGCACATTGCGCAGGGCGGCGGGCATGTGGGCCAGGAACTCAGGGACTTGTGACACACCAAGACCCAGCGCCAGCGACACCGCAATGATCAACAGGGCACGACGGTCCAGTGTAGTGCTGGCCAGAATATTGATCCCGGAGGCTGCAACAGCCCCGAACATCACCATGGCCGCACCACCGAGTACCGGCTCAGGCACTGCCTGAATGGCACCGGCAACGCTGGGGAACAGCCCCAGCAGCACAAGCATGCCGGCAATCCACACGCCAATATGGCGACTGGCGATGCCGGTCAGCTGAATCACCCCGTTGTTCTGGGCAAAGATCGAGCTCGGGAAGGTGTTGAAAATACCTGCCAGCAGCGAGTTGGCGCCGTTGACCAGCACGCCGCCCTTGATGCGCTGCATCCACACCGGGCCTTCAACGGGTTCTCGCGAGACCTTGCTGGTAGCGGTCACATCACCAATGGCTTCCAGCGAGGTCACCAGATAAATCACCAGCATCGGAATGAACAAGGCCCACGAGAAGCCCAGGCCAAAGTGCAGCGGTACCGGTACCTGGAATACTTCGGCCTGGTGCATGCCGGTGAAGTCCAGACGTCCGAGGTAGCCCGCCAGGGCGTAGCCCACGGCCAGCGCGATGACGATGGCGCAGCTGCGCATCCATACCAGCGGGATGCGGTTGAGGATCACGATAATCGCCAGCACCACGCCTGACAGCATCAGGTTTTCGCCATTGGCGAAGGTGCCGTTGCCCATTGCGGTGAAGCCGCCACCCATGCTGATCAGGCCGACTTTAATCAGGGTCAGACCAATCATCAGTACGACGATGCCGGTCACCAGCGGGGTGATCATGCGTTTTACAAACGGCAGTACCCGGGAAATGCCCATTTCGACAAACGAACCGGCAATCACCACGCCAAAAATGGCAGCCATCACCCCTTCAACCGGGGTGCCTTGTTTCACCATCAACGCGCCGCCCGCAATCAGCGGGCCGACAAAGTTGAAGCTGGTGCCTTGCACGATCAACAGCCCGGCGCCGAAAGGCCCGAAGCGCTTGCACTGAACAAAGGTGGCAATCCCGGAGATCACCAGGGACATGGACACAATCATGTTGGTGTCGCGGGTCGAGACGCCCAGCGCCTGGCAAATCAGCAGGCCGGGGGTGACGATAGGAACAATGATCGCCAGCAGATGTTGCAGCGCTGCCAGGAAAGCGATCCATGGCTTGGGACGGGCTTCGAGACCAAAGACCAGATCGCTGGTCTGGGACTCGGCTTCATGCGGTGTTTTGGGAGAGGTCATGGCGAGTGCCCTGGAAAAAAGAGCGCGATTCTACTGGTCTTGGGCCATCACGCACAGCGTTTGCTTGCCTGCAAGCGTAGGCGAACTTTAATTAATCGAATGTTCAGCCACTCTGAAGGTCCGAATCTTGGTCTGACCGGGCCCCGGCACTACTTTAAACAGGACGCGTAACCATGCTTGATTCCTCGTGGACGGCTTTGAAACACCACCGCAGGCTTCATCAGATTGTCGCCACCCTGGTGCGCTTCGGTGCCCAGGACGTACTGCTGCGTCTGGGCCTGGGCCGTTTGCTGGTGGACGTCAATGCCGAGCCCGGTGAAACGCTGCCGGCCAGTACGCCGCAGCGGGTGCGCATGGCCCTGGAAGCGCTGGGGCCAACGTTTATCAAGTGCGGGCAGATCCTGGCCAGCCGCCGCGACATCCTGGGGCCGGAGTGGGTCAATGAACTACAGGCCTTGCACAGTCAGGCCTCAACCCTGCCATGGGCCGAGCTGGAGGCACAGGTGCTGGAGGATTTGGGCTGCGGTCTCGATCAGGTATTTGCCGAGTTCGACACTCAGCCCCTTGCCGCGGCCTCCATGGCCCAGGTGTACCTTGCACGTTTACTGAGTGGCGAGGCGGTGGTGGTCAAGGTGCAACGGCCCGGCTTGCGGCACACCATGACCGCCGACTTGCAGTTGCTCGAAAGCCTGGCCCAGCTGGTTGAGCAGAATGCCGCGCTGGCGGTGTATCAGCCGCGCCAGATGGTCAGGCAGCTGGCCCGGGCGATGCTGGAGGAGCTGGACTTCACTCAGGAGGGGCAGAACGGCGACAGCATCGCGCAGAACTTTGCGCAGACGCCGCATATCGTCATCCCGCGTATCTATTGGGCTTTCAGTAGCCAACGGTTATTGGTGCAGGAATTCTTGCCCAGCTTTACCCCCTTGGCGCGGGATGCACTGATCGAACAAGGGCTTGATCCCGGCTTGCTGGCCAGCCGCGGGGCACGAGCCTTTATTAAAATGCTGCTGGAGGACGGGTTGTTCCATGGCGACCCGCACCCGGGCAATCTGCGGGCAATGAGTGATAACCGCGTAGGCTTTATCGACTTTGGCATGGTGGGTCGACTGGATGAGCGACGGCGCCTTGAGGTCATGAATTTTATGCGCGCGTTGACCGAGGGCAGTACCGAGCTCCTTGTGGCTGTGCTGATTGACTGGAGCGGGGAGCGCGTGCAAGACCTGTCACAGATCGAACAGGCCGCCCGCGAATATATGGCGCGCCACACAGGGGGGCAATTGAAAATCAGCGCGTTGATCACCGATTTTCTCGGTTTGATCCGTGAATATCGTTTGTTGCTGCCGCCGGATTTACTGGTGTTGTTCAAGGCGCTGATCACGGCTGACGGGGTATTGACGCAACTTGATCCTGATCTGGATTTGATCGCCACGGCGAAGCCGGCAGTCGAGAAAATGCTGCGTGAGCAATTCAGCTGGAAAGTGGCCAGGGGGTTGGGCATCGACGGTCTGGAACTGGGGCGCGGGGTGCTGAGCGACCTGCCCAAGCTTACGCGCCTGATGGTGCACCGTCTCAAGCACGGGGTGCTGGATCTCAAGGTGGACATGCCGGGGCTGGAACGGTTGGAGCGCTCATTGCGACTGGCCTCGACCCGATTGTCGCTGGCGTTGCTGATCAGCGCGCTGCTGATCGCATTTGGTCCGCAAATAGCGGCAGCGGGGCCAGTGTGGCAGGGTTTGTCGGCGATTGGCTGGCTGGCGGGGATTGCGACCTTAGGCGGCTTGCTGGCGTTCTTGTGGAGCCTGTTCAGAAGCTGACCCGCAGTGTAGGAACGACTTGTCTGTAGGAGCGAGCTTGCTCGCGAGCTCATGCTTGCGGCGTTGAAAAAGCTCGCGAGCAAGCTCGCTCCTACAGGTTTTACTGCGCTTTTGAGATGTTGACGTTCTTGTGGAGCTTGTTCAGAAGCTGAGCCGCAGTGTAGGAGCGACTTGTCTGTAGGGGCGAGCTTGCTCGCGAGCTCATGGTTGCAGCGTTGAAAAAGCTCGCGAGCAAGCTCGCTCCTACGGGTCAGAGATGTAGTGCATGCCCCAGCGCACGCAGCGCGGCTTCTTGCACGGCTTCGCCCAGGGTCGGGTGAGCGTGGATGGTGCCGGCGATGTCTTCCAGGCAAGCCCCCATTTCCAGCGACTGGCCGAAGGCCGTGGACAGCTCCGAAACACCGGCGCCCACTGCTTGCCAACCGAGAATCAGGTGGTTGTCACGCCGCGCAACAACCCGCACGAATCCGCTTTTTGATTCCAGGGTCATGGCGCGACCATTGGCGCTGAACGGGAAGCTGGCGCTTATGTAGTCCAGGCCCGCCGCTTCGGCTTCGGCGGGGGATTTACCGACCACGACAATTTCCGGATCGGTAAAGCACACCGCGGCAATGGCTGTCGGGCAGAACTCGCGCTGTTTGCCGGCAATGATCTCGGCGACCATCTCGCCCTGGGCCATGGCCCGGTGAGCCAGCATCGGCTCACCGGTCAGGTCGCCAATCGCCCATACATTGCGCATGCTGGTCTGACAGCGATTGTCGACCCGTATCGCCGGGCCGTTCATGGCCAACGCCAGGGTCTCAAGGTTGAAGCCCCGGGTGTGCGGGCGACGTCCCACTGCGACCAGGACCTGGTCGGTTTCCAGAGTCTGGCTTTCGCCCAGGGCATTGCGCATCGACAGGGTTTTGCTGCTGGCCTGGAAGCCTTCGACGCTATGTTCCAGATACAGAGTGATGCCCAATGCCTTGAGGGACTCGGCAACGGGCAGCGTCAGATCTTTATCGTAGGTCGGCAGGATCCGGTCGCGGGCCTCGACCACCGTGACTTCCGCGCCCAGCTTGCGATAGGCGATGCCCAGTTCCAGTCCGATATAACCCGCGCCGACCACTGTCAGACGCCTTGGTATGCTGGTGGGGCTCAGGGCTTCGGTGGAGGAAATTATCGCGCCACCAATGGGCAGAATCGGCAGGTCGACACTTTTCGAGCCGGTGGCCAGCAACAGGTGTTCGCACTCGATCCGCTGGCCGTCGACTTCAACCGCCTTGCCATCGAGGATTTTGGCCCAGCCGTGGATGACCTTGACGCCGTTCTTTTTCAGCAACGCACCGACGCCGCTGGTCAGGCGATCAACGATGCCGTTTTTCCACTGAACGCTCTGGCCAATGTCGAGGGTCGGGGCCTGGGTCTTGATCCCCAGTGGCGAACTGTTATTGCTGTAGCCTTGGGTGGTGTGAAATTGCTCGGCCACATGGATCAGCGCCTTGGACGGGATGCAACCGACGTTCAGGCAGGTACCGCCCAGCGCCTGACCTTCGATCAGGACTGTTGCAATTCCCAGCTGGCCGGCACGGATGGCAGCCACGTAGCCGCCAGGGCCGCCACCGATAATCAGCAGCGTGGTGTGTTGGGTTGGCTGCATGTTCACTCCAGAAACAGGGTGGCTGGTTGTTCGAGCAAGCCACGCATGGCCTGGATAAATTGCGCTGCGTCCATGCCGTCCACTACCCGATGGTCGAAGGAGCTGGAGAGGTTCATCATTTTGCGGATCACGATCTGGCCTTTGACTACCACTGGCCGTTCGACGATGCGATTGACCCCGACAATCGCGACTTCGGGCAGGTTGACCACCGGGGTACTGACGATTCCGCCCAGTGCGCCAAGGCTGGTCAGGGTAATGGTTGAGCCGCTGAGTTCTTCACGGGTCGCCTTGCCGGCGCGCACGGCGTTGGCCAGGCGCGTGATTTCATCGGCCGCGCCCCACAGGGTCAGGGTTTCGGCGTGTCGGACCACCGGCACCATCAAGCCGCCTTCGCTTTGCGCGGCAACTCCGATGTGGGCGGCGCCAAAGCGGGTGATGATTTGCGCTTCATCGTCATACCGAACGTTGATTTGCGGAAAGTCGCGCAAGGCCACCACCATCGCCCGTACCAGAAACGGCAACAGGGTCAGCTTGCCCCGGCTTTCGCCCCATTTTTGATTGAGCTGCGCGCGCAGTTCTTCAAGGGCAGTGACGTCGACTTCTTCGACATAACTGAAGTGTGCGGCACGGCGCTTGGCCTCCTGCATGCGCTGGGCGATTTTGCGGCGCAGGCCGATCACCGGGATCTGTTGTTCATCGTTGCGTTTGGCATAACCGCTGGCCGGTGCCGCGACGCAGGTGTTGTCTTGCGCCAGATAAGCCTCAAGGTCGTCGTGCAGCACACGTCCTGCCGGGCCGCTGCCGATGACAAAGCGCAATTCGATGCCGGCATCCCAGGCGCGTTTTCGCACGGCGGGGGAGGCCAGCGGACGTTCATTGGCTTCGCGGGCTACAGGTGCAGGCCGTTGGGCCGCAGCAGGCTTGATTGCCGGGGCCGTGACCAGCGCCACTTCGACCCGGGCCTGTGGCGCAGCTTTCGGGGCGGCGGCCAGCGGCTCTGCAGCAGCGGCCGGCTGAGCACTTTCGCGCAGGTTACCCGCGCCTTCGACTTCGATACGAATCAGCTCGCTGCCTACGGCCATTACCTCGCCGGGCTGGCCGCCCAGGGCCAGGACTCTGCCTGCTACCGGGGAGGGAATGTCCACGGTGGCCTTGTCGGTCATCACATCGGCGACCACCTGGTCTTCGCTGACCATGTCACCGACTTTGACAAACCATTCCACCAGTTCTACTTGCGCAATGCCTTCGCCAATGTCCGGCATCTTGATAACGTGCGTACCCATTCAGACCTCCATAACCCGTTGCAAAGCCGCACCGACCCGTGCAGGGCCCGGGAAGTAAGCCCATTCCTGAGCATGCGGATAAGGCGTATCCCAGCCTGTGACGCGTTCAATAGGTGCTTCCAGATAGTGGAAGCAGTGCTCTTGAACCAGCGCAATCAGCTCGGCACCAAAACCACAGGTGCGGGTGGCTTCGTGCACGACGACGCAACGGCGGGTTTTTTTCACGGAGGTGACAATGGCGTCCAGGTCCAGCGGCCACAGGCTGCGCAGATCGATGACTTCAGCGTCGATGCCGGTTTCTTCGGCAGCGACCTGGGCCACATAGACGGTGGTGCCGTAGGTCAGGATGGTGACTTCAGTGCCGGGGCGCACGATCGCGGCGCAATCCAGCGGCACAGTGTAATAGCCATCGGGTACGGCACTGGCCGGGTGCTTGGACCACGGGGTAACCGGGCGTTCGTGGTGGCCGTCAAAGGGGCCGTTGTACAGGCGTTTTGGTTCCAGGAAGATCACCGGGTCATCGTTTTCGATGGCGGCAATCAGCAGGCCTTTGGCGTCGTAGGGGTTGGACGGCATGACGGTGCGCAGGCCGCATACCTGGGTGAACATGGCTTCCGGGCTCTGGCTGTGGGTCTGGCCGCCATAGATGCCGCCGCCGCAGGGCATGCGCAGGGTCATGGGGGCGATAAACTCACCGGCCGAGCGGTAGCGCAAGCGGGCCGCTTCGGAAACGATCTGGTCGGATGCCGGGTAGAAGTAGTCGGCAAACTGGATTTCGGCAACCGGGCGCAGACCATAGGCGCCCATACCGACGGCGGCGCCGACGATGCCGCTTTCCGAGATCGGGGCGTCGAACACCCGCGAGCTGCCGTATTTGGCCTGCAGGCCTTCGGTGCAACGAAATACGCCGCCGAAGTAGCCCACGTCCTGGCCAAATATCACCACGTTGTCGTCGCGCTCAAGCATCACATCCATGGCCGAGCGCAGGGCCTGGATCATCGTCATGGTGCTGGTGCTCACGGCGTTCTCCATCAGAATTTTATTGTTGTCGTTCATCTGGTTATAACCCCAATTCCTGACGTTGCCGACGCAAGTGCTCGGGCATGTCCTTGTACACGTCCTCAAAGATCGTCGCCGCGCTTGGCATCTGGCCGCCGGCCAGGGTGCCAAATCGCTCGGCTTCTTTCTGCGCACCAATGATTTCGGCTTCGAGTTCGGCGCTGACGGCTGCGTGTTCTTCCTCGGACCAGTTGCCAGTGGCAATCAGGTGCTGTTTGAGGCGAATGATCGGATCGCCCAGCGGGAAGTGGCTCCAGTCATCGGCAGGACGGTACTTGGAAGGGTCGTCAGAAGTGGAGTGCGGGCCGGCGCGATAAGTGACCCACTCAATCAGTGTCGGCCCCAGATTGCGTCGTGCGCGCTCCGCGGCCCAGACCGAGGCGGCGTACACCGCGATGAAGTCGTTACCGTCGACGCGCAGCGAGGCAATGCCGCAGCCCACACCACGTCCGGCGAAGGTGGTGGCTTCGCCACCGGCAATCGCCTGGAAGGTCGAAATGGCCCACTGGTTATTCACCACGTTAAGGATCACCGGCGCGCGGTAGACGTGGGCAAAGGTCAGGGCGGTGTGAAAGTCCGATTCGGCGGTGGCGCCATCACCGATCCAGGCGGAGGCGATTTTGGTGTCGCCCTTGATCGCCGATGCCATGCCCCAGCCGACCGCTTGCATGAATTGGGTCGCGAGGTTGCCGGAAATACTGAAAAAGCCGTAGTCCCGGACCGAATACATAATCGGCAACTGACGGCCTTTAAGTGGATCGCGTTCGTTGGACAGCAACTGGCAGATCAGATCCACCAGAGGCACGTCGCGGGCCATCAAAATGCTCTGCTGGCGGTAGGTCGGGAAGCACATGTCGTCGATGTTCAAGGCCAGGGCCTGGGCGCTGCCAATGGCTTCTTCGCCAAGGCTTTGCATATAGAACGACATTTTTTTCTGACGCTGGGCAACCACCATCCGGGTGTCGAAAATCCGCGTTTTGAGCATGGCGCGCATGCCCGCCCGCAGGATCTCGGTCGAGACGCCTTCTGCCCAGGGGCCGAGTGCCTGACCCTGATCGTCGAGCACGCGAATCAGGCCTTTGGCCAGATCGGCGGTATCGGCAGGCTCTACATCGACAGGGGGTTTGCGCACCAGACCGGCATCGGTCAGGCGAAGGTAGCTGAAATCGGTCTTGCAGCCTGGACGGCCGGAGGGTTCGGGAACGTGCAGGCGCAGCGGTGCATATTCAGTCATGGCTTTCTCTACGCTCGATCTTGTCGTGTTTATTAGGCGCGGGAGCTAGTTTTTGCGTCGAAAATCCGGCGGGTGATCAAGCCAGATTTTGTCCTACAACAATCATATTCCTGACAGTGAAGAATATTTCTCTGTAGTTCGTTGTGCTTTGCAGCGATTAAGGATAAGAATTCTTTATAAACACAAAAAACAGGTGCTTTTGTCTCATGCGCAAGCTAGATCGAACGGATATCGGGATTCTCAACAGCCTTCAGCAGAATGCGCGCATCACCAATGCGGACCTTGCACGTTCGGTCAACTTGTCCCCCACACCCTGTTTCAATCGGGTAAAGGCCATGGAAGAACGCGGGCTGATTCGTGAGCAAGTCACCTTGCTGGACGCCGACATGCTGGGCCTGCACGTGAATGTGTTCATCCATGTCAGCCTGGAGAAACAGGTTGAAGAAGCCTTGCAAAAATTTGAGGCCGCGATCTCGGATCGTCACGAAGTCATGGAGTGCTATTTGATGGCCGGCGACCCGGATTATCTGATCCGGGTGCTGGTGCCGAGCATTCAGGCGCTGGAACGCTTCATGATGGACTTTTTGACCAAAGTGCCCGGGGTTGCGAACATCCGGTCCAGCTTCGCCCTGAAACAGGTGCGCTACAAAACGGCGCTGCCGTTGCCGCCGGGTGGGCTGACGCTGGAGGAGTGATTCAGACCCGCAGCCGCCAGCGTTCGTTAAAACGCAACTCGACCCTGGACAGTGGTTCTACATCAATCAGGTTGAAGGATGCGCTGCTTGCGGCCAGCGCATGCAGGATGGCGGCGCGGATGATGAAGGGGTGGGTCACGACCGCAAAATGGCCTTCCTCGCGAAACTCATCGAGCCAGGCGCCGACCCGCAGGCACAGGGCTTCTACCGACTCGCCAGCATGGGGCGCCGACCCGGGGTTGTTGGTCCAGTCGGCGAGTACCTGGGGAATACTTTGCTGCAGGTCGACCAGGCGCAAGCCTCGCCACTCGCCGAAGTCGTAATCCTCCAGCGCCGGCACGATCTCGATGTCGTCACCCAGCGCCTGGGCAGTTTGCAAGGTTCGGGTTTCGGGGGCGCAAAGAATTCGCACAGGCTTCTTCAAGGCCGCAGCCATTTCCTGCGCTTGTAGCAATCCCTTGGGGTCAGCCGGTTCATCCAGAGCAAAGCGGCCCAGACGCTGGGCTTCAGTGCGGGCATGACAGATAAAACTCAGGCGGATGGGCATGATGAAGTCCTTGCGGGTAATGCGTTGCAGTAACAGGCGGCACCTGTGTTGCTCGCATTTGCAGGGGGCGGGTGCCCCTCAATTGAGATTAGGCGAGTATTATCACTGCGCATTTCTATCTCAAGGTACTTCGCCATGTCTGCTGTCCTCTTGAAAAAAATCCTTAATACCGCTGCGTTGCTGACACTGCTGGCCGGTGCCGGCTCGGCCTCTGCCCATGCCCATCTGCAACAGTCGACACCTGCGGCCGACAGCACCGTCGCCACTGCCAATGAAGTGCGCCTGACCTTCAGCGAAGGGGTTGAAGAAAAGTTCACCAAGGTGACCCTCAGCCACGACGGCGCGCCGGTTGCTGTAAGCAGCATCAAGACAGAACCCGGTAACAAGAAGGTGCTGATTGTGACCCCGGCTCAAGCGTTGCCAGCAGGCAAGTACAGTGTGGACTGGAAGGCCGTGTCGGTTGACACCCATAACAGCGCTGGTCAGTACGGCTTCACGGTGGGCAACTGAGTTGATGGTCAGCGACATGGTTGTATGCCGATTTGTGCATTTCTGCGCTGTGCTGCTGATTTTTGGCGTCAGCGCATTCAGGCCCTTGCTGCTGGCGATCAAGCCGTCACCTGCGATTGATGGTCTGTTGCACAGATTTTGCTGCGCTCTGGCCTGGCTGGCGTTGGTCAGCGGCCTGGCCTGGTTACTGCTGACCACCCATTCGATGGCCGGCAGCTGGCCTGAGACCCTGGACCCCGACACTCTCTGGCTGGTGTTGGGCAGCACTTTTTTTGGTCAGGTCTGGGCCGGGCACCTGCTGTTCAATGTGTTGTTGCTCGTTGCGCTTTATGCAAATTCCCGTTTTAAGGCCGCGTGGATCTTCAGCGTGCTGTTGCTGGCCACCCTGGCGCCAGTGGGGCATGGCGCGATGCTGGATGGCTGGCGCGGTCAACTGCTGATGCTCAACCAGTTCATTCACCTGATGTGTGTCGGGGCCTGGGTTGGCGGCTTGTCGGGGTTGTTGCTGCTGCTCACTCGTCCTGCCGGGCAAAGTGTGGATCGGGTGCTGCGGCGCTTCAGCAATCTGGGGTTTGTGCTGGTGGCCGGGATCATTGTGACCGGTCTTATCAATACCCGGGTTCTGACAGGTGCACTTTGGCCTACGCCGCTGTTCGAAGGTTTCGCACTGATCCTGCTGATTAAAGTGGCCCTGGTTGGCGTGATGCTGTTGCTGGCGTTGTTCAATCTGCTGATGAGCCGCGCTGGCCACTTTGCTGTCTTGCGCAACAGTGTGGCGCTTGAGTGGTTATTTGGCTTGATGGCCGTGGCTGCTGTTTCACTACTGGGGACCTTGCCACCGCTGATTGTCAGGTGAGTACCTGCTCATAGTGTGAGTGGCGGGGTTGCTGGGCACCTTGTGGCGGTGGCATCTGCTCGGTAGGAGCGAGCCTGCCTCGCGATAGCCTCAAGCGCATCGCGAGGCAGAGGGGCTAGATGACCAGAAACAACGCCATCAAGCCGCCGAAAATCGCCCATTTTTCCAGGTAGTAGCGCGTGCGATTGCGTTTTTTCAGTTCCTTGCCGCGCAGGCGGATTTTGTACAGCCTGGTAAACGCGCGGTTCAGGGCTCCGGTTTTATCGCCGGTATCATTGGGGGCGCTGGCCGACGCCATGACCGTGCGGCTGAACCACTGATTGAAGGCTGCTGCCCAGCGATATTGCATGGGGCGCTCCACATCGCAGAACAGGATGATGCGATTTTCAGCGGTGGTGTTTTCGGCGTAATGGATGAAGGTTTCGTCAAACATCACGGCTTCGCCGTCACGCCAGGAGTAGTTCTGCCCGTCGACGTTGATATAGCAGCCCGGATCATTCGGGGTGTCCAGGCCCAGGTGAAAGCGCAACGAGCCCGCATAAGGGTCGCGATGACGTACCAGCTTTGAACCGGGTGGCAACTCGGCAAACATGGCCGCCTTGATGATGCCGATACCGTTGAGCAGCTCAATGGTGCGTGGGCACATTTCAACTGCCGACGGATGATTGTCGCCATACCACTTGAGATAAAAGCGCTTCCAGCCACTCTTGAAGAACGAGTTGAAACCGACATCATTCGGTTGCTCAGATCGTTTGATTTCGCCTGCCTGCATCAAGTTGCGCGCTTCGTCGCGGATCTCCATCCAGTGATCCTGCAAGGGTTGTAACTGCGGGAAATCTGCCGGTTTCAAATAAGGCTGGCTGGGAACTTTGGAGAACAAATACAGGAAGCAGTTGATGGGCGCCAGGAAGGTCGAGTGATCGCTCAGCTGGCGCCCCAGTTTATGGCGAACTTTGCCCCGCAGGTGCACATGCGCAATGGACAAAACGTAAACAGCAATAATGATGAGTTTCAAAAGTATCGTCACAAGTCAGGAGAGCGCTCCCCTGCATGCACGCAAGTAGCCCGACCTCTTGCAGGAGGTATCGGGCGCTGGTGTCTCGGGAGGGGAGCCAAAGTGTAAGGTTAAAACAGCACTTTGGGCTTTTTCCAGCGTTTCATGAAGTTTTTGTAGAGATTCACTTGCAGTCTTTGGTCGGATTGCGGATGGGTTTTTTGCAGGCAGTACACCGGGTCACGGCATCATCAGGTGTGATCAATGCCTTTGGCGCCCAGAGATTGGTACATCCGGAAGTGCTGAGGATCCAGCCAGCTTTCTACCTGTTCCATAAAGCGCCCGTGCCGGTCGAAAGTTGTGCGCAGGGCCTTGAGGAAAACGGTTCCTGCGGTTCGTCCCAGGAGCAACGCGTCTTCTGCACCGAGGGGGGCCGCGCTGATCCATTGATCACCGCTCTCGGCTACAAAGCCGTAGGCGGCCAAAGTGATAGTCAGCGAGTCATCTATCAGTCCGGTTCGTGGCAGGCCTTCGAGGCCGCCGGTGGCGGGCATGAGCGAGCGCTCCAGGGAAATGGCGGTGTCATTGTCACGGCGGCGGCGAACCAGAATGACGAATCGGCTCAAGCCAAATTGAGGTGCCAGCTCCGGGCGCTCCAGGGTCTGGAGTTGCAGAAGCTCAGTGCAGATCCTGGCGCCTGTGTTGGCCAGGGCCTGAGTCCAGCCGTTATTCTGGTCGAGGGTAATGCCGTCGTAGGTGACGATGGCGCTGCCTTCGGCCTGCATGGCGATGTATCTGCGCCTTTCCAGCTCGGCCAGCGCTTCGCGTAGCGTGCCGGTGCTAACCCGCAGTTCCAGGGCTAGTTGCTCTTCGCCGGGGAGGGGATGGCCGTCTGCCAATAGACCGCTTTCGATACGCTGGACGAGCTCGTTGACTACCTGTTGTCTCTGGTCAAATCGTGGGTGCTTTATCATTCCCTGAGTAATAGTTGAGCAATGCCGGTTCAGCAACAAATGAGCGGGTTAAAGAGGTCGGTTACGGGAGTGCAAGCTGCCTTGAACCCTGCCGGTGTTCAGGGTTCAAGGCGTGGCGCAGGCAATGCTGTCAGCCGCAGGCTTTGAGGTTGACCGGGCCGACGAACTCGTTACCACGGCCCATGACGCAGGCTACGGCCTGATTCCGTTGACGCTCCCAGGCCTGGACCGGATAGGTCTTGTTCCACGCTTCATACAGTTGCCGATCTTGCTTGGACAGGCGCAGGTCGTAGCGTTTGCTCATGTAGAAGTAGGTGCGTGCAATCATGCCGCGAATTGACGGCCGGGGCATGACCTTCTTGGCTTTGAAGTCGACCTGGGTCAGGCATGAACCGTATTGGCCCGCCTGCGCGGGGAGCCAGCCAAAACTGAAGTTGCTTCGGTCTCCGTTGACCTCGCCGATGCTGGGCACCAGGTTGTGCAGGTCGGCCTCTGCCACTTTGTAGACCGGGTCGTGGCGGGTGCAGTTTTTTCGACCGCCGCTTTGCCAGCATTGGCGCTGGTGGCCAATTTGCCAGGCGGGAACTATGTGTTCCCACTCGATACGGGCTGCACGATTGGCGTTCTTCCTGGGTACATACCCGCAGGCTTTGAGATCCACCCGGTTGCCGGTGTATTTACAGCCACAATAGAACTCGGTGGACTGTGGTGCATAGAGTTTCCAGGCGACTTTCTTGGCTTCGCTGAAGGTCTGCGGAGCCGCAGCATGGGCACTTATAGCGGTAAAGAGGCTGGCTAATGCCAGTATACGAACCCTCATTGACTCAATCTTCCTCTGGTACGGTCCAGAAAACATTGACCCCGCCATCATCGCGATGGGCGATTGTGACATTGTCGTTTTCGGAGATCTCTTCTAACAGGCGCTCCCAGAATTCGGGATTGTCGCCCTCCAGTCGTTCAAGCACCGCCATTTTGTCTTTTTGAGCTTTAGGCGAGCTGATGATTTTTTGTATGCGGGTTCCGAAAATTTCGTAGGGGCTTGGAAGGGGTGGCGCTTTGACCGGTTTTTTAGCCATGATGCGATCCTTGGTTGCTGTATGGGCATACAGTATTTAACTGTATGGGATTTGGCAACTGTTTGAATTCATTTGGCTGCGGATCGGACTGCGTTTTTTCGGTTTAGTGCGAGAAGGGGAGAAAAATCAATTAATTGGACCACTCACCGGGGAGGTTGAGTGGTTTCAACGCCGGACACTGGGCAGTGTCCGGCGTGGATCAGATCAATACTCCCAGAACATCCGCTGCAGTTCTTTGCTGTCTTGGGTTTTGGTCAGGGCGACCATGGCCAGGATGCGGGCTTTTTGCGGGTTCAGGTCGTGGGCGACAACCCAGTCGTATTTGTCGTCAGGTTGTTCTGCGTTACGCAGTACGAATCCGCCGTTATTAACGTGGGAAGAACGGATGATTTGGATGCCGTCTTTGCGCAGGGCCTGCAGGGTAGGCACTACACGCGAGGACACGGAACCGTTGCCTGTGCCAACGTGGATGATGGCTTTGGCGCCGGCCTGTGCAAAGGCTTTGTAGGCAGTGTCGTCGACGTTGCCATAGGAGTAGGCGATGCCTACGTTTGGCAGGGACTTGATGTTTTTGATGTCGAACTCGGAATCCATGGTGTGACGCTTGGCCGGCAAGCGGAACCAGTAAGATTTACCTTCAACCACCATGCCGAGCGGGCCCCAAGGGCTCTTGAATGCTTCGGTCTTGATGTTCATTGATTTGGTGACATCACGGCCCGACTGGATCTCGTCGTTCATGGTGACCAGTACACCTTTGCCCCGTGCTTCTTTGCTGCCGGCTACCGCCACGGCGTTGTACAGGTTGAGCATGCCGTCTGCGGACATGGCAGTGCCCGGGCGCATGGAGCCGACGACGATGATCGGCTTGTCGGTTTTTTCGACCAGGTTGAGGAAGTAGGCCGTTTCTTCGAGGGTATCGGTGCCGTGAGTGATGACGATGCCATCGACATCCTCGCTGTCAGCCAGTTCGGCGACGCGACGGCCCAATTGCAGCAAATTGTCGTTGGTGATGCTTTCGGACGCGATTTGCATGACTTGCTCGCCGCGTACGTTTGCCAATTGGCTCAGTTCGGGAACACCGGCAATCAGTTGGTCGATACCCACTTTGGCGGCGGTGTAGGTCGCGCTGTTGGCTGCGCTGGCACCTGCGCCGGCAATGGTGCCGCCGGTTGCCAGGATGACAACGTTAGGTTTGGTGGTCTCTTGTGCCTGAACGGCAGGCATGGCCAACAGAAAGGCCAGGGCGGCCGGAACAATGGTTTTTAACACAGCAGGTTTCATTATTTTCTCTCTTATTGGTGGGCTTGCTGATGTACCGACATCGAGCACCGCACGTGCCTTCTCTTGCGCACGCGCTGCCTAACAAAGCACTAACTGTGCCACTGCAAAGTGTATTTTTGATGCATCTAACTATTTGATTTATATGAATAAATTATTGTTTGTTTTTTACATTGGGCAGTTCTGGACGGTTTTCCGAACAGCGGGCGGTTATTTGTTCGGAGACTCGACCGCTTGTCGGCTCGTTACAGTCTGTTTTTCACGTTGACAAAAAACCAACCGCTTTACATAGTGAGGTTCAAGCAAACGTTTGCGCGGTGCTTTTAGAGCCGTATTCTCTGGGCTCTGACCCTGTATTTTTTCAGGCTTTATCCGGGCCGGACGTTGCTCACAATAATCATAAGATCGGAGTTACTGCCATGAAGCTGCCCTTTGCTGGACGCCTTCTCGCTGTCGCCATGTTGGCCGCAGCCTCCCTGACCCTCTCTGTCGCTCACGCCGATACTGCTCAAAAACCCAAGGTGGGTTTGGTGATGAAGTCGTTGGCCAACGAGTTCTTTGTCACTATGCAGGACGGTGGCAAGGCCTATCAAAAGGCTCATTCTGCGGATTTCGATCTGGTCTCCAACGGAATCAAGAATGAAACCGACACAGCCGGTCAAATTGACATAATCAATCAGATGATCATTGCCAAAGTCGATGCGCTGGTAATTGCTCCTGCAGACTCCAAAGCACTGGTTTCGGCGATCAAGAAAGCCCGGGATCGCGGAATCGTAGTGGTCAATATCGATAACCAGCTCGACCCCGAAGTGCTGAAAAGCAAAGGTATCGAAGTACCGTTCGTGGGCCCGAACAACAGAAAGGGCGCGCGTGAAGTCGGGGACTATCTGGCGAAGCAGCTGAAGCCGGGCGATGAGGTGGGCATCATTGAAGGTGTATCGACCACCACCAATGCGCAAATGCGTACCGCAGGCTTCAAGGATGCAATGGACGCCGCAGGGATGAAAATTGTATCGACGCAATCGGGCGACTGGGAAATCGACGGTGGCAACAAAAAAGCTGCGGCCATGCTCAGTGAATATCCGAACCTGAAGGCGCTGCTGGCGGGCAATGACAACATGGCCGTAGGGGCAGTGTCGGCAATCCGTGCGGCGGGTAAAGCAGGCAAGGTGCAAGTCGTGGGCTATGACAATATTGATGCGATCAAGCCGATGCTGGAGGACGGCCGTGTGCTTGCCACGGCTGATCAGGCGGCTGCCGAACAGGCCGTTTATGGCATCCAGACCGCGCTCAAGCTGCTCAAGAACGAGCCGGTGGAGAACCTCAAGGATGGCGTGATTGATACTCCGGTCGAGCTGATAACCAAAAAATAGTCCCATTCGCTGTCACAGACACCTGCCCGGTCGGGCAGGTGCCCGGAGAAGTTTTATGTCTGCTCCCAATGCCAGCGTGGTCCTGTCAGTCAGCGGGATCGGCAAAACCTATACGCAACCCGTTTTGACGGGCATCGATCTGGCGTTGTATCGCGGTGAAGTGCTGGCCTTGACGGGCGAAAATGGCGCCGGAAAAAGCACGCTGTCAAAAGTCATCGCCGGTCTGGAGTTACCGACTCAGGGGCAGATGCAATTCAATGGCCATGCCTACACGCCAGGCAGTCGTTCAGAAGCTGAGCGACAGGGGGTGCGTATGGTCATGCAGGAGCTCAATCTGCTCCCCACCCTGACCGTGGCCGAGAACCTGTTTCTGGATAATCTGCCCGGCCACCTGGGCTGGATCAATCGCAGGCAATTGCGCAAGTCCGCCATTGAAGCAATGGCTCAGGTAGGCCTGGAGTCCATAGACCCTGACACATTGGTCGGCGATCTTGGCATTGGTCACCAGCAAATGGTGGAAATCGCCCGTAATTTGATTGGCGATTGCCATGTGCTGATCCTGGATGAGCCGACGGCCATGCTGACGGCCCGTGAAGTCGAGATGCTGTTTGTTCAGATCGAGCGGCTTCAGGCTCGCGGCGTGGCAATTATTTACATCTCCCATCGGCTGGAAGAGCTGGCGCGGGTGGCGCAGCGCATTGCTGTGCTGCGTGATGGCAGCCTGGTGTGTGTTGAGCCGATAGCCAACTACAGCAGCGAACAATTGGTCCATCTGATGGTAGGGCGCGAACTGGGCGATGCATTGGAGCTCGGGACGCGCCAGTTGGGTGAGACAGCGCTCAGGGTCTCGGCGCTGGGTCGGTCAGACAAGGTGCGGGATGTCTCATTTGAAGTCAGAAAGGGCGAAATATTTGGCATTTCAGGTTTGATCGGAGCCGGGCGGACCGAGCTCTTGCGGTTGATCTACGGTGCTGATCTGGCAGATAGCGGCACCGTTGCAGTCGGGTCCCCGCTGCAGGTGGTCAAGATCCGCTCTCCGGCGCAGGCCGTCAAACAAGGGATAGCCCTGATTACCGAAGACCGCAAAGGTGAGGGCCTGCTATTGACCCAGTCGATCAGTGCCAACATAGGCTTGGGCAATATGCACCGGGTTTCCAGTCTGGGGCTGGTGAGCGGTGTGCAGGAGGCTGCGCTGGCGCAACGCCAGATCGACGCGATGGGCATCCGCAGTTCAGGGCCCGGGCAAGTGGTGTCGCAACTTTCCGGCGGTAACCAGCAGAAGGTGGTCATCGGCCGCTGGCTGGAACGCGACTGTACGGTTTTGCTGTTTGATGAGCCCACCCGTGGCATCGATATCGGTGCCAAGTTTGATATCTACCGTCTGCTTGGTGAGCTGACCCGTCAGGGCAGGGCGCTGGTGGTGGTATCAAGTGACCTGCGTGAACTGATGTTGATCTGTGATCGTATCGGTGTGCTGTCAGCAGGGCGCCTGATAGAAACGTTCGAGCGTAACAACTGGAGTCAGGAGCAGCTGCTGGCAGCCGCTTTTGCAGGTTATCAAACACGAGATGCGTTGCTCGCAGAAGCAACGCCAAAGGAAGCCTCATGAAGTCCACCGCCGCCGTGCAAAAAAGTGCACGCAACTATTACGGAACCGGCACTTATCTGGGGCTGGCTGGCGCCTTGCTGGCCATGATTGTGCTGTTCTCAAGTCTTAGCGATCACTTCTTTTCCTACGACACGTTGAGCACGCTGGCCAATCAGATTCCGGACTTGATGGTGCTGTCTGTCGGGATGACGTTTGTATTGATCATTGGTGGAATCGACCTGTCGGTAGGGTCGGTACTGGCATTGGCGGCGTCAGCGGTCAGTGTGGCAATTCTGGGGTGGGGCTGGGGCATTTTGCCTGCGGCTTTGCTGGGCATGGCTTGTGCTGCGCTGGCAGGTACGATCACGGGGTCGATCAGTGTCGCCTGGCGAATTCCTTCCTTTATTGTTTCATTGGGCGTTCTGGAAATGGCCCGGGGCGCGGCCTATCAAATGACGGGCTCACGTACGGCCTACATAGGCGATGCTTTCGCCTGGTTGTCGAACCCGATTGCATTTGGCATTTCGCCTTCTTTCATCATTGCGTTGCTGATCATTGTCGTGGCTCAGGCGGTGCTGACGCGTACGGTGTTTGGCCGTTATCTGATCGGGATCGGCACTAACGAGGAAGCCGTTCGCCTGTCCGGTATCAATCCCAAACCGTACAAGATCCTGGTCTTCAGCTTGATGGGATTGCTTGCAGGCGTAGCTGCGTTGTTTCAGATATCGCGCCTGGAAGCCGCAGACCCCAATGCGGGGTCGGGGCTTGAGTTGCAGGTTATTGCTGCGGTGGTGATCGGGGGAACGAGTTTGATGGGCGGGCGCGGCTCCGTCATCAGCACTTTTTTTGGGGTGCTGATCATTTCGGTATTGGCCGCGGGGCTGGCTCAAATCGGCGCAACCGAGCCGACAAAGCGTATTATTACCGGTGCTGTCATAGTGATGGCAGTGGTCCTGGATACTTACCGCAGTCAACGTGCACGGCGACGGAACTGAATAATGGCAACCATTAAAGATGTCGCTGCTATGGCCGGCATTTCTTACACCACGGTTTCACATGTCCTGAACAAAACGCGCCCGGTGAGTGAGCCGGTGCGTTTAAAGGTGGAGGAGGCCATTGCGCGTCTTGATTATGTGCCCAGTGCTGTCGCGCGCTCCTTGAAGGCCAAGACCACTGCGACTATCGGGTTGCTGGTGGCCAACAGCCTGAACCCGTACTTCGCCGAGTTGGCGCGAGGTATCGAAGACTATTGCGAGCGCAACAATTACTGCGTCATTTTGTGCAACTGCGACGATGATCCTGACAAGCAGCGCAATTATCTGCGGGTATTGCTTGAGAAGCGCGTGGATGGGCTGGTTGTGGCCTCGGCCGGTGGAGACCTCGGGCTGGCGAGCGGTCTGGTCGGTGTACGAACGCCCATGGTCATCGTCGATCGCAATCTCGAAGGTATCGATGCCGATCTGGTGCGGATCGATCACGAGCTGGGGGCCTATCTGGCCACCCGTCATTTACTCGATCTGGGGCACAGGGCCATTGCCTGTATTGGTGGCCCTGCAATCACCCGTGTGGCGCAGCTACGAACTGCCGGTTATCTGCGGGCGTTGGCAGAAGCCGGAATTTCAGCGCCCGGGGCCTGGATGATCGAGAGTGATTTCAGCAGTGTCGGGGGTTATCAGGCGGCTGTCAGGCTGCTGGAAAACGACCGGCCTTCGGCTATTTTCGCCTGCAACGACATGATGGGCATCGGCGTTTTGCGGGCTGCTGCCGAGCGCAATATTCGAGTACCGGACCAGCTGTCAGTCATAGGCTTTGATGATGTGCAGATGAGTCGCTATGTCTACCCGGCGCTGACGACCGTCGGCCAGTCGATTTTGCAACTGGGTGAAATGGCAGCGCAGTTATTGTTGCGTCGTATTGCATCGCCCGGGCGGGCGGTGGAGCAGCGAATTGTGACGCCAAGTATCGTGTTGCGAGAGTCGACAGCAGCCTATGTCGGGGCGCCGGTGCAACCCTCCTGCAAATCCAATGGATGAGTGTCGATACATGCAAGCAAATGTAGTGGTGGTTGGCAGCCTCAATATGGACCTGGTCACCCGTGCAGAGCGCCTGCCGCGTCCGGGTGAAACAGTCTTCGGGCAGGCCTTTGGCACCGTCCATGGCGGCAAGGGGGCGAACCAGGCGGTGGCGGCAGCGCGTCTGGGTGCAAGCGTGGCTATGGTCGGGTGCGTAGGCACCGATGCGTACGGCGTGCAACTGCGTGAGGGGCTGGAGGCCGAGGGCATCGACTGTCAGGCGGTGCGTACTGTGGCGCAGGGTGCGAGTGGTGTCGCGCTGATCGTGGTGGATACCGACAGTCAGAACACCATAGTGGTGGTGCCGGGTGCCAATGGCTGTCTCGACGCTCAAGACATCATGACGGTTGACGGCATGCTGCAAGGGGCGAAGGTCATTATTTGCCAGCTTGAGGTGCCGATGGATACGGTCGGTCATGTCCTCAAGCGCGGGCGTGAACTGGATAAAATTGTCGTCCTCAATCCAGCTCCCGCCAGCGGGCCGTTACCGGTGCAATGGTATGCACTGGTTGATTACTTGATCCCGAATGAAAGTGAGGCCCGGGCACTCAGCGGGGTGCCAGTCGACTCCCTTGAGTCCGCAGAATTGGCTGCGCGCAGCCTGATGGCACTAGGGGCGAGCAACATCATTGTGACGCTGGGGTCGCAAGGTGCATTGCTGGTCAGTGCGCAGCGGGTCGTGCACTTTGCAGCCCCCAAGGTAGAGGCTGTAGATGCAACTGCCGCCGGTGACACCTTTGTAGGTGCCTTTTCGGCCGCGCTGGCCGCAGGCAAAGGGGAGGACGAAGCGATCCGCTTTGCCCAGACCGCGGCCGCCTTGTCAGTGACCCGTGCAGGTGCGCAGCCCTCTATTCCCGGGTTGCAGGATATAAAGGACTTTGCCTCGTCATGAAGAAAACACCTTTGCTCAACATCGCGCTCTCTCGGGCTATTGCCTCGCTGGGGCATGGTGACATCGTCATTATTGCTGACGCCGGTTTGCCAGTGCCCAAGGGCGTTGATCTGATTGATCTGGCGCTGACGCAGGGGGTGCCGGATTTTTGCAGTACGCTGAGCACGGTGCTCAGTGAGATGCAGGTGCAAAGTCATGTGCTGGCGCACGAGCTGCTGCTAGCGCCTTGCGCGGCATTGTCAGGCATCGACCTGCACAACAGTCGGGGCGATTTGGGGGGCAGGAATTTGCTCGCTCACAGTGAGTTCAAGGAGTTATGCCAGCAAGCAAAAGTGATTGTTCGTACGGGAGAGTGCCGTCCTTACAGCAATATCGCTTTGATCGCAGGGGTTACTTTTTAAAAAATCATACAAGGAGTTAGTCATGTCGCGTTTTAAGCAAATTTTTCATCATCTGATCAGGAGTGTCTTGTTTTTGTCCGTTCTCAGTATTTCTAGTGTTCAAGCTGCCGACAAAATTGATCTGATCATCGACACTGACCCCGGGGCTGATGACGTCGTTGCATTGCTGTTGGCGCTGGCCTCGCCCGAGCAGCTCAATGTGCTGGGGATTACCACTGTGGCGGGTAACGTTCGCCTGGACAAAACTTCGCGCAATGCACGTCTTGCCCGGGAGTGGGCTGGTCGTGAAGAGGTTCCCGTCTATGCCGGGGCTCCAAAACCCCTGGTGCGCACGCCTATCTACGCCGAGAACATTCATGGTCAGGAAGGTGTTACGGGTGTGCCGGTGCACGAGCCTGCGAAAGGGCTTGAGCAGGCCAATGCAGTCAACTACCTGATCGATACGTTACGCGCAGCCAGGCCTGGCAGTGTCACTATTGCCATGCTCGGGCCACAAACCAACCTGGCGCTGGCCTTGATTCAGGCGCCTGATATCACCAAGGGCATCAAGGAGGTCGTGGTCATGGGCGGTGCTCATTTCAACGGCGGCAATATCACTCCTGTAGCCGAGTTCAATATCTACGCCGATCCCCATGCTGCAGACGTGGTGCTGAAAAGTGGCGTCAAGCTGGTTTATGTCCCGCTTGATGTGACGCACAAGATCCTGACCAGCGACCAACGCCTGAAACAAATTGCTTCGCTGGGCAATACGGCCGGCAAATTGGTTGGCGATATTTTGAATGAGTACGTGAAGAACGATATGGCGCATTACGGACTGCCAGGAGGTCCGGTACACGATGCCAGTGTGATTGCCTATCTGCTCAAGCCCGAGCTGTTTTCCGGGCGAGAGGTTAATTTGGTCGTCGATACCCGCGAAGGCCCAACCTTCGGTCAAACAATTGCAGACTGGTATGACACGTTAAAACAGCCAAAAAACGCTTTTTGGGTTGAGAACGGCGACGCCCAGGGCTTTTTTGATTTGCTGACTGCGCGCCTGGGGCGGCTGAACTGACTTGAGCCTGTGTCGGCTTATGTCACTTTCGTAAAGTCGGGGTCTTTGTACTTTTCGAAAATTTGGCTGACAAAGGCTTTGGCCGACTCGGTGCCGAGCTCTTTGACTAACAGGTCGATACCGATGATGGCCAGCTCTTCCGGGCTTCCAGGGCTATAGGAGCACTGTCCTTGAGGCCATTTGGCTTTGATGTCTGCATCGATGGTGACTGTTGTCATGGGTATCTCAAGAGGGGGGTGGGAAACGCGATTTTAGCAAAAAGCCATGCTGATGCTATCTGGGGCTCAAAGTTAAGCATGATCCGCAGCTTTTGGCGCTTCAACTTTCGCATGTGATCGGTGTGCGTGCCACACTCGGGATTTTGAGGGCGGAACCTGCACATGCAAATTGATTTGAACGACCCTGAGGCGCTGACGGTTGATGCGGTCCGCAGGTTGTTGGCCTCGGCCAGTGACGATGTACATACTCAGTTACGCGTGACTAAGGCAGGCATTGCCTATATTTCGTCAAGTGTCGTAGGTGGCACAGACATCGACGAGCTACTTTTCAGGCTTGAAACCTGGGCCGCGGGATCGGGGTATGTCGGGAAGATAGCTGCAAGCGATGAGGTCTGGGTGATGCAGATCCACAACGCCCTGAAGGACAACTGGCCGCGCCCCCCTTTTGATTACATTGATGTTTACTAGCAGGTGTACACATTCCGTCACTATTAGGTCTGTGCACTTGTTTTTCGCTCGGGCAATATCTTGTGCCCTGCGGTTAATGTTTTTTACCGTGAGACTCTGTGCAACCTATCTGCGGAATTACTGTCGCAAAGGTTTCGACTATTTATCTTAAGGAGGCTTCATGTCTTGGAAGCTAGTGACATTGGGTTCGTTGTTGGCGGTTGTAGCGCTGTCTGGCTGTAGCACGCCGGGCACAGCAAAAGAGCCTGTCGCCGAGGCCAACAGTGGTCGTTGCGATGCTAAGGCAGCTGCATTTGTGATCGGCCAGAAAGCGTCGCCAGGGCTGCTGGAGCAGGCTCGTGTCAAGGCCGGCGCGCAGAATGCACGGATCTTGTTGCCACACGACATCATGACGCTTGAGTACCGCTCTGACCGCTTGAATCTTAATGCAGATGACAACGCGATCATTACCCGCGTCAACTGCGGTTAAGCCCGTTTAGCGTTGGAGCAGGCATAAAAAACCCCGTCACATGGACGGGGTTTTTTTGTTCGAAGGAGATTTACTCCGGACGAACCTGCGCAGCTTGCATACCCTTTTGGCCTTTCTCAGCCACGAAGGAAACAGTCTGGCCTTCTTTCAGGCTTTTGAAACCGTCGCTTTCGATAGCTTTGAAGTGTACGAACAGGTCGTCACCGCCACCTTGAGGAGTGATGAAGCCGAAGCCTTTTTCATCGTTGAACCATTTTACGGTGCCGGTTTGGCGATTAGACATGGTGTATCTCCAAGAAACTTATATTTTCAGTAGTACTGTGCTGCTCAGGCCAACTGGGCACACCGAGCTATCATAGTCGAAATGTGCGGTTTGGGAGCCCCCCTGAGTGGCAGTTTGCATCATTGTTAGCATTTGTCTGGCGCTTGAAATGCCTTAAGTCCCCGTTTTATGGGGGTTTCATGGCTAAAGCAGCTTCGAAAAAAAGCAGTAAAGGATGCATTTTTTTTAGCAAAAAGACGTTTTATGGTCGTTTTTGCTCTGCTCAAGGCTTAAATCAGCCCCTGAACAGGCTCTATTTTGTTGCCCGGCAGGCCTGAATAGCATCCAGAGCCTTGGTCCGCAGCTCTACGCTCGGCATTTTTGTCTTGCTCATCAACTCTTTGATCTCGGCAGTCGAAAACTTCTCGGAAATTTTTTCTGCACCGCATGCGCAATGCTGCTGGGCGGTTTTCTGATCGACACTTTGGCTGGCCGCTGCAGTGCAATCCTTCATGTATGCCTCTTTTGCACCGGCGGGCCAGTTATCGGCCTGGGCACTGAGGGGTAAGAGGAATGCCAGTGGTGCAACGAGGGCAAGCAGGTGAGTCAAGCGCATGTGATTCTCCTTATAGGCGTTAAAGCTGTATTTGTTTCACTGAGTATCTGAGGGGATAGTGCAGCTCAAGTTCACCATTTTGCAAAAACCGCCTTATTGCTTTCAGTGAACAGCGGTGGAGAGGGCGGCGTTCATTCTTCTGTGCTAGCATGCCGCCCTTGGCGTTTTTCTGTTGTTGTGTGCTCCTGAGCCGCGAAGCAGAGCCATTAACCTATTTTATTTGAACTCCAGTCACTCTGGTTCGGTTTACGGTTGGCCGCAAGGCTCCTGCCACTGTGAGGCAGGCATACCTCCGAATCGCGTACTGGCTCATCCCAACCCACGTGACCTTTGGTAGGGGTCACCACTAGGAGAGGAGGCGCCATGCCAACTATTACTCTTCCCGACGGCAGTCAACGTACATTTGATCATCCAGTATCTGTAGCCGAAGTAGCTGCTTCAATTGGCGCAGGCCTGGCCAAGGCCACGGTAGCCGGCAAAGTCGACGGCAAACTGGTTGATGCCTGTGATGTGATCGAAAATGACGCCACCTTGCAAATCATCACTCCCAAGGATGAAGAGGGGCTGGAGATCATTCGTCACTCTTGTGCTCACTTGGTGGGGCATGCAGTCAAGCAGCTGTATCCGACAGCCAAAATGGTAATCGGACCTGTTATCGACGAAGGCTTTTATTACGATATCGCCTATGAGCGTCCGTTTACTCCGGATGACATGGCCGCTATTGAAGCGCGTATGCAGCAATTGATCGAAAAAGACTACGACGTCATCAAGAAAGTGACGCCGCGTGCTGAAGTGATCGAGCTTTTTGCCCAGCGTGGTGAAGACTACAAGCTGCGCCTGATTGAAGACATGCCGAACGAGCAGGCCATGGGTCTGTACTTCCATGAAGAATACGTCGACATGTGCCGCGGACCTCACGTTCCGAATACGCGCTTCTTGAAGTCGTTCAAGCTCACCAAGCTGTCCGGTGCCTACTGGCGCGGCGATGCCAAAAACGAGCAATTGCAGCGTATCTATGGCACTGCATGGGCTGACAAGAAGCAGCTCGCAGCCTATGTCCTGCGTATTGAAGAAGCTGAAAAGCGTGATCACCGTAAAATCGGCAAGCGCCTGGGGTTGTTCCACACCCAGGAAGAAGCGCCGGGGATGGTGTTCTGGCACCCGAATGGCTGGACGCTTTACCAGGTACTTGAGCAGTACATGCGCAAGATTCAGCGCGAAAACGGCTATCTGGAGATTAAAACTCCTCAGGTAGTTGATCGCAGCTTGTGGGAAAAGTCCGGTCACTGGGCTAACTACGCTGAAAACATGTTCACCACCGAGTCGGAAAACCGCGATTACGCGATCAAGCCGATGAACTGTCCTTGTCACGTGCAGGTATTCAATCAGGGGCTGAAAAGCTACCGTGAATTGCCGCTGCGTCTGGCCGAATTTGGCGCATGTCACCGTAATGAGCCATCGGGCGCACTGCATGGCATCATGCGTGTTCGTGCGTTTACTCAGGACGACGCACACATTTTCTGTACTGAAGAGCAGATGCAGGCCGAGTCGGCAGCGTTCATCAAGCTGACACTCGATGTGTATGCAGATTTCGGTTTCAAGGACATTGAACTCAAGCTTTCGACCCGTCCTGAAAAGCGCGTTGGTTCTGATGAGTTGTGGGATCGCGCTGAAAGCGCCTTGGCTTCAGCCCTTGACAGTGCTGGCCTGGCGTACGATTTGCAGCCGGGTGAAGGTGCTTTCTACGGTCCCAAGATCGAATTTTCTCTGAAAGATTGTCTGGGTCGTGTCTGGCAATGTGGTACCTTACAGCTCGATTTCAACCTGCCGATCCGTCTTGGCGCAGAATATGTGTCCGAAGACAACAGTCGTAAGCATCCCGTTATGCTGCACCGCGCGATCCTTGGATCGTTCGAGCGCTTTGTCGGTATTTTGATCGAGCATTACGAAGGTGCCTTCCCTGCGTGGCTTGCGCCAACCCAGGCAGTGATCCTGAATATCACTGATAAACAGGCAGATTTTGCCCTCGAAGTTGAAAAAACTCTCAATCAGAGCGGATTTCGTGCCAAGTCTGACTTGAGAAATGAAAAGATCGGCTTTAAAATCCGTGAGCATACTTTGCTCAAGGTTCCTTACCTCTTGGTTATTGGAGATAGGGAAGTCGAGATGCAGACTGTCGCTGTGCGTACACGTGAAGGTGCTGACCTGGGCTCGATGCCCGTCGCGCAATTCGCTGAATTCCTCGCACAAGCGGTTTCCCGGCGTGGTCGCCATGATTCGGAGTAATTATTATTAAGCGTGAAATGAGACAAGATAAACGAGCTGCACCGAAGGCCCCGATCAACGAGAATATCTCGGCACGCGAGGTTCGGTTAATTGGGGCTGAAGGCGAGCAGCTTGGGATTGTGTCAATTGAAGACGCGCTTCTTAAAGCTGAAGAGGCCAAACTGGATTTGGTGGAAATTTCCGCTGATGCAGTACCCCCAGTTTGTAAGCTGATGGACTACGGCAAATCTATCTTCGAAAAGAAGAAACAGGTTGCCGCTGCAAAGAAAAACCAGAAACAGATCCAGGTTAAAGAAATCAAGTTTCGTCCAGGGACGGAGGAAGGGGATTACCAGGTAAAACTGCGCAACCTGGTACGTTTCCTGAGTGATGGGGACAGGGCCAAGGTATCGTTGAGATTCCGTGGTCGTGAGATGGCCCACCAGGAGCTGGGTATGGAACTGTTGAAGCGGGTTGAAGGTGACCTGCTTGAATACGGGACCGTCGAACAGCATCCTAAGATGGAAGGACGCCAGCTGATTATGGTCATCGCCCCGAAAAAGAAGAAGTAATCACTAGGGCACGGCAGGCCTTTTGATTATGTTTATCAACTGAATGCGGAGTACCGAACATGCCAAAGATGAAAACTAAGAGTGGTGCTGCTAAGCGGTTTCTGAAAACTGCTAACGGCATCAAGCACAAGCACGCTTTCAAGAGCCACATCCTGACCAAAATGTCGACTAAGCGTAAGCGTCAATTGCGCGGTAGCAGCTTGCTGCATCCGTCTGACGTGGCAAAAGTGAAGCGCATGCTGCGCCTTTGCTAATTTCGGTCAAGAATAGAGGAAGTAACTCATGGCTCGTGTAAAGCGTGGCGTTGTCGCCCGTAAACGTCACAAAAAAATTCTGAAACTGGCTAAAGGCTACTACGGCGCACGCTCACGCGTATTCCGTGTTGCCAAGCAAGCGGTAATCAAGGCAGGCCAATACGCCTACCGTGACCGTCGTC
Source organism: Pseudomonas sp. PAMC 29040 (assembly GCF_003994535.1). Lineage (NCBI taxonomy): Bacteria > Pseudomonadati > Pseudomonadota > Gammaproteobacteria > Pseudomonadales > Pseudomonadaceae > Pseudomonas > Pseudomonas sp. PAMC 29040. The sequence goes on from NZ_RZAA01000006.1 coordinate 294,605, forward strand.
AGAAAAAACGTCAGTTCCGCGCTCTGTGGATCGCTCGTATCAACGCTGGTGCACGTATCAACGGTCTGTCCTACAGCCGTTTCATCGCCGGCCTGAAAAAAGCTTCCATCGAGATCGACCGTAAGGTTCTGTCTGATCTGGCAGTGAACGAAAAAGCGGCGTTTGCTGCGATTGTCGAGAAAGCTAAAGCCACCTTGGCTTAAGTACCCCCGACAGTTACCTGGGCTCACCTATGTGAGCCCAGGTGCTAAACGTCTTAAATAGGGGAAGAGCCTTCAAGCTCTTCCCCTATTTTGTATCTGGAGTCTGTACATGGAAAACCTGGATGCGCTGGTCTCTCAAGCACTAGAGGCTGTGCAAAGCGCTGAAGATATCAATGCCCTGGAGCAAATCCGGGTTCTATACCTTGGTAAAAAAGGTGAATTGACTCAGGTGATGAAGACCCTGGGGAATTTGCCGGCTGAAGAGCGGCCGCAGGTCGGCGCCCTGATCAACGTTGCCAAGGAGCGTGTCACAGAGGTTCTCAATGCGCGCAAGGCACTGTTTGAAGAGGCCGAACTGGTCGCCAAACTGTCTGCCGAATCCATTGATGTGACCCTGCCTGGCCGTGGTCAGACCTCCGGCGGTCTGCATCCGGTTACCCGGACTCTGGAGCGTATCGAGCAGTTCTTCACCCACATTGGCTATGGCATTGCCGAAGGCCCAGAGGTTGAAGACGACTATCACAACTTCGAGGCGCTCAACATCCCGGGCCATCACCCGGCGCGTTCGATGCATGACACCTTCTATTTCAATGCGAACATGCTGTTGCGCACCCATACCTCACCGGTACAGGTCCGCACCATGGAATCGCAGCAGCCGCCGATCCGCATCGTCTGCCCAGGCCGTGTGTACCGCAGCGACTCCGATATCACCCACTCGCCGATGTTCCATCAGGTAGAAGGCCTGCTGGTAGATCGCGATATTAATTTCGCCGACCTTAAAGGAACTATTGAAGAGTTTCTGCGAGTGTTCTTCGAAAAAGAACTGGCCGTCCGTTTCCGTCCGTCGTACTTCCCGTTCACTGAGCCATCCGCGGAAGTGGATATGGAGTGCGTGATGTGCAGCGGCAAAGGTTGCCGGGTCTGCAAACAGACTGGCTGGCTGGAAGTTATGGGCTGCGGCATGGTTCATCCGAACGTGCTGCGTATGTCCGGGATTGACCCGGAAGAGTTCTCTGGCTTTGCCTTCGGCATGGGTGTAGAGCGTCTGGCCATGCTGCGTTACGGCGTGAACGACTTGCGTCTGTTCTTCGACAACGACTTGCGGTTCCTCGCGCAATTTCGCTAGTCGTAACGAATTCTTAGGAGAGCAGGATGAAATTCAGTGAACAATGGCTGCGTGGTTGGGTTAACCCGCAGGTAGGTCGCGATGAGCTGGTTGCTCGTCTGTCGATGGCCGGTCTTGAGGTCGATAGCGTTACGCCGGCCGCCGGTGTATTCAGTGGCGTTGTGGTCGGTGAGGTGCTCAGCACAGAGCAGCACCCGGATGCTGACAAGCTGCGTGTTTGCCAGGTCAGCAATGGCTCGGAGACTTTTCAGGTCGTATGCGGTGCGCCAAACGTGCGCCCGGGTCTGAAGATCCCGTTCGCCATGATCGGTGCCGAACTGCCAGGCGACTTCAAAATCAAAAAAGCCAAGCTGCGTGGCGTTGAGTCCAACGGCATGCTCTGCTCGCAAGCAGAGTTGCAAGTGGGTGAAGGCAATGATGGCTTGATGGAGCTGCCGGCAGATGCACCGGTAGGCGAAGATATTCGCGTTTATCTGGATCTCGAAGATGCCAGCATTGAGGTCGACCTGACCCCTAACCGGGGTGACTGCTTGTCCCTGGCTGGTCTGGCCCGTGAAGTAGGTGCGTTGTATGCGGCCCCGGTTACACGTCCGGTAGTGGCGACCGTTGCGCCAGTGCATGACGAAGTGCGCTCTGTAGAAGTGCTTGCACCTGCAGCGTGCCCTCGTTACCTGGGGCGTGTGATTCGCAATGTCGACCTGTCGAAGCCTGCTCCGCTATGGATGGTTGAGCGTCTGCGTCGCGCTGATGTGCGTAGCATCGATGCCGCAGTCGACATCACCAACTACGTGATGCTTGAGCTGGGCCAGCCGTTGCACGCTTTTGATCTCGCCGAGATCAACGGTGGCATTCGTGTGCGCATGGCTGAAGAGGGTGAGAAACTGGTATTGCTTGATGGGCAGGAAGTCACTTTGCGTAGCGATACGCTGGTGATTGCTGACCATACCCGTGCGCTGGCCATTGCCGGTGTGATGGGCGGCGAGCACAGTGGCGTATCTGCTTCGACCCGGGATGTGTTTCTCGAAAGTGCTTTCTTCGACCAGATTGCTGTGGCTGGCAAGGCCCGCTCTTATGGTCTGCACACTGACGCTTCGCATCGCTATGAGCGTGGTGTGGACTGGAAACTGGCCCGTGAAGCCATGGAGCGTGCTACTGGCCTGCTGCTGGAAATCACTGGCGGTGAAGCCGGTCCGATCATTGAGACCGTTAACGAACAGTATCTGCCGTCAATCGCGCCGATTACCTTGCGTGCTGCGCGTATCAGCCAGATGCTGGGCATGGAAATGGACTCCGCTGAAGTCGAGCGTCTGCTCAGTGGTTTGGGGCTGACAATTTCGGCTGATGGTGCAGGGCAGTGGCGTGTAGAAGTGCCTAGCCATCGCTTCGATATCAGCCTTGAAGTTGATCTGATCGAAGAACTGGCTCGTCTTTACGGTTACAACCGTCTGCCAGTCCGTTATCCGCAAGCCCGCCTGGCTCCGCAGGCCAAGGCTGAAGCACGTAGCGATTTGCCTGAATTGCGTCGTTTGCTGGTAGCTCGTGGTTATCAGGAAGCGATCACTTATAGCTTTATTGATCCGAAACAGTTCGAGCTGTTCAGCCCGGGTGTTGAGCCTCTGTTGTTGGCCAACCCTATTTCGAACGACATGGCTGCTATGCGTGCCTCTTTGTGGCCGGGCCTGGTCAAATCGTTGCAGCACAACCTGAATCGTCAGCAAGATCGCGTTCGCTTGTTTGAAAGCGGCCTGCGCTTTGTCGGTCAGCTGGAAGGTCTCAAGCAAGAGCCGATGCTGTCGGGTGTGGTTTGTGGCAGCCGTCTTCCTGAGGGTTGGGCGCAAGGGCGCGACGTAGTTGACTTCTTCGATGTCAAAGCGGATGTAGAAGCCGTGTTGGGTTTCGCGGGCGCTCTGGACTCGTTCACCTTCGTAGCGGGCAAGCACCCGGCATTGCACCCGGGGCAGACTGCACGTATCGAACGTGATGGTCGCGAAGTTGGCTATATCGGTGCCATCCACCCTGAGCTGTCAAAAAATCTGGGTCTTGATCGTCCAGTATTCGTTTTTGAGCTGGTGCTGGCTGAAGTAGCGTTGGGCAAAATGCCTAAATTCCAGGAGTTGTCGCGCTTTCCTGAAGTGCGTCGTGACTTGGCGCTGCTGGCTGATCGTGATGTTGCTGCCAGTGCAGTACTGGAAGTAATACGTGAAAATGCAGGTGAATGGCTCACAGACCTCAGGTTATTTGACGTCTACCAGGGTAAAGGCATTGATCCTCATAGAAAAAGCCTTGCAGTTGGCTTGACCTGGCAGCATCCATCGCGCACTCTTAATGACGATGAGGTGAACACCACGACACAAAACATCCTCACCTCGCTCGAAAAAAGGTTGAACGCCACGTTAAGGAAGTGACGTATGGGGGCTCTGACGAAAGCTGAAATGGCGGAACGTCTTTATGAAGAGCTGGGCCTGAATAAACGCGAAGCCAAAGAATTGGTCGAGCTGTTTTTCGAAGAAATCAGGCACGCTCTTGAAGACAATGAACAGGTCAAATTGTCAGGTTTTGGCAACTTTGATCTGCGTGACAAGCGACAGCGGCCTGGCCGCAATCCGAAAACGGGAGAAGAAATCCCGATCACGGCTCGCCGTGTGGTCACCTTTCGTCCAGGGCAGAAGTTGAAGGCCCGAGTAGAGGCTTATGCTGGAACCAAGTCATAACGACGAGCTCCCGCCGATTCCGGGCAAACGCTACTTCGCCATAGGCGAAGTTAGCGAGCTATGTGCGGTCAAGCCGCACGTGCTGCGCTACTGGGAGCAAGAGTTTCCTCAACTCAACCCTGTCAAACGTCGCGGAAACCGCCGGTATTATCAGCGACAGGATGTGCTGATGATCCGGCAAATTCGTGCACTGCTTTATGATCAAGGGTTCACCATCGGAGGCGCGCGGCTGCGACTTTCCGGGGATGAGGCCAAAGACGACACCACCCAATACAAACAATTGATCCGCCAGACGATCTCCGAACTGGAGGACGTTCTGCAGGTTCTTCGTAAATAAATCTGGCTTTAAAATACTTTCGTATTTCAAAAGCTTAAGGTATATTCCTCGACGTTCCATCAAGTTGTAACGCCTAGTCGGGGCGTAGCGCAGTCCGGTAGCGCACTAGCATGGGGTGCTAGGGGTCGAGTGTTCGAATCACTCCGTCCCGACCATATTCTGTAAGGGGATCAAGTACTTAGGTGCTTGATCCCCTTTCTCGTTTCTGGCCTGCGCAAAACTGGCGCAAAATGCGCGCAAAACTATCCGGTGATTTCACTGATATTCAGGTCCGGAATCGCATCCGACCAGATCACATCGGCGTGGTCTTTCTGGTAGTTCTTGGTCATGGTCTCGCTGGCATGGCCCGCAATTGTCTGGCCATCTTTACCGGCTCTTTTGTACAGGTGCAGCGAAAGCGCGCGCACTTCGTGAAAGCCCGGCATTTCCTCTTCTTTCCATTCCGCATAACAGCCAGCAAGTTCCCGGGCCTCTTTAAAAGAGCGCGTTAGAAAGCGATCTTCAACCTTCGTCCAGTGCTCTTTAGTCTGCGCCTGCTTCTGCAGCAGTCGTTGCGGCTTGCGATGAATCAGGAAAGGGGAGGCGATGTTGTCCTGGCAGCGGGTTATGACGGTCTGCAGCTCGTCAGTCACCTTGAAACGAATCCACGCAGTATCACTGGCCTTGGCAGTTTTCTTTTGTACCAGGTACAGGAAGCCATCCCGAACACCGTCAAAGCGCATGTCCAGAATATCGGAGCGACGTTGAGCAGTGATCAGCGCCAAGTCTATGGCGTTGCGCAGCCAGGGTGGTGCGACCTCCCTGATCGCTTTCAGGCCTTCCACGGTATGGCGTTTGCGTTGCTTCTTCTCGATACGGTTAATGGTGCTCGATGCCGGATTGTCGGGGCATAAGCCCTTGGACGCTGCGTGATTGAAAATATCTACCAGCAGAGCGCGACTTTGATTGGCGCTCCTTGGGGTTAGTGTGTCCAGCAATTCGGCAACCATACGAATGGTTATTTGATCGACGGCTTTGCCCTCAAAATGCTTTCGGAAGCGTCTGAAGTGAACGGCGTACAGTCCGAGCGTACCCTTGGCCAACTCTCGGGGAGGCAAGATCTCGGCTTCGTATTTATCCAGAAAACCCGCAAATGAGCCCGATGGATTGCCCATCACAGAGCGGACCAGATCGGCGCCTTGCATAAAGGCCAGGTTGAGCTGCTTTGCGGCATCAATGGCCCTGATCCGATCGGTACCGAATTGAAACCACTTACCGTCGCTGGGGCGACGGTAGCGGTAGGTCGAGCGGCGTGGATCAAAGTACAGGTTCTGTGGCAGGTGCTTGTTCGCACTATTGCGTGGCCGTGGAGCCATCAGGCAACTCCTCTTAGCACCATAGCGACCAGATCGTTGCCGTCAGCTATGTTCAGTGCGTTCCAGTCCACATACCAGAGCGAGCCTATCTGCTCGCCCGGCAGCTTTCCGTTGCGGATGTAATTGCGTATGGCTTGCGAGCAGAGCGGTGTCCCGTTCTCACCCCAGCGGCGGCGTTGGTATTCGCTAATTTTGATCAGCTCTTTACGCATGGCCATCCCCTTTGATAGCGGTGCCTGAGTGCGTATACCCCACCACAAGCTGCGCGGGCGGGCGATTTTGAGCGTTTAGCGGGGCATCAATGCGCGCTGCCTCGCGCAGCTTTATGTGGGGTATAAGCACCCCCGCAGTGGCGCGAAAAGCTTTAGTAATGCCTGCTGCTGCGCAGCAGAGACTGTTTTTTACAGGCGTATCGATCCCACTGGTGTTGCGGAGCAAAGCGGGTAGGCCACGTCACGGTGATCAGCCGGAATTGCTGTAAGGGCCATGCCCAACTGCTCGGCCAGCCAAGCGATGCCGGACTGACGTACCCGGGTTGATTGGCTGTACTGCATACCGAGTTCAGCGTGGAACCAGTTGCTGTCCTTTACCCAAAAGCATCTCGACGCGGTTGAGGCGGCCATCGCGCGCGGCGAGAAAACCGTGCGCTACGCCGATCGCACCGTGGAGTACCGCACGGTGGATGAGTTGCTCAAGGCCCGCGACCAGATCCGCACTTCGCTGGTCACGTCTGCCGGGCCACGTTCAAAAGTGGTCAGGCTCTATCACGGAGGCAAGGGACTCTGATGCCGCGACAATAAACCTGTTGTATCAAACGATCGAGCAGCACCTGCAGGAGAAACTTTCAGGAGTTCAGTTGGTCCGCTTCTGGCCTGACATCAAGCAGCATATCCCGCTGCCAGCGGTCTTCCTCGGCATTGCCGAGATCGAACCTGGAACTGATATCGGTACCGGCGAAAGCACTCTGACGGTCACCTTTGAAGCACGCGTTATTGTGGATGTGATCCGCGATCAGCATTACCAGCAGCGACATTACCCGCATGATCAACGATCGGCTGTTGTTGCTGCGCACCTCAGACAAGCCCGGGATGGAATCGGACGAGTTTGAGTTGCGCATCGATGACCGCGACGGCGCCGTCACGTTGCCGGCACGCGGTGCCAGTATTGAGATTTTTCTGGGCTATGCCGGGTCGACGCTATCCCGGGAGGGCCGCTATGTGGTCGACGACATTGAAGTCTCAGGCCCGCCGGCAACGCTGGTGATTCGCGGTAAGGCCAGTGATATGCGCGGCAGCGGCAAGACCACCCGTAGCGGCAGTTGGGAAGGCGACAGCTTGGCCAGCATCGTCAGCACCATTGCTCGGCGCAACGGCTGGGAGCCAGCATGCAAGGTCGCCACGATCGTGCCCCGGGCAGACCAGTTGGGAGAGTCAGACTTTAACTTTGTTACCCGCTTGGCCAAACAGCACGACTGTACGGCCAAGGTTGCTGACGGGAAGCTGATCGTTATGCCCCGACAGGGCGGTGTTACGGCCAGCGGCAAGACGCTGGGCGTCGTGCCCATCACCAAGGCAGACGTCAGTCGCTACAGCTTCCAACTGGGCGATCGCTCCAACCACAAGACGGTGAAAACCAAGTACCAGGACAAAGCCACTGGCAAGTTGAAGGTGATCAGTCTGGACAACGACGACTCACCAGACGGGCTGCCGCCGGTGCATACCGATCGGCATATTCACCCCAACAAAACCGCCGCCGAGCAGGCCGCCAAGGCGCGTTTGTCTGCGTTTAATCGCTCAACAGCCAGCGTGCGCTTGGAAATGCCGGGCCGGTCAGATCTTTTCGCTGAGCGAATGATCAGCGCTCAAGGGTTCAAGGACGGGCTCGATGGCGAGTATCTGGTGGATTCCCGAGAGCAGGTTTTCACTCAGTCCGGCTGGTCGACCACCATTGAATGCAACGGCGGCAAGAAGGGAAAAGCCAAGGCCAAAGGCAAGAAGCCCGAGAAGACACTCAAAGTCGTACAACTGAATTCTGATTAAACCCACATGCAGCCCCCCCTATGAGAGTCAGATCTAGTGGGTGTTGCGACGGAAGCGGTACTCCTTGTAGGCAGTCCCGCTGTAGAACGTCCCTGTATCGCCTCGAGTCACGTACAGCGTTGCCCTATAGGCGGCAGACAGTGGAGAGCACTTCAGGCTGCGTATTAGTTGGTACGCCCAGGTCCAGCCCCGCTTAGGTCTGTCGTTCATGTCTTTGACCTCATATAGCCACCATTGGCAAGCAAGCTTTCATAACTTCTATGCCCGTAAGGTTCGGGCTTTGTTAAATCTGGAGAAGTGTAATGCCCATCACCGCGCTGCAGCTGCAGCAGATCCTTCCTAACGCCGGCCAATCAGCCGGCGTTTTTGTTCCTGTACTGAACACCGCGATGGAGCACTACCAGATCGTCGGGACTAAGCGCATGGCGGCGTTTATCGCCCAGATCGGGCATGAGTCCGGTCAGTTCCGTTACGTGCGCGAATTGGGCAACGACCAGTACCTGAGCAAGTACGACACCGGCTCACTCGCCAAGCGTTTGGGCAACACATCTGAGGCTGATGGTGACGGCCAGAAGTATCGCGGCCGTGGCCTGATTCAGATCACCGGCCGGGCCAATTACATGACCTGCGGCGAGGCACTGGCACTGGATCTGCTCAATCAGCCGGAGCTGCTTGAGAGGCCGCAGCACGCCTGCATGTCTGCAGCCTGGTACTGGGCTTCCAAGGGGCTTAACACGCTGGCTGATGCGGGCCAGCTCGACAAAATAACACTGCGCATAAACGGTGGCCAGACCGGCGCTGCAGATCGTCAGGCGCTGTATGCCCGGGCGCTCAAGGTGTTCGCGTGAAGAACGATGCGGTGAAGTGGGGCGGGGTGCTGCTGGTCTGCCTTGCCCTGATGGCTGGCAGCGCGTGGGCCGCATGGGCGTGGCAGGCCAACGCCTACAGCCAGCAACTGGCCGCCAAGGAAGCCGCCCACCAAACCGAGCGCACGAATCTGGCCAACGCTAACTCCGCGCAAATTCTGGCCGAACAGGGCAAGCGTCTCGCCCTGGAGCAATGGCTGGCAGCCAGTGACCAATCCCACTACCGAGCCCTTACCGATGAGAAAACGAAACAGGCACTTCTGCGTGATCGCCTTGCTACTGCTGACCTGCGGCTGTCAGTCCAACTCGACGCCACTGCCGCAACTGGTTGTGACGCAGTGCAAACCACCACCGGCGCCGGCGGCGTGGTTCATGGCGCTCATAGAGCCAGACTTGACCCAGCGCATGCTCAACGAATTATCGGAATCACCGGCGACGGCGATCAAGGACTGATCGCGTTGCAGGCCTGCCAGGCCTACGCCAAAGAAGTATCAGGCACGAAATAAAAGGAGCGGCCGAAGCTGGATGCTTCAACATACAGCCCGGCCACCAAACCCGCAGATTAGCCCTGCAAGCCAGTCAAAGCTCCTGCTCCGTGCACAAAGCGGAGCAAGCCTAGAACCTGTTTATCCATACAGTAAAGGTCTTGCATAATATGTATTCACCCATCATCCCTTGGATGGGCGGCAAACGCCGTCTGGCCGACCGCCTAACCCCCCTGTTCCCACCCCACGAATGCTATGTCGAAGTATTCGCCGGCGGCGGGGCGCTGTACTTCCTGCGCCCACAGCCTGCTCCCGTCGAAGTGCTAAACGACATCAACGATGACCTAGTGACCCTGTACCGGGTGGTGCAGAACCATCTGGAGGAATTCGTGCGTCAATTCAAGTGGGCTCTCAGCTCAAGGCAGATATTCGAGTGGCAAAAAATGACCCGCCCCGAAACCCTGACCGACATCCAGCGCGCGGCCAGATTTTTTTACCTGCAGCACCATGCCTTTGGTGGCAAGGTTTCAGGGCAGAGTTTTGGTACCGCCACAACTGCTCCTGCAATCAACCTACTGCGCATTGAAGAAAATCTCTCTGCTGCCTGGCAGCGCCTGTCAGGCACCTACGTCGAGAACCTGCCCTGGCTTGAGTGCGCTGAGCGCTACGACCGGCCGAACACCTTCCACTACATGGACCCACCTTACTGGCAGACCGCTGGCTATGGCGTCGACTTTCCGTTTGAAAACTACGAGCGTATGGCAGACTTTATGTGACGCTGCAAAGGGAAGGTGATGGTCAGCATCAACGACCATCCGGACATTCGGCGGGTATTTGAAGGATTTCATTTTGAGACGACTGAGATCCGGTACACGACCACGAATCAGCGTCAGGGGAAGGCAGAGGTGACAGGGGAGTTGATTGTGATGAATTGGGTGCGGAGTGATTTTGGAGGGCTTTTTTAGTAAATACAGAATCAGTACCAATTCAAGTACCTGTAGATACCATCGAGAAAACCCGCCGAAGCGGGCTTTCCAAAGGCAATAGGTATTTCCTGTGAAGCTCCTCTACTCTACTGGGACATTCCATCCTTTTTCATCGAATCCAGCGAGCTTGGCTTACGCGTGAGCGGTGCGGACGCCGGGATACTGTTAAGTGTGGGAGGGCGGTTTCAACGATTGCGCAAGGCTTCACTGCTCGCTTCAGATCATCTTGGCTCTTGGGCGGACCTAATGAGTCAGCGAGCAATGTAAGTCTAATAAACTATGTTAGATATGTCGGCTGCGGCATTCAGGCCGCCGCGATGATCGCTACCTGATTTTGGTAGAATGTAAGTATAACGATCATCTTCTTGGTACATGATTTTCCAGTGTTTACCGTCGGCGGTAATTGAAAATCCCAGTTCTTCAAATGTATCTTTAACCTTTTTGTTCATTTCGCGATACCCGCGAAGCGCTTCTTTTAGGATTTTTGTTTTTTGGTCATGCAGGTCGTTGGACATATTGCCATTTAAGATGGCATTCAGAATATGTTCGCGCCTTGATTTTGGGTGCGCGTTTTTTGACGCGTACTCCTTAATAGCAAGTAAGGTTAGCGATAATATTTCCTCATCGAAATAATCTTCCTCGTCGCCAGTGTTTATAATAATTCCTCCTTGAACGGGCGTTTTTGCTTCAAGGTGTCGAACCAATATACTGAGGCGTTCGATTTCTCGATTAAGAACTTGAATATTCTCTATCTTCTCTGTAAGTTCTGCTTCGTATAAATTAGCGACTTCCTGTGCTTCGGTTGCGTTTACGCCTTCACGCTTTAGGTGCTCAATTGCGTTTCGGTTCTTCACATGACTTACTTCCTCCCAGCTGCATTTTTGTGGGGGGATTAAAACTGACAATGCATCACATACTACTTCAAAAATCTCATGCTCAAAGCACTTTATCTCTTTTAGTCCTCTCCGGAATATTGTCACTCCAGTACCTTTTGGCCAATATATGCCTACGACGCCGCCATAAACATTTCTGGAGCCCACTTCTTTTCGCAGGCTGTGTGAAAAGGCTCTGCTCGGTTCGACTACGACGTGGGCCATTCCGCTTAGTTTTCTGGCTAGCCTATCGGGAATTAAACAGTGATTATCGTTGTTGTTCGTGCTGACGTAAACAATAGGTAGGGAACAGCTGTTGTTGGAGTTGATTATAGCTTTAGCTATCTGCCTGCTAATTTCCGTTTCTTCTAATATTATTGGTGTTATATTTATCGGAATATCGCCGTCATTACCCCCGCCAAATCGGCTAATAAGTCGTATAACGATCAGAGGTTTTTTTAATTCGGGAGGTGCGTTTGACGCGGTTGAAGTTACTATGCTTGAAATAACGCTAATCCAGTGTTGGTTGTGTTCTATTCTGGTTGATATCTCTGTAATCCACTGCGCATTTGCAGTGGATTTTGTATATCTAAGCGAAGAAACAAAGAGCTCGGTTGTCTCAGCACGAGAAAATTCAATATGTTCTTCGTTGTTTGAATAGTTGAAGTCTTCATCGTTGTTAAGTTTGTTAAGTTCTTCTTGAGCAAAATTTGTATAAGGGGAGTCCACTATCCAATTCATGCACTCCGCAAATACATCTTCGCTGGAGGTAGTATTGTTCAATGGGAAGCTAACTTTTATATTCATGATCCCGACTCCATTTTAGGGATCATAACGGTATCATTTTGCCACTACAGCGTCTACATACCCCTATTCGCTTAGCGGTATCGACGAGAAGGCTTTAGGAGGGTGGGGGTTAGCTGAAAAAACAATTACATAGCCTTTGCTGATAGCCAAAAGCTATCAGCTAAAGATGTAATTCAAGAGGCAGGTCTCTAAGTCTCGTAATAGTTACGTTTTGATGCAGATATCGTTAGTGACTAGTGACTCGATTTCTTGTATTAAGAAGTTTGTACTTTTCTGATTGGAATGGCACAAAGCCTTCTGGCCAGGGGGTGACTGATTCACACAAGAGCCTGTACTGCTCTGGTGCGCTTAAATTGATTTTAATAACAGGGATAGTAGTAATCAGTTCAGGCCCAGTCACTCCGAGCATGCGATTGACGTAGATTAAATCTTCATTCAGATAGTGAGGGTAGTAGCCAAGATGATTCCCCGTACTAGGGTTGATCAGAGAGATTGCGTTCGAGTCAGCTTGATTTCCATCTTCAATAATGCAGGTAAGTTTAATCCTGTTGTTCAGGCTTAACAGTTCTCTTTTAGCTTCGTCGGAAATGTACTTAATTCCGCTCGTGAAGAACTTTAATTTGTATTCGTTGTCAGCCGTCTTCTGTGGAACTTTGATAATTCGAAAATTATCCGTTTTTTTTGATCCGCCTGATGCACTTAGAATGTCGAGCGGGTCATTAGCACCGGGTGCCATATCTAACCAAGAGAGCATGGTGTAATATTCCGGTCGCCGCTCAGGAATCAGTCTGTTCTGGAAGAATGGGAAAAGTTCACTTGATTCATATACTTTGTCTAGCAGATTCATTCGTGGGAATGGAATGAAATTTTTGTTTAGTGCTCCGCGGGTGTAGGTGAAACTATAAATTCCATGAGATTCAGTTAGTTTGGCTACAGGTTCCCACATTGTTGTTTCGGGATCCTGCCAAATTACAAATACACTACTCATATGTTTTAATCTGCCGCTTTCTAAATGATGGATCTAGGTTTTCCTTGAAAAAAGGCGCAAGGGCCATCATATTCGATTTGTTGCAGCAAAGCATTTCGTAGGCAAATTTTTTAGATACATCGCTCATTACTTCCACAGGCACTGGATCAATGATAGCTTGCATTTCCTCAGTAGTCAATTCATTTAGTTGCTCCAGCCAGCTTAGCGCTGCGAGCGGGTTTAATATCCCAAAGTATTCAAATGCTTTTAATGTACGTAATCTTCTATCTTTTAAATAGAAGTATGACTTTGCTCGCTGTACGTAGGTTGAAACATGCTGCCCTCGATCAAGAGATGTTAAACGATTAAACTTTGTTTCGTCGGACTCATTTCTTCCTAGTCCAGCGGCATGATCAAACGATGGTGCTAGATGAAAACGTCCTTTGGCAGTTGCAACCAAACCCCAGTTTTCGCTGTGCCGATCTTGATTTGATAGGAGTGCATCTAGCATCAAGTAACCTGTAAAAAAATCTGCGGCACTTTTAATGCCTGGCCTACTTTTAAATCCTAATGGCTTGTGTCTAATTATGCGTCTCAAAATAATATAGACGTGCATGATGTTCTGGCGTTCATTTTTTTTCTGGGTTTCGTTGTTAATCGGGGCGCTGTAGTTTTTTAAGATTTCATTCCCTGTTACTAAGAATGCATTATCGCTGGAGATAAAATTTTTGGTAATGACTCCACGAGTAGAATGGTCGCGTGCTAGGTCATAGTTTGCGCAGGGGATTAATAGCTTCTTAGCAATTTCGCATGAGATCTTTTCTGACCAATCCTCTCCATCTCTTAAGATAGTGTTATTGGATGCGTCAAAAGTTTCAATTGATTTAAATAAGTAGTAGTTGCCTTGAGGGTCAGAACACCAATATTTTGACTTGGTTCCAAGTGGCTCGTACTCCTCCGGGGTGAAATTTGAAATATCAATAATGTCATAATTCATATGCTTACCAGTTGAATATCCTTTTCGTCATAAAAATTATCGCAATCTAAAGTTTATCGTGGTGAAAATCACAGCAGTTACACCTTTTTGCCCGTAGATAAGCGTGAGAATAATGAGCTAATTGTTGGCTTCGGTGCAACGGTTAAATTGGTAACAAAATCATGAGTGGGGGCCTTATGCTTAGGCTGTGTGAACGTGTCCGCGATTGACTGACCTTATGATTCAAAAGCTCTTTCAGGTGTCATTTCTGCGATATCCCGTTTCGGAGGCTTCGAAACATTTCACGTGCCTCGGGTCGATAGCTATCATTGTGTTCTGCGTGCTTGACTCCTACACAATGATCACCTTGGAAGCATGATGGTCATTTTGTGGGCTTAACAATTTCCAACCCGCCGATACCTCTTCTTAGTCATTTCCTCAGTTGAGTACCCCAGCAAGCGAGTTGCGTGCGTTAGCTCTATATCACTGGTGACTTTGGGGCGGATATCCAACAGGCGATCTACGTCTGCTGACAAGGACGGTTGTGGATGCACTCGACAATGTGTTTCACACTCGGGTCTAAATATACAGCAAGGCATAAGTCTTGCTGCTGGACCTTCGGTAGCCTGGTGAGTTTTCAGACGATACGTTTGCAATCAACCAGCCAGCAGAAGCGTCCCGGGTGATGGCTGTAATGGATGAAATAAATAGTCGCTGGGGAAGGGGGACGCTGCGCGCTGCGATTGTACCGAGCAATCCCGATTGGGGGATGAGGCGGGAGATGATGTGGAAGCCCCTCAGCAGCAGGTTCAACTCACAGGGAGATTCCCATCAGAGCCTGTGACCGAGCATGAATATCTGATGTACCTTGAACCGCTCGTATTATCTGAGCTCATTGTGACGATCAGTCAAATTGACTCGCGAGCCCAGATCTCGCAATAACGATCGCAGTGGGCAGCTTTGTTTCAGCATCGTGTACTGCGTCCGTATTCCAGGAGCAGCAATGTCCAAGACTACTCGTGTATCCTTACCCCCGGCGAGTTCGACTGTATTGTCTAGATAATCTGAGGGCGCATGAACAATCATTTCAATCGATTTGGGGAGGGAGAGGTTGTCGAGTTCCCGAGCGCTGGTTACGCCCGAGTAGATGATGTCGAAATCAGTCGAAGCGGCAGAACTGCCCGTGTCAGCTTCGACGTTGTGGATGCAAATTTTATTGATAGCAACCAGAGTAGGGCCAGAGGTGGGAGGGATTATCGCGTTGATTCCACTCCTGATTTTGATCGCATGCCTCTATTTCATTTGCAGGTAGTATTTTCGACCTTGAAGTCGAGGCAATTGGACGGTCTATGTGGTTACTTTCCGTGCGAGCTATGTTTCCCATACCGATTCAGCAATTACTTAATTCCCGATGAGTTCCTGCGAAAATCAAGGTCGGATAGATACGACGATGGTAGTCAGGGCGGTGATTATGACCCCTCCCGCTGGTTTAAAATAGTCAAAAGCTCTAATTCTGCTGGTCGGCTGGCGACGGCTTACAGTGGACTTTTCTCAAAGCCTGAGAAGGTAAGAGTCCACTTACAGCTTGCGGCTCAGCAGCAAAGGTTGAGCGAAATTTTCACCTTACCCGGCGTTCGTCAGAAGCAATTCGAGACGGCTGATTTAGCTTTGTTCGGTAATGCTGAGTGCGATCACGTAGTCGTATTTGACGTAGGACAGGGTAGTGCCAGTGCTTCGATCTCAGGCAACGCACATGCTGCAAAAGTAGCTGGCACGCCGGAGATCTATTTTGACGCTGGGGCCGGCGTTTATGCCAACCAGAACACTCGTCCGCCAGGCCTCTCGTTGGAGGCTGGCGGTGCGAAAGCGGTTTTCCTCTCTCATTGGGATACCGATCACTGGGCTGGGGCTATGCTGACGCGTCCAGGGGCGGATTCGCTGTTGACGAAGATATGGTATGCGCCGGATCAGGTCGTCGGGCCACGACACGTCGCCTTCGCCAAAAACATTGAGGCTAATGGTGGACGGCTAGTTTTGCTGAGCCCCCCCTCATCGGCCGTGCAAGAAGTTCCGCTTGCTGGAGGTCGCGTTTTACGATGGGCGCAAGGAACAGGTCGGGACAGGAACGATTCCGGACTTGTGGCCGCAATAGAGTGTTCTACACCTGTGGAGCAAAGCATTATTTTGCCGGGTGATTGTGATTACCACTGTTTTAAGCATCTTCAGGCAAAAGCGCCTGTTGGTTTGCTCGTTCCTCATCATGGGGCGCGACTTAGGAGCGCAAGCACCGATGTTCCCGCCCCTCATACTGAAGCGAATGATTCCAAGCTGGTCTATTCCTTTGGCCCGAATAACAAGCACGGCAAGGCTCGGGTTCGGCATCCAACTGCCGAAGCGATTGAGCTCCACAGTGCTTGGGATCATGGGGGATGGCGGGCTCGGCCGGGTTTCGGAGCGGCCGGGCGTAACGTGCGTGGAACCTCTGAGCATTCAGCAGTAGCCAGAGGCGATGTTTGTATCGATTGGCAGCGGTGATCCCCGAGCTCCTCAGACTGGCTCATACGACGATTCAAAAAACTTAGGAGCTACTTAAACCTGAGGCGTCGTCCCGCCGATTTGGGTCGAAAGTCGAAGGGGAGAACGGTCGGCTGTTGGCCAATAGCCGCCGTTTGTGACGGACCGCTATTGGCCCAGGCTGTGTAAAATTTTTTTTCAGTGCGACAGTTACTCATACGAGACTGGAAACCGCGCTTCTAGGCAAAATCCACATCTGCTGACGTGCCGATAAATTTCAGATTTAACGTAGAAGCGCACACTTCGATTTTGGCGACGCGTTTTTACACACTCAGGGCCAAAAGCAGCCGCTGATTCAAGGCTTGGTCAAATGGCATATCGCTAATATGTAACTTACAATGAGGCAGGAAGAGCCTAGGAAACTGCGAGCGATTTAGTGTTTTATTGCGAAAGCTTTTTGTCGAGTCGCTCAACAAAGTCACGTACGTGGTCGTTCAGGAACCACAGCACCGAGTCGAATTGATTTTCACCAAAAGTAATTGGCTCACCCTCAATCATATCCACCCATGTTGCGAACATATCTTGGGAGTACTTGGCTGTATAGTTGCCACACTCGTGCATAAAAATATGACGCAAATTAATTACACAATTGATCCATCTTAGCGAGTAGTCATCGCAGACTCGGGCATTAAGATCGTACTCAGCATTTACGCGGTGAGCAATTTTCAGCGCAGCGGGCCTTACGAGCAATCGTGTTTTAGTGTGACTGAGCAACTCGATTGGTTTTTTTATATCCTGAGGGTTCAGGTTCAGCTGATTTTTTACGTCGTCGAAAAAATCACCAAAAGAGGTCACCAATCCAATGATATTGATGGACCTAGAGAGTTGATCGTATCTGCCATCTTTAACCATTTCACTGATTTGGCCCACGGAGCGAATGGAGGTCACAATTTCCTCAAAGTTTGTGCTAGCCCTGACGGAAGTGTTGTGAAACCGATTTGGAAACTCAGCATGTTTGCTTACTGCAACTGACACCAAATAAAACGTAAGAATTTTCTCTTGCTTTTGTAAGTACAACTCGTACGATCTCTTTAACGATGGATCTGAAATTTCGCGCACCCAATGTTTCATATATTCTGTCCTCGTGATTGAATGCATTATACTTTTGGGTTCTGTTTTTCGAAGTTCAAAAGGTACTGGCTCATTACGATTCCTCCGTGATGCGCATGATCGTAGTCTGCTTTCGGCCAGAAGTAGTTGCTCTAAACTGTCTACAGAAGCATAGATAGGTTACTAAATTATGTGTGGCCAGCGTCGCTGGCCACAGTCTTCAGAGTCAGTTGACTTCTGCCGCTTCTTGTTTCGCTATAAGCATCGCGGACTCGTCTACGTCTAGCACGCCTGAAAAGAACATCGAGTTCTCGGACATACAACGTGGATGATTGAAGTAAGTCAAGTGTTCCGTTATTAGTTTCAATTGAGGCGGTAGAGACAGGTATTCAAGCAATTCTTGAGAGGTAGGCCGTTCACCTGACCAGAGTCTATGGATCACCTTTCTCACCTTTTTCTCACCATTTACGTAGTTAAATTCAGAAATTGTGCTTTCGTCGAAAAATTTGCTCAACGCTGAGTAGTCGGAAACGTATACGCCATCCACAGGCTCCCTAGAGTAGGTCAGAGAATTCAAAATCATTGGCACTAACGTCAGATCGGAGAGTTTCCGGTCGAACAGTGATTCGACGATCTCAGGACGGGCTCTTAAACCGCTTTCCAAACGTTTGACCTGCTTGACTGTATCGGCGATAAACTTGCCATAGCGCAGCGCCTGGACCGCATGGTTGCCCGAGAGCAAAGTGTTCTTGCACTCGATCAGAAACAGCGTGTCATCCAGCAAGAGCAAGGCATCGTACTCGTACTGGGCGTTGTCGATACTGAAGTTGGTAGTTTTACAGCGATAGTCCCGCTCCTGGAAAAACGATACGACCTTATCTTCAAATCCTTTCCCTTTTTTCTCAAATTGTGTTTCGAGCGAGCCCAATCTCGAAAAGAGTACGTTTGGAAGGTTGCTGGACATAACTGCATTTGCGAGCAGTGAAAATTTATGGTCCTGCGAACGGATCAGCGGTGAGTCGTAGAGATCACGGCTATCTTGGCCGAACGTCAGATGATTGATTAGCTTTGAAACGCAAAACTCAGGAATCTGGAATTCCTTGAAGCGCTGCTCCAGCTCTATCTTGTCAAACTCTACTAAGCCGGAGTCGGTCTGTTTGGCTTCTACCATCAACTTCAGCGCGGAATATCCTCGCACCCACTCTCGTAGGGTCAGGCCGTGGTACCGCTCTTGGTCTGAAAAAACGTCAAAGGACAAAATTTCCGATAATGTCGAAAGGGTAATCGCTTCTTCCATTGAAACGAACCGACCGGCTGTAAGGCTCGGTGCTGCCCCTCCTGTGGGCATGACGGGTATGTCCAGTTTAGTCCCGTACGTGAGGCGCATAGTGTTCTGCACCGTCCAGGAGTGAAGCCTACGGTTTGCTAGGAAGTCGTAAACCTCAAGCTCCGAAGGGGCACGGAGAAAAACACAAGTATCAGTGAATTTTGTGTAAAAGCTTTCAGGAAGAGTGTCACGAAGGAACCCGGCCTTTTCCAAGGTGGTGATTTCGCCTCCAAAGAAAAGCGTCCGGTTGGCGACGTCCTCAAGCGCGCCCCAGGTCATCGCGTATAGCTGTATGGATCCTGCTTTGAAGGCGTGATCATCAGTGATCGCAGTTTTTGGTGGAGCGATCATTTTGCCTTCAGAGAGCAATTTGTGCTCATAAGAGAGCATTTTCAACGTCAAGCTCAGCGTGCTGATGATGCTAGAGAAAGCAGCATCCACGTTGACTTCATTACCATCTGGATCCTTGACTATTGCCATTTCTGGCATCGTAAACGGCACTCCCGTATTGGCTATTTCATGCATTTCCTTTTGACCTGCATCATGGAAAAGCTTGAGCTCTCGCGATGCTCGTTCGACATGGCTCCAGAATTGAATGTCTTCAGGAAATTTGGAGATGTCACACTTAGGTAGAGAGGAACGGGTCTGATCAAACAGCTGCTCAACGACCATAACCTTGCGGTGTAGATCAAGAGCGAATTCCTGTGCCTGCGAGTGTTGGTTTGTCAGAGCGGGGGCGTTCAAAAGCGAATCGTAAAACTTGTTACGTTTGGTGCAATTCCCGCGAATCTGAAAAGCCCCAGGCTGTGCCAGTTTTGCTGCAAACTCAGCTGTCACCTCTTCGGTACTGAGGTGTTCAAAAGCTTCAAGGGCTTTGGGTAGGTCAAGATTTTCAAGAGCTTTTTGCAGTTGTTTACGATGATCGTTGTGATCGGCACTCATGGATTATCCTTAAGGTTCGGTTTATAGGGGCAGAGTCGTCTGCCGTTACTAAGCCTGCTTTTCGCTAGCGTGGAATGACCAAGTGCTCCAGCAAGAAAGAATTCTCCCACTTTGTTGTCAGTGCCTCCCTTCGAGGGGCTTCAGTACCTTTTCCAAAAGAAACCGGCGAACATTCGAAGAGTCTTTACATGGCCAATTGCTATCATCACATGATTATGCCGTTATTTGATTGGCAGCGCTGCTCTGGATCGTCCCTAATTTCGTAGATGCTGAAAGACCGTTTTTGGCCGATAGCAGCCTGTCACAAAGGGCAGCTTTCGACCCCAAAGCGGCCAGTCGCACCGTCCAGTTCTTGAGCTACCATCAGGATCAGGGTGGACAATGAACTTGGATATTGGCTGACCTGACTGAGGGCGATTCAATGGTAGGGGCAAGCAAGATGAAATTGAGTTGGCCAGCACAGTCATTGTGAGCTTTTAGGGTGGGAGTATGATTTTCGACGAGAGCGATCGCTTTGAGCGATGGATAAAGGTTTCTATTGGGTTGATGAGGTTCGAGCCCCATCTTATGGGGCTAGTTCAGAGCCTCGGGGACATGGACGTTAAGTTATGTGGAACTGATGAAAAGCTTGTGGATGACTACTGCCAAAAAAATATCTCACCCGCATACGAAGATATTCAAGGACATGTGACCCAGTCATACCTATGGGTACTTGGTGCCTATGAAGTCGTTCGAACGTTGACTCAGCGATTGTCAGAAAATCAGTGCAACGATCCACCCCAGGTTTTTGAGAGTTTTAAGCAGATCAAAGCAAGATTTGCTCGTGTAAGAGTTCCGCTGGCGAAGTTTGAGCCAGCATCAATCCATAAAAAGACAGACAGTCATATCGCCTATCCTGGGTTTGCTTTTGACCTTGGCATCGCTTGGCAGGTAAATCAGGACGTCATCGTCTCTCGTCGCGAGCTTTCTGATGAGCTATTGAATGCGCTTGAACACGCTAGGGTGGAAACCTTACGTAGGTCTCCGAGCTAACAGCTGTATTCAGCGTCTGCATCTGGCCGAATGCTGAAGAGCACCTGGCAATGCTAGTCCTTAGTATTGGGAAACTAAGGCTAGGGTGGCGGTATACCAAAATCTGCGCAAAACCTATGCTGGAGGCCACTGTTTATCGTTTGCTAATGCACGAGAAACCGTTGATTTTGCGATCCTCAATTAAGGAATTTATTCTTCTATTACAACGACTTAGGGCTTTATAAGATCGAACATGGGGTGCTAGGGGTCGAGTGTTCGAATCACTCCGTCCCGACCATATTATTCAATGACTTAGCCACCTTCACGGTGGCTTTTTCATTTCTGCCCTAGTGACTTTTCGAGTGACCTTGGGTTTTCCTGCTATCCCTGCCTCCTTTTCAGGATCGTCAGCGCCGGTGCGCGTGAGTCGGTTAACCGAGAAGTTCCAATAGCCCCATAAGACGAAATGTCAGCAAATCCGGGCTAGAAGGTCTGGGGCTCGAAGCTTATCCATTCAAACTCTCAGCCCCTATCGATCCACCTGAAGCCGCGTGACCAGAGTAGGCTGCCGTTGAGAGCGTGGCTTGCGCGGCCTGATTCATCCAACCATAGAAATCACCGGTCTTCCCACAAGCGCTGTCAGTGCCGGCAGCTCCTTGCTTCGGATGTATTCGATGCTTCCCACCAGGTAGACACAGTCTCTGGCCCGGGAGATGGCGACATTCATGCGTCGGTCGTCTGCATAGAACGTGGCGGGCCCGACGGTACGCACGAACGAGAAGAAGACGACGTCAGCCTGACGCCCTTGGAACGCATCGACGGTATCTACCTCGATTGTCAGATGCTCGCGGAAATCGAGTTTGCCCAGGTCGAACATGTCACTGTCCTTGTCGATTAAGTGATCCACCTGGTTGCAGGTCACGCCGATGATCTGATGCCGGTCGGCGAGGTTGCGCACCAACCACCGAGGAAGTTCGATACTCCCATCGCTGTTCGTGCGTCCGCGATCCAGCTTTTGCCACAAACGCTCTGTGAGCTCCGGCGCTTTCTCCCACGCATCTCTCCATACGGCATCAGCCCGATCAAGCGCTTGGACTTCGATGGAGGCTGGGTTTTCCAGGGTGGAGACCATGAAGCGTGGGTAGCGCATCACCATGGACATATCGGCAACTGAAAGGTGAGTGGTCAGGCGATCAAGAGCGTTGTCGACCGCGACGTGTGTTTCGGAGCTGATGAGGATTCGCGCGTCGGGTTTGCTGCGCAGGGTCTGGAGGATGATCTCCACGATTGCGGTGGTTTTACCGGTACCTGGAGGCCCTTGAAGGAAGAAGATGTCTTCGCCAGCCAGGGCTTTCTGGATTTGGGAGTAGGCATAGATGTCAGCCAGGTAGCACTCCTGCACCGGTGCCATGGCGTGAATAGCCATCGAATGGTTCAGGCCCAGTTCGGCAAGCTCAGCACCTACCTTCGTTTTGCGAGCGGTAGTGTGGGTTTTCTCAGCCGATTTGCTGCCCGATGCATCGTCTCCGGATCCTGCCGCCTCGGTGTAATACTTGGCCAAGATGTTGTTGTGAGCGACGTTGCAGTTAGCACCACTGCGGAATCGCAGGATGTACTTGATCTGCCGTTCATACTTTGCGCGGGTGATCGGATCGGCTGTGATCTCGACGAGCTTGACCAGGTACTCCAGCCAGTCGTCGATGTGATCGATGAGGTCGGGTGCCGGTGAGACAGGGGAGGGGAATGTGCTCAGGTCACCCTGGTTGAAGTGCTCTTTGGATGTCATTTCAGACCCCCTCAACTTTTGGCTTCAAGAGCGACAATGCACCCGCCGGGTTTCGTACGCCAATGCCCATCAGAATCTTGCTCAGCAGTGAGTCGTTTCGTTCCAGTTGCTCGATGCTCAGCGGCAACTCAAGTACCTGGCCAGCCGCGAGTGCCTCGACGATGCGCATGTCATCATTGATGGAGAGCGTGTCCATGTTGAGGTGGGCCATCTCCGCTGCGAGCAGTTTGTCCAAACCCAAGACGAGGCGGTTGACCGTAAATTGGGGCAGGACGTTGATCAGCTCATCGTTGGTGGTGTAGCCCTGTCGTACGGCTTCGGAAATGGCGATGAAGCACTCCCTGAATTGCCAGGCGCCCCATTGGAAGCTGAGCTTCACGCGTATTGTGCTTGATGTGCTCACTATTGCCTCCTTGCTGGGTGACGTACTGACTTGGTCGCCAGGCCGATCGCTGGCCAGTAGATGTCTGCGTCGTCGCGCGCGAGCAAGGTGAATACCTGCTCGATGGTTTTTGAGGGGTGAAGGTCGTTGATCCAACCCATGAGCTTCTTGATTTCATCGCGGCGAAATGTGAACACCTGGCGGGCTGCGTAGAAGTTGTCCTGGTGTTCGCGAGCGGCTGCCAGCGAATGGAAAATCTCCGAGCGCGCTGCCTTGTCCGCGTCGAGTGTGGAAAACTCTTGAAAGTCATGAGCCCACTTGAGGCGATCTCGGAGGCCACCCATTGGCCCAGGAAGGTCGCCGTCGCGGTGCCTGCGCTGTACGCCAGGCGATTGTGCCGCTGCTGCCGATCATGATCGCCCTGACGCTGCTGATCCTCATCCTGCAGGTGCGCTCGATATCGGCGATGGTCATGGTCTTTCTCACTTCGCCGCTGGGCTTGATTGGCGTGGTGCCGGTGCTGCTGTTGTTCCAGCAACCGTTCGGCATCAACACCCTGGTCGGGCTGATCGCGCTGTCGGGGATACTGATGCGCAACACGCTGATCCTGATCGGGCAGATCCATCACAACGAGCAGGAGGGCCTGGACCCGTACAACGCGGTGGTCGAAGCCACCGTACAGCGCGCACGCCCCGTATTGCTGACGGCACTGGCGGCGATTCTCGCCTTCATCCCCCTTACCCATTCGGTGTTCTGGGGCACCCTGGCCTACACCCTCATCGGCGGCACTTTCGTCGGCACCGTCATGACCCTGGTGTTCCTGCCGGCAATGTATTCCATCTGGTTCAAGATCCGCCCAAGCGACCAAACCGATGATTTGAGCGTTGTGGCGAACGCCTGACGCCGCTTGCGACCAACGCGCTCTCCTGCAACTCGGGAGAGCGCCGAACGATACAGAGAGGTTCCAATGAGCAACGTTCAACAGCACACACGCATCGTCGTCACCGGTACCGGCATGGTCGGGCCGTTGGGCTGTGGTGTGGATGAAGTGTGGCGCCGCCTGCTGGCCGGGCGCTCGGGCATTCGCACACTGCCGGCGCACATCACCGAAGGCACGGGCGTGACAGTAGGCGGGCAGGTGCCCACGTTCGAGGAAGACGCGCTGGCGGGTTACCAACCCGAGCAGGTCATCCTGCCGAAGGAGCGCAAGAAGATGGACCGCTTCATCGAATTCGCCCTGATCGCCGCCCATGAGGCGCTGGAGCAGGCGGGCTGGCACCCGACCAGTGAAGCCGAACAGGTTCGAACTGCAACCATCATCGCCTCGGGTGTGGGCGGCTTCGGCGCTGTTGCCGACGCGGTGCGCACCACCGATTCACGGGGGCCGCGCCGGCTGTCGCCATTCACTGCGCCGTCGTTCCTGGCCAATATGGCGGCCGGGCATGTGTCCATCCGCAACGGCTTCAAAGGTCCCCTTGGCGCGCCGGTCACCGCGTGTGCGGCAGGTGTCCAGGCGATTGGCGATGCGGCTCGCTTGATCAGAAGTGGCGAGGCCGACATCGCCATCTGTGGCGGCACCGAAGCGGCGATCGACCGTGTGACCCTCGGCTGTTTCGCGGCAGCGCGCGCTTTATCCACCGGCTACGCCGAGAACCCGCAGCAAGCGTCGCGGCCGTTTGACCGTGACCGCGACGGTTTCGTGATGTCCGAAGGCGCCGGTTTGCTGGTGATCGAATCCCTGGAGCACGCCCTTGCACGTGGCGCCACACCGCTGGCGGAGTTGGTGGGTTACGGCACCAGCGCGGATGCCTATCACCTCACCGCCGGGCCGGAGGATGGCAATGGCGCTCGCCGCGCCATGCAACAGGCGCTGCGGCAGGCGGGCCTGAGCCCGGAGGATGTGCAGCACATCAATGCCCACGCCACCTCCACCCAGGTTGGCGACAACGGCGAGTTGGCCGCTATCAAGACGCTGTTCGGCGCCGATGCAGGCGTAGCTATCACCTCGACCAAATCCGCTACCGGCCACTTGCTTGGCGCTGCCGGTGGCATCGAAGCGATCTTCACGGTGCTGGCGCTGCGCGACCAGATCGTGCCGCCGACCCTGAACCTCGACAACCCGGACGAAGCCGCGACGGGGCTCGACCTGGTCGGGCTCAATGCCCGAAAAATGCCAATCACCTACGCGCTCTCCAATGGCTTCGGCTTTGGCGGCGTGAACGCCAGCGTGTTGTTCCGCCGCTGGGAGGCCACAACGTGAGGGCGGCGCGTGAAACCGTGACCCTCGGCAATGTAGCAGCCGGGCACAGCGGCACGCCGCTGACCGGCAAGATCGTGGCGCTGCTGGCGGGGCTGTCTGCGATCAGCAGCCTGTCCACCAACATCATCCTTCCCGCCTTTGCGGACATCGGCCAGCAGCTCGGCGTGTCGTCTCGCGAGCTGGGCCTGACGCTTTCCAGCTTCTTCATCACCTTCGCGCTCGCGCAATTGGTGGTCGGACCGCTGGCCGACCGTTACGGCCGCAAGCGCCTGGTGCTCGGCGGCCTCTCTATGTTCGTCGTCGGTACCTGGGTTGCTGGCTGTGCCGGCTCATTCGACATGCTGATCGCCGGACGCGTCATCCAGGCCCTGGGTGTTTGCGCCGCCGCCGTACTGGCCCGCGCCATTGCACGCGACCTGTTCGAAGGCGAAACCCTGGCGCGAGCACTGTCACTGACCATGATCGCCACCGCAGCAGCTCCCGGTTTTTCACCGCTGCTCGGCAGCCTGCTGACCACCGCGCTGGGTTGGCGAGCAATTTTCCTGATGGTGGGGATTGCTGCCGTCGTCATCGCGTTTTTCTATGCGCGCGGCCTTGGCGAAACGCTGCCGGCTGAACGCCGAACCACACAGTCGATCCCACAAGTAGTAAGCGCCTACGGCCGGCTGCTCGCGCATAGCCGCTTCATTCTGCCGGGTGCCGCAGTGAGCTTGCTGATGAGCGGACTGTTCGCCTCTTTCGCCGCCGCTCCGGCGATCCTGATCAACGGCATGGGCTTGTCCTCCTTGCAGACGGGGCTGTACTTCGCCGCCACGGTATTCGTAGTCTTCGCCGCCGGCATGTCCGCGCCACGCCTGGCCCGCCGGTTCGGCAGTCGTACCGTTGCTACTGTCGGGCTGAGCACTGCGGTGCTAGCCGGCTGCCTGCTGCTGATGGGGCCGAGCGACCCAGGACTTGGCTGGTACTCGCTGTCGATGGTGATCTTCCTCTGCGGCATGGGCCACGCCAACCCGCTGGGGACGGCCATCACCATGGGGCCATTCGGCAAGGAGGCGGGGCTTGCGTCGGCATTACTCGGGTTTTTGACCATGGGGGCGGCGGCGGTCACTACCTGGTTGGTGTCGGTGCTGGCGTATGCGCCGGTGTTGACCTTAGGCGTTATCCAGACCTCGGTTTGCTCAGTGGCGCTTATAGTGTTCTTTTCGGGTACACAGATCGAAAGCCGGGCGGCTAGACCTTAGAGATTCGATCCCACTGGTGTTGCCAAGCAAAGCGGGCAGGGGGCAGGCGGTTGGTAACCATAAACATTGAGTGACCGAATACTTCGATGACCAACCGTGGGCGGGTACATGAAATAGACGGTCACTGACCTGTAGTGCTCAGGAGCCCCTTAGAGCTGCTTCAGGGTTTCCTGAGTAATGGCTTCAAGGCCTGCTTCGGTGATTGTCTTCCAGTCGGTTTCTGTGGCCACTTTCACGTTCTCACTGACCAGCGTTTTCAAGGTCTGTTCAGGCATGCCAAGGGTTTTTATCTGAAGAAACGACTTGTTGCTCAGTACTTTGTCGAGCACACCCTGCGTCATGGACCATGACCAGAATTCAATGATTTGTACTTTGACTTCACGGACATCAGGGGCACCAGGAGCGCTAACCACCTCATAGCCTGCCTGCTGATAAGCGCTGGCTACGGCATCACCTACCAGCTCTGAAACGGTACGGCCCTTGGGCAGCAGCACGTCGCCGATGGCCATATTGTAGTTATTGCGTTTACGAGCAATCGCCCGCTCGGTAATCGACTTGTCGTCGATCTCGTCGTACTTCAGTGAAGGCATGTCGAAGCTGGTAGGTTTGATCTGAAAAACTCGATCATCAACCGCGCGGATATAAACCTTCTTGCCATTGCTGGGGGCAGGTGTCTGAGTCTTGCCGGGCGGCAAAACATCCACTTCTGCCCTGTTGATAGCGCAACCGGCTAACAGTACCAATGCCACAACGGCCAAAATTCTGCGAACCATCATCGTTACTCCCTTTTATATTTGGCCTTCATAGGCTTGTCCAAAAGCTGGCCGAAAAAGAGTGTAGAAGACAAAACGCAGCTCAACCGCCT
This sequence comes from Pseudomonas sp. PAMC 29040, assembly GCF_003994535.1. Lineage (NCBI taxonomy): Bacteria > Pseudomonadati > Pseudomonadota > Gammaproteobacteria > Pseudomonadales > Pseudomonadaceae > Pseudomonas > Pseudomonas sp. PAMC 29040. Next base: position 321,773 of record NZ_RZAA01000006.1, read on the forward strand.
GGCTGACTTATGCGTTTGACAGAGTGAACAGCACGAAAGCAATCGGCTCTGACCATAGCCTTTTGGTCGTTATCCATTAACCCGCATATAGCGGGTATTTTTTGCCTGGAGGAAACGATGACCAGCAAGCCTGTCAGCCCGGTCGTCTGCCGCGACCGGGCCTTTCTCGATAAACACCCCGACCTGGGGCGTCTGCCGGAGTAGCGCTGCAGTCCATAAAAAATCGTCCTCAAGGATGCTTTTTTATTCCTGCAGAAAACCTTTTGCGAACCTGTGGCCGCTGCCGGGGTTCGCAAACTGCGAGAGGCATCACGCGGTGTATCGGCTGAACCGCAGTGATGGCTTCGCAGCCCTCGTTCCTCAGCAGCGGCTACATGCCTTAACTTGCGCCTGGAGCTGCAGCGGATGCTGGCGGCGGCGTGCTGGTGCTCGCGTTCGCAGCCTTGTCGTCCGCGGCTTGAAGATCCTGCAGCGCTGCAGAATATTGATCAGACTCGGCTTTGGGTACCATCTGCCATGACGGCTTGCGCAACGCATAGAAGATAAACGGCGGCACGCCTGCCACGATCAACCCCAGCAACAAAATCCCCGCATACTCAAAAAATGGCATGCTGCTGAAGCTGTTCGGTGGAATAAAGCCGAAAATCAGCGCCACACAGGTCGAAAACAACCCCAGATAGCACCAGCCATGCAGCCCCTTGAGCACATAACCGCGTTTTACGTTGGGCTGTGTTTTACGCAGCTTCATGGCCGCCATAAACATGAATACGTAAATGATCAGGTACATCAGTGCAGCCATCGCGCTGATCATCCAGAACGCGTCGGATACGTTGTCGAGAAAGATGTAAATCGTCGACAGCAAGGTGACGATGATGGCCTGCAAATACAGAATGTTTTTCTGCACGCCTTTCTTGTTCACCTCCTGCATCACAGGTGGAAGCATCCCGGCCTTGCCGACAAACAGCAGGCCTGTGGACGGTCCGGCTGTCCAGGCCAGAACCCCGCCCAATGCACCGATAATCAGCAATATGGCCATGATCGGGGTTGCCCAAGGCATGTCGAAACCCTGGAAGAACGCAGCATAAGCCTGGATAACCCCGGCGGTAAGGCTGGTTGAGTCAGCAGGTACCACCAGCGAAATCGCCACCGTAGGCGGGATAAACACTAGCAGGATCATGAAGAAGGCCAACAGAATCGCTCGGGGCATTTCTTTTTGCGGGTCGCGCAATTCCCGGGCGTGAATGGCGTTCATTTCGATACCGGCAAACGCCAGGAAGTTACTCACAATCAGAACCAGGCCAGTGACGGCGCCGGTGAATTCCTGCCAAAAATCCGGGTGCAGGTTGCGCGAGCCCGATTTAACTGTGGTGTGGGTATCGAAAATGGCCGGAATCAAGGCATCCCAGGTCAGCGGTGTTGCTGACTCATGCCCCAGCACCAGCCAGGCCACGCCGAGCAAAACCAGCAGCGCGGCGGGCAATGCGGTGCCCAGCAGCATGAACCATGATGTCAGCTTCGACAGTGCCGTCAGCCCGTTAAGTGCCACAAATGTCGATAGCCAGTACAAAACGATGATGACCGCGGCAGTAAAGACACCGCTTTTGGCCAGTTCCGGGTTGATCAGATACGCCATGGTGCTTGCGCCAAACCCAAGCACAATCGGGTACCAGACCACCACTTGTACCCACATGAACCACATGATGAAAAAGCCCGGGCGGTCGCCGTAGGCTTGCCTGACCCAGCCATAGATTCCGCCGTTCCAGCCGGTGCCCAGTTCGGAGGCGACCAGGGAAACCGGGATAAAAAACAGCAGTGCCGGGATGACATAGAGAAAAACCGAACCCAGGCCATACACGGCCATGCTGGGCAGTGAACGAATACTGGCAACGGCTGCAACCATCATGAAGCAGATGGTGAGCCAAGACATGTAGGTTTTAGCTTTGCTGGTGGTAGCCATGAGTACCCGCTCCCTTACGCGAATTCGTGCAACAGGCTCAGATTGAGCGTGCGGCTAAGGTATTCGGCGGCCAGTTGACCGCGAACGCTGTTACCGGCCACATCCAGTGGCGGGGCAAAGGCGGCGATAGCGCAAACGCCGGGAACCACAGCCAGAATGCCGCCACCGACCCCGCTTTTACCCGGCAGGCCGACCTTGTAATACCAGTCGCCTGTGGTGTCATACAGACCATTCAAGGTCATTTCGGAGAGGATTGGCGCCACGTGTTTGGCTGCCACGACTTGCTTGCCAGTAATCGGGTTGACGCCGCCGTTGGCCAGGCACGCGCCCATGGTCACCAGGTCATGACAGGTAATCGCCACCGAGCATTGGCGGGTGTACACATCACACACTTGCATGGGGTCGGCGTACATGTAGCCGTAACTTTGCAGCAGCCAGGCAATGCCGCGATTGTGTTGATTGCTGCTGGTTTCGGATTGGTAAACCTCGTCGTTTACTGTCAATTCGCGCCCGGCAAAAGCGTTGTAGGTGGCCTGTATCCGGTCCCAGCGAGCTTGGGCGCAATCGGCCTCAACCAGGCTGACAGTGGCCATTGCGCCTGCGTTCACAAAGGGGTTGAGCGGTCGGCCTTTGTGCAGTTCCAGGGCCACCACCGAGTTGAATGGCTCACCGGTGGGGTCGCAGCCGATCTTGCTGCGCAAGGCCTGTGGACCTACCTCATCGAGTACATGGGAGAGGGTGAATACTTTGGAAATCGACTCGATGGCGAAGGCGTAATCCGTGTCGCCTACCTCGGCATGGGTGCCATCGCAGAACATGATGCTGATGCCGAACAGATGGGATGGCACTGAGGCCAGGAAAGGAATGTAGCTGGCATTCTTGCCGTGATGATTACCTGAATACTGTTGCAGTGCCTGCTCCAGTGCTTGTTTGACCGTGCTGTCTGCGGTCGTGGGTCTTTGCTTCATCGCGCTCGCTCCGTGAGTACTTCAAAGAAACGGAACTATAGATCGGAAAATACACGGTGGTCGGGAATCGGACAGCAGACTCAAAATGCTTGTCTATGCTGGCTTGGCGAAGGCTGAGTCAAAGTGAATAAACAGACCCTGCATTACTCAAGGAGAGTTCTTATGGCGTTGCACCGCATCAAGCACAAGTCGGCCACAGATCCCGTTTTTGGTTCTTCTGAACTGGCTCACGCCGCTGTGACCAAGGGCTTCCCGGAGGCGGAGCAGTCGCCACGAGATGTATACCAGTTGGTCCACGATGAGCTGTACCTGGATGGCAACGCCCGCCAGAATCTCGCCACTTTTTGCCAAACATGGGAAGAGGATGAAGTTCACAAGCTGATGGACCTGTCGATCGACAAGAACATGATCGACAAGGACGAATATCCGCAATCGGCGGAACTGGAGAACCGTTGCATCCATATGCTGGCGGATCTATGGCATTCCCCGGCGGCGGCCACCACCCTCGGCACTTCAACTGTAGGTTCCAGTGAAGCTTGCATGCTCAGTGGTCTGGCTGCGTTGTGGCGCTGGCGTGCGGAGCGCAAAGCGGCTGGCAAGGCTGCCACTACGCCGAATATGGTGTGCGGTCCGGTGCAAGTTTGTTGGCACAAGTTTGCCCGTTACTGGGATATAGAAATCCGTGAAGTACCGATGTCCGAGGGGCATTGGTTCATGAGGCCTGAGGACATGCTGGAGCGGGTCGATGAAAACACCATCGTGGTGGTGCCGACCTTCGGCCAGACATTTACCGGTCTGTATGAAACCGTAAAACCGTTGTCCGATGCCCTGGACGATCTGGAAAAAAGCAGCGGCCTGAGTGTCGACCTTCACGTCGATGGTGCAAGTGGCGCGATGCTGGCGCCGTTTTGCGCACCGGACATTCTTTGGGACTTTCGTGTACCGCGGGTCAAGTCCATCAGCACCTCCGGGCACAAGTTCGGCCTGGCACCGATAGGCGCGGGTTGGGTGGTTTGGCGCGATGCGAAGGAACTGCCGGAAGGCCTGATTTTTCATGTGAACTACCTGGGCGGCGACATGCCGACTTTCGCCCTGAACTTTTCGCGCCCGGCCGGGCAGATCATTGCCCAGTACTACAACTTCTTGCGCCTGGGGCGTGAGGGGTATGAGCGTATTCATTCTGCGTGCTACGAAACAGCGCAATTTTTGGCGCGAGAGCTGGTCAAGATCGGGCCGTTCGAGATGCTCTACAACGGTGATCCGCAATTGGGGATCCCGGCGCTGACCTGGCGTTTGAAGCCGGGGGCGAAAACCAATTACTCCCTGTATGACCTGGCGGACCGCCTGCGCGTCCGCGGTTGGCTGGTGCCAGCGTACAGCTTGCCTGCCAATGTAGAAGACGTGGTGGTGCAGCGGATTCTGGTCAAGCAGGGGATGTCGATCGACATGGCCAAATTGTTGCTGGCCGACTTTGTGCGGGATATTCAATTCTTCGCTGAGCATCAGCCCCACGGCTTTAAAGGCCGTGAAGCTGAAGCGGGAAATCATGCCGGACGGTAGAAAGCGATAATCGAAATATACTGTGCTCGTCAAAAACCCGAGCACAGTAGTTATTTCATAGGGTCAAAAGTATCTCGGGCCTTTCAACCGCGCCCACGTTTTTCTTTGATATGCCTTTTCTATAGATTTGAAAAATCTTTGGCGCTATCTGTTCTTGAGGGCCATGTGGCCCCGTTCGCAGCCAGCACGGCTGACAACGGATATTGTTCGAGCCGCTATTTAGAGGTCTGAATAAAGGTCCGAAAGCGGCGACAGAATAGCGTTCCACACCTTGTCGCGCAGATGAGGCAGTTGACTCTTTTCCAGCTCGGTCAGGCCAAAGTGGTCGGGGTTGCTCAGGACATTTTCGAACTTGACGATGCGACAGTTGTAGTCGGTCGTATCCCGTTTTTCGTTAACGATATAGATGGGCAATACCTTCAGGTTATACAGCCGGGTCACCCCAAGGGCTTTGCCAATATCGAACTTTACGGCGTAGGCCAGTTTTGAGTTGCGACTCTCTGGATGGAAGCTCACAAAGTCGCCGAAAGCGTAGATGACCAACGCATCCTGCTTGCCATGGCGTGGAATCACTTGCGCTGGCTGGCTGACGTGCGCATGGTTGCCGAGGATGGTGTCCACGCCGCACTCGATAACCTTGTGCGCGGCATCAACAATTTTCTCATGGGGGTACATTTCGAACTCCCACCCCCAATGGCAGTAGGCGATGATCCAGTCGGCGCCCTTGGCCTTGGCGGCAGCGACCTGTTTTTTGATCAGCGCGTAATCCGTAGGCGGGTCAACGTCGTTGAATCTCACTTCGTTGGCCAGGTAAAGCTCCCCGTCCCGTGAGTGACCGTTGAGGTCAAAGGTGTAAGACAGGAGAGCCACTTTGATGCCGTTTTTTTCCACGACGACGACATCATCCTGCTCGGCCTGACTACGGGCAGTGCCGGAGTAGTAGGCCCCTGACTTCTCAAGCACTTTGAGTGTGGCCTCCACGCCTTCCTTGCCCCAGTCCATCGCGTGGTTGGTCGCTGTGCTGAAGAAGTTGATCTTCGCTTCATGGCGGAATTTGTTGAACATCGCTTCAGAGGTGTTCATTTGCGCCGGCTTGCCAGTTTGTTGATGGCGCCCTATAGGCTTGCTCTCATCAACGGTCGACTCCAGGTTGGCACTAACGATGTCAGCGCTGCTGTAAAAATCTGTGATGTCGTCGAACAGGTGCGGTGTGTTTTCGGGGGTCAGCACATCCACCGCGAGCAAGTCACCCGCACATGAAACCGAGAGGACGGGAATAACCGGGAACACACCCCCTTGTTCAATTGAGGGGTCACTCAGGTTACGGAACTTCAAGGTCTGGTCAGCGAAGAATCCTTCGAGCCCCGACTCTTTTTCGGCAACTTCAAGTTGATTAAGCCAGTAGCGGTAAAGCCACTTGGTCTTCTGGAAAGTATTGCCCGAGATGTCATACACGCCTGTTTCGGGTTGCGGGTAATGAAACTGCTCATAGCAGATGTAACTCATCAGCAAAAGACCAAGCCTGAGCAGGGTGCGCTGGTGTATCGGGTCCTTGAGGGCAGGGGGAAGTACTCCAAATCCGGGATCAACCAGGAAATCCTCGAGCAGGATCTGCGCCTTGAGTAATGGAGAAGGATCGGCGAGCACCGGCTCAAGCCTCTCCAAGACCCGCTTCGGGCCCTGTTGTGCAATCCAGCCGAACAACGCCCGCGCGTAAGCCTCTTCCTCGGGGCTGATGGTCTCGACCATTTCCAGGTCGCCATCAGCGACGCGCCGCAGTATGTCGATGGTCTCGGCTTCGTGCCCGTCGAGGCAGCATTTGATCGACTGTATAAGCTCCTTCAAGGCTTTAAACATATAAGCATTCATCCTGAATATCCTCTTGGTTTGCTTGATGATTACAGCGCAAGTCGGTTTTAACTGCGTTCTTTCGAGGTGCCGGCCAGCCCGAGCCGGGTGAGCTCAAGCACGTCTTGCGCCTGCTGCAGTACCCGGCGTTTCCATGGGTCGGTATCAATATAGAAGGCATCGCGCAGTTGGCGTTTGATCTGCATTAACCGTTCTGTCGGGACAGCGGCCTGGTTGTGCAACCACTGATCGGCACGTAGCGCTTTGAGCACCAATGGTCCGGGTTTGGTGCCGTACTCCAGGGTCAATCCGTTGTATTGCGCGTCGGGGCATTCCTGCATGACGGCTAAATCAAGGGTGCCATTTAAAACCGCTGATGAAGACGTGCCTTGTGTGCTGAGGGTGACCTGTTCACCCCACCAGCTTCGTGCCCGTGCAATCGCGTCCGGGGTATCGCGTCCTTTATAAATACGCTCTCCCACGCCGCTGGGACCAAGCCCTGTATGCACATCGATCCAGCCTATGCGCTGACATTGGCCGCCATAATGTCGAATGATCTGGCGAACTTGTACGTTGCTCCAGGTGGGCTGGGTGCCCGCAAAAAACAAGCCGTCAGGGTCGCTGTGCTGGCCTCGGGTGATGGCCGACTGCAAGGCTTTGGTGCCGTGGCGTAACGCATACCCGAGGAGCCCGAGGGTACTGAGCAGAGTGGGCGGTTGACGCCGTGGCACCAGTAACGGAGCGATCGAGGTGTATTCGGGGTTACCGGGCAACGGCTGATCGAAGTCCATGAAGTTGCGATTGATATCGACATTGTCTTCGTTGACCCGACGCAGCCAGGAGAAGCCGTAAGGGTTGACTGCATGCAGAAAAAGCACAGCCATATCCTGAGCGCGGCACTGCCTGCTCCAATCATGATTGCGCAGATGATCCACCTGAACAGCCGAGCCGCAGAAGCCTTCAACGCCGTGCACGCCGCTGCTCACTACCAGCAGGTTGGCCGCTGTGGGCGAACCGACAAGTGCGACATCAAGTGCCAGTTCTTCTCCATCGCGACCGGGTAACGGGTGGACGCGGGATTCAACTTCCAGATGGGCATTGGCGCAAGCCTGCAGGAATTTTTGCCGAGCTTCGGCGTAGCTTTGTGAAAAGCAGGATACGTCCATCATGGATGTCCTATTAACAGTCGTGCCAGATTTGGCGATCAGGGAGCGGGGGTAGTCACTGCGCAATGTGGGCCGGGCAGGCGGCTGAAGGGGCGGACTCGGGAAGGATGGCGTTAAGTTCGCGACGAGTGCGCTCAGGGTCGATGAGCACCAGGCCAAGTACGGTGAACACTAAAAGTGCGATCCCGAACAGGCCAATCGCCAGTTCGAAACCGGTGACTAAATCTCCTCCCTGCCAGCCGATGGCCTGACCCACCAGAAGAGGTGCGAGCATGCCTGCCGTAGTCAACAAGGCGATGTGGATGGCCAGCATACTTCCGCGCTGTCGGGCCGGTGCGATGTGGGCGACGATGCTGAAACCAAAGGCTGACAGCAAGTTGAGAAGGATACTGCCCAGAAGAAACAGCCCCAGCGTGACTGTCAGGGATGTCGAGCTAAAGCCCATGATGATGTAAGCCACGGCTGCGATCAGGCATGCCACGAGGGGCGGAATAACCATCGCCTTGCGTATGCTGGCGCCACGCTTCATCGCTTGTTGGGCCAGGCTGGACACCAGCAAATTCATGAATATCACCCCCAGGGTGGTGGCGAGCACCAGATACCCGGACTGCATCGGCGTCATCCCCAGCCCTCTTTGCAGGTAGGTGGGCAGCCAGCTGTAAAGCAGGGCATTGGGCAGATAGCTACAGAAAGCGACCAGAGTAATGCAGACAAACGTGCGATTGAGCAGCAGTCGGCTGTAGGGCAGTGTGGGCAACAGGCTGCCATTGGCGGTTTTTGTATCGTCATGCTGGCCTTCGCGGCCAAACAGTTGCCACAGCAGCAGCCACACCAGGCCAACACCTGCCAGCAGCACATACCCCGTACGCCAGCCGTAATGTTCAATCAAGGTCGGCAGGGCCAGGGCGCCTGCGATGGCGCCTAACATGATTGCGACTTGAATCAGCGCCGCAGGCAGCACCCGCTCGCGGGTGGCGTACCATTTGAAACAGGCGTGCTGGGTGACGGCTGTGCCAGGGCCGCAACCAGCGCCCAGCATGACGCGGCTGACGAGCAGGGTGACGAAGCTGCTGGACAGGGCGGCGAGCAATTGCGCGGCCATCCAGACCAAGGCCATGCCCGAAAGGATCCAGCGGCTTGGCATTCGGTTGGCCACAAAGCCCACCAGTACCCCGGAGATCGAATACAGAAAAAAGAACGCGCTGCTGATAAAACCGAACTGCTCGGGCGTCAGTTTCAGTTCGTCAATAATCTGCGGGCCGGCGAAGGCAAAAATGGTTTTATCCAGCACGCTGATAATCACCACAGTCATCAGCAAGGCAACAACGAACGGACGTCTTTTATCGGGAAGTGAGTGCATGGGTATGGCCTTTAATTGAGGAGCTTTTTCAGAAGCGCATGCCGACACTGGCTTCCAACATGCTTCGGTCTGCAACCATGTTGTAATCGCCACCCCCGGTGTTCAGGTAGTTGAGCTCAAAGTTGTAGTCGCTTTTGTACTCCCCCTGCAGTCCGAAAATCTGTGCATAACGCCCTTCGGAAAACACGCCGTCATAGGCGTGCCCTTTGACGTCATACACCAGGGTTAACGAAGGCGTCAGGTCAAGCTCAGGCAAGACGTTTCTATAACGAATCTCCCCTTTGGAACGAGCTCCCCACGAGAAAGGCGTGACGAAACCATCGATTGCACATTTTGCCGCCGGGCCTGTGCATTTCGAGCTGTTGCCGTAGGGCGCGCTGCCGAAGCCGGGGCGTCCGTAACGGATGTCGTCAGTGTCGGGCAGGTCGTGGACATATTTGAATCCCGCCTCGGCTGACAACTTCATCTCGCCGCCCAATACAGTGCCCAAAGGATGGTTGGCGCCGAGATTGAGCTGGCTCACTCGAAACCTGTCGAAACCGCTGGCCACATAGCCTGTGGGCGTTTTGGACAGGTAGCCCATGGGCCCGCTGCCCCCTAACAGGCCAGCAATGAAATCGGAACCGTTCCAGGCGATCGGTTGGTTGGGACGATAGCTGTATTCAGCGTAGATACCTGTGCCGCCTGGCAGTCGGGTTTTGAAATTAAGGGCGTACATCCGGATGCTGGTCGGGTAGGCGCGTTGATAATAAGCGGCAATGCCCGTTGGTTTGGCCTGGCCGAGGTTGGCGGCGGGCGGCGTCAGAACACCGGGGCCAGTACGTACTGCCTGGGTGACTGCTTCACGACTGGTGTAGTCAGCGAAATACAGCCCGAACATGCCGACGTCTTGCCATAAATATTGCAGGCTGGCGCCGAACTGATTGTTACTGGGGCGATGGTCCGGGCCACGGGACACGTAATCCAGAGGGTTGTTCAAGGCCTGGCCGTCGGTGGTGTAAATCGGTCGCCCGGCCATGGAGCTCAAAATGCTGCCATTGAGAAGAAACTGGTCGCACCCCGGTTGAGCGTAATCGCTGGTCGATAGAAAGGTCCCGCACCCCGGATAAGCGCTGGGACGGAACTCAAACTGGTTGAATGCATCCACCGACAGGTTTTCAGTCAGCGCCAGCTTGGCGTAAAGGGTCGGCATCGCGACGGTACGGGCTTCTGCAATTGAAGTGGCTCGACGTGCCGCGGCCCAATCAAAAGCGTTCACTGCCTGTAAACCGCCGCCGATGGTGGTTGGCGTGACCCAGGGAATCGCCTGATCGCCGAGTCGCACCAGCAGGTCGTGCCCGCCAGGCTGGAACGTGCCGTAAACATACGCGTCGTTGATGACTGCATTGGAAAAACGCGCCAGCGAGTCAAACCCGTCATCGCTCAGCGGTTCACCGGATTGATAGCCGTTTGGAACGCTGCCGTAGTCGACGTTCTGGTGTTTTTGGGTGTAGTCGTACCAGCCTTTGGCACTTACAAATACGCCAAGATTACGGTGGCTCAGATCCGCCTGCAGGTAGGCCTCGGTAGAGGTAGAAACCGCATCGCCGCGCTTGTAGTTGAGGTTGCCGTCGTTGAACAGGTTCATGCCGTATTCGGAGCTGGTCAAGCGGTAGCTCGGTTTGTCCATGCGCCACACAGAACCCAATGACAGAGCACCTTTGAGGTTCAGGCGAGTGTCGTCCTGCTGCCACTCGATACCTTTACCCAACCCTGACTTGAGGTCACCGAATACCAGCTCGCCAGCCATTGCCGGAGCAGTCATGGCAACGCTCAACACAGACGTGGCCAACCCCGCAAATACGGGAGTCCGGGTCACGGCCCACTTCTTTCTTATTGTTGTTGTCACTGACTAATACCTTTGTTTTTGTTTCTCTTGTGAATGCCAGGCGTTTTTCAGTCTAGCGCTGAAGTCATCCCCTTTAATACGGCGAATACCGACAGCAATAGGGTCGATATCGCCAGCTATAAACAGGCATGAATAGCCTGATGCTGTTCGCCCAGGCACAGCGAATTGCAGGAGCCAGCCCGCTTGCGCAGCTCGCTGAATAACAGTGGGTCAACAGGCTGTTGTATTGAGTGTTCCGACAAGGGGCACAGGGCAGGGCGGGCAGTACGAGTTGCAGGCAGACAGCATTTGGAAGTAGGGCTAATATCGCCAAAAATAAATTCAATAACGCCAGGCAGGTCTATGAACGTCCGAATAGATTTATTGCACAGCCCCCATGGCATGACCGGAACGCTGTTCAGTGTGATCGATATTCTGCGCACCTTTAATAACCTGTGGCAGATGCGCAATCCGGATAAACGAGGGGCTTTTTTTCACTGGCGATTGATTGACGCGGCGGGCAATGAGCTACCGCTTGCGGACTGGTTGTCAGGCATGCAGTCGCCTGCCGGTGGGCGTAAATCGTTGCGGCCCTCGCAGACCGCGCTGTTTGTGCCGGGGGTGCAGATGAAAAGCGTGCCGGATCTGAAGCATGTGCTCGATCAATGCGCCGAGGAGCTCAATTGCATCGCGCGTTATCACTCTCAAGGGCGCATCGTCGCGGCCAGTTTCAATGGCCCGGTGATGTTGGCCCGAGCCGGTGTGCTGGACGGCCGGCGCGCGACAGTCACCTGGATGATTGCCAATTGGTTTGCCTCCAGCTTTCCTGAGGTGCAGTTGGCGATGGCGGGCCCGGTGGTGGTTGACGGGCTGGTCTTTACGGCGGGCGCACCGGCGGCTGTGTGCGATTTGATGGTGGAGTTGATTCGTCATTTTGCCGGTGAAGAAATGGCGCAAATAGCGACCAATGGGTTGCTCTATCACCCGATGCGTTTTGAGCATTCGAGCCTGAACTTTCCTGGCATTTCGGTAAAGACCCGGGACAGCGTGGTGTTCCGGGCCAAGCACTGGCTTCAGCAGAACATTCAGACGGCCTATAGCCTGGAACGTGTAGCCCAGGAAGCGGCAGCCAGCCCGCGCACCTTGCTACGTCATTTCAAAGAAGTGGAGGGCATGACTCCGCTCGACTATCTGCACCGACTTCGGGTGGAGCGGGCCAAGCAATTATTGGAAGTAACCCTGGTTGATCTAACGGAAGTGATGGAGTACTGCGGTTATCAGGATGCCAGTGCTTTCCGGCGCCTGTTTCGACGCGCTACCGGAGTAACGCCTTCAGAGTACCGTCGTCGCTACACCATGCGCATTTCCAGCCGTTGGTGGCGGGCTGACGAGTCCGGGCCGAAGGAGAGAGTCGATGACTTGATCAAGGGACTGAGTATTGAGCCTGACCACAGGTCAGAACAGTGAGAATACACCAATGAATCGGGCGGTCTTCCACGATATGGATTGCACCATAAGCAAAGTGATTTTCTGTTGGCCTTGATCTCAAAGATTTGGCTGTCGAGGCGGAGGGCATCAACCCAATTCCTCTGCCTCGACTTGCTCTGCTGTAATTGCCTTGCTCTCCCCGGTGAGTGCGATCACCCAGTTATTTTTCAGGCGTTGAGATGACTTATGGATCTGGCAGCGATCACCTGCTTCGATCTTGGATGAGGGGTGCTTTGGTCATTGAGTCTTGAAGTTGAGATATCGTGAAGGTCCGCAGGCTTTTGCTGGAACCTCACACAATCCCTCTGTTTAAAACGTTGCTTTGATCTGTAAGCCCACGGCCAAAGCGTTGCCTCTTTTTTTGCCGGAGAACGCGCCAGGCTCAATGTAGTACTGCAGGTCAGGACGCAGCAGCAGCCAGGGAGTGACCTGGGCGCCATAGTTAAGCTCAATCATCTGCTCGCCATTGTCGAGGTTGGCGATCATCTCGGATTCGCCGAAGCTGGTCGCCGTCGCTTCTTGAACATCCCGCGTACGGGAGTTGAGTACGGCCCGGCCATAACCCAAGGCAATGCTGTCATGGGGGCGGCTGGCAAAAGGCTTTTGCTTGACCAGACCGACCGAGTACCAGCGACGCATGGGGGAGGTGGCTGCGTTGCTGGTGGCTGCCTGGCCGAACAGGCGCAGCACGCTTTCAGGGTCTTGCTCATCCCTCCAGATTGCCTGGTCCATCAACACGTAAGCCCCGGTGCGGTTGCTGCTTTTTTCTGTGCTGCCAATTTTTTGCGAGTCAGAGCTGTCGTAGTACCAGCCGACTTTGTATTGGCCATTGAGAAAGGCGTTGTTATTGAAGATGGCTTCCAGCGGCAGAATGGCCCCGGTGGAGTCGTGGCTGGGCATGGAAAACGCTTCGGAGCGAAGGCTGTTGTGCTCCGGGTTGACCTGGAATACCGCGGTTTGCAGAGTCAGTGAGTCGTTGACGTCGTAACGCAACTCTGCACCCCAGTGAGCCGTCGGGTAGTTGCCCCACCCGCTGCCGCTGGACATGGTCAATGGGTGCGCACAAAAGCCGGCGCTCACAAAGTTGGTCAGGATCGGCATGCCACCAAAATCGGTGCCCATCACCATGTAACCGATTTTGGCAGACACGTCCGCAGAAAACAGATTGCGCTGGTAACTGAACTCGGTCAGTCGCGTGTATTCGCCACCGTAGTTTTCTTGCGCAGACAGGCGGTTGCCGAGCAAGTCTTCCGTGGCGCTATGGCCGCGACGGTCGTTAACCAGAATTTGCACAAATCCGGCGTCCGGGGTGTCCAGCAGTTTACTCAGATCAAACTTGGCGCCCACGCGTATTTGTTGTGCATAGCGCGTACCGCGCTTGATCCCGCCATGCAGGTTGGAAATCGTTTCAGAGCTGTAGTCACCGGTCAGTGTGATGCCCTTGTCCGCCAGTTTTTGGCGCTCACCGCCCCAATCGCCGGTGAGTGTCGAACGACTCATCAGGTCGGAAGTGTCAGCCAGTGCTGAAGACGGACTCAAGATACACAGCGACAAACCGCTGCACAGGCTGGTGGTCAGCAGCGCGCGGAAAGAAAAAAACATTGGGGTGTGCTCCGTTGCAAAAAATGTTGGTGTATCGCTCTACGACACGCTGGCAGGGCTGGAAACTGGCCTGCTCTGGCTTTTCTGGCCTGATACCGTCTTGAGAACTGCGGTGTCAGCACCTGATCCCGGGCCGAGTTGGTCCCTCCTTGGGTGTGCAAGGGGGTGTCCATGAGCGGGTTTATGACGGGGGTGCTGATGCTCGAAGCCGTTCGGGTCTTCGCTTCACACAACTAACAGGCCCTGAAGGTGGCAGGGCCTGTTAGTTGTGTGAGCCGTAAGGCTAAGTTTATGCCGATGTTTTTTTCAGATAAATCCAGGGAACTAAGAAACATTATTGGGCAGGCAGTAATAATCCGCTGGCGATATCCGGACTTTCGCTTGCAGAAACGACGATCGTTAGTGTTCAACGCTTAGTGCTTTTGAGATCAGTCACAGGTCAAAAAAAGAGAAAACATAAGGGGCTGAAACCCCCTCGTTGCCATGGATTATTACTGTTTCACCAACAATGTTTCTCAAACCTTCGGATTTATCCCAAGAAGCGCCCGTATAAACTAGCTCAGCGTCTCCAGCCCACTCTCGGAACGTCGGGCCAGCAGTGCCCGGACAAACACCTCCCCGCGTTTCGTAGAGCCTTCGGCGTATTCATTGCGACTGCACAACCTGATGCACTGATTGCCGGTGCTCGCTTGCTGTCGGCAGGGCGGTAGTCTGATTCCGACACCTGCCATGCCCAGCCTTTTACGGGTCGAACTGAACATTCGACCCAGCTGTTCGCACAGCGTGCGGGCAGTTTTGTATTCACCCATAGAGCATTCACGAAATGACGAATGACCAACCATCTCAAACTTCAAGACGCTCAATGAGCACTATCGCGAGGGTGCTGTTTTCCCTGTTTGTATTTGCCGTGGCACTGGCTTTGATTTATGGCGGGATCAAACTAGTGGCGCTGGGCGGGTCAAGTTACTACTTGATCGCAGGCTTGGCTTATCTGGCACTGGCGGCACTCTTTGTGTTGCGCAAGTGTTTGGCTATCACCCTCTCTGTTGCCATATTCCTTGCGACCTGTGCCTGGGCCTTTTATGAAGTGGGTCAGTTCAGCTATTGGGAACTGCTGCCACGCTTGGTCATTCCGGCCATCATCCTGACACTCAGTCTGTGGGTCGGCGCCGCGTTGCCGGACACGTCCCTGAGCACCCGGCGCGCCGCTAACCGGTTCGGTTTTGCCGTATTCCTGGCACTGGTCGCGACATTTATTGCTGCGTTCTACCCGCACGGCGGGATCTCGAACCCGGTCGCCGCCACTGACGCACCCAAGGCCGAAGAGCCCTACAGCGCCCCTGAAAACTGGGAGTTCTTTGGGCGTAATGCCTCGGGCACACGGTTTGCTCCTTACACGCAAATCACCCCGGACAACGTCAAGGACCTGCAGGTTGCCTGGACCTACAGAACAGGTCGTCGCACCACAGGTGCCGGCGCGGGCGTAGATGAAAACACACCGTTGCAGATCGGCAATGTTCTGTACTCGTGCACCCCGGAAAACCTGATAACCGCCCTGGACGGTGATACCGGGACCCCGCTCTGGAAATTCGATCCCAAAGCCAAAAGCGAAGAGCACGTGACCTGCCGTGGCGTGGGCTATTACGACATCGATAAAGACGACAGCCTGAGCGCTGAGGTCAAGGCGTCATATGGCAATGAGCAGCAGTGCCGCCAGCGTATTCTGGTGTCGTCTGTGGATGCCCGTTTGTTTGCGCTTGATGCGCATACCGGCACCCTGTGCCCGAGCTTTGGCGACAACGGTTATGTCGATCTCAAGAAAGGCATGGGCCCGACTGAAAACAGCAAGCGCTATCACCCCACCTCGCTGCCGGTTGTCATGGGCCACCTCACCGTGGTCGGTGGCTGGGTACGGGACATTGTGGCGGGCGAACCTTCCGGTGCCGTGCGCGCATTCGACGTTCTGACAGGCGCGTTGGTGTGGGCCTGGGATGTAGGTGCACCCGAGGGCAAGAACACAGCGGCAGACGATCATCAGTTCGCTCTGGAGACGCCTAACGTCTGGACAATTCCAACCTACGATAAAGAGTTGAATCTGGTCTACCTGCCTACGGGCAATGGCCCGCCCGACTACTGGGGTGGTGATCGCAACCAGGTTAAAGAGAAGTTTGGCACGGCCGTTGTTGCAGTCGATGCATCAACCGGTAAAGCCAAATGGGTTTATCAGATCGTTCACCACGACGTCTGGGACTATGACCTGCCTTCGCAGCCTGTGCTCTATGACATCAAAAACGCCCAGGGCGAGAAGACTCCGGTCTTGATCCAGACCAGCAAGACCGGCAACATTTTTGTACTGGATCGCCGTACCGGCAAGCCGGTTACAGAAGTTGAAGAACGTGCGGTTCCTACCTCTCCAGCAGCAGAAGGCGAGCACCTGTCGCCTACCCAACCGTTCTCGGTCGGGATGCCGACCATTGGTGTCGACCCGCTGACCGAGAAGTCGATGTGGGGCGTGACGACTTTCGACCAACTGTATTGCCGGATCATGTTCAAAGACTCCGTCTACCTGGGTCCGTTTACACCGCCAAGTGAAAAACCCTACATCGAATGGCCTGGCTTGCTGGGCGGCATGAACTGGGGTGGCATCTCCATAGACGAAAACACCGGCATGATGTTCGTCAATGACATGCGCATGCCGCTGCGGATGCAACTGGTCAAAAAGGAAGACACCAGGAAGTTCAACGTGTCGACCGATGAAGTCCCGGGCTTCATGGGAACCATTCGCCCACAAGTCGCCGGTATCTATGGCGGGGTGAAAATCGACATTCTGCAGTCGCCACTGGGCGTACCGTGCAACACACCACCCTTCGGCAGCATGAGCGCCATTGACCTCAACACCCAGAAACTGGTCTGGCAGGTTCCATTGGGCACCGTCCAGGACACTGGCCCGCTGGGGATCAAAACGCACATGCCAATCCCGCTGGGCATGCCAACACTGGGTGGCCCGACCTCAACGGCATCTGGCCTGGTGTTCTTCGCCGGCACCCAGGACTACTACCTGCGAGCGCTGGATTCGGCCACCGGTAAAGAAGTATGGAAAGCCCGCCTGCCGGTTGGCGCGGTTGCAGCCCCGCTGATCTACAAATCACCCGCCACCGGGAAGCAGTACGTGGTCATCTCCGCAGGTGGCATGAGCCACTCGCCTGATGTCGGTGACTACATCATTGCCTATGCATTGCCGGACAGCATCACCCAGAAATAACGCCTTGATTGACGTTAACTGAAATGGCCCGCCTGCTCCCCAGCAGGCGGGCTTTTTTGTTCCAGGCCAGTTGTTGTTCGGCTTCGGCCTGAATAACGCCTTGAATGTGGTGCTTGTTACGAGCAGAGGACTTCGCCTGATCTCATAGGTCCGCTAGTCTGCTTTTGGCCAGAAGCAGTCACTCCGATGTATTTAGAAAATCTGGAGCGATTCAACTCGTAGCGCTTGAGCTTAAGAGAGTGCCGGGGCTCATGCATAGTGTCTGAAGCGCGCTTAGGGCGCGAAATGTATAAGAGATTATATTGGCAGAGCTGCTATTCGCAGCAGGCATACACTAATAGAGGTGGCACGGTAGACAATGACGGCAAGAGCAGGCAACCCCAAGGATTCGTCCACCGATGAGAACGTGAGCATGAGGCAGCCGGCAGTGATTCTGGGCTTGCGTTGGCTCATTTTCACCCTCGTACTGTTATCTGTCCTGGCTACGTTGGGCAATAGTCTGATCACGGCATATAGAGTGCAGCGGGATGCGTTGATTGACCATGCGCTGCAATCAAACAGTGCTTACGCGTCAAAAGTAGCTTCAAGCCTCTCTGAGTTCATTCATTCGGCACAAAGCCATCTGCGTTACAGCGCCGAAGAGTTGGGCAAGGAGTGGGGTAATACCAAGGCACTGCGGGCCGAAGCTGTACGCCTACAAAAGCAGGACGAAGATTTTAACTCGATAGCAATTATCGATACTAATGCCAAAGTTCTGGAGGCGTACCCAGACACACTGCAAATCAATGGTTCAACTTTGCGATCGGATACGATTCGAAAAGCCATCGATGCGAAACGTCCCTACATTAGCTCAGCTTATGAATCAGCAGCCGGTAATCTGGTCGTATTCGTCTCAGAACCCATTCATGATTCCTCTAACCGTTACATTGGAATCATAGGCGGTTCGATTTACCTGCAGCAGGACAGTGTACTTCACACGTTAATCAGCCGGCATTTTCACCATGAAGGTACATTTGCCTTCATCGCCGATCAGGATCGTCAACTACTTTATCATCCTGATGCGTCGCGTATTGGTGAGACCCTCGGATGGAGCAAGACCGTGGATGCAGCTTTACGTGGCGAAAGCGGGTCCGTGGCCGTGCCTAATTACAAGGGCATACCGATGCTTGCTGGATATGCTCAGGTGCCTGGAGCCGGTTGGGCCGTCGTCGTACAGCAGCCTCGCGAGATTAGCCTTGCACCCTTGCACACGTTGATGCGCGACATGGTTTTTGGAATGCTACCTGCTGCATTGATCGGATTTGTACTGATTTGGATCGGTGCTCTGATGATCTGTCGGCCATTGGACCAGCTTTCCAGGATCGCAGGGCAATTGGCTGCAACGCAAGCCTCTGACCAACTTCGAAACGTGAAGGCATGGTATCTAGAGGCCTTTTCTATCCGTCAGGCGATGCTGACCGGTGTGTACCTGTTACAAGCAAAGATGGGGCGTCTAAGTCAGCAGGCGCTTACCGACCCTCTGACAGGTCTGGCAAATCGTCGAGCAATGAATGATGAGTTGCTGGGTCTGGAGCAGGCAGGCCGAACATACTCCATATTGTCACTGGATATAGACCATTTCAAAAGGGTAAACGACACCTTCGGCCATGACAAAGGTGATGTTGCGATAAAGCAGGTTGCGCAAACACTCCTCAGTCATTCACGCAATGGTGACTTCGCTTGCCGAGCGGGTGGAGAGGAGTTCTTGTTGATTTTGCCGGAGACCGGTATCGATTCGGCGAGCATGATTGCCGAGCGAATTCGCCAGGCAATCGCTACATGCGACATTTCGGGTGTTGGACATATCACGGCTTCGATCGGTGTCGCGACTTGTGAAAACGTATCTACTACCTCAGAGGTCGTACTCAAGAGGGCGGACGAATGCTTGTATCGTGCCAAACAAGGGGGGCGTAATCGCGTGGAGTCGAGTCCTCAATCTGGATCCGAATGAGTCGCCCCTTGATCCTGGACATATCCAAGCGGCCGCCCATCAACTCACTGATTGGTTATTTTCCATCCGTATCGCTCGAATTGAACCCTCGGGCAGCTTCGATCATTAGGTCATCGAGAAACGAAACGCCTGTTCTTGCAGGCTCGTTTTGATCAATACGGCCAATTGTTGGGTGGCCGCTGTAGGGGCATCGCCACCGCTGTGAAGCACATAGCAAAGGCTTGGCACTGGGGGTAAGCCAGAAACTACAGCTAGATGGCCCGGCAGCCCGATACGGGTCCGCAGCGTCAGGCCCAATCCGGCGGCGACGGCCGCCCAGATACCGCCGACGCTGGGACTGGTCAAGGCGATCCGCCAGGGTATTTGCGCAGCATCCAGCGCCTGGGTGGCGGCGCTGCGCATTACGCAAGGCGAGTCGAACAGGATCAATGGCAACGGTGAGCGATGAAGGTCCGTCGGCAATGGCGTATCGCGGGCTCCGATCCAGTGCATCTGTGCTTCACCCAGGCGAGTGGCGTAAGGCGACAGGTGCCCGGTGTCCCAGGTCAGGGCCAGGTCAAGATCAGCGCTTTCGACCCGTGCAAGCAATTCGGCGTTACGGGCTATCCGGACTTCGAGATTTACCCTCGGGTAAGCCTGGACGAAACGCCGCAGAATATCGCTCAGAAAGTGCTCCCCGAAGTCCTCTTGAAGCCCGAGTCGGATGGTCCCGGCTGTCTGGCTTTCATACAGAGTCTGGAAAATGCCGTCGTTCAGCTCCAGCAGGCGGCGGGCATGGCTGAGCAGCGTTTCTCCCGTGGGGGTCAAGACCAAGCCGCGACCGGACTTGGCCAGGACCGGCGTACCGACCTGCTCCTCGAGTTTTTTCAATTGAGCGCTGACGGCAGACGTCGATCGACCGAGACGATCCGCCGCTTTGGCAAAACTGTTGAATTCCACGCCAGTGACGAAGGTGCGCAATACGTCGAGGTCGAAGGTTGGTCGGCGCATTTAATAGTCCACTAATTCGGGATGATGGGTGCTATTAAATCTGATATTCGGAAGTGTTGCGACTTGATAGTTTTCCTCCATCAATTGAGACATCAGGGTAAAACATCATGAGCGCATCTATTGTCACGGGGCGGGAACAGCAGGGTAACTACCCGCAGAAGTTTGCCGAACTGACCGACAATGTCTTGTTTGGTGACATGTGGACGCGTCCACAATTGAAGCCCCGTGATCGCAGTCTGGCGACGGTGGCCGCATTGGTGGCGATGTACCGACTTGAGCAATTGCCGTTCCATTTGCAGCGTGCACTGGACAACGGCCTGAGTGTCGAAGAGCTGGCCGAAGTCATCACCCACCTGGCGTTTTATTCCGGTTGGCCGACAGCCGCCTCGGCGCTGAAGTTGCTCAGTGAGCGTCAGGCTTGCCTTCCAGAACATCAAGAGTAACCGTTGATGCCGTTTACACGAGTTTCACTGCACCGCGGGAAATCGGCCGAGTATTTACAGGCGTTGTCTGCGGGTTTGCACGATGCCTTGGTCGAGAGCTTCGAAGTACCGATGACGGATCGCTTCCAAGCCATTCACCAACATGAGGTCGGCGAGCTGATCTTTGATCCCCACTACCAGGGCGGGCCGCGCAGCCATGACTTTGTGCTCATCGCGATTACCGCAGGCCGTCCTCGAAGTGTTGAGATCAAACAGCGTTTTTACCGCGATCTGGTCGAGAAGTTGGGGCGGGCGACGGGCCTGAACGCAGAGGATGTCATGGTGATAATCACCACGACGGCCGGCGATGAGTGGTCGTTTGGAGGAGGGCGAGGTAACTAGCGGGAACAATCACGGGATCTGCGAGCGAACGAAGATTTTTGAATTCCCCGGGGATTCCGTGATTCCAGCAAAGGGCGGAAAATTGCCCGGGATCGCCCACGCCGATTGCTGCCTGTCACGAAAGACTGCAATCGGCCAGGAGCGGACGATCGGTGACCTGCAAGCGCGGCAACGAATTAAAGGTGATTCACCGCTCCAGCTACCCCGGCGTCGCTCACCGGCTCAGGAACTTGATGACAGCACTGGCGAACAGTTCTGGCTGATCAAGCATGATGAAGTGAAAACTGCCGTCAATGCGCCTGAAGCTGATGTTTGGGGTCGAGGCATAGGCGTTATGGAACATTGCATCAATCTGGGATGCCTCTACGCCGTAAAGCAGGTCGTAGGCATAGACGACCTCGACAGGCACCTTGATGCGTTCAAGCTCAGGCCGGAGGTCGGTGACCATCAGTTCATACATGGCATCGGCCATCGTTTTTCGGTCCGAGTTCATCCCCGCTGCGACCAGGCCTGGCCTGACTGCTTCAGTTTTAGCGAGACGGGCGATGGCGGCCTGCTGCATGGAGTGCGCCTGCTCAGGCGTTGCCGCCATCATTGCATCGCGCATCGCAGCAGCCTGCGGGGTCGCCGTTTCACTGGTCGCGCGGGGGTCAAAGAGCAACGTATAGAAGGGCATCGCATCGACAATCATCAGGCGTGCCACTTGATCGGGATGACGCGCACCCACCATCAGTGCCACCTCACCACCCAACGAATGACCGATGATGACCGGCGCCTCGATGCGCTGGCTGCGGATGTATTCAGCGATCGCCTCGGCCGTCGGCGCGACGACTCTCCCGTCTGGACTGGATACGGCAGGCGAGCCGGCAAAGCCAGCTACCTGAACGAGATGGAGACGGTGGCTGTGCCGTAATCTGGAGGCCAAATCAGCCCAGACTTCGTAGGACGACGCAAATCCTGGAATTAAGATGATATCTGTTCCCGAGCCTTGTACCAGCACTGAGATACCACCCTGGTTGACTGTGACTGGCGGCAGGGGTGCAGGCTGGGCTGGCGATGCAGACAACAGCGCCAGCGTGGTGCTAATCCCGGCAAGGATCACGCCTGCACGCATGGCGTTCCCCTTTTCGTGCAATGCGACGTGACATTTACAGTGTCGCGGTCGCCGATTACACCGGCGGGCAGGCTGCTTGGCGGGTTCATAGCCATTCCTTTGACCGAAAAAGTATGGCCACTATAACGGCGCACAAAGGCATCAGGAAACTCTCCCTACCGGCAATCCTTGGCGTCAGCGATATACCGAGCTAGCCATACTTGCACGCCTCTCATGCAACCCGATTTCTACTGCTGAAATTGCTCGGGCACAGTCGTCATTGATAGGCGGGTAGTCATTTGATCGTAACGACGACCTTGCCTTTGGCTCGTCCCTGTTCGACGTATTTCAGAGCCTCTGCCGTTGATTCAAAGGAAAACGTTCGATCAATAACCGGATTGATGATGCCCACCTCAACCAGCGCGCTGATTTGTTGCAGTTGGGCGCCGTTGGCGCGCATGAACACGAACCTGTACCTGATGTCCTGCTTGCGTGCCCTGCGCCGAATGCCGAAGCTCAGCAGGCGCATAACCTGCTGCAATGGCCAGGATAACCCTTGCTCCTGTGCGAACAGCGCAGTGGGCGGCCCTGAGATGGAAATCAGTTGGCCGCCGGGTTTGAGGACCGCGAGTGACTTGTCCAGGACATCGGTGCCGAGGCTGTTCAACACCAGGTCGTAGCCGTGCAAGACATTTTCGAAATTCTGCTTTTTGTAGTCGATGACCACGTCAGCCCCCAGCATCTTGACCCATTCGACATTCGCGGTGCTGGTGGTTGTGGCGACAAAGGCACCCAGGTGTTTGGCAAGCTGGATGGCAATGCTGCCGACGCCGCCGGAGCCTGCGTGAATCAACACCTTCTGGCCCTTTTGCAGCCGGGCGGTGTCGACCAGCACTTGCCAGGCAGTCAGTGCCACCAAAGGCAGGGACGCGGCTTGCGCCATGCTGGTATTGGCCGGTTTCAGGGCGATCGCGTTCTCGTCCACGGCAATCCTTTCGGCGAACGTGCCGATCCGTGCTTGCGGCGGGCGAGCGTACACTTCGTCACCTGGTTTGAAACGTGTCACTTGCGAGCCGACCGTCACCACGACCCCCGCCAGGTCGTTGCCCAGAATGAGCGGAAACGAGTAGGGCAGGATCAGCTTGAATTCGCCTGTGCTGATCTTCGAGTCCAGCACGTTGACACTGCTGGCATGGACCTCGATCAAGACGTCGTGGGCACCCACTTCAGGGGCTGACGCTTCGCCGAGGCGTCCGGGTTGCTTGCCGTAGCGATCAATAAGAAATGCTTTCATCGAGGTACGGCTCTTGTCGGTTGTAGGGAGGGTAGCCGGTGTGTGGTCAGGCATCGAGGAACGCCTGCGCCCTGGCCACAAATTCAACGTGGTACTGGAAAATCCCGCCGTGACCGGCATCCTGATAAATCACCAGCTCTGCGTTGGGGATACGCTTGGCCAGTTCAAACGAATTGATGCTCGGCACCATGATATCGGTGTCGCCGTTAACGACCAGTGCTGGTGCCTGCAAGCGTTCAAGGTCTTGCGGCGGTTGTTTGCCCCACGCGGTGATCGCTTTCAATTGACGCAGGAAAGCACGGGGCGTCGGGCCTTGGTCGCGATTGTTGTTGCGGGCTTGCAGGCGCTGCAAATACTGCGCGGCAGATCGACGGCCGTGGGCCGTAGACGTGAAGAACAGGTAGAATTTCGGATCGCGCAGGGTCAGCAGGCCTTTGACAATCAATGGCCACGACACCGCGCCAACCTTGCCGATACCGCTGCCGCCGGCCGGCCCGGTGCCGGTCAGAATCAACCGCCGCACCCGATCAGGCGCCTTCAGAGCGATGTCCTGAGCGACGAAGCCGCCGAGCGAGAATCCGAGCACATCAACGGTTTCCAGCCCCAGGGCGCGGATCAACTGAATGGCATCGTCGGCCATCTCGCCGACGGTCAGTGGCGCGGTTCCACCCGAGCCGCCGATGCCACGATAGTCGGTGGTGATGACGCGTCGGGTTTGCGCCAGGCCATCGATGATTGCGGGATCGAAGTTATCGAGCACCGCGCCCCAATGATTGAACATTACAAGGGGCACGCCGGTAGTGGGGCCGATATCGCGGTAGGCGAATGGAATACCGTTGACCCTGATCGATTGGTTCGCAGCGTTGATGAATGACGTTGGCGAACCCGAAGGGGGATGTTTCTGGGCTGAATTCATTACGCCTCCCGATTTCTGGACGGGTTCGATGCAGCGCCTTGCGCTTGCATCGAATCCGCCCCAAATGCTCACTACCTGAAGATCACTCTGGAGTCTGGTAACGCTGAGCAACCGCGGACTGACGGATTTGCCCGATCAGGCCCAGACGTGCGCCCTGCAGGGCATCCCAACGCTGCGCTTCGTGCAGCGGCGGAATGGTCACGGGTTCGCGACGATCGAAGCCGACGAGAGCGGCATCCACCAGATCGCCCACTTCCATGATTTCACTCAGGGTGTTGATGTCGACGCCGGAACGATCCCATATTTCCGTGCGCGTTGCGGCCGGCAGCACGGCCTGCACGTAGACGCCTTGAGGCGACAGTTCCAGGCTCAAACCCTGGGACAGGAAAAGCACAAAGGCCTTGGTCGCACCGTAGACCGTCATGCCGAATTCCGGTGCGAGGCCTACAACCGAACCGATGTTGATGATCGCGCCTTCACCGGCCTTGGCCAGGCGTGGAGCGATGGCGCTGGCGAGCCGCACCAGCGCCGTAGTGTTGAGGGCGACCAGTTGCGCCACTTTATCGGTGCTTTGCTCGACGAAATGCCCGGACAGTGCAGCGCCGGCGTTATTGACGAGGATCCCGATGCGGGCATCGTCGCGCAGACGGTTTTCAACGTTGCTCAGATCGCCGGGTTGAGTCAGGTCCGCCGGGATCACATCGACGGTGACGTTGTGTTCGCTGCGCAAGCGCGCGGCCAGTGCATCCAGGCGCGCCCGATCGCGGGCAACTACCACCAGATCGTGGCCGCGTTGTGCAAAGCGTTCGGCGTAGACGGCGCCAATCCCGGTGGAGGCGCCAGTGATCAAAACAGTTGGGCGAGTGCTCATGGGGTATCTCTCTTTCAGGATATGAGAAACAGAACGGGCTCAGCTTGCGCTGACGCTCGATTCAGCCAGTGTCGGGTAATCGATGTAGCCTGCCGCACCGCCGCCATAGAGGGTGGCGGGATTGAACGCGGACAACGGCGCGCCACGTTTCAGGCGTTCCACCAGATCCGGGTTGCCAATGAAGGGGCGACCGAAGGCGATCAGGTCGGCCTGGTCTTCAGCGAGCCGCGAGGTGGCCAGATCGAGGTCATAGCCGTTGTTGGCGATGTAGGTGTTTTTGAAGCGCTGGCGCAGGGCGGCAAAATCGAAGGGCGCCACGTCACGCGGGCCGCCGGTCGCGCCTTCGACCACGTGCAGGTAAACCACGCCGAGGGCGTCGAGTTGTTCTACGACGTAATCGAATTGCGCCTGCGGATCGCTGCTGGATACGCCATTGGCCGGCGACACTGGTGACAGGCGTACGCCGGTGCGGTCGGCACCGATCTCACTAACCACAGCCTCCGTCACTTCGAGCAACAGACGCGCACGATTTTCAATCGAGCCGCCGTAAGCATCGGTGCGCAGATTGGCGTTGTCCTTGAGGAATTGATCGAGCAGGTAGCCGTTGGCACCGTGAATTTCCACGCCATCGAAGCCAGCGACGATCGCATTGGCCGCCGCCTGCCGGAAGTCGCTGACGACTCCCGGCAGTTCGCTGATGTCCAGTGCGCGAGGCTCGGAGACGTCTTCGAAGCGGTTGTTGACGAACACTTTGGTGGCGGCGCGCAGCGCGGAAGGGGACACGGGAGCAGCGCCGTTTTCCTGCAGGTCGACGTGCGAGACGCGGCCGACATGCCACAATTGCAGAAAGATTTTTCCTCCCTTGGCATGCACGGCATCAGTCACGGCGCGCCAGCCGTCGATCTGTGCCGGAGTGTAGATTCCCGGTGTGTCTTGATAACCCTGGCCCTGCCGGGAAATCTGCGTGGCTTCGCTGATCAGCAAGCCGGCGCTGGCGCGCTGGCTGTAATAGGTCGCCGCGAATTCGCTAGGGACCAAGCCTTGACCGGCGCGGTTGCGTGTCAGCGGCGCGAGAACGACGCGGTTCGATAGCGAGAGGCTGCCTAGGGTGTAAGGAGTGAACAGAGTCCGCTTGGTCATTTGATGAATCTTCCGTGCCCGTTGATGAAGATCAGTGGTGCAGGCAATTAGGATGATGATCGAAATCTAAACTGTCAACAATTTTGATTATGGGTAACATCTATGTATCATCGGACTCAGGATTTCCCGGGAAACACGAGGTATTGCAAGTGAGAGTAACCAAGGCCCAGGCGCAGGCAAATCGAGAGCACATCGTTGAAACCGCCTCACAGCAGTTCCGTGAGCGGGGCTTTGACGGCGTCGGCGTTGCTGATCTCATGGCGGCCGCTGGTTTCACCCATGGTGGTTTCTACAAACATTTCGGGTCGAAAGCAGACCTGATGGCCGAAGCCTCGGCGTGCAGTCTGGCCAAATCGCTGACCGCCGCCCAAGCGCTGGATGTTCCGGGCTTCATCAACGTCTACGTGACTAGAGAGCATCGCGACGGACGCGGCAGTGGTTGCACGATGGCCGCGCTGTGTGGCGACGCGGCGCGTCAGGCGGACGATGTGAAAGCGACGTTTGCCGAAGGCATAGAACACATTCTGCAGACGCTAGAAGCTAAATACCCGACAGGAACGGATCCTGAGCCGGGTGAGGGCAGAAAGAAAATGATCGACCTGCTTTCACGTGCCGTCGGCGCGATTATTTTGTCGCGCGCCTGCCCGGATGACTCCGCACTTGCTGATGAAATACTTGAGGTGTGCCGGGCAGAAATGATTGCTTCATTGCCGGTCGATGACGTGGAGCCGGTGTAGAGACGGCGCTCATTGAAAGAGTAGCTTCAGTAGAAGTGCGATGTTTTTGCTTGGAGCAGAGAGTCAATTTGAGTCCAGAACCATGGGGCGCGAATGACAGCTTTTGGCCGGAATCAGCCCTGCGTAACAGGCTGCTATCGGCCATCTTCGGTCTTTCCAGTCTATGTTTAAGCACTAAATTTCGCGGCGCACTCTCCCTGGCGGCGCCCCATAAACCTCCTTGAATTTTTTACTGAATGCCGCCTGCGATTGGTAACCAACCTGCAACGCTATATCTTTCAAACCCAGATGCGAATGACTCAGCAGGCTGAACGCCAATTCCATACGGACTTGCGTAAGCAATACCCACGGCGACACACCAGCCACACGAACGAACGTGCGCATGAAAGATGCACGGGACATGCACGCGATCTCGGCCAGGTTCTGGATGGTCCACTCGTGCGCAGGATTAGCCAACATCGCCTGCCAAGCGGGTCCCAGACGTTTATCGCTGAGCAAGGCAAGTGTACCGATGTCTTGGCCATGGCTTACTAGATAGGCGCGAAGGATCAGGGTGAATAACCCTTGAGAAAGAGCATCGAGCAAAAATCTTGCTCCAATCTGACCACCGTCTGCTTCCCCTCGTAGCATATCGACCAGCGACGGTAATGGCCCATCTGCCGGGAACACGCCGCTGGGAATCAACAGGTACTCAGGCAATGAAGCAAACAGCAGCGAAGTCCGGTTGAAGTGAAAGCAGCCGCAGAGCATGTCCAGATCCGCACTCATGCCGCCAATGCGATGGATCGGCAATACGCCAGCGCTGATGCGCTTTGGCGGTGTTGGCGCAACATCTTTCCCCGGACTATGCAGCACGTGCGCAGCACCACTGGGCAGCAATAGAACGTCGCCGGCGCGCATAGAAAGACGCTGACCGTCTGGAAGCTCCACCCGACACTCACCCGACAGCACAACGTGGTATGGCGCTTTACCCAGCGCTTCCTGCTCATGCTCCAGAGCCCAGTCACCCTGAAATTGGCAACGTAAATCCAGACTGCCACGAACATTGGCAAGGCTGATGAGCTTGTCGATTGAATTCATTTGAGCGCATCGCATAAAAAACAGAGCGTATCGAACTAATCAAAATCGGACCAGTGCATACACTAAACGAGGCTAAACACTACACCCAACCTCCTCAGGAGTTAATGCGATGTTCAATAACTGGTCCGACTTGTTGCCCTCCATCCAGAAAGCTTTCGGCGCGCTGGGCAAAAGTAATCCCAAGATGGTCAAAGCCTACATGGCCCTCGGTGATGCCTCTGCCGAAAACGATGTGCTCGACGCCAAGACCCGCGAGCTGATCTCCATCGCAGTCGCCGTCACTACACGCTGCGACGGCTGTATTGCCGCTCACACTGATGCGGCGATCAAGGCTGGTGCGAGCCGCGAGGAAGTGGCCGCGACATTGGCCACTGCGATCTCGTTGAACGCAGGCGCCGCTTACATTTTTTCACTGCGCGCGCTTGAAGCGTACGACACCTTGAAAAAATAGTGCACACGCCATAACTCCACCGGCCCCGGACACTTCAACGTGCCGGGGCTTACTTGTATACCTCCGGACGTCAGCAACTTGTTGAGACGATCTAACAATAACTTGAGCATGACGCACAAAAGCGTCTCGAGGCTAAGCCTCAGACTGGCTCCACATTCCACATATTCGGATAAGTCTGATGCCCGCTTCATTCACTACATGGCTGCAATTTATCAGCAAGCTCGACACCCTCGGCACACACCTCATGAGACTGGCGATCGCCATGGTTTTCTTGTGGATCGGGGCACTCAAATTCGCGCCTTACGAGGCCGACAGTATTACCCCATTTGTCGCCAACAGCCCGTTCATGTCGTTTTTTTACGAACATCCCGAGGATTACAAGGCACACCTCACGCACGAGGGTGAACTGAATGCGGACAAGCGCGTTTGGCAGACCGCAAATAACACCTACGTCTTTTCCACCGGACTGGGTTTTGTAGAAATTCTGATCGGTCTGCTTGTGCTTTCCAACCCGATCTCGCGACGCGCCGGTCTGCTTGGAGGGGCACTGGCGTTCGGTACGCCGCTGGTGACCTTGACCTTCCTGCTCACTACACCTGAAGCCTGGGTGCCGGATCTCGGTGATGCTGAACACGGCTTTCCCTTCCTGTCTGGTGCAGGACGTCTGGTGCTCAAAGACGTCTTGATGCTGGCCGGCGCTCTACCGGTAATGGCTGATTCCGCTCGCCAGTTGTTGCAAGAGAGGCGCTCCTGATTTTCTGAATCGCCCCGGTTTTTCCAGGCACCCTTGAGCGGCTGCTCTGGCCGTAAGCAGCCTGTCACGAGGGCTGCTTCCGGACAATTGCCGCTCTTCGTGCCAGACAGCACTTGCTCCTTCCCAGCCCGAAGTCGGTCACGTAGCTGAGCCAATTGCGCAAAACCCATGATTCAGTTCACCGCCTCAAGGTTGACCCAGCCAATGCCGCAGCAATGGGGGCCGCAGCATGAGAGCGAAGACTTATAATTACTGGTCCTTATTATCTGGCGGTGGGGCCCCATGAATTTCGTCAAACATGGCGCTTGTCACGGAAGCAGCATAAACAATGTATTTCATATCACTCTCTTTGCTACTGACTTCATAAATGTCACAAAGAAGGCTTCTGTTGTGCTTGGGTAACGCGACAGGCGACCAGGATGAAAGGCTCTTGAAGTTGTACTCGGGGCCTTTGTACGTTAAAGACCTTATGCCGACTACGATGCGTTTATATTGCTGCCTGTCAGGTCTTTTGGAGGTTTGATAGTCGCCTATAAATGTGCCTAAAGAACCAGAGACAACATCTATGCACGCCTTGTCTAGCGCGGTTTCATAATCTGCCGCCGCATATGTTCCAACGCTGCCATGATTGGAATAGAATTTTTGTAGCGGCGACAATTTTTCTTCGGGATACTGGGGGGTATATTTATCGCCCTCGAAATAGTATTCGATGTACCCTCGCGAAATATCGACCCTGTTATAGGTCTTTCTCTTTTCTATCACGTCTTCGAACGTGTACCAGCGCTGCTCAATTAGTCTGTGCTCGACTTCCAGTCCGCTCGCCAAAACCTTTGAAGAAAGCGCGGAGCCGAACAGGATAGATGCAATCACACTATTTTTCATGGGCTCACCTGAGGCAGGGTTTTTAAATTTTTATTTATTTTAATCGGTGCGCGATAGAGGTGTAGATTTATCTAATGGAAACATCAGCATCAGCATCAGCATCAGCATCAGCATCAGCATCAGCATCAGCATCAACATCAACATCAACATCAACATCATCAATTGAATGACCTCGCTTTTTATAAGCATCCAATGACTTATGAGAGTGTGCGAGGGCATTGGGTGCCAGGGCCCGAGTGTTCAAATCACTCGGTCCAGAGCATGTTTTTCAATGATTTGGCCCAACTTCCGCGAGTCGGGCTTTTTCATGGGTGTGACTTTTGCGCCACCTCTGCGCGTTGATCCGGGCCTGTTCAGGTCACTGGGCCTTGGCACGCTTGATGTCACTTATGATTTGCCGCGCGATAGCCTGTACCTGCTCTTCGGTCATGGCCGACATGACGCCTTCCCAGGCTGAAGATGAAGTGTCGTAGGTCCGGGACCCGATCAATTGGCCTGACTTCAAGTCTGTAAAGTCTGCCGATGAGTTGATCCAGGCATTACCGACCATGACGCCGGCGCTATAACGCGCACCGGGTGTCAGGTAGCGAAAGTTGGTCACGTTGATCCTGAGCCCGATACCGTCTTTTTCCACAGGGTTCATTGGCTGGGGTTCGGCAAGGCCATAGCCGGCCTGGGTCGCTTCAACGTGCAGGGCCTGGCTCCATTCTTCCTTCAACCGCGGCCAGTCCTTGTTTTGCTCAACCCTGGTGTTGCCCTGGAGCTCGAGGATGATGTTGCGCTTGGCAGCTTCGCGGATTGCCAATGTGTCAGTGCCGCTGCTTTTTACAGTGGCAGCGCAGCCGCCCAGCATCGAAATGGCTACGCAGCAGGACAGGGCAAGCGAGAGTTTAGTCAGGTTCATTGAACTTCCATCTTCACAAAAAAAGTAAAAAGCTAATGGTTGCGCCGCGCCAGATCACTCGGCCCAAAGTGCGGTGTTGGTTGTTTTTTTCATCAGACAGAGTATTCGCTGGCCATCATACCGCCATCACCCAATCTGACCATACCCTGGACGATGGTGTCTGCTGACGGCCCAGGGTTTGAATCAACAACACAGCATGTTCTGGCGTGGCGAGGTATTGTTCTGCAGTTTTGACTATTCAGCGAAAAGGATCAGTTGCATGTCTAACCGCCCAGGTTTTTTTCATCTGCTCGGCATTACTGCCCTCAGTCTGTTTATCGGTAGCGCCCAGGCCAGCACGGCTTCAGCGCCTCCCGAGTCGTTGCCGTTGTTGCTGGCAACCATGAATGAGCGA
This sequence comes from Pseudomonas sp. PAMC 29040, assembly GCF_003994535.1. Classification (NCBI taxonomy): domain Bacteria; kingdom Pseudomonadati; phylum Pseudomonadota; class Gammaproteobacteria; order Pseudomonadales; family Pseudomonadaceae; genus Pseudomonas; species Pseudomonas sp. PAMC 29040. The sequence goes on from NZ_RZAA01000006.1 coordinate 353,171, forward strand.
TTGAACATCGCAGACCAGGTTGCCCTGAGTAAGTGGGACAGTGGCAAGCCGGTGCAGGACGGTGCGCGCGAAGCGCAAGTCATTGGTAACGCCCGGGTACTGGCCACGGCCAGGCAATTGGACCCGGATGCTGTGGCCGAGCTGCTGGCTGCCCAGATCGAAGGCAACAAGCTGGTGCAGTACGGGTTGCTGGCCGAATGGCAAGCCGCCGGCAAGGCTCCGGACGTCCCGCGGGCTGATCTCTCGACGCAGATCCGGGCACAGCTGGATCAACTGCAAACCCGGCTGTTGCAGCACTACAGTGCCTTCTCCGCGTATCGCAATGCCCCGGACTGCAGCCGCTGGGTTGCTCAGGCGCGCAAAGGCCTGGCCAAGGATCAATTGCATGAACTGGCACTGATTCGGGCAACCGGGGATCTGTGTACCGCTGGTAAATGACACCAGGGTGACCGGGGGCTGGCGATACAGCCGGGGGAGGGGCGGTGTCGGGTAGCGCCCGGTTGCGCGAAGTTGGCCAGCACGACTCAAATGCGTACAGCCTCTTCCCCTGACGCCAGAATATGAAACTCGGTATGGCTGAGTTTGTGGGCGTGGCCGCCACTGCTGACCTGGTAATGCCTGCTGCTCTGCGTCCACCCGGCGTTTGTGCCATCCGCGCCGGTGGTCATGGTTTGGGTGGTCAGTTCCTCTATTTCGTATATACGGCCGGTACTGCTTCTGGCTTCGAACAGATCTGTTCGTACAATCCTTGTCTTGTCCATGACGCGTCCTTGGGTGTTGGTTCCGGGATCAGGCCCCAGGCAATGAACCGCTGCCTGACACTGGACAAGCCCTTGTCCGCTGATAATCCCTGATCGTTTGCCACTGTGGATTCAATACCCGTTACCGGGCCTCGGCACAATTCGTGCTTTGGCATTAGTCGCAAGTGACAGGGGCAACCGGCAGCCGGATCAAGGCTGCGGCAGCAGTTCCTCAATCACCTGCAAACAATGATTGAGCCCGGGGGATACGTCGCCCACGCGCCGGCTGAGGATGATCGGTGAAGTCGCGTTGGCCTCCAGCAGCGGGGTAAAACCAATATCGTCGCGGTGCAACAATTGCACCGAGGCCGGTACCAGGGTCACGCCGATTCCCGCGCCCACCAGGCCGATGGCGGTTTGCAGTTCGTTGGTCCATTGCGCGACATGGATGTTCACGCCGTAGGAATCGAAGAGGGCAATCACGTGGTCGGCGTAGCTTGGCCGCGGATTGACCGGGTACAGCACAAACGGCTCGGCTGCCAGCTGGCGCAGACTGATGGGCCCTGCCAGCAGTCTGTGCCCGGCGGGGAGGGCAGCCACCAGGCGGTCTTCGGTGAGTATGCTCTGGACGATGGCCGGATCCTCGATGTGGATACGTCCGAAGCCGATGTCTATCCGGCCGGCCTTGAGTGCCTGTACCTGCTGCAGGGTGGTCATTTCCGAAAGCCCCAGTTCGAGCTCCACCGACTTGCCGCCGCGCAGGCGCCGAATCAGTTCCGGCAGCACGCCATACAGGGTCGATGGCGCAAAGCCGATACCCAGCCAGGTTTTTTCCCCGGAGCCGATGCGTTGAGTGTTGTCACAGACCTTGCTCAACTGTTCCAGCAGGGCCGTGCTGTGCTCGTAAAAAAAACGCCCGGCAGCGGTCAGCTTCAGCGGTCGGCCACGCTCCAGCAATAACACCCCCAACTCTTCTTCCAGCTGCTGGATCTGCCGGCTCAGGGGCGGTTGGGCAATATGCAGCAGCTCGGCGGCGCGGGTGAAGTTGAGCGTTTGAGCCAGTACCTGGAAATACCGCAGATGACGCAGTTCCATAGAAACTCCAGAGCAGGTCCCATACCTTAAAGGTATCAAGTCAGACCAATTCTATATTGGTATCGGGAAAAAAGCCGTACCAGAATCAGTCCCGGAATTTCAAGAATCTGACGGGTATAGACATGCTTGCAACAGCCATTGAATCGATCGAGACGGTAATTGTCGATTTGCCGACCATACGCCCGCACAAACTGGCGATGCACACCATGCAGAACCAGACTCTGGTGCTGATTCGTGTGCGCTGCGCCGATGGCATCGAGGGCATTGGCGAGTCCACCACCATCGGTGGCCTGGCCTACGGCAACGAAAGCCCGGACAGCATCAAAACCAACATCGACCGGCATTTCACGCCGTTGCTGCTGGGTCAGGACAGCAGCAACATCAATGCCGCCATGCTGAGGCTGGAACGCAGCATCCGCGGCAACACCTTTGCCAAATCAGGTATTGAAACGGCACTGCTCGATGCCCAGGGCAAACGTCTGGGCCTGCCGGTCAGCGAACTGCTGGGCGGACGGGTGCGCAATTCACTGCCGGTGGCATGGACCCTGGCCAGCGGCGACACCGGCAAAGATATTGCCGAAGCCGAAAAAATGCTCGACCTGCGGCGCCACCGCATCTTCAAACTGAAAATCGGCGCCGGTGAAGTCAACCGCGATCTGGCCCACGTGATTGCCATCAAACAGGCCCTGGGCGAGCGCCGGTGTGCGGGTCGATGTCAATCAGGCCTGGGACGAATCTGTGGCGTTGCGCGCCTGCACAATTCTGGGGAGCAATGGCATCGACCTGATCGAGCAGCCCATCTCGCGCAACAACCGCTCGGGTATGGTGCGCCTGAACAGCATGAGCCCGGCGCCGATCATGGCCGACGAATCCATCGAAAGCGTGGAAGATGCGTTCAACCTGGCGCGGGAAGGTGCTGCTTCGATTTTCGCCCTGAAAATCGCCAAGAACGGCGGCCCCCGTGCAGTCCTGCGCACCGCAAGCATTGCCGAGGCGGCGGGGATCAGCCTGTACGGTGGCACCATGCTGGAAGGCGGCATCGGCACCCTGGCCTCGGCCCATGCCTTTATTACCCTCAACAAGCTGGCCTGGGACACCGAACTGTTCGGGCCGTTGTTGCTGACCGAAGATATTCTCAGTGAGCCGCTGCTGTATCGCGACTTTGAGCTTCACGTTCCGCAAACCCCGGGCCTGGGCCTGACCCTCGATGAAGAGCGCCTGGCGTTTTTCCGTCGCGACAAAACCGCCACCGCCGTTTCTCAAGTCTAAGGAGAGCCTTATGTTGTTCCACGTAAAAATGACCGTGAACCTGCCGCTCGACATCAACCCCGAGGTGGCTGCCCGGCTCAAGGCGGACGAGAAGGCTCTGGCCCAGCGCCTGCAAGATCAGGGCAAGTGGCGTCACCTGTGGCGCATTGCCGGGCTCTATGCCAACTACAGCGTGTTCGATGTCGACAGCGTCCAGGAGTTGCACGACCTGCTGATGCAGTTGCCGCTGTACCCGTACATGGCTATCGAAGTCACTGCAATGTGTCGCCATCCTTCGTCCATCCGTGAGGACGACCGCTGAGTCCTGGGAACCCGGTCAGTTACGCCAATAATTACAAGATGAGGAACCACCATGAACGCCAAGATTTCCCATACTGCCAGCGCCCGTAAATTTCTCGACGAGGCCAGCGGTCTGCACAACGATGGGGGCGACCCGCGGGTCAAAGCCCTGATCAGCCGCATCCTGCGTGACTCAGTGAACATCATCGAAGACCTCGCCGTGACCCCGGAAGAGTTCTGGAAAGCCGTGAACTACCTGAACGTCCTGGGCTCGCGTCAGGAAGCCGGGCTGTTGGTGGCAGGCCTGGGGCTGGAGCATTACCTGGACCTGTTGATGGACGCCGAAGACGAGCAGGCCGGCAAGTCCGGCGGCACCCCGCGCACCATCGAAGGCCCGCTGTATGTAGCGGGCGCGCCACTGTCCAACTTCGAGGCGCGACTGGATGACGGCGTCGACCCGGGTGTTCAGCTGTTCATGCAGGGCCAGGTGAAAAACACCGCTGGCGAGCCCCTTGCCGGTGCGGTGGTCGATGTGTGGCATGCCAACACGGGCGGCACCTATTCCTATTTCGATGCCAGTCAGTCGGAGTTCAACCTGCGTCGGCGAATCGTCACCGATGCCGAAGGCCGCTACCGTTTTCGCAGCATCGTGCCGTCAGGCTATGGCTGCCCGCCGGACGGTCCGACCCAGCAACTGCTCGATCAACTGGGCCGTCACGGGCAGCGCCCGGCGCATATCCACTTCTTTATTTCTGCTGCGGATCATCGTCACCTCACGACCCAGATCAACCTCGATGGCGACCAGTACCTGCATGACGACTTTGCCTACGCCACACGCGATGAACTGATCGCCAAAATCAGCTTCAGCGATGACCAGCAGCGCGCAGCCGAACATGGAGTGAGCGGCAAGTTTGCCGAAATCGAATTCGATTTCACCCTGCAGTCCTCTGCTCAGCCCCAGGAGCAGCAGCGCCAGGAGCGGGTTCGCGCGCTAGAGGACTGATCACCTCAAAAGTCCCCTGACTCTGTTCAGCATCTCGCTGAACCCTGAGCCCGGTTCTGCCCTTTACCAGCTCAGGCGAACCCCCGCGTTACCACCGACACCCTCCAGGGTGTTGGTGTTGTAATCCGCTGCCAGGTACAGGCCCATCGTCGAAGACAATCGCGCCACCACCCCGACGCTGGCAAGCCAGGCTCCCACAGGCGATTTTCGGCACTGCGCAAAGGCTGCCACAGAAAACATGCACCCATGGCCATGCCTGTTGGCCAGGGCACACACACTCGCCTGGCCGGCGGCCCACCTGTTGGTTTACAGCGGTTTGAGAGCTTACTTATGATGAGCGACTTTTTTGGTATCCAGTTTCGTATAACGAAACAGCATCGAGAGGAAAACAATAATGAACTCCCGACAAGAACCGGTCGTGACCCTGGAAGTCCGCAATGATGGCGTGGCAGTGGTGCAGATCTCCCGTCCTGAAGCGAAGAACGCTCTCAACAGTGCCGTGCGCGAGCAATTGGCCGTGCATTTTCGTGCGCTGGCCAGCGATGTGCGGGTGCGCGCCATCGTCCTGACCGGTGGTGAGCAGTGCTTTGTTGCCGGGGCCGACATCCGCGAGTTCGCCCACGCCAGCGCCATCGAGATCTACCTCAGGCACACCGAATACCTTTGGGAGGCCATCAGTCGTTGTCCGAAGCCGATCATCGCTGCCGTCAACGGTTTTGCCCTGGGCGGTGGTTGTGAGCTGGCGATGCATTGCGACATCATCGTGGCCGGTGAGTCGGCGCGCTTCGGTCAGCCAGAGGTCAAGCTGGGCCTGATGCCGGGTGCCGGTGGTACCCAGTGCCTGATCCGTGCGGTCGGCAAGGTACAGGCCATGCGCATCGCGCTCACGGGCTGCCTGGTGCCTGCGCCGCAAGCGCTTGCCATAGGCATGGTCAGCGAGGTGGTGAGCGACGCTCAAACAGTGCCCCGGGCCCTTGAACTGGCCGCAGAAATCGCCGCATTGCCGCCACTGGCGGTGGCGCAGATCAAGGAAGTGATGCTGGCGGGCGCTGATATGTCGCTGGACAGCGCATTGATCCTGGAGCGCAAGGCGTTCCAGCTATTGTTTGATTCAAAGGATCAAAAAGAGGGCGCCCACGCCTTTCTGGAAAAGCGTAAAGCCAACTTTATCGGCGAGTGAGGGACGCCTTCCACGGCGCATTCCCTGTCTTCATCCAGCACCGGTGATTGTGCAGATTTTTTCAGAGGCGTAACTGCAACAGCAGTGTTGTCGACTGTTGTTGCCTTAGGCAGCGCATGCTTGATATCTGCTTTGATGTATTCAATACCTTCCACACCCACAGAGATGCGTACCGGTCCGTCACGCACTCCGTTCTGCTGCAGATCAGCACAGCCTGGCATGACTAATGAGCCTTGCCTTTAGCATCACCTGAGCACAGGAGTCATGAGCACGCCCCGGCAGCTTTGACCGCCGGCACCCTTGCCACTGTAACTGCGGGGGCGGTGGAGTAGGCCAGTCAGTTGTTTTTATATAGGACTAGATAGGATATTTCTTATGTTTTCAAAGAATGTCTTATAGAAGAAAGTTGGTTTTATAAGAATAAGTGAGTATTTGTAACTGAAAGTTATTAAGTGTTTGTTATTGATCTTGTTGGTTGATTAGAATCCGCGCCGGGCACTTGGCGGCTTCCTGTCGCGCAGCAGACCCACTATAACGGTTACCCGGAATCTCCCGGGTGTGTGATGGAGTTTTTCTGTCTCGTAGACGTGTGTCTGGAGGGTTTATGGTTACAAGCAGCTTTCAGGATGAAGTGCCAAAGGCGCGGATAAATATCAAACTTGATTTACATACGGGCGGGGCACAGAAGAGCGTCGAACTGCCACTTAAGTTGATGGTGATGGGGGATTACAGTAACGGTAAAGAGCAGCGCACGCTGTCAGAAAGAAGCAAGGTAAATGTCCACAAAAACAATTTCGACAGTGTGCTGGGCGAGTTCTCTCCAGGGCTGAAACTGGCAGTGCCCAATACCTTGTCCGATGACAGCAGCGACAGCCCTGTCGAGTTGAGTTTCCACTGCATGAAAGACTTCGAGCCTGAACAGGTAGCCCGGCAAATCCCGCAGCTGCGGGCTTTGCTGGCAATGCGCAATCTGTTGCGTGACCTCAAATCCAACCTGCTGGACAACGCCACCTTTCGCCATGAACTGGAACGCATCCTCAAGGATGACGCGCTGAGTAATGAACTGCGAGCCGAGCTGGCCGCTCTGGCCCCACAACAAAATCGTTAATTACCCTCGGTTCGTTAATAAGGAAGTTAATCGTCATGTCGGTAGAACAATCATCCGTCCCCGCAAAGCAAACTGAAACCCGCGATACGGACAGCAGTCCGGGTGTCTATGGGGCCTTGTTCGGAAAAATCAATCTCAACCCGGTCACCGAACTCGAAGGTATCGAAACTTTTCAAAATGCCGAGGCGTTGTCCGAAGTCTCGACAGATGAACGGGTAACTGCGGCGGTTAGTGTGTTCCTGGATTTGCTAAAACAGTCGTCGCATAAAGTCGAGCGTCTGGACAAGAACTTGCTGGATGAACATATAGCGTCCCTGGATGCACAGATCAGCCGGCAACTTGATGCGGTATTGCACCATCCTGACTTCCAGCGTGTCGAGTCGACCTGGCGCGGCGTGAAGTCGTTGATCGATCAGACCGATTTTCGCCAGAACGTGCGGATTGAACTGCTGGATATCAGCAAGGAGCATCTGGTCCAGGACTTCGAAGACGCTCCTGAAATTGCCCAGAGCGGGCTGTATTTGCATACCTACACCCAGGAGTACGACACCCCGGGTGGCGAGCCGGTTGCGGCAGCCATTTCCAACTATGAGTTCAACCGCAGCCCGCAGGATATTGCCCTGCTGCGCAATATTTCCAAAGTGGCGGCAGCTGCCCATATGCCATTTATCGGCTCTGTCGGGCCGGCGTTTTTCGGCAAGCAGTCAATGGAAGAAGTTGCCGCCATCAAGGATATCGGCAACTACTTTGACCGGGCTGAATACATCAAGTGGAAGTCATTCCGCGACAGCGACGATTCCCGTTACATCGGCTTGCTCATGCCCCGCGTGCTGGGACGCCTGCCGTATGGGCCGGACACCGTTCCGGTGCGCAGCTTCAACTACATCGAAAGCGTCAAGGGCCCGGACCACGAAAAATACCTGTGGACCAACGCTTCGTTCGCCTTTGCGGCAAACATGGTGAAAAGCTTTATCAATAACGGCTGGTGCGTGCAGATTCGCGGTCCGCAATCGGGGGGCGCGGTAACCGGGCTGCCGATACACCTGTACGACCTGGGTACGGGCAACCAGGTGAAAATCCCGTCCGAAGTGATGATCCCGGAAACCCGCGAATTCGAATTTGCCAATCTCGGTTTTATCCCGCTGTCGTACTACAAGAACCGCGACTATGGCTGTTTTTTCTCCGCCAACTCGGCGCAGAAACCGGCGCTGTATGACACTGCCGACGCCACGGCCAACAGCCGGATCAATGCCCGTCTGCCCTACATCTTCTTGCTGTCGCGTATCGCCCACTACCTGAAGCTGATTCAGCGCGAAAACATCGGTACCACCAAGGACCGTCGTTTGCTGGAGCTGGAGCTGAACAAGTGGATCGCTGGCCTGGTCACCGAAATGAGTGATCCGGGAGACGACCTGCAGGCTTCTCATCCGCTGCGAGATGCCAGGGTGACGGTGGAAGACATCGAGGACAACCCCGGCTTCTTCCGGGTCAAGCTGTACGCGGTGCCGCACTTTCAGGTTGAAGGTATGGACGTCAATTTGTCGCTGGTTTCGCAGATGCCCAAGGCAAAAGCCTGAGTCACTTCGCGGGGAAACGCTGTCATGAAGATCGACCGCCCCCTGTGGGCTGCGGGGGCATTGCTGTCCCCGCAACAATTCCAGCAACAGGCGCGCTGGGAGGCCTGGGCCAATGAACAACTGGCCCATCTGGCCCTGATTCACCCCTGGGGGGTTCGGGGGGTGGAGTTCGACCTGCAGGCCTTGCGCCTGGGCAAGCTCAAGGCGACCCGGATGCGAGTGCGCATGGCTGATGGCACCCTGATCGATTGCGAGCATGTGGACCGGCTGCCGCCGGCCCTGGACCTGGCCCGGCTGTTACCCGCCAGCGCCCGGGCCGCGACCCTGGTGCTGGCCTTGCCGCTGGAGCAGGCCAATGGCAATAACTGTCTGTTCGAAGGCACCAGGGCCGACCGCCCGACCCGTTATCGTCAGGACTGGCGATCCGTGCAGGATATTTATGCCGACGAGGTGCAGTCGGTGGGTGTGATGGAGCACGTTCTGAGCCTGCGCCTGGCTGATGACGAGAATGCCGAGTACCTGACATGCCCGGTGGTGCGTCTGGCCCGGGACGGGGAGGGCGCCTGGATCCTCGATCCTGACTATGTGCCGCCGTTGCTCAGCTTCGCGGCTCATCCGGGGCTGCTGGCCCGGCTGGATAACCTGCTGACCCAGTTGTCGGCCAAGCGGCAACGGCTGATGGGCATGCGTCGCGAGAGCAACCAGCGCATGGCGGATTTTGCCGTGGCCGATGTGTCGTTGTTCTGGCTACTCAGCGCATTGAACACCTATCAGCCGGTACTGGCCGACCTCAAGGCGCATCCTGCGCGGCATCCCGAGCAGGTGTACCTGGAGCTGGTCAAGTTGGCCGGTAGCCTGATGACCTTTTCCCTGGAACACGATATCGACCAGATACCCGCCTATCGGCATGACCGGCTGGAAAGTGTTTTTGCGCCTTTGATGTGCACCATTTCGACCTTGCTCGAAGCCAGCCTGCCCTCCCGGGTCATTGCCCTGGAGCTGGACGAAGCAGGGCCCAATCGCTGGCAGGTGACGCTCAACGACGGGCGCCTGCGTGAGCCGGACGGGGTCGACTTCTACCTCTCGGTACGTTGCCGCATGCCGGCAGCACAGTTGCAAAGCCAGTTCCCGCGCCTGTGCAAGGTGGGGCCCCCGGATGAAGTCGATCACCTGGTCAACGCTGCGCTCGACGGCGTGCCGTTGCAGCCCCTCAGTCATGTGCCGGCGGCCATACCATTGCGCCTGGAAAACCAGTACTTCGCCCTCGACCTTGGCCACGCCAGCGGGCGGGCGATGCTGGCTGAAGGGACCTGCGCCTTTTACGTGCCGAGCACTTTGCCCGACATCAAGCTTGAACTGTTTGCGGTACTGCGCGCATGAACCTGAGCAACGACAAAAATACCACCCTGAGCGCGTCGGATCTGGATGCGTTATTGCAAGACAGCTACCTGCTGGTGATCGAGTTGCGCCAGGGCGCTTCGATGCAACAAAGCCCGGATGTGTGGAAGCGCTGCGAGCGCCAGGTCGAGCAGGTGCAACAGGCTCTCAAAGAGGCTGGTGTGAGCAGGCGCAGTGTCGATCTGATCAGTCACGCCCAGTGCGCCTTGCTGGATGAAGCTGCCCTTGGCTGCGCCAGGGGCAATGCTCATACCGACTGGGCAAGCCAGTCCTTGCAGACGCGTTTTTTCAGCAGCCACCAGGCCGGTGAGTTTCTCTATGAAGAGATGCGCGAAGCCCTGTTCCAGCCCGCGCCGGACGTGCTGCTGCTGACGGCATTCCAGCGGGTTCTGATGCTCGGTTTCAAGGGCCGCTACCGCGACCTCAATGACCCACAGCGCGAGCGCCTGCTGGCCGACCTGAATGCCCGGGTGGCTCCTCTGCAACTGCACCAGGCGATCACCACACTGGCGCCAGGCCAGGCAGTGTCCTCCCTGCGCCGATTACATTCGCCATGGGTACATATTCTGGCGGCGACCCTGTTGCTGGTCGGTGTCTGGTGGGGGCTGGATCACTGGCTGGATGAGCTGATCAAGACCCTGATGCCTGGCCAGGGGTGATGGCAGTGATGACCCTCAAGCTGACACGAAGCCTGTGGCTGTGGGCCGCAGCACTGAGCCTGGCCCTGTTGTGGCTGATCCCACTCGCCGGCTGGATAAGGGCCGTGGCTGTCCTGCTGGTAGTGGCTGTGCTCGCCCGGGCCTGGAGTCTTACGGGGCGGCGTTTTGCCCGCAAACGCCGGCGTCTGATGCTGGCCGGTGATATATCCCTGCCGCCCGCTACCTGGCAACAGCCCGTGGTGCTGGTCTGTGGCGACGGGCTACAGGGGTTGTTCGGTTCGCCCGGGCAACTGGCCCTGCGAACCACGGCCCAGGGCTGCTATGTGCAAGTACCTGCTGCGGATCAGCTATTGAGCTTGAGCTCGGCGATTCTGGCCCGGCGCCCGCAATGGGCTGGACAGCTTAGCGTGATGTTCATCGTCAATCCTGGCGAACACCGCGACGCCGCAGAGCTGGCCGGCCGGGTGCGCAGCCTTGGCAATCAGTTGGCGGGGTGCCGCAAGCGTGGCATTACTCTGCCGCTGATGCTGGTCAGCTATCTGCAGACGGCTCAAGACAGTGACCTATGGTTCAGCTGGGAAGCCGGGCAGCCTGCCCCTCGTGTATATGAAACCGGGGCCTGCAGCAACCTGCCCGACTGGCAGCAGCGTGCCCCCGACAACGCCGCTTACGCCTCACGCCTGGGCCATGCAGTCCAGGTCGGCAGTGCAGCGGCCTGGCTCAGGCGCGCGGTACTGGCACACCTGGATACCCGCGATGGCAGCCAGCCTCTGGTCTGTGCCTTCACGCTGGTAGCGCAGCTGCCGTGCACCGCTGTCGGTAATCTGTGGCAGCAATGGCTGGCCGAAAGGACCGGCTTGAGTGATACCGGGCCATCGCTGGCGGGCGTCGATGCGCGGTTGCCGTTTCCCGACCCGCTGCTGAATCTGCTGGCGCTGCGGCCCCGGCGCTCCACGAATCTGTGGGCGGGTGTCGCAGCATGCTGGTTGTTCGTGCTGGCCGCTGTCATGGCCATGACTAGCTCGGCCTGGCAAAACAATTTGTTGCTGCGCCAGGTCAGTGACGATCTGCGCCGCTACACAGCCATTACTTCTGGCGAACAGGGCGGACCTGACCAAACCGGCCTGGGCGAAAACGCTGTTGCGGTGTTGCGACAGGACGCCATGCGCCTGGATAGCTACTACCGCCAGGGCGAACCGCTGGCACTGGGCCTGGGCCTGTACCGCGGCGAAATCCTGCGCCTGCCGGTGCTGGCGACCATTGCCAGTCATCGCTCACCTGCACCCGTGCTCACCAACACCAACACCGCGCCTGCGGTGCGGCTGGACGGCCTGTCACTGTTCGGCACGGGTAGCGCCGAACTAAAACCGGGTTCGACCAAGGTACTGATCAGTGCCCTGGCCAGCCTCAAGGTCCAGGCGGGCTGGCTGATCGTCATCGACGGGCATACCGATGCCAGTGGCAACCCGCAACAAAACCTTGAGCTGTCCCGGGCCCGTGCGGCGACGGTACGCGACTGGATGCAACGCATGGGCGACATCCCCGACAGCTGTTTCGCCGTCCGGGGCTATGCCGCCAGCCAGCCCCTGGCCAGTAATGACAGCGTGGCCGGACGTGCCGCCAACCGTCGTGTCGATATTCGTCTGGTGCCGCAAGCGGGGGCCTGCGTGCTGCCCGCCGCGGGGCCGGCCATTCCCCCCCCCGGTCGCATCCCGCGGCTGGTAATGTTGAAAAAGGAGCTTCACATGGCGATTCCCGTTTACCTGTGGCTGAAAGATGACGGCGGTGCCGATATCAAGGGATCGGTGGACGTACAAAAGCGCGAAGGCAGCATTGAGGTGCTGGCCCAGGACCACAGCCTGTATATCCCCACCGACAACAACACCGGCAAGCTCACCGGCACCCGGATCCACACCCCGTTTCTGTTCACCAAGGAAATCGATGCCTCCAGCCCCTACCTGTACAGGGCTGTGGGCACCGGCCAGACCCTCAAGAGCGCCGAGTTCAAGTGGTACCGCATTGATGACGCGGGGCAGGAAGTCGAGTACTTCAACACCACCCTGGAAAACGTCAAGGTGGTAAAGGTCGCGCCGAAAATGCACGACATCAAGGACCCCGCCAAGGAAAAGCACAACCACCTGGAACAGGTTGAGCTGCGCTACGAGAAGATCATCTGGACCTTCAAGGACGGCAACATCGTTCACTCCGATTCCTGGAGCGAGCGTCCGAGCGTCTGACGCGACTAGACCTGCCGGCGGGTAACCGCCGGCAGGTTTGCGGTGTGCAGGGTCGAGCCTCCGTTCGTGGGGGGCTGAGCCAAGCACATCGAACTGCATGTGCCTTTGCCGACCTGCCGAAAATCTACAACAGGGATGTACCCCATGGCCCAGAATGCCATTCGTTTGCTTCGCCGTCTCAACCCCTATTGCGCCCAGGCACTGAGTGCAGCGGCCTCCTTGTGCCAGAGCCGCGGCCATGGGCTGATCAGCATCGAGCACTGGCTGCTCAAACTGCTGGAACAGGGCGAGGGCGACTTGACCCTGATCGCCCGTCGCCATGAATGGGATATGGATGCGCTCTGGCGCGGTCTGCTAGAGCATCTCGACAGCCTGCCGCGCACAGTGCAGAGCAAGCCGCAGCTGTGTGCCAGGCTGCAACAGCTGATCAAGAACGGCTGGCTACAAGCTTCCCTGGACGGCAACCACGACACCCTGCGTTCGGTGCATCTGCTCGGTGCGCTGCTGGAAACCCCCGGGCTGCTCGCTTGTGAGGCGGCCTGGCCGTTGTTCAGCATCAGCGCTGGCCAGCTGCAGCAGTTGTCCGGGCTGCTCGACCAGCACTCCGAAGAGCGTCCGCAGATCCTGCAACAGGCAGCCGTGGAGTACATCGAGATACCGCTCGTGCCCACCAGCGACCAGGCGCAAGTGCAGCTGGCGGTACTGGACAAATTTACCCAGGACCTCACCGCCAAAGCCAGGGCAGGGCAGATCGACCCGGTGTTCGGACGTGACGACGAGATCCGTCAGGTCATCGATATCCTCAGCCGTCGGCGCAAGAACAACCCGCTGCTGGTGGGCGAACCCGGGGTGGGCAAGACGGCGCTGGTGGAAGGCCTGGCATTGCGCATCAGTGAGGGTAATGTGCCAGACAGCCTCAAGCCGGTCAGCGTGCGCAGCCTGGATCTGGGGTTGCTGCAAGCAGGCGCCGGGGTCAAGGGCGAGTTCGAACAACGCCTGAAAAACCTGATTGAGGCGGTGCAACAAGCGCCGCACCCGGTTCTGCTGTTTATCGACGAAGCCCACAGCCTGATCGGCGCCGGCAACCAGGCCGGCGCTGCTGATGCCGCCAACCTGCTCAAGCCGGCCCTGGCGCGCGGCGAATTGCGCACCATCGCCGCCACTACCTGGAGCGAGTACAAACAATATTTCGAGCGCGATGCCGCCCTGGAACGACGCTTTCAGAAGGTCACGGTCGACGAACCCGACGACGCCAGTGCCTGCCTGATGCTGCGTGGTCTCAAGGCCCGCTATGCCAGCCACCACGGTGTGCACATCCAGGACGCGGCGGTCCAGGCGGCGGTCAACCTCTCGCGGCGTTACCTGACCGGCCGCCAGTTGCCGGACAAAGCCGTCGACCTGCTCGACACCGCCAGCGCCCGGGTGCGCATGAGCCTGGACTGCGAGCCCCAGGCACTGGTACGTCTCAAGGCCCGGCACAACGCTCTGCAGTTGGAGCACCTGGCCCTTGAACAAGACCGGCACCTGAGTGGCAGCCCCGCCGCCGAGCGCCTGGCCAGCATCGCTGGGCAACAGGCCGAACTGCAACGTCAGCAAGCCGGGCTTGAAGAGCAATACCGCCGTGAACTCGACCTTACCCGGCAACTGCTCGATGCCCGCCAGGCCGAGCCGCCGCCCATGGACGTCTGTCTGCACCTGCAACAACGGCTGAGTGCAGTCCAGGGCAATCAGCCCTTGCTGTCCCTGGACGTTAACGTGCGCAGCGTGGCCGAAGTGATTGCCGACTGGACCGGCGTCCCCCTGGGCAGTCTGCTCAAGGACGAGCAGGCCAGCCTGCTGGAACTGGAACAACAACTGGCCGGGCAGGTGATCGACCAGGATCACGCCCTTGGCGCACTGGCCCGGCGTCTGCGTGCTGCCAAAACCGGTCTGACCGACGAGCAAGCGCCATTGGGCGTGTTCCTGCTGGTGGGCACCAGTGGCGTCGGCAAGACCGAAACGGCCCTGGCCCTGGCTGACCGGCTGTTCGGTGGCGAAAAATCGCTGATCACCCTCAACCTCTCGGAGTATCAGGAAGCCCACACCGTCAGCCAGCTCAAGGGCGCGCCTCCCGGCTACGTTGGCTACGGCCAGGGGGGCGTGCTCACCGAAGCCGTGCGCCAGCGCCCCTACAGCGTGGTACTGCTGGATGAAGTGGAGAAGGCCCATCGCGATGTGCTCAACCTGTTCTATCAGGTGTTCGACCGGGGCTGCATGCGCGATGGAGAGGGGCGCGAAATCGACTTTCGCAACACTGTCATCCTCATGACTTCAAACCTGGGCAGCGATCAGCTGCAAGCCTGCCTGCAACAGTCCCCAGACGCGCCGGACAGCACCCTGCACGAGATGCTGCGCCCGATCCTGCGTGAACACTTCCAGCCGGCCCTGCTGGCGCGGTTCCAGACCCTGATCTACCGCCCGCTGCAAGCCGATGCCCTGAAGCGCATCGTCGCAATCAAGCTGGGCCAGGTTGCCCGGCGCCTGCAGCGTCACTACGGCCTTGAGTGCCGGATCGACCCCGCCCTCAACCAGGCCCTGGTGGAGGCCTGCCTGCTGCCGGACACCGGGGCGCGCAACATCGACAGCCTGCTCAACCAGCAAATCCTGCCGGTGCTCAGCCAGCAGTTGTTGCAACGTCAGGCTGGCCGCCAGAAAACCCTTGGCGTGCACCTTGGCCACAACGCTGAAGACGGCATTGTCCTGCGTTTCATTGACGCCGCGGATGCGCAGTCAAGCGGCGTCATGGAGGCCTGAGCATGTCTACTTTTGTGCGCACTTTTTTCGACCACAGCCGCCACATACTGCTGGTAAACGATGTTGCCCAGTTGCTCGATGTTCTCGATTTCGAGGGCAGCGAGGGCCTGAGCGAAGTGTTCAACTACCGGATTGAATTTACCTGTAGCGACCTTGATATCGCGGCCCAGACCCTGCTCGGGCAACAGGCCAGTTTCAGCCTGTTCGGTGCGCCGCCAACCCGAGGCTACCCGGCGTTCGGCCTGCCCGAGACCGGGCCCCTGCGGGTCTTGAACGGGGTGGTCAGCGGCTTCAAACGGCTGTCCGGCTCCCGCGATGAAGGCCGTTACCAAATCACCCTCGAACCGCGTCTGGCGCTGCTGGGTCGCGGCCGGCAATTTCGCATCTACCAGTACCAGACGGTGCCGGAAATTGTCGAAAGCATCCTGCGCAGCCGTCACGACTTCCGCGGCCAGGATTTTTTCTTCAACCTGGTGCGTGAATACCCCAAGCGCCTGCAAGTGCTGCAGTACGACGAAAGCGACCTGGCCTTTATCTCGCGGCTGCTGGCCGAGGTGGGCATCTGGTACCGCTTCACCCGCGACGAGCGCCTGAACATCGACGTGGTGGAATTTCACGATCACCAGCGTTTCTACCAGTTCGACGTCGAGGTGGATTACCTGGCGCCTTCGGGCATGAGCAGCAGCGGCCATGACAGCGTCTGGGGGCTGCAGTCCAGCCACCAGGTGGTGGAGCGCCACGTCAACATCCGCGCCTATGACCCGCGCAACATCCACGCCCGTCTCGACGGCGAACTCGACCAGACCCGTGGCGCCGGCGGCACCTACGGCGAGGCCTACCACTACGCCGAGCCCTACACCGAAATGGGCGACCGCTACGCCTTTGACGAAGACCTGCAAACCGAAAGCGGCTACTTCTACGCGCGCATCCGCCACGAACGCTACCTCAACAGCCGCACCCGGCTCAGCGGCATCAGCAGCAGCGTCACCCTGGCGCCCGGCCAGGTGCTGACCATCAACGGCGGCCCGCCCCAGGCCTTCCTGCCGCGGATAGTCATCACTCGAGTCATCACCCGGGCGGCCCGCGACCGCAGCCTCGAAGTCAGCTTTGAAGCCATCCCGTACTCGCAAACCCTGTGCTTTCGCCCGCCGCTCGAGCCCAAGCCACAGATCGCCGGCACCGTCCCGGCGCGGGTCACCAGCCCGCAACAACACTACCCCTACGCCCACATCGACCTCGAAGGGCGCTACAAGGTCAACTTCCTGTTTGACCGCGACAGCTGGAAACCCGGCGCCGAAAGCCTGTGGCTGCGCCTGGCCCGGCCCTATGCCGGTGACACCCACGGCCTGCACCTGCCGCTGATTGCCGGCACCGAAGTGGCGGTGGCTTTCGAGCAGGGCGACCCCGACCGGCCATACATCGCCCACGCCTTGCACGACAACCAGCACCCGGATCACGTGACGCTGGGTAAACGCGACTACACGCGCAACGTGTTGCGCACGTCAGCCAACAATAAGCTGCGCATGGAAGACCTGCGCGGGCAGGAGCACATCAAGCTCAGTACCGAGCACAGCGGCAAGAGCCAGCTGAACCTCGGGCACCTGGTCGATGCGCAGAAGCACAAGCGCGGCGAAGGCTTTGAGTTGCGCACCGATGGGCGAGGGGCGATCCGCGCTGGCAGCGGCATGTTTATCAGTGCCGACGCGCAGCCCAAGGCCCAGGGCGAGGTGCTGGCCATGCAATCGGCCACCAGCCTGGTGCAGGGTGCGAAACAGCAAATGGCCGACTGGCAAATCATCGCCCGGGCCCACCACAGCCCCCCGCCTGCCGTTGACGGTCTGCAGCAGTTTCAGCACAGCGCCAAAGAGCTCGACGCCCCGGCGATTCTACTCAGCGCCCCCAAGGGCATCGGTGCAGTGACCCCCGCCAGCCTGCTGCTCAAAAGCGGCGACGCGCTGTATGTGCAAAGCAACGACGAAATCAACCTGGCCGCCGCCCAGCGCCTGTCTCTTCATGCCAACCAGGCCATCTCGCTGCTGGCTCAGCAGGAAGGCCTGCGCCTGGTGTCCGGCAAGGGGCCGCTGGAAATCGAATCCCACGGCGACGTGTTGAATCTGATTGCCCAACAGGACATCACCATGCAGTCGGTTCAGGGCCATCTGCAACTGACGGCCAAGAATGGCATCACTCTGGGCTGTGGTGGTGCCTATATCCGTATTACGCCGCAAGGCGAGATCCAGATCCATGGCCCGGGGGTGATCAGCGTTAAAGGGCAGCACCGCCTGAATCCGGCAACCAGTGAAGAATTTCCCCTTCCTGAGTTACCCGGTTCGGTGTGCAAGGAGTGCCTGAAAAAAGCCACTGCCGCGGCACAGGGCTTTGTGTCCCGAGGGGCACAAGCATGAGTTCTGTTGATCGGGGTACCTGGATCGAGCTGTTGGAGGTTTGCTGCGCACACGTCAGCATCACCAGCCTGGATATCATTATTGATCAGGCCGCCGTTGACACCGCGTTACTCCCCAGTGTTCTGAGTGTCGAGCCTTCGTTGCCATGGCACTCATTATTCACCGGGATGCCGGAGGCCGGCCTGGAGGATGAGGCGCCATTGCTGGTGCGGGTCGATCTGGCGCAGCCCCTGCAGCGCCAGTGGCTGGTGGGGCTGGTGCAAGCGCTGGGTGGTCGTTCGCAGTTGCTGGTGTTGGCATCCCTGTGGCCTTTTCAGCTCGTGGCCGACCATCTCGGACGCTGCCTGGAAGCGAGTAATGGTGGCTGTTCCGGCCTGTTGCGCTACTACGATCCGCGTCTGTTTCCGTTGCTTTTCAGTCATGTGCTTGAACCCGAACAACAGCAGCAATTGTTGCGTCCGGCGGTCTTCTGGAGCTGGCTCGATCGCGACGGTCTTGCCGAACGGCTTTTGGGTGCCCCCGAGACCCCTGAATGGCCCGAAGACTTCGCCCCCATTGAACTGAGCGACAGCCAGCTGGAAACCCTTTGCTGCGCCAGCGATGCCACGCTGGCGATGTTGAGTCTTGCCGATGCCTTGCCGTGTGAAGGGGGCGCAGAAGAGCGCTTTCAGATTTGCTTCGCGGCAATGCTGGACGCCACCCGGGACGGGTTGCTGCTGACTGCGCAACGCGAAGCCTACACCCTGGAAAGGTTGCGCGAGCTCAGTGCGCACTGCCCAGGACAAAACAGGAATTGAACCTTATGCCCGGATCCAGGGACGGCAGGTATCGCAGCGTCTTGCTCGGTACGCTAGTTGGCGTTTTGCTCGTGCAAAGCGCTCAGGCCAGCACGCTCGAAGCCATCAATCACACCCACTGGGCCATTAACCGCTTCAGTGTGGACGGCCGTTCGGGTATCGACATCATCGGCCCGTATCAAGGTGGCGGCGGAGGTTGCTGTTACAGCGCGCCGTCGCGCTGGCAGCCAGGGCTGACGGTTAGAGTTGACTGGGAGACAGGAGTCGGCAGCTCCGAGGGTTTTCCGGGGTTTGCGGATCGGGAAAAATACTACACCTGGCTTGACAACATCGATGCCCAAAAACGCCAACTCAGCAAAGTAGTCCCCGTCCCCGACTACACCGGCCAAAAAGTCTGCGGCCTGACCGTGCATTTTCTGCCGTGCGATGAGCTCCAGGTCACTACGTCCTGCTACGCCTTCGGCAGCCCCGAATATCCGATCAAAACCCCGCTGCACTTGCCGGAGCCTCAGTCATGTCCGCAATAAAAAGCCGTTTGCTCGCCAGTATCTGCGCCATGGTCGGGGCTGTGCTCGTGCAAAGCGCTCAGGCCAGCACACTCGAAGCCATCAATCACACCCATTGGGCCATTAACCGCTTCAGTGTGGACGGCCGTTCGGGCCTCGACATTATCAGCCCGTACCAGGGTGGCGGGGGAGGTTGCTGTTACAGCGCACCGTCGCGCTGGCAACCGGGGCTGACGGTGCGTATTGATTGGGAAACGGGGGCGGGCAGTTCAAAGGGATACCCCGGAACTGGAGATTGGCCAAAGTTTTTAGCCTGGAAAAAGTCAATAGAAGCCCAAAAACGCCAACTCAGCAAAGTAGTCCCCGTTCCCGACTACACCGGTCAAAAAGTCTGCGGCCTGACCGTGCACTTCCTGCCGTGCGATGAGCTCCAGGTCACTACGTCCTGCAACGCCTTCGGCAGCCCCGAATACCCGATCAAAACCCCGCTGCACTTGCCGGAGCCTCAATCATGTCCGAAGTGAAACATGCCGGTGTCTGGCTGCCGCCACCGTTTCCGCTGGAAGGGCGTTTGCCGCGCCGTGTCGAACAGGTGCAACAGAATATCCTGCGTCAGTGCGAGCAGGAACGGGGCTATCAGGATGCCCTGTGTTTGGCGGCCGGTTACCGGGTCACGCCGCCGTGTTGCAAAACCCTGCATATCAGCCTGTTCTTCGACGGCACCGGCAATAACCTCAACCACGATCTGTACGAGGCCGGTACGCCGCACCCGACCAATATCGCGCGGCTGTTTCGCGCCACGGTCGGTGACGGGCATGCCGGTGGTACCGCGCACAGTGACAGGGCCGGGCGCCTGATCGATGCGGCAGGCACCGGCAATGGCCAGTACTTCAAGTACTACATGCCCGGCGTGGGGACGCCGTTTGCCGAGGTGGGCGACCTGGATTACACCACCCTGGGCCTGGCCGGCGCCTGGTTTGGCGAAGAGCGGATCAACTGGGGCTTGCTGATGCTGATCGATGCCCTGCGCCGCACTCTGGGTCTGCCGCGACTGGACAACGCGAGCCTGCAGGCGGCGGTCAGGGCCATGGGCACCTTGCCCGGGCTGGAGTTCGTAAACGGCCAGGCCAACCGTGCCGGCGTGTTTAACAAACAGCTCAAGCTGATTGAAAAGCCGTTGCGCCAGGCACTGGAACAGCCGCACCCCGGCGCTCCGAAGCTGTTGGGCATCAAGCTGTATGTCTATGGTTTTTCCCGGGGGGCGGCAGCAGCGCGGGCCTTTGTCAGCTGGTTGAACGAGCTGATGCGTCAGCGTCCGTACCTGAAACTGGACGATTTGCAGATCCCCCTGAGCGTGGAGTATCTGGGGCTGTTGGATACGGTGGCCTCGGTAGGCATTGCCGACATCGTGCCGGTAGCGAACGGCCATATGAGCTGGGCCGACGGCAATCAGCAGTTGCCCGGTGGCGGGCTGGTCAAACGGTGCCTGCACCTGTTTGCCAGCCATGAACAACGCCTGTGTTTTCCGCTGGAGTCGATCCGTCGCGAGAGCGGTGGTTACCCGGTGAACAGTGTGGAAGTGGTCTATCCGGGAGTGCATTCGGATCTTGGGGGAGGGTATCCGCCTGGGGATCAGGGGAAGGCCACTGGTGAGAATGATGGGCTGTTGCTGTCGCAAATCGCGCTAAATGATCTGTATGCAGATGCTTTTGCTCACGGGGCGCCCTTTAAAGTCCCGAAAGAGTCGTTACCAATCGGGTTGCGTCATGAGCTATGGCGGGCGATGGAATTTGATGTAGTGAAAGGGTTCGATATTGCTCAGCCCCTGGTCACCCGCTTCAACGCCTGGCGTCAGCTAACTCTGGATCTGCCCCCTGTTTCCCAACCGCTACCCATTGAGCAAACAGAACGCTATCAACCCCTCACGTCCACCAGCACCCTGGAACAGGCCGCCCGTGAACAGCTGGGCTGGATCACCGCCTGGCGCATCGACCGCTATGCCTTTGCCAGTTTGCAGCAGCAGGCTTTCTACCGTGAGGCGAGTGATACCCAGGCGGACAAAGCGGTGCGCGAGCAAGCCAGGAGCGCGCGCAACAAAAAACAGGCAGAAGTCGCAGAGAGCCGCCTCCAGCAATTGGCCCGCGAGCGTTTCGGGCGCGAACCAAAAAAACCGCTGGCACCCGGAGTCAAGGATTTCGATGCGGACATCGGCCAAACCCAATTGCGCGAAGCTGCCGAAGAGTTCGGTGCGGCCTACCGCGACCCCGAGCATCTGGTCTCCAGCCTGAGTCGATTGCTACCGGCCTACTCCCCGGCGGTGATCGTTTTGCAGATCATCACCGTCGATGCGCGTATCGAGTACCAGCAGATGAAAGCGGCCGGGCGGGCCAGGGTCAGCCAGCTGTTTCCACCACCGGCTGGCTACCATAATCATCCAAACGAAAAATACCGTGGCCCGGTAGACGAAACCGCCAACGCAACACAGCCGGCGGGGCTGTTGCGTGCACTGTTCGACGATCAGGTCCACGACTCCCGGGCCTGGTTCCTCTATGCGTTCGGGCGCGAACCGATGGGCAGTTATTTCCGTGAGCGCATGGTGTTCTTCGGCGACGCCGGCAGAAGGGAGATCGCGCTGAACTCTCAAGCGCAAGCGACGATGCTCGCCGGGCCCACGCCCTTGCCGGCTCCGGGACCTGCGGTTGTCATGGATGCACAACGAATGGCACAAGCCCAGCAAGCCATCGATACGCACTGGGCAGCCCAGCATGCCAAGGTCGGGGAGGCAAACGATGCTCAGGCCTGAGTCTGTCTTTCGCCGCCCGGCGTCAGGAGTCAAAACCATGTCCAGCGCCATGAAGTGCCGCGCAATTATTGCCTGCGCCTTGGCCACGGCTGTGCTCGTGCAATGCGCTCAAGCCAGTACACTCGAAGCCATCAATCACACCCACTGGGCCATTAACCGCTTCAGTGTGGACGGCCGTTCGGTTATCGACATCATTGGCCCGTACCAGGGTGGCGGGGGAGGTTGCTGTTACAGCGCACCGTCGCGCTGGCAGCCGGGGCTGACGGTGCGTGTTGATTGGGAAACAGGTGTTGCTTACGCCGATGGCTTTCCCGGTTTTGCTGATAGACCCAAGTATCTGGCGTGGGTTAAAAAAAATGATGCATTAACGCGAAAGCACAGCAAAGTAGTCCCCGTCCCCGACTACACCGGCCAAAAAGTCTGTGGCCTGACCGTGCATTTTCTGCCGTGCGATGAGCTCCAGGTCACTACGTCCTGTGATGCCTACGGCAGCCCCGAATACCCGATAAAGACCCCGCTGCACTTGCCGGAGCCTCAGTCATGTCCGCAATAAAGAGCCGTTTGCTCGCCAGAATCTGCGCCGTGGTCGGGGCTGTGCTCGTGCAAAGCGCTCAGGCCAGCACGCTCGAAGCCATCAATCACACCCACTGGGCGATCAACCGCTTCAGTGTGGACGGCCGTTCGGGCATCGACATCATCGGCCCGTACCAGGGAGGCGGGGGAGGTTGCTGTTACAGCGCACCGTCGCGCTGGCAGCCGGGGCTGACGGTGCGTGTTGATTGGGAAGCGGGTGTGGCTTACGCGTATGACTCTCCTGGCTATACCGACTGGCCTAAATACTTAACTTGGGTTGAAAAGATCGACGCGCAAACTCGCCGTCTCAGCAAAGTAGTCCCCGTCCCCGACTACACCGGCCAAAAAGTCTGCGGCCTGACCGTGCATTTTCTGCCGTGCGATGAGCTCCAGGTCACTACGTCCTGTGATGCTTTCGGCAGCCCCGAATACCCGATAAAGACCCCGCTGCACTTGCCGGAGCCTCAGTCATGTCCGCAATAAAGAGCCGTTTGCTCGCCAGAATCTGCGCCGTGGTCGGGGCTGTGCTCGTGCAAAGCGCTCAGGCCAGCACGCTCGAAGCCATCAATCACACCCACTGGGCGATCAACCGCTTCAGTGTGGACGGCCGTTCGGGCCTCGACATTATCGGCCCGTACCAGGGGGGCGGGGGAGGTTGCTGTTACAGCGCACCGTCGCGCTGGCAGCCGGGGCTGACGGTGCGTATTGATTGGGAAACAGGTGCGGGCAGTTCAAAGGGATACCCCGGAACTGGAGATTGGCCTAAGTATTTGGCGTGGGAGGCGGAGATTGATTCTCAAAAACGCAAACTCAGCAAAGTAGTCCCCGTCCCCGACTACACCGGTCAAAAAGTCTGCGGCCTGACCGTGCACTTTCTGCCGTGCGATGAGCTCCAGGTCACTACGTCCTGCTACGCCTACGGCAGCCCCGAATACCCGATCAAAACGCCACTGCACTTGCCGGAGCCTCAATCATGTCCGAAGTAATGTGCAGCCTATATCTGGAGATGTGGCGATGAAACCGGTGATCCGTCAGGGAGACACGTTAAGAGAATATGGAGGCGAAGTGCTGGAGGGACATTACGAGTGTCACGGCAAGCCGATTGCCTGTCAGGGCGATGCGGTGCACTGCAATCTGCACGGCCGGACCGAGATCGCCGAAGGCAGTGATCTGCTGCATATAAATGACCGGCCGGCGGCATTGCACGGTCATCGCAGCGCTTGCGGCTGCACGCTGGTCAGTTCCATGCCAGACAGTCTGGTGGCTTCATGAATACCGCGCCCGAATTTGCCGCCTATCCCGTGGCACCGGCGCCGGTGTATTCGCGCTGGTTGGCATGGGCTGTTGCATTGCTGGTGCTGTCGGGCAGTGCCGGTGTGGCTTTGGGTTCGTTTATCGAGCCGCGCATGGCGGTTGTCGGTGGCGCTTTAACAGTGCTGCTATGGATGCTGGCCCTGCTGTTGCGCGTGGTGTATGTGCGCTTCAATCGGCATAACGCACTGTGTTATGCCGAGGCGGCGCAGCAAGTAAGTGAGGCCTGGTGGAAGCGCCATAGAGAGAAGGTCGCGCTGGTGGAGTCTGTGCTGTTAGGCGCGACATGTACCAAATCGCAACACGGGCTGCAGTTGTTCAGTCCGGCCCATCGGCCTCCCTTACCGGCTAAAACCGACGAAGGTCATACGATTCGCCTGGGTCAGGTGTTTGGGAAAGATGTCGCCGAACGTGAGTGCAATCTGGCGATTTTGCTCGCTCTACAGTGGCAGCAGCAGCGCACTGATGATTCAGCCTTTGAGCCATTACGTTGCTACTGGCAGGGTTCACTGGCGGCCTGGCAAGCATTTGTCGAGCAGATGGCACGGTGTTCGGCGCAGGTTCATCTGCCCGAGCGGCCCGAACCGTGGCAGGGAATGCAGAGCCTGGATGCGCTTATAGATCAATTGCAGGGGGCTCCAGCCAGCGCCCGCATTCTCTGTGCCGGTTGCCAGTCTTCGCCTTTGCAGCCGCAGAGCCGCTTGCCGGCAGGCGAAGCCGCAGTGTTATGGGTGCTTGGCCCGGAAGGCGGCGTAGGCTTTTCTCGAGGCGAATGGTTTGCGGCAGATACGGACTCCCTCCCTGCGGTCGCCAGGCGAGCGCTACAACAGAGCGAGCTGGCGGCACCCACGCCAATCTGCGTGTCGTTTTCTCAGCCGAATGTGCCTGATCTGTCTGCGACCGGCTGGAACACCAGGCAGCACGTGCAAGACGCCAATTTTGGCCTCCTGGACAGCCTGCAGGCCATGGTCGTCCAAACGCTGGCTGCCTGGTATGTCGAGCAGCATCAGGAGCCTTGCGCCTGGCTGGCGAACGACCCTCATCACACTCTGGCCCTTGGAATCGTGCACCCCCATGACTCAAACAGTTGATTCTCCAAAAATCTCACCCTGGAGTACGGCCTTACTGGTTGCCGTGATCCTGGCGGTGCTGGTGGCTGCGGGCGCGATGATCTGGTGGTGGTTGATGGAGCCCCGGGTCAGCAGTCGTGCCGTCATGCAAGAACTGCTGCTTAAGGGCTTGTCGCTGTGGGCCTTATTGTTCGGTATGGCACTCATTACCTGGCAGATTGTACTGCGCGGGATCCGCAAGCTGGTATACGGCTCCCGGTGGTCGCCATTGTCACTTCCCGAGGAACCGGATACGCCGGATCACCAGTCGCAGTTAACTCAATATCTGCGAACCCGATACGGCCTCTTCTGGCGCTATAGGGTCCGGCTGTTGCTGGTGGTGGGTGAGCCGGCAGAGATCAAGGCCGTGGCCCCGACCCTGGCCGCGCAGAAGTGGTTGCAGGGGCAGGGCTGTGTGCTGTTGTGGGGTGGCAGCGCGCTGCTGGCCACAGAGGCATTCCAGCGCAATTGGGCCGGGCTCAGCCGCTGGCGTGCCCTGGACGGGGTGGTCTGGGCACTGACTGCGGAGCAGTCCGCCGATGACGGGGCAATCATCTCGGGGGCACGGCAGTTGCAAAGCCTGGCCCGCAGCCTGCACTGGCAGTTGCCGTTGCACCTGTGGCAGGTCTGCGCCAGTGCCTGGCCGCAGCCCTCGCGCAAGCTGCAGCAGGTTGGTTGCTGGTTGCCGGCACAAGACAGCGCCGCAGCCCTGGAGACTTCGCTCAATAACCTGCTTGAGCCTTTGCGGCGCGAAGGGCTGGAGCAGATGCACACCGACATGAGTCACGATTTTTTACTGCGCCTGTCGCGGGATTTGCAGGCCGGGGGCATTGCCCGCTGGCGGCGCACCCTGGCGCGGCTGGCTGGCGATTGCGGCCGTGGCCTGCCGGTGCGCGGGTTGTGGTTCAGTCTGCCGCTGGCGGCCCCGAGCCATGAATCGAAACATGACTGGCTGGCGCCTGCGGCGTGGCACGGGGTGCTGGGCGACAGGGCCGGGCGCCGGCGGCTGGGCTGGAGCGCTCCGCGCGCTGCTTATGCTCTGGCGCTGGGTTTGGCACTGGTGTGGGGCGCGGGGTTGTTGCTGTCGTTTGTCAGCAACCGGGTGCAGATCGCCCAGGTGCAAAGCTCGTTGGCGGCGTTGCAGCAGCCGGGCAATGCGGACCAGCAACTGGGTGCGTTCAACGATCTGGTGCGTGAGCTGGCACGTCTGGAGTACCGCGCCAGGCAGGGTGTGCCCTGGTATCTGGGGTTTGGCCTGAGCCAGAACCAGAGCCTGCTGGATGCCCTGTGGCCGCACTATGTCGAGGCCAGCAAGGGCTTGCTCCGTGACCCGGCGGCGGCCAGTCTGCAGCACCGGCTCACAGCCTTGATCCGCTTGCCGGCGGGCAGCGAGCAGCGGGCCGAACAGGCCCGGGGCGCCTATGAACACCTGAAGGCGTACCTGATGCTGGCGCGCCCGGAACAAGCCGATGGCGGTTTTCTGCGCCAGGCGCTGGGCCATGGTCAACCGCTGCGTGACGACGTGTCGCCGGGGCTCTGGCAAGCGCTGGGGCCGGGCCTGTGGCAGTTCTATGGCGACCATCTGGCGGCGCATCCGCAGTGGGCAATCGCAGCCGATCCGGGGCTGGTGGCCCAGGCGCGCCAGGTGCTGCTGGGCCAGTTGGGCCAGCGCAATGCCGACACTCACCTGTACCGTCAGGTGCTCGACGCGGCGGCCCCGCACTACCCTGATCTGAGCTTGCAGCAGATGGTGGCTGAAACCGACGCCGCGGCGCTGTTCTCTACTGCGGCGCGGGTGCCAGGGGTGTTCACCCGCCAGGCCTGGGACGGTCAGGTGCGCCGGGCGATTGAGCAGATCGCCCAGACGCGGCGCGAGGAAATCGACTGGGTGCTCAGCGACCGGCAGGCAGAGATCGCCCATGAGCTGACCCCGGAGCAACTGCGCGAGCGCCTCACTGAGCGCTACTTTCAGGACTACGCCAACGCCTGGCTGGATTTTCTCAACAGCCTGCGCTGGCAGCAGGCTGCCAGCCTGGCGCAAGTGATCGATCAATTGAGCCTGATGAGCGATGTGCGCCAGTCGCCACTGATTGCCCTGATGAACACCCTGGCCTATCAGGGACAGGCCGGGACCCGTAGCCAGGCCCTGGCCGATTCGCTGATGAAGTCGGCGCAACAGTTGATGAGTCAGGACAAGGTCGAGGCGATCGACCAGCAAGCCCGGGGCCCGGGCAGCCCGCTGGACGCCACGTTCGGTCCGCTGCTGGGCCTGCTGGGCAACGACCCTGAGGGCAACGCCCAGCGCTTGAGCCTGCAGGCGTTCCTGACCCGGGTTACCCGGGTGCGCCTGAAACTGCAGCAAGTGAGCACCGCGCCCGATCCGCAGGCCATGACCCAGGCCCTGGCGCAGACCGTGTTCCAGGGCAAGAGCATCGACCTCACGGACACCCAGTCCTACGGCAGTCTGCTCGCAGCCAGCCTGGGGGCGCAGTGGAACGGCGTCGCCCAGACTCTGTTCGTGCAGCCGCTGGAGCAGGCCTGGCAACGGGTGCTGCAACCCTCGGCGGCGGGGCTCAACCGTCAGTGGCAGCGGGCGATTGTCAGCGACTGGCAGGCCGCCTTTGCCGGGCGCTATCCGTTTGCCGATACCCATAGCGATGCTTCGCTGCCGATGCTGGGGCAGATGATCCGGGCTGACTCCGGGCGCATCGAACGCTTTCTGCACAGCCAGCTGAACGGTGTCCTGCGCAAGGAAGGCAGTCGCTGGATGGCCGACCCGCGGCATGCCCAGGGCCTGCGTTTCAACCCGCAGTTTCTGGCGGCGATCAACCAGCTGAGCCAGCTGGCGGATGTGATCTATACCGACGGCGGCATGGGCCTGAGCTTCGAGCTGCAGGGCAAACCGGTAAGGGATGTGGTGCAGACCACCTTCATTTTCAACGGTGCCCAGCATCATTACTTCAATCAGCAAGAGTTCTGGCAGCGCTTTAGCTGGCCGGGCAGCAGTGACCGTCCGGGAGCCAGCCTGAGCTGGACCAGCGTGCATACCGGCGAGCGTTTGTTTGGTGATTATCCGGGTACCTGGGGGCTGATCCGCTGGCTGGAGCAAGCCCGGGTCACGCCCCTGAACGATGCAGACAGCCGCTACCGGCTGGAGCTCGATGCCCCGGACGGCCTGGGCCTGACCTGGCACCTGAGAACCGAGCTGGATGCCGGGCCGCTGGCTTTGCTCAAGCTGCGCGACTTCAGCCTGCCGGGGCAGATATTCCTTGGCGAGAGCGACGCCAAAACCCTGTGAAAAGCGACCACATGCTCTGCAATGCCCTGTACACAGAAAGGAAGCCTTGAATGAGCCTGAATACATTGATTAC
Organism: Pseudomonas sp. PAMC 29040; assembly: GCF_003994535.1. Taxonomy (NCBI): domain Bacteria; kingdom Pseudomonadati; phylum Pseudomonadota; class Gammaproteobacteria; order Pseudomonadales; family Pseudomonadaceae; genus Pseudomonas; species Pseudomonas sp. PAMC 29040. The sequence goes on from NZ_RZAA01000006.1 coordinate 381,384, forward strand.
CCAGTGCCTGGGCGAGCGCGACCCTCTGGCCCTGGCCCGCAGCCAGGCCGAACGCTGGCAACCCTGGCTTGAGCCCATCAACGCGGACTCACCCGTGGGGCAGGACCCGGGCTATGACGATGATTTCCAGCGCATGCGCGAGGAGGTCAACAAGCTGTCCGGAGCCGATACCGAACGGGTGGTTGAACTGGCGCACAAGCTGCTTGCCCACAGTTGCAAGGACTTGCGGGTGGCGACTTATTACCTGTGGGCACGGTTGCACAAGGACGGTGAGGCCGGACTTGCCGATGGCCTGAGCCTGTTGGCGGCGTTGCTGGAGCGTTACGCCGCCCAGGTGCTGCCGGTACGGCCCAACAGCCGCAAACTGGCCGTGGAATGGCTGGCCGGGGCCAAGGTGCTGGACAGTCTGTCGCTATACCCCGAGGTGGTGCGCAGCGAGGCCGAACGAACGGTCGCGGCGCTGGCCTGGCTGGAGCACGGGCTTGAAGCCTGGCCCCAGGAACAGCGTCCGGCACTGACGGCGTTGTATGGCGCGTTGGCCGCCCGGTTAATCCGGTCCGGCGGGGTAGATGCGCTGGTGCCGCAGCACAGTGCAGATCACGGCGCCGGCGGACCGGTCGCCACGCCGACCGCCACAGTCATCAAGTCCGGACGCGACCTGCTGGACAGTGGTCGGGCGCTGGCCGGGTATCTGCGCGAACAACCCCACGGCTGGCTGGCGGCCCATCGCCTGATGAAGAGCCTGCGCTGGGACACGGTGCAGCAGGCCCCGCCTCAGGAAGCCGCTGGCAAGACCCGTCTGGCACCGCCGCGGGGTGATTATCGGGCGCAACTCAAGCGCCTGCATCTGCAACAGAACTGGACTGAATTGCTCGATCAGGTGGAGCGGGTATACGCCGAGGGCGTGAACCATTTCTGGCTGGATTTGCAGTGGTACCTGTATCAGGCGCTGAGCAAACAACCGGCGCCTCAGGACCGCTGGGCCGATATCGTCAAGCGTGATCTGGGGATGTTTCTCGAGCGCTTGCCGGGCCTGGAGCTGTTGTTGTGGAGCGACGCAACCCCCTTCGCCGACGAGACCACCCGCGACTGGATCACCCGGCACGTCAGTGGCAATCAGGCGCAGCAATGGCTGCCGGCACCCGTGGCGGTATTGAACAGCCCGGACGCCGAAATTCTGGCGCTGGAGGACGAAGCCAGAGTCCAGGCTGACAGTGACGGAGTGGAGGCGGCGCTGGCCTGGCTGGCGGATCGGCCCGCTGCGCAGACCGGGCGTCAGCGCTGGCTGTTGCGCCTGCTGATGGCGCGGGTGGCAGAGCAATACGGCAAGAGTGACCTGGCCATGCACCTGCTGGCGGAGCTGGACGCTACCGCACAGCAGCACACCCTGGCGGTGTGGGAGCCGCAGCTGCACTTCGAGGTCAAGGCCCGCCTGCTCAAGCAGTTGCGTTTAAAAGCGCAGCGCAGCGATGCCGACAAACCGGCCCTGGCCCGGCGTACCGAATCGCTGCTGGCCGCGCTGGTGGTGATTGATCCAGTACGAGCTGGCGTGCTCTGCGGCCAGGGCTGACGTCGCCACAACCACAGGTCGGCAGACCCCGACTCTCTTTTCTCTGGAATATGTGTGTGAGCATGGACAATTTGACACTGCGCTACTTCGACGCCGAAATGCGTTACCTGCGCGAAGCCGGGCAGGAGTTCGCCGAGGCATTCCCGGACCGTGCGGCCCAGCTCAATCTGGACAAGCCGGGTGCGCAAGACCCCTATGTGGAGCGCCTGTTCGAGGGCTTTGCGTTTTTGATGGGGCGTTTGCGCGAGAAGCTCGACGATGACTTGCCCGAGCTGACCGAAGGTCTGGTCAGCCTGCTGTGGCCCCATTATTTACGGACCATTCCTTCGCTGTCGGTGATCGAACTGGTGCCCGATCTTGTGCAGATGAAGCACAGCGAGCGGATCGCCAGGGGCTTTGAAGTGTTGTCCCGTCCCGTCGGCCCGCAACGCACCCGCTGTCGCTACACCACCACCCAGGACCTGACCGTACAACCGCTGGCCCTGGAGTCGTTGCGCCTGGACTTTGAGGCGGACGGGCGCTCGTTGCTGCGCCTGCGTTTTACCCTCGGCAGGTTGAGCAGCTGGAACCAGATCGACCTGCGCCGGCTGCCCCTGTATCTGAATGCCGACGCGCCGCTGGCCTGCGCCCTGCACCAGGCCCTGACCCTGAACGCGCAGGCATTGTATGTGCGCCTGCCGGAGCAGCAGCGCCAGCCGCTGGAAGGGCATTTTGCGGCAAAGGGCTTCGCCGACGAGGACCGCCTGTGGCCCAAGGGCGACAGTGCGTTCAGCGGTTATCAGTTGCTGCTGGAGTACTTTGGCTTTCGCCAGAAGTTCATGTTCGTGACCCTCTGTGGCCTCGAACAACTGCAGCTGGACGACTCCATGCCCTGGTTTGAACTGGAGGTGGTGCTGCGCCAAGCATGGCCGCAGGAGTTCAGGATCGGCAGCGAGCATCTGCGCTTGCACAGCGTGCCGGTGATCAACCTGTTCCCGCTGGAGGCCGACCCGCTGACCCTGGCTCCCTTGCAGAGCGACTACCTGTTGCGGCCGATGCGGATGCAGGACGGACACACGGAAATTTATTCGGTCGACCAGGTCACTTCGTCAAAGAATGCCGTGCGCCGGGACTATGTGCCGTTCAGCAGTTTTCGGCACAAAGGCGGGATGCTGCGCGACGATGCGCCGGAGCGCTATTTCCATACCCGTTTGAAGCGTTCTGCCAGGGGCCTGCATGACACCTGGCTGATCCTGGGCGGCGACGGCTTCGACAAAGATCAGTTGAGCAGCGGCGACAGCCTGTCGTTGCACCTGACCGGCACCAATGGGCTGCTACCGCGCAAGGCGTTGCAAAGCACCTTGCTCGACACTCTGGTGCAATCGACCCAGAGCGGTTTGCGGGTGCGCAATCTGTGTGCACCGAGCCTGCCGTGCTATCCGCCTGCCGGGGACCGTTTTCATTGGCGGGTGCTCAGCCACCTGGGCTCGAATTTCTTGCCGATGCTCGACAGTGCCGAAGTCTTGCGCGGCACCCTGGCGCTGTACGACTGGAGCGGCTGCGAGCTGAACCGGCGTCGCCTGGAGGCGATAGTCGAGGTTCGTCATCATCTGGTGCAGCGCTTCGAAAAAGGCTATCTGCTGCGCGGGGTGGATATCGAAGTCACCCTCGATGCCAACGGCTTTTCGGGGGAGGGTGACATCAGCCTGTTCGGCGAAATGCTCCATCGCTTCTTCGGCCTGTATGCCGACATTCATTTGTTCAACCAGCTCACGCTGATCCTGCAACCAACCGGAAAGTGCCTGCGATGGAACGAGAACCACAGTCAGCGTATTCCCGGCTGAAAGCCGCCGGGTTGTTGCAAGCACTGGACGGTCGGGTTGCCGAGGCCAATCTGTACCGTTTTTGCCAGTTGCTGGAACAGGCATTACCCGGCCATCGGCCCCTGGGCAGTAGCGCCCATCCGGCGGATGACCCGGTGCGTTTTCGCCCCGATCCCGGGATGGGATTTGCGGCGGGGGAACTGAAGGCTATCGAAACCGACGAGGATCATCCGCAACGTCCGGCCACGGTGCGTACCCGCTTGCTGGGACTGTACGGTGTCGATTCGCCGATGCCGACCAGCTTTGTCGACGATATTGCCCGGCGCCGCGAGGGCCACGAGGCACTGGAGGGATTTCTGGACATTTTCAATCACCGGATATTCACCCAGTTCTATCGCATCTGGCGCAAGTACTCCTATCCGGCGACATTCGAGGCCGGAGGCAGTGATGCAACTTCGCAGTGCCTGCTGGGGCTGATCGGCCTGGGGATCCCCGGCACGGCCCAGCAGATCGCCACGCCGCTATCGCGCTTCCTGGCGCTGCTCAGTGTGATGCGCCTGCCAACCCGTAACGCCGAGGGCATCAGCGCTCTGGTCAAGTTACTGGCCCCCAATACCGAGGCCCGGGTAACCCCGCACTGGCCACAGAAAGTGGCCCTGCAGCAGCCGGCCAGCCTGTCGGCCGGTCACCCGGTGAGCTTGTCCCAGGGCACGCCGCTGGGCAGTGCCGGGCATGACGTCAACAGTCAGTTGCACCTGGGGCTGTTCACCGAGGACCCGGACGAAGCCCGTAGCTGGTTGCCGGGCAATCCGTTGCACAACGACTTGCTGGTGTTGCTGCGGGTGTATCTGGGCTGGCGTTGCACTGCCAAATTGCAGCTGTCGCTACCGTTGCCCAGTCTGCCCCGGCCGGTACTGGGCGGCGCGCCAGTGCTGCTGGGCATGACCGGGGTTCTGGGCGCAGCAGCCCGGCCAGTGGCGGCGGCGCCGATCATCACCATCAATCTGGGCCGTTACCAAGGCCTGCACAACAATCCCCAGGACAGAGAGACGCAGCATGTCACGTACCGTTTTTAATTTATTGCCGGTGGCAGCGCTCGCAGCATTGCTGGGCGGATGCGGGTTGACCCAGGCAGTCAGCGACACCAGCGCTTCCGTGGCCCGGGCGACGTTCTACAAGCAAGTGAAAACCCTGCACCTGGACTTTAACGGGCGGGTGGCGATGAACACCGATCAGGCGGACATGGGGGGCTTGTCGGTACCGGTCATGGTGCGGGTCTATCAACTGCGCGACCCGCGCGCACTGGAGCGGGCCAGTTATGACCGCGTGCTGAGCGATGCCGAGCGCCTGCTGCAGGGCGATCTGCTGGAGCAACGGGCGCTGGTGGTCAAACCCGCAGAGGGGGCACAACTGAGCATGCCGCTGGAGCAGGACGCGCAGTTCGTGACGGTGGTGGCGTTATTCCGTACCCCCGACCGGCAAACCGGTTCCTGGCGCCTGACCCTGAGCCGCGCTGATCTGGACCCGGAACGGTCACGGATGATCGAGCTGGGCAATAACCGGCTGACGCTACAACCGTTGGCGCAGGAGTGAACCATGGGTGAGTTGAACCCTTCGCTTTACGAAATGCTCCTGCAGAATTTCGACGGCGAGCTGGACCTGTATCGCGTCCCGGAGGAAGACCAGCACACCCTGTCAGTGCTGGACAACCTGCAACGCATCCTCAACAGCCGGGCCGGGTCCCTCAGTCACCTGCCGGACTACGGTTTGCCGGACATGGGGCTGACCCTGCAAGGCTTGCCCGCCGCCGCCCACGGGCTGATGGGCACGCTGGTCCAGACTCTGCTCAAGTACGAGCCGCGTCTGGCAGCGCTGAGCATTGAATTGCTGGCGCAGAGCCGGCCGGGTCATCTGGAATATGCCCTGCATGCGCAACTGAAAGAGGGCGGGCGGGTGACTTTCGGCACCACGCTGGCGCCCGCAGGCAAAGTGCTGGTGCGTCACTTGAAGCGGCAGAACTATCTGTCGCAGCTGTAAACCTCACGCAAGGGAAGCAGGATGACGGCGTTATTTGAAATGCGTATTCGCGTGGGCGGTGATCCGCGCGGTTTCAGTGAATTTACTGCCTTGCGCGACGAACTGGCGAGGCTGAGCCATCCGGCATGTCCGGATGTGGACTGGGCCAGGGTCGAGCAGTTATGCCTGTTGCTGTTTCACAACAACGGTGCCGAGCTGCAAACCCTCGCCGCTTTCACCCTGGCCCGCAGCCAGCGCTACGGCCTGGAGGGCATGGCGCAAGGGGTGGTGCTGCTCGAGGCACTGTGCAGCGAATGGCAAGCCCTGTGGCCGCCAATGGCGACTGTGCGCCTGGATCTCCTGGGCTGGCTGTTTGCCCAGTTGCAGCCGTTGTTGCGCTGTCAGGAAATCACCCCGCATCTGCTGCCTGCACTTGAGCGCCTGGACACTGAGCTGGAGCGCCTGGCCAGTCGGCTGGAGAGTCTGGGGCAAGTGCCTCTGGTCACGTTGCAGGGGTTGCGGCATCAGGTTGGCAGCCTGCTACAGCGCCTGCAGCCCAGCACTCGCTCGGGCGCAATTTTACCGCTGTCGACCCTGGTTGCCGAGCCGGCACTGGTGATGCCGGCGGTTCCGGTGGTGATCCTGCCAGCCAGACCGATGCCGCAAGTGCCACCTGCTGCAAGGAGCCGTGTTGCCCTGTGGCTGTTTGCGGCGGTCGCCATCACCGCGCTGACCGGCGGTTTATGGTGGTGGAGCCAGATCACCGCGGCTGAGGCTCAACGCCAGCGCCTGCCCGATACCGTACGCCTGGACAGTCTGTCGCTGTTCGATGCCGGTAGCGCCGAGCTCAAGCCCGGGTCCACCAGGGTGCTGATCAATGCCCTGGACAGCATCAAGGCGCAACCTGGCTGGCTGGTGATGATCGTGGGGCACACCGACACCAGGGGCGACGCCGAACACAACCTGCAACTGTCGTACGCGCGCGCTGCGGCAGTGCGCGACTGGATGCAGCGCATGGGTGACATTCCCGACGACTGTTTTGCGGTTCAGGGAGTGGCCGGCCGGCAACCGATTGCCGGCAATGACACTGCGCCCGGTAGAGCCGCCAACCGCAGGGTGGACATCCATCTGGTGGCGCAGGCCGGTGTTTGCGGGCCGTCTGCCTAGGCGGCAGGTATATCAGGGCGCCTTGCGCCCTCCGGTCCCGCTGCGCACTGATGACGGGAAGGTATCAACTGAGCCCCAGGCCCTTGGATAAAATCTGTTCCGCTGCCACGAATGCCGGCGTCTTGCCGGCATCGGCATAGACCTCTTCACCGTCTTCAACCCGGATCACTTCCGAGCCCTGTACATAGGGCATGGATTTCTCTGCTTCCTTGACTGCTGAGTGCAGTAGCCCCTCAGTGATGGTCGCTTCATCCAGGCCATAGGCCTGGGCCAGCGCCTTGATTTTGATCAGGTCATGTTTATCCAGGGTCAGGGTGTATTCCACCCGTTCGCCGGTCTGTCTGGCTTTTGCTTCCCAGTTGTTGAGCAAGTGCTTGAAGGTGTCCATGAAATGCGCCCCGGTTGACTGTAGATGCATGCACTATCTGACTGTAGCCGGGGAATTAGGTTCGGTGGAGCAGCCAGTCCTGGTGGGAGCTGGCTCGCCAGCGATGGAAGCCGCGACTTATTTCTGTTGCCGCTGGCATTCAGGCAAGCCGGACCGTTATTGTGCTGAATCCTTTTAGTCCCTTGCATGGATCTGTTGTGATGAACGCACCGCGTACTGCTGTGGGCCCGATCAAGGCCGTAATTTTTGATATGGACGGTTTGTTGCTGGATACAGAGGGTATCTACAGCGAAGTGACACAGATTATCGCCGCGCGCTACGGGCGCACCTATGGCTGGGAGATCAAGCAGCAAATCATCGGTCGCGGTGCCCGGGACCTGGCGGCCATTCTGGTCAAGGCCCTGGAGTTGCCGCTCACGGTGGATGAGTTTCTGCTCGTGCGCGAACCGCTGTTGAGCGAGCGTTTCCCCAAGGCCCTGGGCATGCCGGGGGCCGAAGCGCTGGTGCGGCACTTGCGGGCGCATAACATCCCGATTGCCGTGGGCACCAGTTCGTCGCGCCATTCCCTTGCGCACAAGACGACCTTGCACCGCGAATGGTTTGACTTGTTCGACACCATTGTTACCGCTGACGACCCTGAAGTCGGCGCCGCCAAACCTGCGCCCGACATCTTTCTGACGGCTGCCCGGCGTCTGGGCGTGGCACCCGAGGATTGCCTGGTGTTCGAGGATTCGCCCTTTGGCGTGACCGCCGCCAAGGCCGCCAACATGGCCGCTATTGCGGTGCCCGACGAAGCCATGGCCGACAGCAAATACCAGCACGCCGACCAGATTTTGCGCAAGCTGGCGGATGTTGATCTGGCCGCCTATGGTTTGCCGCCATTGCGCTGAGAATCAGGAGCCCGGGTGAATAATCCAGAATTGAATCACGACCTGTTCACGCCCTGGCTGGAGCAATGGCAACTGACCATCGAGGGTGAGGCCTTTGCTTCGCGCAATGGTTATTTGTTGCCTGTCAGCCAGGGCGGGCAGCCGGCCATGCTTAAAGTCTCGCAAGAGCCCGAAGAGCAGGCCGGTGCTCAGCTGATGGCCTGGTGGGCGGGGGAGGGAGCGGCACCGGTGCTGGCCCATGACCATGAGGCGTTGCTGTTGCAGCGTGCCCAGGGCCGCGCCACGCTTGCGGGGATGGTCGCAGACGACGCCGATGATCAGGCCACGCACATTCTGTGCAGGGTTATCGGCCGTTTGCATAAACCGTCGCCAAAGCCGCTTCCGGCTCTGGTCCCGCTGCAACAGCGTTTCGAGTCGCTATGGGGCGCAGCGGCGGCCCACGGCGGCATTCTGCAGCTTTGCGCCGCCAGTGCCCGCGAACTGCTGGCCAGTCCCCGGGACGTCGGGGTGCTGCACGGCGATGTCCACCATGGCAACGTGCTCGATTTCGGCGCGGCCGGCTGGCTGGCCATCGACCCCAAGGGGCTCTTCGGAGAACGCGGATTCGATTACGCCAACATTTTCTGCAACCCCGATCACCACAGTGCGCTGGCCCCAGGCCGCTTTGCCCGGCGTCTGGAAATCGTGGCAGCCGCCAGCGGTATTGAGCGCAGCAGATTGTTGCGCTGGGTCCTTGCCTGGGCAGGGCTGTCCGCGAGCTGGATGCTTGAAGACCATGAAGATCCGGATGGCGTGATGCAAGTGGCGAAACTGGCGGGATCGGCATTGGGCCTGATCGAGTGAGCCGTGGGCACCCTGCCTGCAACAGGCAGGGTGCCCATGGCGGTTATTTCAGATACCAGCCCCACGGCCGGTCATCGATGTACTCGGTCACCTGCTTGGTTTCCAGATAATTGTTCAGCCCCCACTGGCCGAGTTCGCGGCCAATGCCGCTGTGTTTCATGCCGCCCCACGGCGCTTCGACAAAGGTCGGTTGCGAGCAGTTGACCCAGACTATGCCCGCCCGCAACTGGTTGGCCACCCGGCTGGTGCGGTGCAGGTCGGCACTCATCACGGCAGCGGCGAGGCCGAAGCGGCTGGCATTGGCCATTTGCACGGCTTGCTCTTCGGTCTTGAAGCGCTTGATACATAACACCGGCCCGAACACTTCTTCACGCCACAGAATACTGTTATGCCCCGGTTCGTCGAAGATTGCCGGCTGGATGAAATAGCCCTCTTGCAGATGCCCGGGGCGCTGACCGCCAGTGAGCAGACGAGCGCCGCTGGCGAGCCCCTGATCGATGTAGCCCAGGACCTTGTCGTATTGGCCCTGACTCACCAGGGGGCCAAGCAACACCCCGGGTTGCAGGCCGGGGCCGATGGTGATTTTTCGGGTTTCCTCCACCAGCCGCTCGATTAACCGCGCAGCGATGCTTTCCTGCACCAGCAGGCGTGAGGTGGCGCTGCACACCTGACCCTGATTCCAGAAAATGCCGAACAGAATCCATTCCACGGCGGCATCGATATCGGCATCGTCGAACACAATAAAGGCCGATTTACCGCCGAGCTCGAGGCTGATGTTCTTGATGCTGCGAGCCGCCGCCGTCATGATTTTCGAGCCGGTGGGCACGCTGCCGGTGAAGGCCAGTTTGTCCACTGCCGGGTGCTCGGTGAGGGGGCTACCGGCGTCAGTGCCAAGCCCGGTCACGATGTTCAGGACCCCGGCCGGCAGGCCGATACGGTCTGCGGCAGCGGCCAGTTCAAGGGCCGTGAGCGGAGTCAGTTCCGAGGGCTTGAGCACCAGGGTGGCGCCGGCGGCCAATGCCGGGGCCACCTTCCATGCCGCCATCAGCAACGGGTAGTTCCACGGGATGATTTGCCCGGCCACGCCAATCGGTTCATGGCGGATCCGGCAGCGAAAACGCGTATCGGGCAATGGCAGCGGTTGATCCTGTTGCTGATCCAGTTCCCGGGCCAGCCCCGCGTAATAGCGAAAGCAGCCAATCGCATCGCCAACGTCCCACTGGGCTTCGGGCAGCGGCTTGCCGTTATCGCGCACTTCCAGCTCGGCAAGTCCCTGCTGGTGGTGCTGCAGTTCATCGGCCAGGGCGTCGAGCCATTGCCCGCGCTCGGCGCCGCTGGTTTTGCCCCAGTCACTGTCGAACGCGCGGCGGGCTGCGCGCACGGCATGATCAATGTCTTCTTCAGTGCCGGCCGCGACCCGGTGAAAAACCTGGCCGGTGGCCGGATCGATGACGTCGAGCAAGCCCCCCAGGTCCGCACCCACCCATTCGCCGTTGATATAAAGCTGATCACGCATGCTGAGACTCCTGGCTGTTGGTACGGCGGCTTTGCAGATGACGGGAAGTGAACAGCAGCAACAGTGACAGGCAAATAATGACGGTCGAGACAGCGTTTATCTCCGGCGTCACGCCGCGGCGAATGGAGGAAAAGATGTAAATCGGCAAGGTGGTTTCGGAGCCGGCGACAAAGAAGGCGATGATGAAATCGTCGAAGCTGAAGGTGAATGCCAGCAGGAACCCGGCCATGATCGCCGGGCTGATCTGCGGCAGCGTGACCCGCCAGAACGTCTGCATCGGCGGCGCATACAGGTCGGCCGAGGCCTCCAGCAAGGCTTTGTCCAGGGAGTCGACGCGACTGCGCACAATCACCATGACCAGCGCCATGGTGAACAATGAGTGCGCCGCAATGACCGTGGCAAAGCCCATGTTCAGGCGCGGCGCGGCAGGTATCCAGCTGGCCAGCAACGGGTTGATGAAGTCGAACAGGCTGATGAAGGCAATCAGGGTCGAGATGCCGATGACGATCCCGGGTACGATGATCGCGCAATAGGTCAGGGCATCGAACATCAGCCGCACCCTGGGCCCGGCCCGTTGCAGGCCGAATACCGCCAGGGTACCGAACAGGGTGGCTATTACCGCGCTGGTCAAGGCAATGAATGCGCTATGGGCCAGCGCCTCCATGATGAACGGGTTGCCGAAGGCGCGACCGAACCATTGCACCGAGCAGCATTCGAATGCCAGGCCGCTGCGCCCGGCGTTAAAGCTGAACAGTACGATCAGGGCAATCGGCGCGTAGAGAAACAGATACAACGATGTCGAATAGCTGCGCAGCCACATGTCACACCCCCGAGTCGACAGGACGGCCGCCATAGCGCGCCACCAGTTTCAGATACACACCGATGATCACCAGCATCATCGCCACCAGAGTCATTGCCAGCGCACTGCCAAATGGCCAATTGCGCGATTGCAGGAACAGGTCGACCAGCGCGTTGCCGAGAAAGAACACTTTGCCGCCGCCGAGAATGGCCGGGATCAGGAACTCGCCCATCAGCAGGATAAACACCAGCATCACCCCGGTAATCACCCCCGGTGCGCTCAGTGGCAGGGTGATGCGCCGAAAGCTTTCAAAGGCACTGGCACCCAGGTCGGCGGAGGCTTCCAGCAGGCGCTTGTCGAGTTTTTCCAGGCTGACATAGATCGGAAACACCATGAGCGGCAAGTAGCCGTAAACGATGCCGATCAGCACCGCCCACGGGGTGTTGATCAGGCGTACGTCTTCCAGGCCGAAACTGGCCAGCAGCGCCGGAATGCCTTTGCCGCTGAGGAGGAAGATCCAGGCATAGGTGCGGATCAGGAAACTGGTCCAGAACGGCACTATCACCAGGGTCAGCAGCAGCGAACGGTTCTTGCTCACCTTGAGCGCCAGAAAGTACGCCAGCGGGTAGGCCGCCACCAGGCACACCAGAGTGCCCAGTGGCGCCAGGATCAAGGTGTTGCTGAACGCGGCGGCCCGCGAACCGAGGTTCAGGTAGTTGTCCAGGGTGAAGCCGGCGGCATAGCCGCCCACGGCACTGCGTTCGCCGAAGCTGTAGACCAGAATGATCAGCAGCGGCATCAGCAGCAACAGCAGGAACCACAGGGTCGATGGCAACAGCATGAGCAGCGTCATCCGCCGGCCGAGGCTGCGCCGCTGGCGTGCCCCGACTGACAGGGCTGTGCCCGGCTGTACCGATTGCGGGTGGGCGGCGGCGTTCATGGGGGGCTCCTCAATGGCCATGGCAAAGCATCAGGCGGACTTGAAACGGGCCATCAGTTCAGCCCGTGCCGGACTGGTGAGTGTGGCGGCGGCACCGAACTCCAGCGGGCTCAGGGCTTCGGCGGCCGGGTACATGATCGGGTCTTCCAGCAGGGCGATCGGCAGCAGGGCGTCGACCCGCTTGTCACCACTGGGGTAGCCGTGGCTCAAGACTTCGAGCTTGTTGTGCTGAGGGTCGAGCAGGTAGTTGATAAAGGCGTAGGCAGCGTCCTTGTGCTCGGAGCTTTTGGGGATCGCGAAGAAGTCGCTCCACAGTTCGCCCCCTTCCTTGCCCAGCTCGTATTGCATCTGCGGCAGGTCGCGATGCAACTGCGAGGCGTCACCGGTCCAGGACATCGCCAGCCAGGCATCGCCGCTGCGCATCGATGGCTGGATATCGGAGTTGATGGCAAACAGGTGCGGCTTGACTTCGATCAGCAGTTTCTCGGCATCTGCCAGCTCTTTCGGGTCCAGAGAGTTGAAGCTGTAGCCGAAGCTTTTGAGGGCGTTGCCAATGGCGGTCAGTTGGTAGTCGTGGACCATGGTGCGGCCGCTGGCGGGACCCTGGGCGGCGGCCCAGAACGCTTTCCAGCTGGCGGGGCCGTCCTTGAGTTTTTCACTGTCGTAGAGCATCCCGGTGGTGCCCCAGTTTTTCGGCACCGCGTAAATCTTGCCGTCCACCGTGCCCTGGGCCATGAACTTTTGCTGGAAGGCCGAGGCATCGAAATTGGGCAGGCGCGCCAGGTCCAGAGGTTCGATCAGGCCCAGGCCGACGTAGGTGCTGATGGTGTAGTTGGTGGGCACCAGTACGTCCCAGCCACTGCCGCCAGCTTGCAGCTTGGCGAGCATTTCTTCGTTGGAACCGAACACGCTCATGGACACCCGTGCGCCGCTGGTTTTGCCGAAGTCGTCAAGATTTTCCTGGCTGTGATAGTTCGGCCAGGTGGCCAGTGCCAGGCGATCGCTCGACAGTTTTTGCTCGCCCGCCTGGGCGCTGGACATCAGCAGGCCGGGCATGTTGCTGGCGACCACGGCCGCGGCAACCCCCAGGCCGGTGCGTCCCAGGAAGTCGCGCCGGCTGATCGAGCCGTTCTGCCAACTGCGCAGGTTTTTGATAAATGTCTTCTGGTCCATAACGCGCTCCACATTCGGTTGTTGAAACGAATCGTTGATTTACAACGCCATGGCCAGGCCGTTGGCGTGATCCCAGCCAACACTCACGGCTGCGCCGTGTTCGAAGGCATTGGCCGGGTGATCCTGCTGGCGTGGGACACGCACGCAAATCACCCCGAAGGCCTGGGTGCGAACGCGATATTCGGTGCAGTTGCCCAGATAGATGCGGTCTTCCACGCGGCCTGGCAGCTTCACTTCGCGAAGCATGTCGGCGTTGGCGCCGGCAATGCTGATCAGCTCCGGGCGCACGGCGATGCATCCCGGGGCATCGGCGCTCAAGGTTTTGCCGGTGGGGGTCAGCGGGCTTTCAAGCTCCAGCCCCTGCTCGGTGCGCAGCACCACCGAGTTGCCCTGCAGCTGGCGCACCGTGCCGTTGAACAGGTTGGACTCGCCAATGAAATCGGCCACGTAGCGGCTGGCCGGGGCTTCGTAGAGTTGCTCCGGGGTTGCGGTCTGAATGATCGAGCCGTTGTGCATCACGCTGATGCTGTCACTCATCGACAAGGCTTCTTCCTGGTCATGGGTGACCAGTACGAAGGTGATGCCGACCTCCCGTTGCAGGCGCAGCAACTCGGACTGCATCTCCTTGCGCAACTTGCGATCCAGGGCTGCCAGCGGCTCATCCAGCAGCAATACCGTGGGTTTGTTGACCAGCGCCCGGGCCAGGGCCACGCGCTGTTGCTGGCCGCCGGACAGCTCGCTGGGCTTGCGCTGGCCGAAGCCGCTCAGGCGCACCATCTCCAGGGCCTCGTCGGCCATGCGCAGCTGGGTTTTTTTGTCCGGCCGCGGGTTGCGGTAGCGCAGGCCGTAGGCGATGTTTTGCGCCACGGTCAAATGCGGGAACAGTGCGTAATGCTGAAACACCATATTCACCGGTCGTTCGAATGCAGGCACGCCGGCCACGTTTTTGCCCGCCAGCAACACTTCGCCGCTGCTGGGTTGTTCGAAGCCGGCGATCATGCGCAGGGTGGTGGTTTTGCCGCAGCCAGAGCCGCCGAGGAAAGAATGAAATGAGCCACGGCGCACGGCGAAGTTCAGCCCGTTAACGGCTGATACCTCGCCGTAGCGTTTGACCACATTGCAGAATTCGATGTCGCTTGGCGGGTTGTCGTTCACGGTCCGGCTCCCTTGCAGTGATGAATCAGCGCGTCGGGGGCCAAACTAGCAATCGGGGTTTTGCGCTGTATATATCCCTTGGGGGATAGAGTCGTTATCAGGTGTCAGGGCTCGACAACCAGCTCCTGGCCGGTGAGGTCGCGGATAAACAGCCCGAGCAATTCCGACTGGCTGCCTATGCCCAGTTTGGCGTAGATGTTCTTGCGGTGAATCTTCACCGTGCCGGGGCTGATGCCCAGTTGCTCGGCCACCGAGGCGCTGGAATGGCCGCGCAGCAGCAGTTGCACGATTTCCTGCTCGCGCACGGTGAGGATGTGGGCGCCAAAGTGATCGAAGACCTCGCGGATCTTGAAGTCCAGATCCTGGGCCGGGCGCGGCTGCTCGGTCTGGCGCAAGCGCCAGGCTTCATTGATCACCTGCTCGACCACCGCTTGTGCGCACTCGATCAACTGCATTTCATCGCGACTGAAGGCGCAACTGGCGGTGCTGCGCATCAGTGACAGCACGGCCATGGCGCCTGCGCCCAGGTCGACGAAAAAGGCCACTTCCTCGGCCAGTCCGGTTTGCTGGTAGTAGGTCAGGTAGTACTCGCCGAGATAGAAATGGTCGGGTGCAAACTGGCGCAGGCGCCACAGCCCCGGTGGTTGCGCGCGGGTGCAGGCCAGGTAGAAAGGGTCCAGCAAGTAAGGCCCGCACTGATAGTCATCGACATACACCGCACGCTTGTCCGCCGAGAAGGTATCGAACAGGGCCAGCGGCCGGTGATTGCCTTCGTAGACGAACAGAACAAAGTGATCGATCGGGCAGACCTGCCTTAGCCAGTGGCTCAAGCCCGCCAGTCGCCCGTGCCCGGCAGGCAAGGCCAGCAGATGGGCGACACCGGTGGTCCAGAGTTTCAGTTCCTTGGGGCGCATGGCGGATTCAGGCAAGAAGGGTCGAATTTGAATGCACGAATTACGCCACGGGGAGCCGGACCTTGTCGGGCAGGGGGGCGGGAGGAATGGGCCAGGCATGGGCGCACAGTAAAAGGGCAGGGGTGTTACTGAGCGCTACACAATAGCCCGCAGGCGCTGTCGGATGATCAGCGCCAGGAGGAGGCCGACCGGTTACTGGCAGGGGTTATTGAAGTGCTGCTTCGAACAAGACTTCAGGTGAGTGGCTAAACGCCGGAACCAGGTTTGATCCTGGCCCCGGCGGTTTAATTAGCAGCCCATCAGCGGCGCCATAAACGTTTCGCAATGGCAGTCGAGATAGAGCCGAAACAGACCTGAGTCACTCTGCTGGAGTTAACTCAGGTACAGCACTACAGAATCCGGCACCTCTGGGTTCTCTGCCTTATAGTGGCCTCCTGGGGAGGCGAGGCAGGCCGCTGCGCCGTGCGAGAATGAAGCCATTGATAATCAGCTTCGGCCAATTCCTGCAGTGGGCTCATCAGCCTTGGTCGACCATGTCGGGCTATATGGTCCGTATAGCGGTCTAATTCCCTTCTGCTGACGATCCTCAAGGCACTTGGGTTGCTGATTCCGGCTTCCCCCAGCTGCCAGGGGTAATAGTGGGGATGAGTGCCGGATACGATTTGTCTGACTTCTCTGATGTAGGCCGGGTTGTGATCGAGAAACCCTCCGTTAGCCAGATAGAGGTTCCCGTCAGAGATAACGCTCACGGGAGCTGCCGACGGAAGTTCCAGGGGCCTGCTATAAACGGCGCGCCTGTTAGCCGAATTGGTTTGCCCTAAACTTTGCAAATCACTACGGGACAAGTGCGGCAAAAAGCTATTCCGGATCGGTGTTTGTTCCAGCAAATAGGACAGATCCATGTCGCGCATGGGTGTCACTCGCTGGGTTCCCCCGGGTAATGCACGGCGGCCTCTCGTAGCCCCCCCTGCATGTTGCAGTTTGTGCTGCCAGCTGCCTACGAACTTGCCTGCACTCTTCACTCCCTTGGCCGCAGCCCCGGCCATTGACGGAGCCGCCGAAGCAAGCCCGGTTGCCATGCCCACCCAGCCCAGAATCCGCCCGGCGTTTTCATTGCCGGTGGCCAGCAAGGCTATCGAGGCCACATCCGCTGCCAGCGACACCACGCTCAAGGTCGCAGTAGTGACTGCCGTTACATAGCTGGCGGTCAGTGCCGCTGTAGGCGCCGCCAACGCACCCAGGGAGGCCACGGTGCCGACCAGTGCCAGCGCGAGACCGGCCGCCGGCAACAGCCAGTCCAGCCACGAATGGCCCGACGGGTCGATGCGGTTGACCGGATCGCCGGCGCAATAGGCATAGCCATTGAGCCCGCCTTCGCCGAAGGGGCTGAGGCTGTCACGGCTGTGGAAGCGCATCAGTGCGGGGTTATAGATGCGGTAATCACCCAGGAAATACCAGCCGCTGTCCTGTTCGCGCAAAGCGCCGGCGTAGCCCAGTCGGCTGGTGCCGGGCTGGCTCTGGCCGTAGGCGCCGTAGACCGGGGTGTTAATCCCGTCATTGGCCTCAGTGGTTATCGAGCCCTGGGCATCGGTGCCCAGCAGCATCACTTCGCGCACCGCCGTTGCAAGACGGCTTTCAGCCACCGGAACGTCACCGGCCCGCACCCAGCGGGTCTGGGTGTGTTCACCCACCTCGCAACTGAGTTGACCGCCGGTGTGGTAACGCCAGCGCGGGCCGGTAGAGTCTTCGGTCTTGATGATGTTGCCCGCCGGGCCGTAGTGCCAGCGGCGTTCGCCGGTAGGCAGGGTGACGCCAATGAGTCGGCCCAGGGCGTCGTAGTGCAGCGGATTACCGCGCTCGTCGCGTTTGAGATTGCCCAGCGCGTCGTACTCCAGGGTTACCGGTGCCGGGTAATCGGCACGGCTGTGGCTGACGCTAAGCAGCTGGGTAAGGTCGGCGGGGTTGTAGCCGAATACGCTGACATTGTTGGCGCTGGCGTCGGCAAAGACCGTTTCCAGGCGTCGTACATTATCGAGGGCGTCGTATTGAAAGTGCTGCTCGCGGTAGGTTTTGCCGTGGGCATCTTCGGGCAACGACGGGCCTGCAAGGCGATGGGCAATCATCCGTCCGCGCAGGTCGTAGTCGAAGCTTTCACTACGCACCAGAACACCGTCATGGGTCAGTTCACGCTGCGCAAGCTTGCCGTCTTTACGCCATTGCTGGGTCTGGATTTCAAGGGACTGTCGGGTGGGCGTGCGGGTAGCCGTTTCTCGGCGGGCCGGACGGCCCAGGCTGTCGTAGCCCAGGGTTACGGTCATGTCCCGCGAGCCGTCTATAGATTGCGTGCGCTGCTGATGAATTCGCGAGGCTGCATCGTAGGTGACGCTAATAGTGACGTCAGGGCCTTGCTGTTGAATCAAGCGACCCAATTCGTCGTATTGGCAGCGCTGTTCGGCGCCGTCGGCATCGGTCAGCCGCGTCACTGTGCCCGCCGGTGTAGTGCTTTGCTGTTGCGAGCGCGGCTGGTCGCCGTGCCAGGCGTAGTCGGCTTTGCTCAGTTGGCCGGACGGAGACCAGTGATCTTTTTGCAGACCCAGATTGCCCCGGGATTCCAGCAAACGGCCGCTTAGCGGATCGTATTTATTGAACACACTGATCCCGGGCGCTTGCAGCGACAGCAATGCGTCGCCCAGTTCCGGTTGGCGCTCACTCTGCACCCGGGTACCGTCGGGCAGGATTTGGCTATGGGCGTGGATTTCTCCTTCGGCATATTCCCATTTGGAGACACTCTGCCCGACCTTTTCCCACACCAGTCGGCCCAGACCGTCATATTTGCGCTCGCCCAGCAGGACTTCATTACTGCCCAATGAAGGGTGGCTAATCGATACCGTAGCCGGCAATTCACTGTCATGGCCTTCGGCATAGGTGCGCTTGATGACACTGCCGTCGGGCAGGGTGGTGGATACCAGCCGGTCCCGCGCATCCCATTCTTGGCGGGTCTCCCGGCCCATGGCATCGAACTGGCTGACGCAACGGCCAAGGCCGTCATAGCTCCAACGCAAGGTGTGTTGCAACTCCCCTTTGGCGCAAAATAATTGCTCGGTCAGCGGCTTGCCATCCAGGGTGTGGGTGGTCACGGTTCTGGCCCCGGGCACGCCCTTGGCATCGGTCTGCCAGCTGCTGCCGGTCAGGGCCACCGGGTCGGCCAGAGTGTGCTGGGTGATACCGTCTGCGCTGGTTTCAGTCAACACATTGCCCCAGTCATCAAAGGTGCGTTCGGTGGTCAGGCTCAAGGCCGGAACGTCTTCGTTACCGGGATCGTAAGTCGTTTCACGGAACACCCGGCCCAGCACGTCATATTCGGCGGTCCAGGCGGTATAGGTCTCACCGCTGTCGGTTTGTTTTTCACGGCGGATTTCCCGGGCCATGCCATCGAGCCAGACAGTTTCCTTACGCCCGGAAGCGCCGATTCGGGTCTGGCAGCGCTCGTTCGCTGACAAGGAATAGGCCCAGTTGACCTTGGCCTCGAAGGCTGAATCCGGAGCCGCGACTTCCTGAGTCACACGCCCCAGGGCATCGTGGGCAAAGGCCATGCGCAACTGCTCGTCGGTCTGCTCGGTGACCATTAGCCCCGAGTACAGATCTTGTGAGGATTGGGCAACAGTTGAGTGCCCATCGTGCCCGGTGACTGTCACATTTTCCTGCAACACGGCACGTTGAAGAGAGCGGGCGTCTGGCGCTTGGGTCAGGGTGTAGCTGTAGGTCCGGGTGGTGCTTTTGCCCTGTACCCTTTGGGTTTCGCTGAGCATACGGCCGTGATGGGGTGAGGCCGGAGCATTGATAAAGGTCTGGCTGGAACGGCCCAATTCAGTGGGTTTATCGCCTTCAACCAGCAGCAACCGCTCTTCGCTGCTCTGGATAAAAGTCGGCAATGCAAACCCCGGGGCATCCCCACGCACCGGTAGCGCCTGATAACGGTAGCGGGTCTGCTTGACCGGGCCTTCGGTACCGGGTGGCGGACTGACCGTACGACTTTTCAGACGGGCGATGCGGCCCAGTGGGTCGGCCGGGCAGTCGTCGCTCTCACCGGTTACCGGATAGTACTCGGACTCTTCAACGGCCCCCAATGCATTGCGGTGCCACACCGGGTTACCCAGCTCGTCGTAGCGGGTTTTTTCCTCGGTAACAAGTTCTCGCAGCACCCGTTGGCCATCCAGCTGCGCCTTGCGGGTAATGACTTTATGCGGGAACTGGAAATACGGCAGTTGCCGGGCAATGGGCAGCCAGGGCTCGTCGTAATAGGTGGTCTCGGTTTCCTGCAGCGTCTGGCCCTGTTGCGTGCGTTCACGGGTCAGCAGGTGGAAGCGGT
>NZ_RZAA01000007.1:0-320180 GCF_003994535.1 Pseudomonas sp. PAMC 29040
TGATCGAGGCCGAGAACGCACCGGTGCGCGGATCGACGCCGGCACTGATGCTGCTCATAAAGTTGTAGGCCCCGGAATACACATCGCCGCTGCTGAGCAGGCTGGCGGCGGACTGGATGTCGGGGGTGTGCTCAGATGAGTGATGCATGTTTGCTACTCCTTGGCTGGAACGAAATAGCAAAATAGGAGCGCAGGCTTGAGGCTGACAATGAGCAGCAGCTGTAGAGGATGTCATGACAAAAAGTCACCCCGGCAAGTGCGGATGAGCGCTTGTTTGACTGGCGCGATTGCCGCGCAAGTCGCCACAGTGACGGTACGGGTTGCGGTTATTTAAGACTCGATCAACAACGTTCCGACGCTGAGGCTGTAAACTGTGGCGCTTCAAGCGTGACAGTTCCCCAACAAAAAGAGATTTACATGGCCAACCAAGACATCACCTTCACCCCTGATCCAGACACCCAATCGATCTCGTCCGACGTGGCCGGTTTTGCCGGCCTGCTGGTTTCCACCCAGATTCCCACCCGTGCCGATGGCAGCCTGGAACTGGGGGGTATCACCGAGCAGAGCGAATGCACGCTGCAAGCGCTCAAGGTCGCGCTGGAACGCGCAGGCAGCTCCATGGACCGGGTCTTGCATCTGACCATTTACCTCACGGACATGGCTGACCGCGCGGCATTCAACGAGGTGTACAAGCGTTTCTTTGCCAAGCCATGGCCGGTTCGCGCCGCCGTGGGTGTAGCCGCATTGGCAGTCGAAGGCATGCGTGTGGAAGTGACCGCAATGGCAGCCAAGGGCTGAGCCGTTCCATTTTTCCAGCAAGGTAAAGACTTCCATGGACAAGCTTGACCGGGCCATCCTGCAAATTCTGCAAACCGATTGCACGCGGCCGGTGGCCGAGATTGCCGACCAGATTGGCTTGGGCAGCACGGCGTGTTGGCGGCGGATTCAGAAGCTGGAAGAGTCCGGAGTCATCCGTGCCCGGGTCGCCTTGCTGGACGGCCACAAACTCAATGTCGGGGTGGTGGTGTTCGTGTCGATCAAAACCACGCAACACAATGCGCACTGGCTGGCGCAGTTTCACGCCGCGGTCTCGGCAGTGGATGAGGTGGTTGAGGTCTATCGGATGGCGGGTGACACGGATTACCTGTTGCGGGTGGCAGTGCCGGATGTCGCGGCCTATGACGGGGTTTACAAACAGTTGATTTGCATCCCGGGTCTGGCCGACATCAGCTCGAGTTTTTCCATGGAGCAAATCAAGTATTCCACGCGGCTGCCTCTGCGCTATGCGCCATAAGGTGTGTAGTCGCCACAGCGCAGACTTGTAGAAGCGAGCTTGCTCGCGATGGGTTCAGGCCACCGCAACCCTGCATTGTTTAAACGCTATATCCAGAGCCCGATGGAAGTCTTCGACCAGGTCGTCGATGTGTTCCAGCCCGGCATGTACCCGAATCAGATAACCTTCGTCGGGCTGGCGGGTGCAGCTGCGCACAGGCTGGCCGACCGGGACCACCAGGCTTTCGAAGCCGCCCCAGGACAGCCCGATCCCGAACAGTTGCAAATTATCGAACAGCCGCCCCAGCACGGCTGTGTCACGGGTTTTGACCCGTATCGAGAACAGGCCGCTGGCGCCCAGAAAATCCCGCTTCCAGAGGTCATGCCCGGGGTCATTGGCCAGGGCCGGGTGCAGCACTTGGCTGATGGCCGGGTGCTCGCTCAGGCTTTGCGCCAGTGCCACGCCGCTACGCCAGTGTTGTTGCAGGCGGATCGGCAGGGTGCGCAAGCCACGCAGTGCCAGAAACAAGTCGTCCGGGCTGGCGGTCTGCCCGAAATCATGGGCCCCGGCTTTAAGGATCTCCCAGGCCTTCTGGTTGGCCGTGGCCGTGCCCAGCAGGGCGTCCGAGTGGCCGACGATGTATTTGGTGGCCGCCTGGATGGACACATCAACCCCATGTTCAAACGGCTTGAAGTACAGGGGGGATGCCCAGGTATTGTCCAGCAGCACAAAGGCGCCTGCCTCGTGGGCGGCAGCGCAGATTGCAGGCAGGTCGGCCACCTCGAACGTGAGCGAGCCCGGTGATTCGGCGAAGACTACCCGGGTGTTGGGGCGCATGAGGGCAGCAATACCGGCGCCAATCAGCGGTGAAAAATACTCGACTTCAACCCCCAGGCGGCTCAGTACATTGCTGGCAAACGTACGTGTGGGCCCGTAGATGTTGTCAGTCATCAGCACATGATCGCCGGCACTGACAAAAGCCAGCAGGGCGTGGGTGCAGGCTGCCAGGCCCGAAGGGAAAACCAGGCAGCCATGGCCGCCTTCAAGCTCGGCCATGGCCTGCTCGAACGAGCGGGTGGTGGGCGTGCCGAAGCGTCCATAGTTGGAGTAGGGATTGCCGTTTTTTTTGCTCGCTTCCCAGCTGGCGAAGCTGTCCGCCAAGACGGTCGAACCGCGAAAGACCGGGGTGTTGACCAGCCCGCCGAAGGCCTGCGGGGTTCTTCCGGCGTGTATGTAGCGAGTCATGGCGTCATGCATTACAGCGGTACCTTCCTGCAAAGTGTGAGGAAAATGGTACCGGCTAATGGAGCGAAAAATATTGAATGTTTTTGCCTGTTATCAGATTTTTGGTAAAAGTTATTCTATAAATATGCCTATAAATAGAAAACAAATCTCATAATGAATGGCTGCGTAGGATTCTAGAGCGCGAGGTGCAGTATGGCCCTGCTGCCAGAGGGCGCCGAGCGTGGGGGCTCAATCAAGACCGGGTGAAATTGCCCTCGCAGGGGGCTGTCATCAAGGCCCCTGGCTGGCTGCCACCCATGACGCCAAGGGCCGGGATTCAGCGATCAGCTCACCTGACCGCCGGTTTCAAGCACATCCTGTTCGGTGTTCAGCGCGCTGATCAGGGCAATCCGCAGCCCTTGAACCACAGTCTCCAGTGCCATGGACGGCACCCCGGACTCCTGGGCCAGTTGCGGCAGCGTGGGGATATGGATAAAGCCACTGCGTACTCCCGAGCCGGCGAGGGCATGCTGCAAGCTATAGAACACCTGATTGCAGACAAAGGTGCCGGCTGTATGGGATACCGAGGCGTCAATGCCGGCAGCCTTGATTGCCCGCACCATGGCCTTGATCGGCAAGGTGCTGAAATACGCTGCAGGCCCTTGCGCCACCACCGGCGTGTCGATCGGTTGCAGGCCCTGGTTGTCGGGGATTCGCGCGTCATTGAGGTTGATTGCCACCCGTTCGACCGACAAGTCTGCACGGCCGCTTGCCAGGCCTACGGCAATCACCATCTCGGGTGCCAGTTGCGCCAGAAACTCGGCAAGCCGGGCTGGCGCCTCGGCGAAGGCGCAGGGCAACAGGCGGGCGACGATGCGCACATCATCGCTGAGCAAAACGCCGTCCAGAAGGCGCACGGCCTCCCAGGACGGGTTGATCGTATCTTGGTCGAACGGTTCAAAACCGGTCAGCAGCACAGTGCGCATGGCGGGCCTCACATCAACAGATAAAGCAGGACGATATTGACCACCAGCATCAGCAGCGCCGTTGGCATCTGGGCCTTGATCACGGCGTATTTGTCCGGCAGCTCCAGCAGGGCGACGGGCACGATGTTGAAGTTGGCTGCCATTGGCGTCATCAGGGTGCCGCAATAGCCGGAAAACATGCCGATCGCCGCCATCACTGCCGGGTTGGCATCGTAGACCCCCACCAGTATTGGCACCCCGACACCGCCGGTCATCACCGGGAATGCAGCAAAGCCGTTACCCATGATCACGGTAAACAGGGCCATGCCCAGCACGTAGACCATCACTGCTACCAGACGGTAGTCCATGTTGATGTAGGCGGTGGTGACGTGGGCAACTGCCGCGCCGACTCCGGCGTCATTGAACAGCAGGCCGAGCATGGCCAGCATTTGCGGCAATACCATGGTCCAGCCCAGGGCTTCGGTCAGACGCCGGGACTCGCGCAAGCCCTGCAGCGGTGTGTCGCGGGTCAGAATGCAAGCCAGTACCAGTGCCACCATGCAGCCGATGCCCAGCGATACGAAGGTAGTGTTCTTCGGGTCGAGCAGCGGTACGCCGCCGATCTGGACGTTCTTGAGCAGCACCGAGCCAATCACCGTTACCAGTGGAATCGACAGCGCCGGGATAAACAGCTTGTGGCCCAGGCGGCCGGCGCTGGCCCGTGCAGCTTTGACGTGCAACTCGGCATGGGCGCCGCGACCGACGCCACCGATGCCGGCAATAACGGCCATCACCAGCACGCCAACCCCGACCACGAACGGCGAAAGCCGGTCACCAATCAGAAATACCATCGCGAACAGTGCCCAGAACAGGCTGCTGGTCCAGCGCTTGGGGTGGGTGCGGTCAGTTGCGATCATGCCCGCGGTGATCAGCAACAGCGCGCCGGCCAGCCAGTAGAAATACTCGATAGAGATAATCATCGTGCCAGCTCCTTCGCCGCGTCAGCATCGTCTTGAGCGACTTCGGCCATGCTGCGCGACAGCATCAGATCGAAGCGATACAGGCGTAATGCATGGATGATAAAGGCGCAGATGGCGGTGGGGATGCCCCAGAAGGCAATGTGCAGCGGCTCGACATCCAGCCCCGAGCCCAGCAGGAAGGTATGCATCAGGGCGATGGCACCAAAGGCGACAAAAATATCTTCGCCAAAGAACAGGCCGATGTTATCGGTGGCGGCGCACATGGCCAGCACCTTGTGTCGCACCTTGTCCGGCAGCTTGCCGTATTTGTTCTCGGCCGCACCCTCGGCCATGGGGGCCAGCAACGGGCGCACCATTTGCGGATGACCGCCCAGGCTGGTCAGGCCCACCGCGGCGGTGGCTTCACGCAGGAACAGGTACATGATCAGCAGCCGGCCGACGGTTGCCCGCTGAAAGCTGGCGATCCAGTTTTGTGCATGCAGGCGCAAACCGTGGCGCTCCAGCAGGCCGATCACCGCCAGGGGTAATAACAGAATGAGTTGCAGGGCGCGGGTCTGGAGAAAGCCTTCGCCCATCAGGGTAATGATTTTTTCCAGGGGGAAGTGGGCTGCAAGGCCGGTGACGATAGCCGCCGCGCTCACCACCAGCAGTGGATTGAAGCGCAGTATAAAGCCCGCAATGATGACGAACACGCCAATCAGGGGCCACAGGTTTACGACGGTTTGCATGAGGGGGAAATCCCTTAGCTGAATGCCGCAACACCAGGGCAGGCTGGTGCGGGCAAGGCGAAAGCGGTCAGGCACACTTTCGCAAAATCGGTACGCTGCCGGACTCAGCGTGTTTTTTTATTTTTGACGCCCGATGAGGGAGCATCATTAGCCGATATGGTTGGTGGCTTTGAGCTACGCGTCCAGTCAAAAAAAGTTGTCACCCCCGAACAAAAAAGTTTTGCCAATCACCGACTTAAGCCGACTGGATTGAGTTCACGGCAAAGGTTTAGAGTGACGCACTTGTTCCGGTCCGGAGAAAACCCCCTTAATGAACATGCGTTTTCTTCTTACGTTCGTCTGGGTGGCGCGTCTTGGCAGTTTCCGCCTGACCGCAGAGAAACTTTCAACCACCCAGGCGGCGATATCCAGTCGCATATCGGTCCTCGAAACCGAGCTGGGTGTGCAGTTGTTCCTGCGTGACTCGCGTGGGGTGAGCCTGACGCGCGAGGGGCACAAGGTGCTGGGTTACGCCGAAGAAATGCTGGCCACCCAGCAACGCCTGCAGCAGTCCCTGGGCCTGGCCGACAGCTTTGCCGGGCGCTTGCGGATCGGGGTGATGGACACCGTGATTCACAGTTGGCTGAGCGAGTTGATCAGTGCCTTGAGCCGCGATTATCCGCAGGTCGAAGTCGAACTGACGGCCGATACCGCGCTGAACCTGAGTGAGCAATTGCTCAAGGGGCAACTGGATCTGGTGTTCCAGACCGATCTGCTCCGGGCAGACGGGGTACGCAACGTGCAACTGGCCAGTTACCCGCTGAGCTGGGTCGTGGCCCGTGCTGGCGCGCAGGATCGCAGTTACGCCAGCCTGGCGGATCTGTGTCAGGAACGGTTGCTGACGTTCTCCAGGCATTCCCGGCCCCATCAGGACATGCTCAACTTTCTGCATCAGCACGCCATTGCGGCGCCGAGGGTCAGCTGTATCAACTCGGTGGCGGCCATTATCAAACTGGTAGCCGACGGTTTCGGCATCGGCGCCTTGCCTCCGGTACTGGTCAGCCGTGAATTGCAGAGCGGGGCGATGATCGCCTTGCCGATCGAGGCCGCTCCGGGTTTTTCGGTGTATGCCAGTTGGCGCGCCGGTGCCGGCCTGGAGTTGAACGAGGCGGTGGTCAACCTGAGCCAGGCCGTTGTGGCCGAGTATCAGCGCAGCGTGTCGCCGGCCCACTTTGTGTTGCCGCACAACTGATCCGCTTTTATTCGCATTATCTGCGACTGTTATGTGTGCAGTTCGCGGCGCAGAATTGCCCCCAACCTTTCGAGACAGGCAAGGGCGTGAGCCTCGGGCATCACTCCCATGGTGCTGGCAGATGTTCTGCGCCTGTTTTATTACGAACGTTTGAGGGCAATTGTTATGGGCAAGATGGCATGGTTTTTAGGTGGTTTTTTGGCGTTGACCATCGGCATCGGCATTTTGGCGACGATCCCGCCGGGTTGAGCCAGCATCGGTTCACACCTGTGCACATGCTTACCAAACAACCGCATTTTCTGTAGTCGCTGCCCAGATGCGGTTCAGGCTTGCAGTGCCTGCTCGATATCCGCCAACAAATCGGCAATGTCTTCCAGACCTACCGCCAGTCTCACCAGCCCCTCGGAAATATCATGCCGCTCCCGTTCTTCCAGGGTGTAGGTGGAGTGGGTCATGCTCGCGGGATGCTGCGCCAGCGACTCTGCTCCGCCGAGGCTGACTGCACGGCTGAACAGTTGCAGGGCGTTCATGAACCGCTGGCCCGCGGCAAGGCCACCCTTGAGTTCAAAGGCGATCATGCCCCCCGGCAGTTTCATTTGCCGGGATGCCAGTGCGTGCTGGGGAAAAGAGGGCAGGCCGGGGTAGGCGACCCATTCCACCGCGGGGTGCTCCTGCAAACAAGCGGCGATGACTTGAGCGTTGCTGCAATGGCGGTCCATGCGCAAGGCCAGGGTCTTGAGGCCGCGCATCAATAGATAGGCATCCTGGGGCGACATTACTGCACCCGTGAGGTCTTTGAGGCCTTGCAGGCGGATCCGGTCTGCCAGGGCCTGACTGGTCACGACTATGCCCGCCGTAATGTCACTGTGACCGCTGAGGTATTTGGTGGCCGAATGCACGACCAGGTCGGCACCCAGTTCCAGCGGGCGTTGCAGGTACGGGGTGCAGTAGGTGTTGTCGATAGCCACGACAATGTCCTGGTGCTTGTGGGCAATGTCTGAAACGGCGGCTATATCCACCAGCTTCATGTTGGGGTTGGCCGGTGATTCGAAGTAGATCATGCGCGTTGCCGGGCTGATCGCGGCTTCGAGTTCGATCAGGTCGGACATGTCGACATGCTTGACCTTGACCCCGAATTCGCCGATGCCGTGGTGCAGGAGGGCAAAGGTACAGCCGTATAGCGTGCGGTTGACGATGATTTCATCGCCGGGTCTGAGCAGGGTCCAGAAGGTGGCGGCAATCGCACCCATGCCGGAGCTGAATGCCACACCCGCTTCGCCGTTTTCCAGTGCCGCCATGCGCGACTCCAGCAGGGCCAGGGTCGGGTTGGAAATGCGGGTGTAAAAATGCCCGCTTTGCTCACCGGCAAAACACCCTGCGCCATATTCGACGGTGGGAAAGGCAAAGGTTGAGGTGAGATAAATCGGTGGTATCAGCGCGCCGTTATTCTGCAGTGGATCGTAGCCGTGATGAATCGCGCGGGTAGAAAAACCGAAGTCATTGTTCTTGTCTGTCATGGCGGACTCTCCGATATTTCCTCCGATGCTATGCTCAAAACCAACAATAAAAATTCCATATTGGCCAGCCAAATACAGGTTTATTGGCATAAAAGCCGGTCATGCTGAAACTTGGAGGCAAATTATGCCAATTGCTCTGGATAGAACCGATAAGGCCCTGCTTAGCGCGCTGCAAGGCAATGCGCGCCTGACCATTGCCGAGCTGGCCGAGAAAGTTTCATTGACCACTTCACCTTGTTGGCGAAGGGTAAAAGCCCTGGAGGAAAGCGGCCTTATTTGTGGCTATCAAGCGATTCTCTCACCCAGGGAGCTGGGCTACGGGGTGACAGCTTTTGTGAGTCTGATGATGGCTTCGCATTCCAGGGAAACCGCAAGGGATTTTGAGCAGCGCTTGCTGGACATCCCTGAAATTATTGCCTGCCATAACATCTCGGGCCGTTATGACTTCTTGCTCGAAGTGGTGGCCAAAGACCTGGAGTCCTTCGGTGAATTTGCCCGGGAGGTGCTGCAGACCTTGCCCGCGGTAAAGGAAATTTATTCAAGTTTCTCGTTCAAGGCGGTCAAGCCCAATCGCCTCATTCCGATGCAACCTTGACTGCCAATCAGCGCACCCCGCGCGTTACGCTGATTGATTCAATCCCCTTGGCTTGTGGACGGGCATAATGCGCCTCGGACTTTCATAATCAGCCAGGAGTTTTGTGACAGTGATGTTTGAAATAAAACCGCTCAGCCCCGAGATCTATCGCCAGAAGACCCGGCGCAGCACCCTGTACATCGCGCTGACCTTTGCCGCATTGGCGCTACTGGTATCCGGGTTGGCAGTGATGCTGCTGGGAGTCGAGGGTGGTGATAATTTCCGTTTGAACCTGGCCGGCGTGATTGTGGCTTTGCTCATCACCATTGCCCTGGTGCGGTTCAACTTCTGGTCGCAGCCCTGGATGGCACCGGCGGTGTATGGCTGGCAGCTCAAACGCAGTCTGATGAAAGTCACCAACGTCATGCACCATGTGACGGCGGGGGTGATGGCTGGCGATGTGACGGCCATGAAGCTGCTGCGCTTCTATCACCTGGGGATTACCCAGATGTACCAGCTGGACGCCAATTCCAGTGCGCTGAGCCAGATGGTTCACGAGATTGATCTGCATAAGGCACGGCTGGAGGCGCTCGGTATCGATACCGAACAGACCCGGCTGGATCCGGCCTGGCTGGAAACGGTCAAAAAATTTGCACCGTTGAAGTAATCCTTTGCCGGGCAAGCCGGGCGCAATGCGCTTTTGCCCGCCCGGCATGCCCCTCAGGACAGGCTCAGCTTACGACGCGATAGCAGGGTACGTACTCCGCGCCACCCGGCAGTTTCATGCGGTGCTGGGCGACGAATGCATGGAGTAGTTTATCCAGCGGTTTCATGATTGCCGGGTCACCATGAATCTCGTACGGGCCGTGCTGCTCGATCAAGTGAATGCCTTTCTCCTTCACGTTGCCCGACACAATCCCGGAAAAAGCCTGACGCAGGTTGATCGCCAGTTCATGGGCCGGCATGTCGCTGCGCAATTGCAGGCTGGCCATATTGGCGTGGGTGGGCTCGAACGGACGCTGGAAGCCCTCATCGATTTTCAATAACCAGTTGAAGTGGAACGCGTCATTGCGCTCGCGGCGAAACATTTTCACCGCCTTGAGCCCCGAGGTCATTTGCCGGGCCACTTCGGCCGGGTTGTCGATGATGATCTGGTAATGGGTCTGTGCCGCCTCGCCGAGGGTGGCACCGACAAATTCATGCAGCTGCTGCAAATACGGCGCTGCTTCCTTTGGCCCGGTCAGGATGACCGGGAACGGCACATCGCTGTTTTCCGGGTGCATCAGGATACCGAGCAGATACAGGAACTCTTCGGCAGTCCCGGCGCCGCCCGGGAAGATGATCACGCCGTGGCCAACCCGGACGAAGGCTTCAAGGCGTTTTTCGATGTCCGGCAGAATCACCAGTTCGTTGACGATGGGGTTCGGCGCTTCGGCGGCGATGATGCCCGGTTCGGTCAGGCCCAGATAACGGCCACCGGTCAAACGCTGTTTGGCGTGGGAAATGGTGGCCCCTTTCATTGGCCCCTTCATCACGCCTGGGCCGCAGCCGGTGCAGATGTCCAGGCTGCGCAGGCCCAGTTCGTGGCCGACCTTTTTGGTGTACTTGTACTCTTCGGTATTGATCGAGTGACCACCCCAGCACACGACGATCTTGGGTTCTACGCCCGGGCGCAGGGTGCGGGCGTTGCGCAGCAGGTGGAACACATAGTCGGTGATGCCTGCTGAGGTGCTCAGGTCGATGCGCGGGCTGTCCAGGCCGCTTTGGGTGTAGACAATGTCGCGCAGGGCGCTGAACAGCATCTCGCGGGTGCTGGCGATCATTTCGCCATCAACGAATGCATCAGCCGGCGCATTGAGCAGTTCAAGGCGAACGCCACGGTCCTGCTGGTGAATCCGCACCTCGAAATCCTGATAGGCCTCAAGGATGGTTTTAGCGTTGTCGACCTGGGCGCCGGTATTGAGGATTGCCAGCACGCACTGTCGGAACAGGGTGTAACTGCTGCCTGAGCCGACTTCGCTCAATTGCTGAACTTCACGTTGCGAGAGTGTTTCCAGACTGCCTTTCGGGCTGACCGAGGCATTGATGACTTGTCTTTGAACCATTATGGGCTTCCTGTAAGCGGGATCGAAAAGTGGCTTGGCGCAGCTATTGAGTTCATATCAGCCATCTGCATCTGCCGAGCGAGAGGTCCCAACTCTTACGTCTTTAGATTTATTCGCTTTAAGCATAGTAGCCCCGGGTGGGGCCTGTCACAGCTTTGACAACAGTACCACTGCAGGCGGATAAGGCCAGCGCAGCCCTGTTTAGAGCAGCTGGCGCGGCAAAGGTGCGGGGGTTTGAGTTAATCTTTTGCACAATCAGGGATCACCATCCCGCTCGCGAATATTTGAGGAACCGCCATGATCATCACCACCACCAACCGAATAGAAGGCCGCCAGATCACCGAGTACCTGGGAGTGGTCAGTGCCGAGTCGGTACACGGCATCAACGTAGTGCGGGATTTTTTTACCGGGGTGCGGGATTTCTTTGGCGGGCGCTCTCAGACCCTGGAGCGGGCACTGAAAGAAGCGCGTGCCGAGGTCACGGATGAAATTCGCGACAGGGCGCAAGGCTTGCGGGCAGATGCCATTGTCGGGCTGAACTTCGAAATCAGCATGCCTTCAGGGCGTGGCGGGATGCTGGTGGTGTTTGCCACCGGCACGGCAGTGCGCCTGGGCTAGAATCCGGCAGCCATCAAGGCTGCCGAATGGCCGATGCAACCCGAATAAGGGCTTAGACGGTTGTAGTACCCACTGCCGCGGTTTTGGACAGGGCGTCCTGCAGCTTCTGCTCTTGTTCAGGGGACAGCGAGGTGCGCAGGACCTTGCCTTTGAAGTTTGAGTCTTCAAGCTCTTGCAGCACTTTTTCCGGCTGGAATTTGCGCAGCAGCAAAAACAGGGCCGAGGAATCGTTGGGGATGGTTTCGCTCAGGGACTTGATGAACTGGTCATCAATCCCGTAGTCGCTCAACGAACCCGAAAGGGCGCCGGTGCCTGCGCCCAGAGCGCCGCCAATGGCAAAACCGGCCAGCGGGTTGAGGAACAGCAGGCCCACCAGTGCCCCCCAAAGGCCGCCGGTGACCAGGCCAGAAGTAGCCCCGAGAGCGGTAAGATTGACGCTTTGCTTGATATGGATTTTGCCGTCGGCGTTACGAACCACAATGACCGCATCTTCCAGCTCTACCAGGTGCTCTTTGCTGAGCGAAACCATTTTGGTGAGGGCGCGATCTGCTACTTCGGTATCTGAAAATCCCACTACGATTAAATCGGACATGTCTTTCATTCCTTGACGGTACAGGTCCAGCCCTTTGCCGGGCTGACATTAGGAGGCGCTTTCAGACCTTCATCAGTGCAGTGACTCAGTCTGTATCAGCTTTCTACGCGGACTGAGCGTGGTCGCAAACCTTGGAACGGTCAAGTAGGCAGGAATAATCCAGTACTGAAGCAGGCTTGAACAAGCGAGGGGGAGGGCGTGACGGGTTGCCTCTGAGGTCGTGGATTGAGGAGGGCTGGCCGGG
The DNA here is from genome assembly GCF_003994535.1 of Pseudomonas sp. PAMC 29040. NCBI lineage: Bacteria > Pseudomonadati > Pseudomonadota > Gammaproteobacteria > Pseudomonadales > Pseudomonadaceae > Pseudomonas > Pseudomonas sp. PAMC 29040. Next base: position 12,052 of record NZ_RZAA01000007.1, read on the forward strand.
CAGCCCTGACACTCATTCCAAGGGCTGATACCTCGGAGGTTTACGGTTGATCGTTTTTGTCAGAGGCAGACAGACCTGCCTGGATGCGTTGATAAATTTCTTCACGGTGAACAGCGACATCTTTCGGCGCGTTGATGCCGATTCTGACCTGTTGCCCGCTGACTCCTAAAATAGTGATCGTAATATCATCACCAATGTTTATGCTTTCACCAACTTTACGGGTGAGAATCAGCATTTTTTTCTCCTTGAGGGCTTTGTAAGGCACGTCTCTGAGACGGTGCGGCTTCGTTCATGACTACAGAATACTGCTTAGTGCGTATAAATGCGCCGCTCATTACAGACGTCAGCGCCAGGGACTTAATTCCCCACAGGGGAAAAGTTCTCGCGTATGAGCCTTAAATTGGGGCGAATCGGATTTGTTCAAGGTGAGCAATGGTTGGTGCCCCAGTGATAAAATCGATTCACACAAACAGACAGGGGAAACGCAGTGCGTAAAGTCATCGTGATGACAGCAATATTGGCCTTGACGGCTTGCGGTCAGGAGTCTAACGATAAAATCCAGCGGGCTAAAGCAGCTTCTGAAGCTACGGCGGTCCAGGCCCCGGTTGCCCGTTGGGCGCTGGAGATCACTGAGGGCCAGCGCGCAACTATCACCGATACCACGGGAAGGCTTCTTGACAATGGTTTCACTCCTTATATTTATGAGCGTGAGGGTGTGAAGCACTTCCTGGTCGGACCATTCGCCACTGAAGCCCAGGCTCATGAGGCGCAGGAAAAAATGAAACTCAAGCCCAAACTCGATGGCATTGAAACGGACGTGATTGAATTACCCGCCGCGAATTAAACTGCCGCAGTGTCGCGTAGCAGCGTAAGCGTAGCCTTAACAGGCGCTATGCGACGCCTCGGGCGAGAATATTTTGCGTCTGCGGGGGGGCCTGAATTGTCAGGGTGCTCATCGATGAAGCACAAGGACAAGGGCGATAAGCAATGGGCAATCACAAAATTGAAATTCGCCGGGCGAACGTAGAAAAAATCCTTCTCGGCGCCGAGAAGATTTTTGCAGAAAAAGGCTTTGCGGGCGCGGCAATGGCGGACATCGCCGCTGAAGTTCAGCTGCCACGCTCCAACCTGCATTATTACTTCAGCACCAAAACCGAGCTCTATAGTGCAGTGCTGCTGGGCCTGCTCGACGTGTGGAAACAGGATGCGCTGTGTTTCGAGACCTACGACGACCCGCGGCTGGTACTCAGCAGTTATATCCGGGCCAAAATGAACCATTCGCGCACCCGGCCTTACGGCTCGAAAGTCTGGGCCAACGAAATCATCCACGGCGCTCCTTCGCTGGGCCTGGCGCTGGATGCCAGCCTCTATGACTGGGCCAAGATGAAAGAAGCCAAGATCCGGCAATGGGTGGTGGACAAGCGGATTCTGCCGGTGGAGCCCGCCAGCGTGCTGTACATGATCTGGGCCTCAACCCAGCATTACGCCGACTTCGACCATCAGGTAAACATCCTCAACGATCACCAGCCACTGTCGGACATCCAGTTCGAGCGGGCGGTGCAGACGGTCACCAGCGTGATCCTGCGCGGGATCGGCCTGGAGCCCTGAGCGGTAGCCGGCTCCCACAGGCTCAGACCTGCAGGAGCGAGCTTGCTCGCGACGGGGTTATCCGCTGGCCCCGTGCTTCAGGATGCCACGTGATACGGATTGCGTGGATCATGGTTCCAGTCCAGGAACGGCAAGCCATTGTCGTGTGGCACCATCTCGATACATGACTCCACCGGGCAGGTGATCTGACACAGATTGCAACCCACGCACTCGTCCTCGATAACCTCATAACGACGGGTACCGTCGGCCAGCTTGACGCTGGAAATGGCCTGGTGCGACGTGTCTTCACAGGCAATGTGGCAGCGCCCGCAACCGATACAGGCATCCTGGTCGATTTTGGCGATCACCTGGTAATTGATATCCAGGTACTTCCAGTCGGTGGTGTTGCCCACAGCGCGCCCGGAGAAATCCTCCAGGCTGGTGTAGCCCTGGCTGTCCATCCAGCGCGACAAGCCATCCTTCATCTCGTCCACAATCCGGAACCCGTGGAGCATCGCTGCGGTACACACCTGCACCGCGCCACAGCCCAGGGCGATGAATTCTGCCGCATCACGCCAGCTGCCGATGCCGCCAATGCCGCAGATCGGCAAGCCCCGGGTTTGTGGATCGCGGGCAATTTCGGCCACCATATTCAGGGCTATCGGCTTGACCGCCGAGCCGCAATAGCCGCCGTGGGTGCTCTGGCTGCCGACCATTGGCAACGCCACCATGCGCTCCAGGTCGACACTGGTGATGGAGTTGATGGTATTGATCAACGACACTGCATCCGCACCGCCGCGGTGGGCGGCCCGGGCGCTGAGTCGCACATCGGTGATGTTGGGCGTCAGCTTGACGATCACCGGCAGCGAGCAATAGGTCTTGCACCAGCGGGTCACCATCTCCACGTACTCGGGCACCTGGCCCACCGCCGCCCCCATTCCCCGTTCAGGCATGCCGTGGGGGCAGCCGAAATTCAGCTCGATTCCATCGGCGCCGGTGGCCTCAACCAGCGGCAGGATGTATTTCCACGCCTGCTCCTCGCACGGCACCATCAATGACACGATCAACGCCCGGTCCGGCCAGTCTTTTTTGACCTGGGTAATTTCCCGTAGATTGATCTCCAGAGAGCGATCGGTAATCAACTCGATATTGTTGATACCCATGACTTCGCGGTTAGGCCCGAAGTGGGCTGAATAGCGGGACGACACATTGACCGCCGCCGGGTCTTCACCCAGGGTTTTCCAGACCACGCCGCCCCAGCCCGCTTCATAGGCGCGGACCACGTTAAAGGCTTTGTCGGTGGGGGGCGCAGAGGCCAGCCAGAACGGGTTGGGTGCCTTGATACCGGCGAAAACAATCGAGAGATCGGCCATTTACGCTGCCTCCTGGTTAAGCATGAGATGGGCATGAATGGCTTCTGCGGCCAGCTTGCCGTGTTGTACCGCCTGTACGGTCAGATCCTGGCCCAGGGAGGTGCAATCGCCCCCGGCATAGACCCCGGGTACGCTGGTGCGCAGTTGCTCATCCACCTCAATCCGGTCACCCGCACGCTTCAACGCCTGGGCCAGCGGATCGTTCAGCGCGCTTTCATCGAACGTCTGGCCGATGGCCTTGAACACCGCATCTGCCGCCAGCTCAAAGCTTTCACCGGTGCTCACCGGGCGCCCGCCTTCAAGGCGGGTACGGGCAAAGCGCATGCCGCGCACGCGGCCTTGTTCATCCAGCAGCAATTCCTGTGGCTGGGCCCAGGTCATCAGCCGCACCTGATTGGCCTTGGCAATGTCTTGCTCGTGCCCGGTGGCGCCCATGTCCTCAAGGCCTCGGCGGTACACCAGATTGACCTCGCGAGCACCAAGACGGGCCATTTGCACCGCCATATCGATGGCCGTATTGCCCGCGCCCAGCACGATGCAGCGATCGGCCAGGGGCAGTTGCGTCAGGTCGTCGCTCTGGCGCAGTTCACGGATGTAGTCGGTGGCGGCCAGCAGGCCGGGCGCGTCTTCGTCGGGCAGGCCCAACTGGCGACTGGCTGCCAGGCCGATGGCCAGAAACACCGAATCGAACTGCAGATGCAGCTCGCTCAGACTGAGATTGCTGCCCAGTCGCTGGCCGTGGCGCACCTCGATGCCACCGATTTGCAGCACGAAATCCACCTCGCGCTGGGCAAAGTCGTCCACCAGCTTGTATTTGGCGATTCCGTATTCATTGAGGCCGCCGGCTTTTTCGCTGGCTTCGAAGATCACCACTTCATGCCCGAGCAGGGCCAGGCGATGGGCACAGGCCAGCCCGGCGGGCCCCGCCCCGACTACGGCGATACGCTTGCCGGTGGGCGCTGCCCGGGTGAACGGGTATTCGCTGAACTGCGCATTGTCCACCGCATACCGCTGGAGCAAGCCGATCAAGACCGGGGCGCATTCCTGGTCGTTATTACGCACGCAGGCCTGCTGGCACAGCACCTCGGTCGGACAGACCCGGGCGCAACTGCCGCCCAGGATGTTGGCCGAGAGGATCTTGTGCGCGGCGCCCTTGACATTCTCCTGCTGGATATTGCGAATGAACGACGGGATATCGATATCGCTGGGGCACGCATTGACACACGGGGCGTCATAGCAATACAGGCAGCGCGAGCTTTCCAATACGGCCTGTCGGGCGGACAGGGGTGGTGCCAGATCAGTGAAATGACTGGCCAGCGCCACCGCATCCTGGTGGGAATGCGGCAAATGGTTCAGGGACTTGATCACGTTGGTTGCCTCACGGTTGTGGGGATCGTCTGCCTCTGTCGGGCAGTGGTTTTTATAGTCAGCGCTTTACGGCAACGGGCATGTGCTGCTCCGCGCGTTTTTTCAGCAGGTCGAACACCGCGGGGTAGGCCGCACGTTCGATATAACGACCGGCGCCGCGCACCGCCCGCAGATCGCCATTGGCCCATACCAGGCGGCCCTGGCTGATGGTATGGCTGGGGACACCGCGCACGGTCTTGCCTTCAAAGATGTTGAAGTCGACTTTTTGATGGTGGGTTTTGGCGGAAATGGTGCGCGTGCCCTGGGGGTCCCACAGCACCAGATCGGCGTCGGCGCCGACCCGGATCGTGCCTTTGCGCGGGTACAGATTGAAAATCTTCGCGGTGTTGGTGGAGGTCAGTGCGACGAACTCCTGCATGGAAAGGCGCCCGGTGTTCACGCCTTCATCCCAGAGCACCGCCATGCGGTCCTCGATGCCGGCCGTGCCGTTGGGAATCAGGCTGAAATCATCACGCCCGGCGGCTTTTTGCTCGGCGCAGAAGCAACAGTGATCGGTGGCCGTGGTGTGCAGATTGCCGGACTGCAAGCCATGCCAAAGCGCCTCCTGATGCCCGCGAGGACGGAAGGGCGGGCTCATCACGTAGCCGGCAGCGGTCTGCCAGTCGGGGTTCTGGTACACGCTTTCATCCAGCAGCAAATGGCCAGCCAATACTTCGCCATACACCGGCTGGCCCTGACTGCGGGCGTAGGTGATTTCATCCAGCGCTTCACGGGTCGAGACATGCACCATGTACAGCGGCGTACCGATGGTCTGCGCGATGCGGATCGCCCGGCTGGCTGCTTCGCCCTCCACCTGGGAGGGGCGCGACAGCGGATGGGCCTCGGGCCCGGTCATGCCCTGGGCCATGAGCTTGCGTTGCAAGTGATACACCAGCTCGCCGTTTTCGGCATGCACGGTGGGCACAGCACCCAGTTCCAGGCAGCGCTCGAAGCTGGCGACCAGGGTGTCGTCGGTGGCCATGATCGCGTTTTTGTAAGCCATGAAATGTTTGAAGCTGTTGATCCCGTGGTGGCTGACCAGCTCGGCCATTTCTTCGCGCACCTGCTCGCTCCACCAGGTAATCGCCACGTGGAAGCCGTAATCCGAAGCCGATTTTTCAGCCCAGCCGCGCCATTGATGAAAGGCCTCCAGCAAGGACTGCTGAGGGTTGGGAATCACAAAGTCGATAATTGAAGTTGTGCCACCGGCCAGACCGGCAGCAGTACCACTGAAAAAGTCTTCGCTGGACACAGTTCCCATAAAGGGTAATTGCATATGGGTGTGCGGATCGATACCGCCGGGAAGTAAATATTGACCGCTGCCATCGAGCACTTCGCAGCCGGCCGGAACATCAAGATCAGTTCCAATTGCGCGGACTAGACCGTCAGCGCAATAAACATCAGCACAATAACTTTCATCATGGGTCACAAGCGTAGCGCCACGGATTAACAGTGACATACCGAGTTCCTCGCAGGCAGACCGGCTATAACCGGCTCTAAGTGTTGTTATTACGACCGCTGTACAGGATCGGTTCCTGTCACTGGTGTCAGGAATGAAATCTAGAGTGTTGTTGCTAAATGATCAAACTTTATTTTTAAAGCACTTATATTTATATAACTAACTGATTTATATATGTTTTTAATTTAAATCACCAAAATAGTGCACGGCATCACCATTTTGACGCACTTGACAGGATTCAAATATAGGCGAAGTTTCTTATGCTAAATCAGGCGCTTGAGGCCCTGAGCGAACGGGAGCTTAAAGCGGAAAATAAATAAGCGTGCACCGAGTTGTTTCGTTTTGTTATATGAAAAAAGAGGGACGAGTTAAAAGAGGGTCTTTAACGGGAATGAGTGTCATTTGCCTTGATGGTTAAAACCTTTTAAACCAGCCAGTTGCAAGTACCGAAAGCCGATAGACAGGGGGAGGCAACTAACACGGCACAGTTCTTGATTGTCGCTGCCAGAACCGGATTCACCGGACCAGGCAAGTGAGTCGCACTGTGTTATTGCGCAGCGCCTGTTACCAGAACACCAAAACAAGAGAGTGAACGAGCATGCAGCCAAGCAGATCACAAGTCACCGAACGTAACGGGTTGTTCGAACTGGAGGCCGGGACTGACGTTCTCGACAGTCCCCGATATAACCACGACATGGCGCCCACCAAAGTTCACGAGCGCACCTGGAACAAATGGCACATCACGGCGCTGTGGATCGGCATGTCCATCTGTGTGCCGACCTACACCTTGGGCGGCGTATTGACTGCCTACTTCGGGCTCAGTGTGGGCGAGGCGCTGCTGGCGATTTTTCTGGCCAATATCGTGGTCCTGATTCCGTTGACCCTCAATGCATTTGCGGGCACCAAGTACGGCATTCCCTTTCCGGTATTGCTGCGATCCTCGTTCGGCATCCTTGGCTCCAACGTTCCGTGCCTGATCCGCGCCCTGGTGGCCTGCGGCTGGTTCGGCATTCAAACCCTGTTCGGCGGCCTGGCCATTCACCTGTTCCTGGGGTCGGTATTTGAAGGCTGGAAAAGCCTCGGCGGCACCGGAGAAGTGATCGGCTTCATGGTGTTCTGGGCCCTCAATCTGTGGGTGGTATTACGCGGTGCCGAGTCGATCAAATGGCTTGAAACCCTGTCGGCCCCGCTGCTGGTACTGGTCGGTATCGGCTTGCTGGTTTGGGCGTTACCAAACGTGTCAATGACCGAGTTGCTGGCCCAGCCGCCCAAGCGCCCCGAGGGTGCCAGCGTGTACGGATACTTCTTTGCCGGCCTGACCGCCATGGTCGGTTTCTGGGCGACCCTGTCCCTGAATATCCCGGACTTCAGCCGCTACGCCAAAAGCCAGAAAGACCAGATTCTGGGCCAGATATTCGGTTTGCCCCTGACCATGTTTCTGTTCGCCGCGCTGGGGGTAGTGCTGACCGCTGCCTCGGAAAAACTGGTGGGCGTCACGGTGTCCGATCCGGTGAGCCTCATTGGCCACATCCAGAGTCCTGGCTGGGTGGCCCTGGCCATGGCCCTGATCATCATCGCCACGCTGTCCACCAACACGGCCGCCAACATTGTCTCGCCCACCAACGACTTCCAGAACATCGCGCCAAAACTGATCAACCGCACCAAGGCCGTGATGTTGACCGGTCTGGTGGGGCTGGCCTTGATGGCCCATGAACTGCTGAAAAAACTCGGCCTGCTGGTCTCTGACGTGAGCCTTGAAACCGTGTACTCCAACTGGCTGCTGGGCTATTCCAGCCTGCTGGGGCCGATTGCCGGGATCATGGTGGTGGACTATTTCATCATCCGTCAGCAAAAACTCGACCTTGAGGGGCTCTACCTCGATGGTGTGTACCCGGCCTGGAACTGGAACGGTTTCATTGCCTTCGGCGTGCCGGTTGCGCTGACCCTGTTGTCACTGGGCAGCAGCGCCTTCAGCTGGTTTTACGATTACGGCTGGTTTACCGGGTCGTTACTGGGGGCTGCGATTTACTACGGATTGTGCCGCCTGAGCCGCCCGCAGGTGACCGTGGTCAAAGGTGCAATTTGAAATTCCCCCCCATCAATTCTTATAAGAACTGCCTGAGGAAAACGCCATGAACGCTGTACAAGACCTTCAGCAGCAACGCCCGCAGTCCATCAATGGAGAGCGCCTCTGGGCCTCGCTGATGGAGCTGGCGCAACTGGGAGCCACAGTCAAAGGCGGGGTCTGTCGCCTGGCCCTGACCGACCTCGACCGTCAGGCCCGGGACATCTTCGTACGCTGGTGTGAAGAAGCGGGCTGCACGGTCAGTGTCGACGCGGTGGGCAATATTTTCGCCCGTCGTCCCGGGCTCAACCCGGACTTGCCGCCAGTAATGACCGGCAGCCATATCGATACCCAGCCCACCGGCGGCAAGTTTGACGGTTGCTACGGAGTGCTGGCGGGTGTCGAAGTACTGCGCACGCTCAATGACCTCAACATCGAGACACAAGCCCCGCTGGAAGTGGTGGTGTGGACCAATGAAGAAGGCTCGCGGTTTGCGCCGTGCATGATGGGCTCCGGGGTATTTGCGGAAAAATTCACCCTTGAAGAAACCCTGGCCAAGACCGACGCCCAGGGTGTAACGGTTGCCGAGGCCCTGAATGCCATTGGTTATGCCGGTAGCCGCAAAGTCAGTGGCCACCCGGTGGGTGCTTACTTCGAAGCCCATATCGAGCAAGGGCCGATCCTTGAAGACGAACGCAAAACCATAGGCGTGGTGCTTGGGGCTCTGGGGCAAAAATGGTTCGACCTCAACCTGCGCGGCGTAGAAGCCCACGCGGGGCCGACGCCCATGCACCTGCGCAAAGACGCCCTGGTCGGCGCTGCGGCCGTGGTGGCCGCGGTCAACCAGGCCGCCTTGAGCCATCAGCCCCATGCCTGTGGCACCGTGGGCTGCCTGCAAGCCTATCCGGGGTCACGCAACGTAATCCCGGGCGAAGTGCGCATGACTCTGGATTTCCGTCACCTGTTGCCGGAGCGACTGGACTCGATGATCGAGCAAGTGCGTGGAGTGATCGAAGCCACCTGCAAGCAGCATGGCCTGAGTTTTGAACTGACCCCGACTGCGGACTTCCCGCCGTTGTACTTCAACCCGGATTGTGTGGATGCGGTGCGCGACGCGGCCAATGAGTTGGGGTTATCCAACATGGACATCGTCAGCGGGGCAGGGCATGACGCGATCTTCCTGGCCGAGCTGGGTCCGGCGGGGATGATTTTTGTGCCCTGTGAGGGGGGGATCAGTCACAACGAGATCGAGAATGCCGATCCGGGGGATCTGGCGGCGGGATGTGCGGTGTTGCTCAAGGCGATGCTTGCGGCATCGCAGATAGTTGCGCAAACCCGCTAAGGGGTGTTGCTGGCGACTTTGGGATGCACAAACGGATATGTACGCGGTACCGCAGTTAAAACTGAGCGTACATATCCGTTCTATGTATCACGGCTTTTTACGGGTTTCGCCCTTACGGCGAGGCACTTTTGGCAAACGCCGAGTGTCGGACCATCCCAAAAATACTCAAAAGGTCTGTGCCCTACCATACGGCTGAGCTCGCCTCACTCCGGCGCTGTTGTGGGGGCACGCCGTGACGGGCCATCCATGGCCCGGCACGGCTGGCTCGGCGTCCTGCCTCGCCACCCCCACAACAGCACCTGCGTTCGGCCTCCTGTGATGGGCGTCTGCGTCGTTCCGGCTATCGAGTGGCGGCAGGGACATCGTTTTTAAAAGCAAAAAGCAAAAAGCAAAAAGCAAAAAGCAAAAAGCAAAACAGCGCCTTCAGGGGCGTTTTTGATCTGCTTTTGATCTGCTTTTGATCTGCTTTTGATTTGTTTTTGATCTTGATCTACTGGCCCCTTCGGGAGGCCGAGAGGAGGTTCTGCGTAGTGGTCCTCCCGGCATGGATGCCGGGAGAGCCGTGTTGGGCCATGGATGGCCCGTCACGGCGTGGCCACGGAGCGGGACCGGAGTGAGGGAACCTGAGCGCAGCGAAGGCCGTACGCTGGGGCAAGGCCTTTTTGCTTACTTTTGTGGCTGTTTGACAAAAGTGAGCCGCCGTAAGGGCGGAACCCGTAGAAAGCCGTGATACATCAAACGGATATGTACACGGTGGGATTTATAGATCTACCGGATACATATCCTGCACAGGCGTTTATCTGAAATACAGGTTTCGCCCTTACGGCGAGGTACTTTTGGCAAACGCCCCAAAAGTACCCAAAAGGTCTGTGCCCTACCATACGGCCGTGCTCGCCTAGGCTCGCCCGGTACCCTCACTCCGGCGCTGTTGTGGGGGCACGCCGTGACGGGCCATCCATGGCCCGGCACGGCTGGCTCGGCGTCCTGCCTCGCCACCCCCACAACAGCACCTGCGTTCGGCCTCCTGTGATGGGCATCCGCGTCGTTCCGGCTATCGAGTGGCGGCAGGGACATCGTTTTTAAAAGCAAAAAGCAAAAAGCAAAAAGCAAAACAGCGCCTTCAGGGGCGTTTTTGATCTGCTTTTGATCTGCTTTTGATTTGTTTTTGATCTTGATCTACTGGCCCCTTCGGGAGGCCGAGAGGAGGTTCTGCGTAGTGGTCCTCCCGGCATGGATGCCGGGAGAGCCGTGTTGGGCCATGGATGGCCCGTCACGGCGTGGCCACGGAGCGGGACCGGAGCGAGGGAACCTGAGCGCAGCGAAGGCCGTACGCTGGGGCAAAGCCTTTTTGCTTACTTTTGTGGCTGTTTGACAAAAGTGAGCCGCCGTAAGGGCGGAACCCGTAGAGAGCCGTGATACATCAAACGGATATATACGCGGTATTCATGGCCCGACACGGCTGGCTCGGCGTCCTGCCTCGCCACCCCCACAACAGCCCCTGCGTTCGGCCTCCTGTGATGGGCATCCGCGTCGTTCCGGCTATCGAGTGGCGGCAGGACATCGTCTTTAAAACCCAAAGCCAAAACTTATGCCAATGGCGGCGTCCGCGGCGGGATCAAGCGTTTGCTGCCGGTGGCTTCAAACGCCGCAGCAAATCGCAACAACGCCGAATCATCATAGGCCCGACCGGCAAAGGTCAGCCCCACCGGCATGCCAATATCCGCCATCACACCCATAGGCACCGTCACCGTCGGCACACCCAGATGCCGGATCGCCAGGTTACCGTTGGCAACCCAAACCCCATTGCTCCACGCAATATCCGCAGATACCGGATTCACATCCGCATCCGCCGGCCCTACATCGGCAACCGTCGGGAACAGCACTGCATCCAGACCCAGACCATCCATCCAGTCCTCCAGGTCAATCCTGCGGGTCTGCTCCAGACCGCGCAGGCCATCCGGCACGGTACTGATCCGGTCCCACGGGGTAATGCCGCGCTCGGCCATGCGCACATATTCATCCATGCCCGCCGCCAGTTCATCTTCGCGATTGGGCAAGGTTCCCGGGTCGTGGGGGAAGATCAGTGCACCGTCAACGTCTGCCAGACAGCCAAGTTTCGGATCACCATTGGCCCGCAGGAAGTCGTCAAACGCCCAGGCCGACAGCTCCCACAACTCATCATGCAAAAACTCTTTGGACACCAGACCGCGGGTAAACACGGTGGGTGCTCCGGGGCGGTCACCCTCGCAATTGGATACCAGCGGGAAGTCGACTTCGATCACTTCACCACCCCGGGCTTCAATGGCCTGACGCGCAGCTTGCCAGAGCTCGATCACCGAGGCCCGGGTAATGATCCGCTGGCCGGTCGGGCCGCCAATACCCGGTGCTTCGGCCGTGCCCGCTTCGGGGTCGGCATTGATGTACATGCGCGGTATGCCAAAGCGCTTGCCTGCCAGTGCGTCAGCGCCGGCATTGAGCTCTGCATAAGAGGCAGGGCGCACCGAGGCCACTGCCGGGATCGGTACCCAGGGCTGCAGGCGCCACAGATCACCACGGGTGTCCGGGTCTTCGGCCACGACCACGTCTAGTACTTCAAGCAGGTCGGCCATGGTTCTGGCAAACGGCACCACCACGTCCATGGTCGGGGTCAGCGGCCAGTTGCCGCGCACCGAAATCACTCCGCGCGATGGGGTATAGGCGCACAAACCATTGTTCGAGGCCGGGCCACGTCCGCTGGACCAGGTTTCTTCCGCCAGACCAAAGGCCGAAAAACTGGCTGCGGTTGCCGTGCCTGCACCGTTGGATGAGCCCGAGGCAAAGGGCGCGGTGAGGTAATCGGCGTTATACGGGCTCTCGGCCCGGCCATATACCCCGCGCTGCATTCCACCGTTGGCCATGGGCGGCATATTGGTCTTGCCCAGGCAAATGGCCCCGGCGCCACGCAGGCGTTCGATGGTAAACGCATCGCGATGGGCCACCAGGTCCTTGAAGGCGGGGCTGCCCGACGCTGCGGTCAGCCCTTTCACCAGATAGCTGTCCTTGGCGGTGTAGGGGATGCCGTCCAGAGGTCCCAGGGTCTGCCCCCTGGCCCGTCGTGCATCGCTGGCCTGCGCTTCGGCCAGTGCCTCAGGGTTGCGCACCACCACGGCATTGAGGGCAGTGGCTGTATCGGGCGTGTCATAGGCATCGATGCGGGCAAGATAAGCCTGCACCAGCTCAACCGCCGTTACCTGTCCGGACTCGAGCGCGGCGCGCAGTTGGGCGATGGGGACCTCGGTGACTTCAAACATGCGCTTACCGCTGGTTGCTGATGGGGGACGCAGAGCTTATCTAAAGTCGTACCTGCTCAGCCAGCGATGTGATGATAAACCCTGCCCGTTCCGGACCCATGCAGGAGCGAGCTTGCCTCGCGAGCTTTTTGCCGGGCCCATATTGAAGGCTGTGGCGCCGGTAGACCTGGCTACAACCTCTGCCAAAACGCATCGGCCTGGGGATTACGGTTATCCCGCCAGCGCACCAGAATCACTTCCAGATGGTCCGATTCCATGTCCGGGTACAAGCGCACCAGTTCCTGCCGCTCGATCAGGGGCGCGACCATGCTGTGGGGCATGCACGCCACGCCCTGGCCGCTGGCGACCATGGGTTTCAGGGCTTCGGATACGGTCGCTTCGAACACCTGCAGCAGGCGCTGTGGTTGTGGATGGCGGTTGATCTGGGTGCGCGACAGTTCATGCAGTTGCGCACTGCGCGAGTAACTCAACAGCGGGATCGGCGCATCGGTCTGCGCACAGTGCGCGGCCAGGGCCGGGGTGGCGACCCAGTACAGTTCGTCATGGCCCAGGGACTTGACCTCGAACTCGCTCTGACGGGAGTAGGGCGCAGTCTTGGCGTCGCGGTAGAACAGGATGAAATCGCAACGTCCCGACATCAGCGCCATGTAGTAATCATCGGTGCTGCGATAACCGGTATCGATCCGGGTAAACAGGGGCGCCTCAGGGCTGTTGAGCCGGCTGATCCAGCCCGGGAAAAAGTTGCAGGCCAGGGTGTGCAACGAGGCGAATGTCAGCGGCCGGTTCAGCACTCTTACGCTCTGCTCGCAGTCCCGGGCCATGCGCACCAGTTCCACGGCATTCGGCAGCAGGGCTTCGCCGGCAGCCGTCAGGCGCACCGGGTTGCGGTCGCGGTCCACCAGGGTCGCGCCCAGGTGGCCTTCAAGTAACTGAATGCGCCGGCTCAACGCCGATTGCGACGAGCCACGCATGCTGGCAGCCGCGGTGAACTTGCCGGTATCGGCCAGGGCGAGAAAGTCTTCATACCAGTCGATATTCATAGAGTTATTCCAATATTCGATAGGGCGTCCAGCATTGTGGATCAAGAGTCGCTATCCGGCCCGTGGCTCTGTCTTTATTGTGCCCATAACACGCCACCTGCCGTTGAACTGTGGTTGTCAGGCATAACAAGAAGAATTTTTAAAGGGGCAATGATATGCACAAATTGAATAGGGTGAAGCTTTTACTTGGAGCGCCCGTACTGGCACTGCTCGCCACCTGTGTCCAAACCGCCCAGGCAGGTGTGCTGGATAAAGTCAAAGCCCATGGCTCTGTGCGCTGTGGGGTAGCCGGCGACAAACCGGGCTTTTCCCTGATCGATGACAAGGGGCGCTGGACCGGCATGGACGTGGATCTCTGCCGGGCAGTGGCTGCCGCGGTGCTGGGCGATGCGGACAAGGTCGAGTACCTGACCACCACCGCCAAAAACCGCTTTACCGCCCTGGCGTCCGGGGAAATCGACATTCTGTCCCGCGCCGCGTCCTGGACGGCCGAGCGGATAGCCAACCTGGGGGTGGATTTCACCACCGTCTGGTTTTATGACGGCCAGGGCTTTATGACCCACGCCGCCGACGGCATCGAAAAACTCACCGATCTGGACGGCGCAACCTTTTGCCTGTCACCGGGCACCACCTCCGAGCAGAACCTGGAGGACTATTTCGGCCGCCGTGGCCTGACCTATAAAACCGTGGTCATCGAGAAAAGCCCCGAGCTGTACGCGGCCTTCCAGCGCGGGCGCTGCAATGCCATCTCCAACGACTCCTCGGGCCTGGCCGCACGCCTGGCGCTGATGAACAACCCCCAGGACTACGCGCTGCTGCCCGAAGTGATCTCCAAGGAGCCTCTGGGCGCTTTCGTCGCCCAGGGTGACACCACCTGGCGCAACATCGTGACCTGGACCGCCTACGCGCTGATGACCGGTGAAGAGTTGGGCGTGACCTCGGACAACGTCGACCAGTTACGCACCAGTAAAACGGCATCAACCGATATCGCCCGTTTGCTGGGGACTGAAGGCACCATCGGTCAATCCTTTGGCCTGGACAATGGCTGGGCATACCGCGCCCTCAAGCAAGTGGGCAATTACGCGCAGATCTACGACCGTAACCTCGGCCAGCAGACAGCCCTGAACATTCCCCGCGGGTTGAACCGCAGCTGGAAAGACCATGGCTTGATGTATGCACCGCCGATTCGTTAAGGGAATTACGCTTATGTCGACCCATCGTTCGCCCAATCTGCGTCTGTCCAGTGTGTTGCAGCAGGGGCTGGTACTGGCCCTGGTTGCGGCAGTCTTTTATTTGCTCGCCAGTAACGCCGCGTTGAACCTCAAACACCTGAATATCGCCTCGGGATTCGGTTTTTTATCTCAGCGTGCCGGTTACGACATCAGTTTCTCGCTGATTGACTACACCCCGGACGCGACCTACGCCCGGGCTTATCTGGTGGGCCTGCTCAACACCTTGCTGGTGTCGGTGCTGAGCATTGTGCTGGCGACCCTGCTGGGTGGCGCACTGGGCTTGGCCAGGGTCCCGGACAACTGGCTGATCAAGCGCCTGAGCGGCACCTGCGTCGAGTTTCTGCGCAATGTGCCGCTGGTGGTGCATCTGGTGTGGTGGTACGGGCTGGTCCTGGCGTTGCCCGGGGTCAAACACTCGGCTTCACTGGCCGGCGTGGTGTTTTTGAACAACAACGGCCTCACCCTGCCTTGGCTTGAGCAAGGCAGCCTGGTGGGTTGGGGCCTGACCTTGATGGCCCTGGGTACCTTGCTGGGCTATGGGTTTTGTCGAGTCAAGGATGCCCGTGCGCCGTGGCGCGGGTTTGCTTCCCGGCGCTGGCCGGCACTGTTGGCCGGGGCCCTGTTGCTGCCGTTGCTGGTGTACGTCTTGAGCGGGGCCCAGGTGCAGTGGGAGGTGCCGGTGCAGCGTGGCTTCGGCTTCAAGGGCGGAATCACTCTGGTACCGGAAATGCTCGCCCTGTGTCTGGCCCTGTCGTTCTACAGCGCCAGTTACATCGCCGAAATCGTGCGCGGCGCCATCGAGTCGGTTCATCGCGGCCAGTACGAAGCAGCCAGGGCACTGGGCTTCAAGTCCGGCTCAACCATGCGCCAGCTGATCGTGCCGCAAGCGATCTACCCGATGATTCCGCAGATCACCAACACCTACCTCAACATCGTCAAGAACTCCTCGCTGGGGGTAGTCATCGGTTTCATGGAGCTGGTGTCGTCCACCGGCGGCACCACCCTGAACCAGACCGGCCAGGCCATTGAGTGCATCGCCCTGGTGATGGGCACTTACTGCGCAATCAGCCTGGTGATCTCCCTGGGGATGAACATCTACAACCACCGTATCGGCCAGAGGGGGCACTGAACATGACTGCAATGAATCAAGCACTGACGCTGCCGTTGGCGCCGCCACGACTGCCCTGGACCCGGCGCGCGCTGACCTGGACCCGCAGCCAGCTGTTCCCCAGCGCGGGCCACAGTTTGCTGACCCTCGGGGTGATTGCACTGCTGTGCTGGTGCGTGCCCGCGGCCCTCAACTGGCTGGTTTTTGATGCCACCTTCGTTGGCGAACATGCCAGGGATTGCAACCCTGCCGGGGCTTGCTGGTTGCCGATAACCCAGCGCTGGAACCTGTTTGTCTATGGCTTCTATCCCCAGGCCGAACAGTGGCGGGTGACCCTGTCATTTGTGCTGGCGGGTTCGGCGTTCGGGCTGCTGTTTTTCAAGCGCCTGGACCGTCGCCTGCTCCTGGCTTACCTGGCGTTGCTGCCCATCGTGATGTGGTGGCTGCTCAAGGGCGGCGCCGGTTTGCCGGAGGTGTCTTCGACCAGGTTCGCCGGGATGCTGGTAACGGTGTTCCTCGGCACGGCCGGGATGATTTTCGCCTTGCCGCTGGGAATTCTGCTGGCCCTGGGCAGACGCTCCAAACTGCCGGTGGTCCGCCTGCTGTGCGTGCTGTACATCGAGCTGGTGCGTTCGGTGCCGGTGATCTCGCTGCTGTTCATGGCGTCGCTGATGATTCAGCTGTTCCTGCCGCCGGGTTCGGCTTTTGACATCCTGCTGCGGGTGCAGCTGGTGTTGATCCTGTTCACCGCAGCCTACATGGCCGAGACCCTGCGTGGCGGCTTGCAGAATCTGCCCAGGGGCCAGTACGAAGCAGCCCAGGCACTGGGCTTCGGCTACTGGAAAACCATGGGCCAGATCATCCTGCCGCAGGTGCTCAAGCAATCCATTGCGCCGTTGCTGACGCAGTTTATCGGCCTGTTCAAAGAGACCACGCTGGTGATGATTGTCGGCGTACTGGACATCGTGGGCATTGCCATGAGCACCGCCGTCACCCCTGAGTGGGTCGAGTACGGCCACGAAATCTATGTGTTCCTGGCGATTTATTTCTTTGTCATCTGTTTTGCACTGTCGCGCTACGCCCGACACCTTGAACAACGTATGGAGCAGAGCCGCTCATGATCAGCAAAGCCAAGTCCGATCCAGCCCTGATGGTGCGCATCGAGCAATTGAACAAATGGTTCGGTAATGCCCACGTACTGAAAAATATCTCCCTGAACGTCGAAGCGGGGGAGAAGGTGGTGATTTGCGGGCCTTCGGGTTCGGGCAAGTCGACCCTGATCCGCTGCATCAACCAGCTCGAACAACACCAGCAAGGCACAGTCGAGGTGCTGGGGGAGGAGCTCAATGGCAGCGTCAAGGGGCTGGAGCGCATTCGTCGTCAGGTCGGCATGTGCTTTCAGCACTTCAATCTGTTCCCCCATCTCACCGTGCTGAAAAACTGCACCCTGGCGCAAACCTCCAACCTTGGCGTGCCCCAGGACCAGGCCATCGAGCGCGCCCTGAGCCTGCTGGACAAGGTCAAGATGCGCGACCATGCCAACAAGTTTCCGTCCCAGTTGTCCGGCGGCCAGCAGCAACGTATCGCGATAGCCCGGGCGTTGTGCATGCAGCCCAAAGTCATGTTGTTTGATGAACCGACCTCGGCCCTGGACCCGGAAATGATTGCCGAGGTCCTGGAGGTGATGACCAGTCTGGCCCATGAAGGCATGACCATGATCTGTGTGACCCACGAGATGGGTTTCGCGCGCAAGGTCGCGGACCGGATTGTATTTATGGATCAGGGCGAAATTGTTGAAGAGGCCCCGCCCGAGCGGTTTTTCTCGGCCCCTGAATCCCCGCGAACCCAACGTTTTTTGAGCCAGATCATCAACCACGGAGTGCATGCACAATGACCCCTTCTATTGCCATGGCTTTGCACGGTGGCGCCGGCGTACTGATGCCCGGCATGCTGACTGAAGACGACGAACAGGCGATCCACCAGGCGTTGTTGCAGGCGCTCAAGGCCGGGGTTGCAGTGCTGGAGCGCGGCGGTAGCAGCCTGGATGCGGTGCAGGCCAGCGTGGTCGAGTTGGAGGAGTGCCCCTGGTTCAATGCCGGAAAAGGCGCTGTCTTTACCCACTGCGGCGATCATGAACTGGACGCCGCGATCATGAACGGCGCCAACCTGGAGGCCGGTGCAGTGGCGGGCGTGCACCATGTGCGCAACCCGATTTGCGGAGCGCGGGCGGTGCTTGAACACAGTGAACATGTGTTGCTGGCCGGTACCGGCGCCGATCTGTTCCTTTCCGAGCAAGTGGGGCTGGAGCATGTCAGCAACGATTGGTATGACACGCCCTTGCGTCGTCGGCAGTGGGCCGCCCAGCAACGGCAACCCGAGACCCTGATGCTGGAGCCGGGGGGCATTGAAAAGAAATTCGGCACCGTGGGCGCTGTGGCCCTGGACTGCAACGGGCATGTGGCAGCAGCCACCTCCACCGGTGGCATTACCAACAAGCGCTACGGTCGGGTAGGCGACTCGCCGCTGATCGGCTCCGGTACCTGGGCCGATGACCGCAGTGCCGCCATCTCGGCCACCGGGCACGGCGAATTCTTTATCCGCACCGTGGTCGCCCATAACATCGCGTCGCGTATCCGCCTGGTGGGATCGAGCCTGGACCAGGCCTGTGAGGCGGTGGTGCAGGGCGAGCTCAAGGAACTGGGAGGCAGCGGCGGCGTAGTGGCGGTATCCCCTTCGGGCGAGACCGTTCTGAGCTTCAACACCCCCGGCATGTACCGCGCCTGGCGGGATGCGGAGGGTGGTATGCACACGGCGATTTATGCCGAGGATGACCGCCTGCACGCTGTTTGACGCATACCGCCCCCTGTAGGAGCGAGCGTGCTCGCAAGCTCTTTGTTGTCAGGTTGCAAAGGCTCGCTCCTGCAGGGGAAGGCGGGTGGGACGCAGTGATGGCATATTGACCTCAGAGGAGGCCGCAGCTTAGTCTCGGCCTCCTTTTACGCCATGGACTGAAGACATGATTACCTGCCATCTGCGCTATGTGATTGACCCTTACAAACTGGCCGAATTCGAAGCGTACGGGCGGTTGTGGATCCCGCTGGTAGAGAAATTCGGTGGCATCCACCACGGCTACTTCCTGCCATCGGAAGGCGCCAACAACATAGCGCTGGCCATGTTTTCGTTCCCCTCCCTGGCAGCCTATGAAGACTACCGCGAGCGCTCTAAAACCGACCCCGAGTGCATCGCGGCGTTCAAGCTGGCAGAGGACAACCGCTGCATTGTCAGTTACGAGCGCAGCTTCCTGCGTCCGGTGTTCCAGTAACCGGGCAGCGACTACGGATTACCAGGGTGAATATTCCGATCCATATTGACAGTCATTGGCGATGAGGAAATACTCGTCGCCAATATTCATATATATGACTATATAACTTGGCGCATAAAGTCTATGAATGCTCTTTCCAGTGATACCCGCCTGCCGCATTACCAACGCCTGCGTGACCATCTGGCTGAGCAGATCGCCAGGAACCGCTGGCGCCCGGGGGAGGCGATTCCTACCGAGGCTGCGCTGTCTGCGCAATATCACCTGTCCACCGGCACCGTGCGCAAAGCCATAGACATGCTGGTCAGTGATGGCGTCCTGGAACGCCAACAGGGTCGCGGTACCTTTGTCCGCCGTCCCCAGTTTCAATCTTCGCTGTTCCGGTTTTTCCGCTTTCAGACTGCCTCCGGCGAACGCCTGGTGCCGCAAAGTCGCATCCTCAGCGTCGAGCCCGTGGCTGCGCCCTCGGCAGTGGCCCAGGCGCTGGGGCTGGCTGTCGATGCAGCAGTGATCCGGATTGTGCGTATTCGCCTGCTGGAAGTTCAGCCGCTGCTTGCCGAAGAAATCTGGCTGCCCCGCAGCCGTTTCGAACCGCTGCTCAAGATCGATCTGAGTGAGCAGGGGCCGTTGCTGTATCCCATCTACGAAGAGATGTGCGGCCAGGTTGTGGCCTATGCCGAAGAAACCCTGACCGCCGAATCGGTCAATGAAGTGCATGCCCGGCTGCTGCAGGTCGAGGTCAACAGCCCGGTGGTGGTGATCGAGCGGCTGGCCCGGGATTACGCCGGTACGCCGCTGGAGTGGCGACGCTCGCGCGGGCATGCCGAGCATTTCCGTTACAGCGTGGATATCCGTTAACCCCCCACCCCTGTGGGCCCGTTGGCCGGCAGGGGGTTCATCGTTGTGTTTGTCATGACTGGCCCGATAGCGGCGCGGTTCGCGTTCGGCTGCCTCAGGTTCCACCCATAAGGATAAGAATCATGTTCAGTTGGTATCGGCAGGTCACTCCCCGGGAGCGAAAAACGTTTTGGGCCTGCTTCGGCGGATGGTCCCTCGACGCGCTGGAAGTACAAATGTTCGGTCTGGCGATTCCGGCGCTGATTGCCGCCTTCGCCTTGACCAAGGGCGATGCAGGATTGATCAGCGCTGTCACCCTGGTGACGTCGGCGATCGGTGGCTGGGTCGGCGGCACGCTGTCTGACCGCTATGGTCGGGTGCGCACGCTGCAGTGGATGATTCTCTGGTTCTCGTTCTTCACCTTTCTGTCAGCCTTCGTCACCGGCTTCCATCAACTGTTGATCGTCAAGGCGCTGCAGGGGTTTGGCATTGGTGGCGAATGGGCGGCCGGCGCAGTACTGATGGCCGAGACCATCAACCCGAAATATCGCGGCAAGGTCATGGGCACCGTGCAAAGCGCCTGGGCGGTCGGTTGGGGTCTGGCGGTCGGGGTGTTCGCCCTGATCTATTCGCTGGTACCGCAGGACATGGCCTGGCGCGTGATGTTCGTGGTCGGGTTGCTGCCTTCGTTCCTGATCATCTGGGTGCGGCGCAATGTCGAGGAGCCCGACAGCTTCCAGCGCATGCAAAAGGAACGTGTCATCCCCCAAAGCTTCTTCAAATCCCTGGCGGGCATCTTCCGCCCGGAACTGATCCGCGTGACCCTGTTCGGGGGGCTGCTGGGGCTGGGCGCCCACGGTGGTTACCACGCGGTCATGACCTGGCTGCCGACGTTCCTTAAAACCGAGCGCAACCTGTCGGTACTCAACTCCGGCGGTTATCTGGCGGTGATTATCTTTGCCTTCTGGTGCGGCTGCGTGGTCAGCGGTTTGTTGATCGACCGTATCGGGCGTCGCAAGAACATTGTGCTGTTCGCGTTGTGCTGTGTGGTCACGGTGCAGTGCTACGTGTTCCTGCCGCTGAGCAATACCCAGATGCTGTTTCTCGGCTTCCCGCTGGGCTTCTTTGCCGCCGGTATTCCCGCAAGCCTTGGGGCCCTGTTTAACGAACTGTACCCGGCGGACGTGCGCGGTGCCGGTGTGGGTTTTTGCTACAACTTTGGCCGGGTGCTGTCGGCGGTGTTCCCGTTCCTGGTCGGGCATATGAGCGAGTCCATGTCCCTGGGCTCGGCGATTGGCATCGACGCCGGCATCGCCTATGGCGTAGCCGTTCTCGCCGCCCTTTGCTTGCCGGAAACCCGTGGCCGCAGCCTTGAAAAATCCACGTCCGTGATCCCGGACGACACCCTTGGCAAAGAGGGCGCCCGTGCCTGAAGCCGCTTACTTTTGTAGATGAAATCCATGTCTGATCCCCGTTCCACAACCCTGACCGGCATCGATAGCCATGCCCATGTATTCAGTCGCGAGCTGAGCCTGAGCGCGGCCCGGCGTTACACCCCGGACTATGACGCGACCCTGGTGCAGTACTTGAAATACCTGGGCGACCACGGTCTGAGTCACGGCGTGCTGGTGCAGCCCAGCTTTCTGGGCACCGATAACAGCTACCTGCTGGCAGCGCTGGAACAGGCGCCCCGGCAACTGCGCGGGGTGGTGGTGCTGGAACCCGGGGTCAAGCCCGGGGTGCTGCACGACATGGCCCGCCAGGGCGTGGTCGGGGTACGCCTGAACTTGATGGGCAAGGCCTTGCCGGACCTGGCCGAGCCAGTCTGGAAAGACTTTCTGGGCCGCATTGCCGGGCTGGGCTGGCATATCGAGTTGCACCGTCAGATCGAGGACCTGCCGGATCTTGCACGCCAGCTACTGGCGTCCGGGGTCAAAGTGGTGATTGATCATTTTGGCCGCCCGGACGCACGTCTGGGTCTGGATCAACCCGGTTTTGCGCAAATGCTCGAACTGGGGCGCAGCGGTCGGGTATGGGTGAAAGTCTCTGGCATCTATCGTCTGGGTGGCAGCGAGCGGCAAAACCTCGAGTTTGCCCGGGCGGCATTGCCCTTACTGGTGCAGAACTTTGGCCCGGACCGATTGGTGTGGGGCAGTGACTGGCCGCATACCCAGCATGAACACACTATTGACTATGCCCGGGTGATTGAGCAGTTGCAGGCCCTGCAATGCCCGGCGCCATTGCTGCAGTCGCTGCAGGTGCAGGCGGCTAAAGTCTTATTCGGGTTTTGACTGCAGATCGGTCAGTATCGAGTTTGATCTTGTCAATGTAATCGTGGTCTTGCGGGGCTGCGGTGGTAGGGTCGACAGCATGGCGCTTCATTTCCTTTTCAGTTACCCGGAGACACAGATCACATGGCAACGGCATCAGCGGTAATCGACATCCCGGCTTCGGCCGACCAGGTCTGGCAATTGATCGGTGGCTTCAATAGCCTGCCCGACTGGTTGCCGATCGTCACCCGAAGCGAACTCAGTGAAGGCGGGCGCTTGCGCAACCTGCGCACCGAGGATGGCACGGTGATTGTCGAGCGTCTGCAAACCTTCGATAACGCCGCTAAAACCTACAGCTACTCCCTGACCGAGTCCCCTTTTCCGGTGCAGGACTATCTGGCGACCTTGAGCGTTGAGGCCCTGGGTGACGGCGCGCGAGTGAGATGGTCCGGTCATTTCACGGCGGTCGGTGTCACTGAAGGCGAGGCACAGGAACTGTTCACGGGTGTCTACCAGGTCGGCCTGACAGCGCTGCGCGCCAATTTCCCGGGCTGACAGCCCAATCCTGCAGGAGCCTGTATCCAATGGGGGCTGGCTTGCCAGCGATGGCGGTGGGTCAGTCGATGCATCGGCTTCTGACACTCTGCTGCGGCGAGCAGGCTCGCTGCTGCAGTTTTTACCAGGGCAGCAGTAGTGGCATATTGCTCATAAGCTCATAAAGTCGATATTGGCAAGCTAGACCCTTGAAATAAAACGAAAAACCCGCAAATGGTGGCCATCCAGAATCAGTCCGGGTTGGAAAACTTGTGACTATTTAATGACTTAGGTCAGTATTGCTTTGAAATAAATTGTGCAAAATAACTTGTTACTTATTGTGACACTGGGGTAAGATCGCCCTGCGTTCACCTACCACGGTTTATGCATTTTTAAGCCCCAAGTTTCCATCAGCTACTTGGGCTTTTTTTTGCCTGAAATTTGATATCGGATCCAATTTCTACAAGCGCAGAAACAAAAACGGCGCCCGTTGCAGGCGCCGTCGTCCAGTCATAAAGCCTTAAGCAATCGCTTTCGAACTCCACTCGCCGTTAACCAGACGTTGCAGGCCCAGCGGGTTGCGATTTTGCAACGCTGCCGGCAGCAAGGCGTCGGGATAGTTCTGGTAGCACACCGGACGCAAGAACCGGTCGATGGCCAGTGAGCCAACCGAGGTGCCGCGTGCATCCGAGGTGGCCGGGTAAGGGCCGCCGTGAACCATGGCATCACAGACTTCGACCCCGGTCGGGTAGCCATTGACCAGGATGCGCCCTACTTTTTGCTCAAGAATCGGCATCAGCCACTGGTATTGCTCAAGGTCGGCCGGTTCGCCAATCAGGGTGGCGGTCAGTTGCCCGCGCAGGGCCAGCAGCGCTGCTTTGAGCTGGGCGTCATTTTCCACTTCGATGATGATCGTCGCCGGACCGAACACTTCTTCCTGCAGCAAAGGATCCTTGTTCAGCAGCAGGCTGACATCGGCCTTGAACAGCTGTGGCTGGGCCTGTGCGCCGGACTGGCTGTGGCCGGCCAGGTGAGTGATGCCTTTATGGCTGAGCAGGTGCTCGACGCCCTTGGCGTAGTTGCGCAGACCGCCCGCATTGAGCAGGGTGTGTGGCGCCTGTTCGGCCATCTGTTGCGTGAGTTGTTCGACGAACGCCGACAGCTCGGGGGAGCGCAGACCGATCACCAGTCCGGGGTTGGTGCAGAACTGGCCACCGCCCATGGTCACGGATGCGGCCAGTTCCCCTGCCACCTTGCCACCCCGTGCGGCCAGGGCCTGGGGCAGCAGGATCACCGGGTTGATGCTCGACATCTCGGCGAATACCGGAATCGGTTGCTCGCGCTCGGCAGCCATTTTGCTCAGCGCATTGCCACCGTGCAGCGACCCGGTAAAGCCCACTGCCTGAATGGCCGGGTGTTTGATCAGCGGCTCGCCGACGCCGGCGCCGAAGATCATGTTGAACACGCCCTTGGGCATGCCGGTTTTTTCCGCGGCGCGAATGATTGCGCAACCGACCTGGTCAGCCGTTGCCATGTGACCGCTGTGGGCCTTGAACACCACCGGGCAGCCAGCAGCAAAAGCAGCGGCAGTGTCGCCACCGGCAGTGGAAAAGGCCAGCGGGAAGTTACTGGCGCCAAACACTGCCACCGGACCAACGCCGATGCGGTATTGACGCAAGTCCACCCGTGGCAGCGGTTTGCGGTCGGGCATGGCCAGGTCGATACGGGCGCCTAAAAAGTCGCCGCGACGCAGCACTTTGGCGAACAGGCGCATCTGCCCGCTGGTACGACCGCGTTCGCCCTGGATACGCCCGGCGGGCAGTGCGGTTTCACGGCAGACCAGCGCCACAAAGTCGTCGCCCAACTGGTCGATTTCGTCAGCAATGGCATCGAGAAATTCGGCGCGGCGTTCAGGGCTGAGCTGGCGGAATTCGATAAAGGCCTGATCGGCGGCATTGGCGGCGCGGTCTACTTCCTCGGGCGTGGCCTGATGAAAGCGAAAGGGCAGGGCAACGCCGGTGCTGGCATCGAGGCTTTCAAGGGTGACTGTGCCGGCAGCGCTACGGCTGCCGCCGATAAAGTTTTGGCCTGTTACGGTAGACATCGGTTCAATCCTCGCTAGATAGGCTTTAGACGCGCTATGGAACTCAGCGCACAAGACAGGGTTTTTTGTTGTCGTATTTCCAGCCCGGAACAATGTACTGCATGGCGACGCTGTCGTCCCGTGCACCAAGGCCCATGCCTTTATACAGTTCGTGGGCTTTGGCCACTGCGTCCATGTCGATGTCCACGCCCAGACCGGGTCTGGCCGGAACCTTGATGTGACCCTCGACAATTTGCAGCGGCTCGCGGGTCAGGCGCTGACCGTCCTGCCAGATCCAGTGGGTATCGATGGCAGTGATTTCGCCCGGTGCGGCGGCCGCCACCTGGGTGAACATGGCCAGGGAAATATCAAAGTGATTGTTGGAGTGCGAGCCCCAGGTCAGGCCCCACTCGTGGCACATCTGGGCGACCCGCACCGAACCCTGCATGGTCCAGAAGTGCGGATCGGCCAGCGGGATATCGACCGCCTGGGACTGGATCGCATGGCCCATTTCGCGCCAGTCGGTGGCGATCATGTTGGTGGCTGTAGGCAGGCCGGTGGCGCGTCTGAACTCTGCCATCACCTCGCGCCCCGAGTAACCGTTTTCGGCGCCGCAGGGGTCTTCGGCGTAGGCCAGCACATGGTGTTGATCGCGGCACAGGCCGATGGCTTCCTTGAGTGACCAGGCGCCATTGGGGTCAAGGGTAATGCGTGCATCGGGGAAGCGTTCGGCCAGGGCGGTGACGGCTTCGATCTCTTCCGCGCCGCGCAATACCCCGCCCTTGAGCTTGAAGTCGTTGAAACCGTATTTGGCCTGGGCCGCTTCGGCCAGGCGGACGATGGTTTGCGGGGTCATTGCCTGTTCATGACGCAGGCGGAACCAGTCATCGGCATCGGCTTCACTGCGATAGGCCAGATCGGTCTGCTGGCGGTCACCAATGTAGAACAGGTAACCGAGCATCTTTACCGCGTCGCGCTGCTGGCCTTCACCGAGCAGGGCTGCGACCGGTACTTGCAGAAACTGGCCCAGCAGGTCGAGCAGGGCGGCTTCCATTGCCGTTACCGCATGGATGGTGATGCGCAGGTCAAAGGTTTGCAGGCCCCGGCCGGCCGAGTCGCGGGCGGCAAAGGTGGTGCGCATGGCATTGAGAATGCTCTGGTAGTTACCGATCGGTTGGCCTACCACCAGGCTGCGGGCATCTTCCAGGGTTTCGCGGATACGTTCGCCGCCCGGCACTTCGCCGACCCCGGTATTGCCGCTGCTGTCCTTGAGAATCACGATGTTGCGGGTGAAGAAAGGGCCGTGGGCACCGCTGAGGTTGAGCAGCATGCTGTCATGCCCGGCCACCGGAATCACCTGCAGGCTGGTGACAACCGGGGCTTTTGCCGCGTGGTGCTGGTGTTCGTTATTCATGTCGTGTTCCTTAAAAAGAGTCAGGGGCCTAGGCGGGTTGCAGAGCTGCAGGCATCACAGCCGCGGGCTTGGGTTTGGTCTTGGCAAAGAACACGATGATGGCCGCAATGATCGAGGTACCGGCCAGGCCGTAAAGCCCGCCCTGAATCGAACCTGTGGTTTGTTCCAGGAAGCCGAAGGTGGTGGGTGCAACGAAGCCGCCGAGGTTGCCGATGGAGTTGATCAGTGCAATCACCGCTGCTGCGATGCGCGCATCCAGATAACCCTGGGGGATCGGCCAGAACAGCGACGACGCCGATTTGAAGCCGATGGCCGCAAAGCAGATGGCAATGAACGCGAAGATCGGACCGCCGGTGGTCGAAAGGAACATGCCCAGCGCGGCAATCAGCAAGGCAGCTGCAATCCAGGCCTGCTGGTACTTGAACCGGCTGGCCAGGGCCGCGAATGCATACATGGCAATGATCGAGATCAGCCACGGGATGGAGTTGAAAAAGCCCACCTGGATATCGCTCAGGTCGCCCATTTTTTTGATGATGCTCGGCAGCCAGAACGTGGCCGCGTAAATGGTCAGCTGGATGCAGAAGTAGATGGCACAGAACAACATGATCTGGCGGTCCTTGAGCAGTTTTCCCAGGGTTGGCTTGACGGTGTTGACGGCATCCCGCTCGCGTTGTTCGCGGTCAATTTCGTTGACCAGCGCATCCTGTTCCTGACGGCTGAGCCATTTGGCGTCATGGGGTTTGGAGTCCAGCCAGAACCAGACAAAGAAGCACAGCAGCACCGAGGCCATGCCTTCAATGATGTACATCCACTGCCAGCCATGCAGGCCCATGCCGGTAATTTGCAGGAGCAGGCCGCTGAGCGGACCGGAAATCAGGGATGCCAGCGCGGAACCGCTGAGGAAGATCGCAATCGCCTTGCCGCGCTCGGCGCCAGGCAACCAGCGGGTGAAATAGTAGATAACCCCCGGGAAGAAGCCGGCTTCGGCGACGCCCAGCAAAAAACGCAGGATATAGAAGTGGGTTTCGTTCTGGATAAAGGCCATCAGGGTGGCGGTGATGCCCCAGGTGAACATGATCCGGGTCAGCCAGATGCGGGCCCCGACTTTTTGCAGCAGCATGTTGGAGGGCACTTCGAACAGTGCATAGCCAATGAAAAACAGCCCGGCGCCAAAGCCGTAGGCGGCGGCACCAATGCCCAGGTCATGCTCCATATGTGAGCGTACAAAGCCGATGTTGACGCGGTCTATGTAGTTGACGATGAACATGATGACGAAGAGCGGCAGTACATGCCTCTTCACTTTCTGGATCGCGCGCGCCAGAACAGGATCGTTGGCGGGCGCAGCAGACACGTTGCTGGAAATGTTCACAAATCTGACCCCACTGATTATTTTTATGCGGGTGTGGCTGACCGGTGGCTTGGCCGACCGGTTGACGGACATCATACGAGTTGAGTTTTCGCCTCGCAATGCCCGGAAACAAACCAATAAGTTATAAATGGCCTGTTTGTAATACTTTTAAGTGTGTTTACAGGGGGTTAGGCAGGGTTTTAGCGACGGTGTGAAGTTGAGAATGGTGAAGTGGATTCGGGGTTTTTTAAATTTTGTTGAGTTTTAACAAGGTTGTCATACGAGTTGAGGCCTCTCAGGCTCGAACCAGGTGATAGTATTAAGCCGCCTCAGGTGAAGGGAATAGCCATGCAAGATCAACCGATACGCAAGCGCACGCCGGGTCTGGCCCACGACATCGTGGCCGAACTGACCCGGCAGATTCTGTTGGGGCAACTGGCTCCGGGGCACAAGCTGCCCTCCGAGTCGGTCATCGTCCGCGAGCAGGGG
Source organism: Pseudomonas sp. PAMC 29040 (assembly GCF_003994535.1). Classification (NCBI taxonomy): domain Bacteria; kingdom Pseudomonadati; phylum Pseudomonadota; class Gammaproteobacteria; order Pseudomonadales; family Pseudomonadaceae; genus Pseudomonas; species Pseudomonas sp. PAMC 29040. Next base: position 40,249 of record NZ_RZAA01000007.1, read on the forward strand.
GTGAGCCGTACGGTAGTACGCGAAGCGATTTCCCGATTGCAGGCATCGGGCTTCGTTGAGACCCGGCACGGGATTGGTACCTTTGTTCTTGAGCGCGAAGAGCCCCAGGGCATACACCTGACCAGTGCCACCGCCGCCAGCGTGCGCAGCATTCTTGAGTTGCGCATGGGGCTGGAGACGCAGGCCGCGGCCCTGGCTGCGGGGCGGCGCACAGAAGAACAATTGCTGCAGATGCGTCAGGCGCTGGATGACTATCAGAACGCCCTGGCCAATAACGATGGTAGCGTCGAGCACGACCTGCGCTTTCACAAGCTGATTGCCCAGGCCACAGGCAATACCTACTTCACCGACATCATCTGTCAGCTTGGCCGTACGGTCATACCGCGGACCCGGATCAATGCTGACGAGCGCGGTGATGCCGATTTACAGCAGTTGGGGCAAATGGCCGTGCTTGAGCATGAAGCCATCCTGCGCGCCATCCGCCGCCAGGACCCTGATGCGGCGCGTGCGGCCATGCTGCTGCACCTGAGCAACAGCCTGGAACGGATGACGCTGTGATCCAGCGACTACTTCAGCGCCACATCCTGCGGGTTGATTTTCTTCCACCCCTGCAGCACGGCCTGGGCCTTGGGTTCCTCGCCGTTGTCGAGATAGAACTGGATCAACGATAACCGCGCATCGCGAAACGAAGGCTGGCGCTTGAGCAGTTCTTCGAGTTGGGCACAGGCTTTTTCGACCTGGCCACTCTGGTGCAGCGCCACGGCCAGTACATAGCGGTACTGGGGGTTGTCCGGCTCCAGGTTGACGGCCTTTTGCAAGGCTGCCATGGCTGCTTTCGGCTGACCCGCGCGGATCAGCGCCAGGCCCTGGGTGTGTTGCAGCAAGGCCACTTGCGGGTGCTCCTTGAGCGCCGTGTCCAGCAGCGCTGCGGCCTCGGTGCTGCGACCCCCGGCCTCCAGCCATTGGGCCAGGGTCACCAGCGCCGGAAAGAAGTCTGGATCGCGCAGCAGGGCAGCCCGCAGTTTGGGTTCTACCTCATCGGTGCGTCCGCTGGCCTGATACAGCATGGCCAGGTTGAGGTTGGCTTCGGCCCGTTCGGTCAGGCTCAATTGCACCGTTTCGTATTCAGCGATGGCGTTTTCCCAGGCCTGCTGGGCCGCACCCAGGCCATTGCGCGCGGCGCCCAGCAGATTGCGCGCGGCGATAATGCGTACGGCGCGTACCTTGTCATTCAATAGCGGGCTCAACAACGGGATACGTTCCGCCGGCGGCAGGAAGGCACTGACGGCCCGCACTGCGCTCTCACGCACTTGGGGGGCGGGGTCGTTCAGGTCTTTGCTGGCCAGTTTCAACGCGGACTCGCTGGGGTAGTTCGCCAGTTCGCCAAGCAATGTCGCGCGCTGAATCGCCGGCAGATTGCTGCGCCGCAATTGCTCGTACAGCGCCTGCGCTGCACCGGGTCGGCCGCCACGGATCAACCACAGGCTTTCGTCGTAACGGGCGGCCCGTGGCGCATCATGGGCGGTCCACAACTTGAATTGCTCGCTCACTTTGTCGCCGGCCTTGCCCTGGTGACAGCTCAGACAGGCATCCGGGGTGCCGAGGATTTTCGCCCGTACCGGGTCAGGAATGCTGAAGCTGTGGTCATGGCGAAAATCATTGCCCATATAGAACTTGCCGGGCATGTGGCAATCCACACACTGCGAACCCGGCTGGCCTTCGGTGTGGCGATGGTGTTCGGCAGAGTCGTAGTTCTTCGCCTGCAGCCCTTTGCCGTCGACGCCGGGGATAGCCGCTTTGCCTGCGGGGTTGTGGCATTGCAGACACACTGCATTGCCCGCTGCTTTCAATTCGGTGCTGTGGGGGTTGTGGCAGTTGCTGCAGCGCACCCCCTTGTCGAACATTTTGCTTTGCAGGAATGAGCCGTGTTCGAACACTTCATCCTTGATCTTGCCGTCCAGGGCATACAGTTCACGGGTCAAAACGCTGGGCAGATAGTCGTCCATCAAGGCTTTGCCGACGGTAAAGCCGTCGCCCAGCGGGGCGCGCCGGGCATGGCAGCGGGCGCAGGTTTCGATCTCGACGGTGGCGTCCTTGTCCTTGAGATCGACGTCGAAGCCGGCGTGCTCGAAATCGCCTTTGTTGGCCACCGACAACAGGTGGTTTGAAGCCGGGCCATGGCAGGCCTGGCAGCCGACGCCCAGGCTGTTCCACTGGCTGTTGAAGCTGTTGCTGGCGGCATCGAAGTTGCGCTTGTAGCCGGTGGTATGGCATTCGACGCACATAAAGTTGGCGTTCTGGCTGGGCTTGCTCCAGTGCAGCGGGTTCTTGAAATTCACCCCCTGGCCCGGATACAGGTGAAACCAGCGGTTTTTCTCGGTATCCCACGCTACGCCCAGGGCTTGCAGCTTGCCGTCACCGACCTCGATCAAATACTGCTGCAGCGGTGCAATGCCGAAGGTGTAGGCGACCTTGAAGTCGGCGGGCTTGCCATCTGCCCCCGGGGTATTGACCCAGAACCCGTCACTCTGACGAAAGAAGCGGCTGCTTTCGCCCTGGCTTACAAAGCTGACATTGTTGAAGTCGGCCAGCACGGTCTGCGGGTCCGCGACCTGCATCGCAAGCTGGTGATGGGAGCCTTGCCAGTCCTTGACCTGGGCGTCGTGGCAGCCCTGGCACTGTTGCTCGTCAACCATCTGTGCCGGCGGTCTGGCCACCGGTGCCGGCGCTACGACCTTGGGCTCAAACACCACTGGCGTGACGGATTGCGGGCGGTCGAGAAAAAACCATAGCCCTGCGATCACCACCAGCAACAGCGCGGCGATCACAGCAAGCAGGTAACGGCTCATCAGGCTGGAACGCGAATCAGGTTGCTCAGGGGCAACTTTATTTTTAGTTTTAGGCATTACAACTTCCGATGTTTATTGGCCGACAAACCAGCGGTAATAGGGGTTGGCGCCATCGCCATTGATCACTTCGCGGATGTCGCGGGCCCATGCTTCGCGGTCGCCATCATAGGCGTGCAGGCTGGAGCGGTAAAACTGCATGAGGCGTTGCCGGTGTACGTTCATTCGATCGACAAAAGCCGGTTCGGCATTGAGCAAGTCAGGGGCAGTGTGCAGGTCCAGCAGCGCCGGGAGCACGCGGCTGATCTCCTTGGCCCGCACCCACGGCGCGTACTCGATGCGCGGCTGATCGTCAGTCACCGCTGGCGCATCGCCGGCAAAGCGTTCCAGCCCTGCGCGGTCGGTTACATAGGTGGCCAGCAATGCAGCGCCGGATGCCACGCCCACGTCCTGCAGGGCATTGCGTACTCCGGGCTGCTCGAAGCGGGCACTGATGCGCGCAGCGTCCAGTTCAATGGGTTGCATCGAGCCTACCAGGAGCATTTCGTGGAACTCGCTGGTCCACAACGTGGCATAGGGGAATACATCGAGAAAGCTGCGTACCAGTGAGCGCGAGTCGTCGATGTTTTGCGTCGGCAACGGCAGCCACTGGGCCACCAGCCCCTTGGCTTGCAGGCGTTGCGCAGCCAGCTGGTAGAAGTCCCGGGAGTACAGGTTGACCACGCCGGCTGCCGAGGGCGGTGGCGGCTCGAGGGTGATCAGGTCGTAGCGCTGCTCGCTGCGCAGCAGTTCCTGACGACCATCGCGCAAGCGTACCTGGATGCCGGGATCGTGCGCCGCATTGAAGTTGCCCTTGAACAACGATGATGCATTGACCACTGCCGGCAGCAGCTCGGCGACAACCCGCTGTTGCAGGGCCGGATAACTGAGCAGGGCGCCGGCTGTAATCCCGGTGCCAAAGCCGATCACCAGCGCCGAGCGTGGTTCACCGGTATGGATCAGCAGCGGCAGCAGGGCCTGAATCCGCATATAGCGCAGCGACGGCATGGCATCGCCGGTATTCGACACGCCCTGAATGTACAAACGGTGAAAGCGGCGCTCGCCTTTGCCTTGGGTGACCACGGCCACGGTGCCGCCACGGCCTTCTTCATAGAACCCCAGCTCGCCGTTACGCGCCCCCGGGAGCAGGCTGGCAAGGCGGTCCACCGGGGTCAGGCCAGCCACGGCCAGCGCCGCCAGCCCCACGCCAATCACCGCCTGACGATGGCCCTTGCTGACCCGCTGGCCCTGGCGTGTGGCGACCCAGCCCACCGCTGCGGCAATGATTGCCAGCAGGCCCAGGGTGCGTACCAGACCCAACAGCGGGATCAATACGAAACCGCACAAGGCCACCCCGACAATCCCGCCCAGGGTATTGAAGGCCACGACCGCGCCGACATCCCGTCCCACCCGGTGCGGGCCGACACACAGGCGCAGCGCTACCGGAAAGGCGGCGCCCAGCAGCAGTGTGGGGATAAACACGATGCTCAGCGCGGCCATCGCGAAACGTGCACTCATGCCCAGCAGGACACTGCCGCCCATGGCCAGGGCCAGGCTTTCGGCCTGGGTCTGCAGCAGGATCAGCCAGCGCCCGAGCAGGGCGATTTCCAGCAGTGCAACCAGCCCGGCAGCGGCGATCAGCAAGCCGAACACGCCCCAGGGATCGCGCAGGCGATCAACCCGGCGGGCCATCAGGCTGCTGCCGATAAACAGCCCGGCCAGATAGGTGGCCAGCACCACGGCAAAGGCATAGGTGCGGGTACTCATGAATTGCACGATGGATTGCGACCAGACCACTTCGTAGCCCAGCGCCACGCCGCCGGCAATGGCATACAGCACCATGGCCAGGCGCGCCGGTGGCGGATCGTCGGCTTCAGGCGTGGCCAGGGGCGTCGAATAACGGCGCTGCACCAGTAATGCGCCAACCGCCGCGACCAGGTTCAGCAAGGCCGCGGCAAAGGCGCTGCCGCGCACGCCAAGGGTGGCGATCAAGACAAAGGCGCTGAGCAGGGTGCCGACAATCGCCCCGGCCGTGTTGGCGGCATACAGCCGTGCCCCGGCCTGGCCCAGGTGTTGCGGATCGGCCGCCAGCGCCCGTACCAGCACCGGCAGCGTGCCGCCCATCAGTAGCGCCGGCACGCCCACCAGCAGCAGAGGCAACAGCCAGGCCAGCAGGCCGACCTGTTGTTCAAGCCAGGCGAAGGGAGCTGCGGCCATGCTCAGGCCCAGGGTGGCGCCGATGCCGAGCACGGCCACGCCGATCTCTAGCCCGGCATACAGCAACAGGGGTTTGCCCAGGCGATCGGCGAAGCGGCCGAACAGCAGGCCGCCCAGGGCCAGGCCAGCGAAAAAAGCGCTGATGCCGGTGGTGATGGCATACACCTCGACGCCGATCACCAGGGACAGTTGCTTGATCCACAGCACCTGGTAGACCAGTGCTGCAGCGCCGGAGATAAACAGCAACAAGGCAGGCATTAACAATGCCGTGCGACTCAGAGGGGTGCAAACAGTCGCGGTACAAGCTCGGGGAGACGGCATTGCGCAGGGCCTTGTGCAGAAAGAGTTCGGGGGTAATCAGAGATGAACTCAATCCGTGGCCGCTGGCAAGCCAGTGGCCACGGGAGTGAGGTGCAACCTTTACTGCGCCGGTTGGTTTTTCATTTTCTCGGCGATCTTGGCGTCTACTTCTGCGCGCACTTGATCGACGCTGAAACTGGCCGGTTTCTGGCTAGGCGGGTAGTCAACGAAGGTTTCGAGGAACTTCGCCGCTTTCATGGTTGCCACGCCGGACAAGTAAACGTTTTTAGTGGCCCAGTCGTAATACTGATCGGAAACCACGTCTGCACGTTCGTAGGGGTCCATGCGCAGGTTGAAGATTTTCGGCACCCGCAGGCACACGAACGGTTCGCTCCAGACTTTGAAGCCACCCGGTGCCCGCTGTTCGCAGAACACCGCCTTCCAGTTGTCAAAACGCATCGACACCAGCATGCCGTCATCGTTGAAGTAGTAGAACTCGTTACGTGCGCCTTTGGGGGCTTGCCCGGTCAGGTAGGGCAGTTGGTTGTAGCCGTCCAGGTGCACCTTGAAGTTGGTGCCGCCGGCCACGGGTGCCCAGCCTTTGAGCAGCTTGTCTTTTACCTCCGTATCGCCGGCGACGGCCAGCAGGGTAGGGAACCAGTCCATGCCCGAGAACATCTCGTTGCTGACTTCCCCGGCCTTGATTTTCCCCGGCCAGCGCACGATGGCAGGCACGCGATAGGCGCCTTCCCAGTTGGAGTTTTTCTCGTTACGGAACGGCGTGGTGGCTGCGTCGGGCCAGGAGAACTGGTTAGGCCCGTTATCGGTGGTGTAGACCACGATGGTGTTATCGGCGATTTTCAGGTCGTCGAGGGTTTTCAGCAGTTTGCCGACGTCGCCGTCATGCTCAAGCATGCCATCGGCGTATTCGTTGCCGGGCATACCACTCTGGCCCTTCATCGAATCGCGGACGTGGGTAAACAAGTGCATGCGCGTGGTGTTCATCCACACGAAAAAAGGCTTGTCGGCCTGGGCTTGCTTCTCGATAAACGCCTGTGCCGCGGCAGTGGTTTCGTCGTCGATGGTTTCCATGCGCTTGGCAGTCAAAGCGCCGGTATCTTCAATCTTGCCGTCGGCAAAACTGTGGATCACGCCACGGGGCGAAGCGCTCTTGACGAAATCGGCGTCGTCTTTGGGCCAGTACGGACGCTCGGGTTCTTCTTCGGCATTGAGGTGGTACAGGTTGCCGAAGAACTCGTCAAAACCATGGTTGGTGGGCAAGTATTCGTCGCGGTCACCCAGGTGGTTTTTACCGAATTGCCCGGTGGCGTAGCCTTGGGACTTGAGGGCCTGGGCAATGGTGATGTCACGCTTTTGCAGGCCCACCGGTGCGCCCGGCACCCCGACTTTGGACAAGCCGGTACGCAGCGGCGTCTGCCCGGTAATAAAGGACGAGCGCCCGGCGGTGCAGCTGTTCTCGGCGTAGTAGTCGGTGAACATCATGCCTTCTTTGGCAATCCGGTCGATGTTGGGGGTTTTATAGCCCACTACACCCATGGAGTAGGCGCTGATGTTGGTCTGGCCGATGTCATCACCGAAGATCACCAGAATGTTGGGTTTTTCGGCAGCTGCGACAGTGGCCGAGAAAGCCATTACCGAAGCTGCCACCAGTGCCAGAGGGGGCCACCACTTGGTTAATCGAGTCATACATGCTCCTTGTTGGCTTTAGTCGCTTGTGGCGACCGCTTTTATGCAGTCCTTACGGATACTTCTTACTGCTGATTCACAGGGGCGGCGGCTTCGAAGGGATAAATCCGGCGCCATTCAGACGCCATATCGACGATAGTCCAGCCTTGCTGTTTTGCTTCTTCAAGCGCCTTGTCCAGGCGTCCGATTTTTGAGTCCTTGTCATATGCCCATTCGCGTTTGGCGTCGGTGTGATGCACCAGTCCCATCAGGCGCGGGCCTGCGCCGGCGGCGGTCCATTCGAGCATTTGCCGGTCGCCGTCGGAGTTGCCGAATGCCAGGATCGGCCGGCGTCCGATCACGCTGTCGATGCTTTGCGGCTTGCCCGGGCCGTCATCGTTATGGGCGATTTTTGCGGTGCGCAGGATTGACGGCTTGCCGTCCTGGTTCTGGTACTCGGTGACAAAGGTCGAGCCGATCACCTGTTCCGGCGGGATGCCGTACACCTCTTCGGCGAACACGCGCATGAAACCGGTATCGCCGCCTGACACGATATAAGTCTTGAAGCCTTGTTCGCGCAGGTACTGGAGTACTTCGAGCATCGGCTGGTAGACCATCTCGGTGTAGGGTTTGCCGGTGGTCGGGTGGCGGGCCTTGCTGACCCAGGCCTGCACGTTGTTGCGAAACTGATCGGTGGTGAGCCCGGCATGGCTGGCCATGAAGATCTTCAGCAGGCCTTCCATGCCGCCTTCTGCCAGGGCCTTGTGGTCGTTTTCCAGCACCGCCTTGAAGGGTTGCTGGTCTTTCCATTCCGGGTGCTGCGGGGCCATGCGCCTGATCTCGTCGAAAGCGAACAGCTCCTCGAAATACCCCGGTTGTTCGCTCCACAGGGTGCCGTCGTTATCGAACACGGCAATCCGCTCTTCGGGTTTTACAAAGCCTTTGCTGTCGGGTCGGGTCACCGTCTGCACGAACTCGATGATGCTTTTTTTCGACGGGCCGTCGTTCCAGGAGGGCAGCGGTTCTGCGGCCTGGGCGAACAAGGGCAGGGCCAGCAGCAGAGCCAGCACTGTTGAAAACTTCGCGCCGGTGTCTGGTTGGCGATAGCTGAGCACTGGATCGCTGCCTGGTTGCGCGTCAGCGAGTACAGGTTGGTGCATGGTTTTATTGATCATGGGAAGTCCTTGTCGTGACCGGGGTTAAGTGGGCGCAAGCCGTAGGTTTTGCGCGCAGGACGACTACGCAACCAGTGCCTGGCGCGGCGCAGACCCTGAAGCCACCAGCGCCGGCTGAGCAAAGCGGCGGCCGCCAACAGCAGGATGAAAGCGAGGATGAGCAGCGGTTCTGGCAGCCGTAACCGGGTTGGCTGGCCCAGTTGCCTGAGGTCCTGAACGATGGAGAACACCGGGCTGTAGCTGCTGTCGGCGCTGGCCTTGAAGTTGACTGCAGGGACCTGGCTCAGTTGTGCCTTGCGGTTGACGCTGTCCCACCACTTGACGCTGATCGCCGGCAGCTGGAAATCACCGCTGCGCTCGATGCGGTAGCTCACGCTGTCGATGCGTTGCCCGCCGCTGAAGTTGCCCCGGCCGTCATCCAGGTTGGTGATCCGCGGGGTTTTCGGGTAAGCGCCAAGCCCCGCTACAGTGCCCGGTTGCGGGGCGGGCAGTGACAGGCCCTGGGCATCGTCAGCTTGCAAGGTCAGGGTGCGGGTAAGGCTGTCGCCAACTTTTAGCGTGCCGCCCTCGGGGCTGATGTGTTGGCTAAAGCGCAGTCCGCTGGCAACCAGCACCGGCTCGCCGGGCTCGAAGCCATCGGGCAGGCTGGCAGTGAAGTGCATTACCGGGGTTTGCGCCGACAGTTCGACGCTGGCCTGCGCCGGGGTGGCGCGAATAGTGAGGGGCGCAATGGTGAAGCCTTGCGCCAGATTCGGGGTGATGCGGTAGGTGTAGCGCAGGCCGGTAAAGGTCTGGCCCTGAAGTTGTTGGCTGAGGTGCTGCGCCTCGCCACCGGGGGGCATGACATCGGTGCCGGCGATGCTCAGCTCCGGCAGCGTGGCGGCGCTGGTGAACCAGCTGTTGGTCAGCACGTCGACCTGCAACTGCAAGGGCTGGCCCACCACCACCGAATCCCCGGGCAGCAGCCGGGTCTGTACGTTTAACAGCGGTTCATCGGCATGCACCAGCCCGCTGCACAGCATCAGTGCCAGACAGTAACGGCTCATGGCGCCACCTTCTGACTTGGTGCGCTCTGGTCCTGCAGGCTGAACTTCTGGCGCAGGAAATTGGCCGGCGAAGTGGTGAGGTTTTCCAGCCACTGTTGATCACTGGCGGCCTGGGGGGTTTGCAGCGCTTTGCTCTGGCCCTTGCCCGGTTGCAGGTCGAACTTGATCTGGTCGGGCTTGACCTCGGGGGTGTTCTGTTCGGCGCTGTCGGTGTCTTTGAGCAGGGCTCGGGCCAGCGCCAGGTTGTTACTGGCTTCGGGGAATTCTGGTTGCAGGGCCAGGGCCCGGGTGTAGGCGGCAATGGCTTGATCGAACTTGAAGCGCCGCACATAAATATTGCCCAGGTAGAAGTACGCCTGGGGGGTGTCCAGTCGGGCGAAGCTGGCCAGCGCCAGATCAAAGTCGGCGGCCTTGTAGGCGGCGATACCTTTCCAGTACGGGTCTTCGAACAGGCTGGCCGCTGCCGGGAAATGCTGCTGTTCAAAGGCCCGGCGCCCTTGCTGGTCGCGGGTGAAAAAGGCATCGCTCAAGGCATTGGCCTGAGCCGGGGCGGGCTGCAGGGCCAGGCCAACCCCGAGTATCAGGGCGGCGTTCCAGTTCAGGCTCCAGCCCCGTCGCACCGAGAAAAAAGCCAGGATCAGCAGCGGGATGCACAGCCAGTAACCGGCGTCTTTCCAGTGCAGTTCACGCTGTTCATCACTGGCCGCCTGGAAGTGTTGCCGGGCGTGGCCTTCGATCCAGTCCAGATCGTCATCATTGATGGTCAGGCTGCCCAGCGGTGCGTCAGTGGCAGCGGCCAGTTGCTTGAGGGCCGCCTGATCGAAACTGCCCAGTTCGGGGCGGCCATTGCTGTCGGTGCGCGGCTGGCCGTCGGCATTGCGAATAATGCCGCCATTGGTACTGCCTGCGGCGAGTACCAGCACTTGCAGGTTACTGCCCTGCAACTGCTGTTTGAGGCCGTCGAGGCGGGTGGTATCGGCGCCGTCGGTGACCAGCAGCAAGGTGCCGGGGGTGTTTTCTGCCTGCAACAAGCGCTTGGCCTGTTCGATGACCGCGGCCACGTTTTTACCCGGACTGGCAATCAGGTCGGTGGCCAGGGCCTGGATAAAACTGTCCAGCAACCCCGGGTCATCGGTGGCGGGCAATACCAGATGGGCGCTGCCGGCGTAGGCGATCAATGCGCTGCGGGCGCCACTGCGGCGGGCGATCAACTCGTGGAGTTTGTGCTTGCCGGCTTCGAGGCGCGAGGGCTGGATATCGGTGGCATCCATGGAGGGCGACAGGTCGAGGGCGATGATCAGCGGGGCACGGTTTTGCACAAACCCCGGGCGGTCCTGTTCCCAGGTGGGGCCCGCCGCCGCGATGGCGCCGAGGATCAGCAGGGCGGCGGTCAGATGCACCGGGCGCAGGCGATGCTTGTCCTGCGGGGTAATCAGCAAGTGCGCCAGCAGGTGCGGGGCAATGATCGCCCGCAACCGGCGTTGCTGGTCATGGCTGCGGCGCCATAGCCACGGCAGCAGTGCACCGAACACAATCAGCAGCAACCAGGCCGGGCGCAGAAAGTGCAAGTCATTGAGGTTGATCTCCATTTCAAGCCTCCTCGTGTTGCGCACGCTGGCCGAGGCGCGCAGCCAGCAGCGCCAGCAGATGATAGAGCGCCAGCAGGCTGATGGCGGTGGCCAGCGGCAACCAGAACAGATCGCGCCTGGGTTGATGGCTGAGGGTCTTGACCTGATGCGGGGTGATCCGGTCGAGGGTGGCGTACACCTGATTCAGGCTGTCGCGGTCTTCGGCGCGAAAGTACTGGCCACCCGTGGCCCTGGCGATTTTTTGCAGCGCGCCGAGATCGACCTTGGCTTCGCCATCGGCACTCGGATTGCCAATGCCGATGGTGTGAATCAGCACGCCCTTGGCGGCAGCCATGGCGGCGGCCCGGGCCGGGGGGATCGCACTGTTAGTGTCATTGCCGTCGGTGAGCAGAATCAGTACCTTTTCTTGCTCGTGGGCCTGATCGAGCAATTTCAGGCTGAGGCCGATCGCATCACCGATGGCCGTGTTGGGCCCCGCCATGCCGATGCCGGTGTCCTCCAGCAGCAGTGACAGGCTGGCGTGATCCAGGGTCAGCGGCGCTTGCGGGTAGGCGCCGCTGCCGAACACGATCAGGCCGATGCGGTCGTCCTTGCGCCGCTGGATAAAGTCTTGAACCACCTGTTTGACGGCTGCCAGCCGGTTGATTTTCTGTCCGCCGGCATCGGTAAAATCGGTGGTTTGCATCGATTGCGAGATATCGATGGCCAGCATCAGGTCGCGTACCGGCTGCTGACGCTCGATGGGCTTTTCGATCCACACCGGGCGGGCGACAGCCACCACCAGCAATGCCCACACCAGCACATTGAGCAGCAGTTGCCAGGGGTTGTGCCGCGCACCCGAGGTTTGCGGAGCCTGATCGATGGCCCGGCTCATGGCATTGAAGAACGGAACCCGAACCGCGCTGCGGGCTTCGCGGTATTCAGGTAAATAGCGATAGCCCAGCCAGGGAAGTGGCAGCAACAGCAGCAGCCAGGGGTAATCAAACTGCCACATGATGCTGCTCCACCCAGAGTGCGCAGGTATCGAACAGCTGCTGGCGTTGGGTGTCGGGCAGCGCCAGCAGTTGCTCGTCCGGGGCATAGGCCAGCATTGCCAGTTGCTGGCTGAAATCTTCAGGCAAGGGCTGTGTGCAGTGACTCACCAGAAACCCCTGCCAGGCATCACCTTTGAGGGGGCCGGCGGCTTGTGGTACGGGCATGGAAATAGCAACGCGCTTGAGCAGGGTGGGCAGTTCACGCAGGGCTGTCAGCGGCTCGTCGCTGGCACGCAATTGGGCCAGGCGTTGCAAGGCTTCGCGCCGGTAGCGGTTGCGCCGCCAGTGCCAATATCCCCGTGCCGCCCAGACCAGCAGGCCGGCCAGCAGAAGCCCGAACACCACCCACCAGCCCCAGGTTTGCGGCATATAGCTGATCGGCGCGGGCAGGCCCAGCTCCTGAAGCTGGTCGATGGCGGGGATGTGGGGGTTCATCGATGGGGTCCGCCGAGCTTGCCCAGTTCAGTGCGCAATTGGCTCCGGGCATCCTGTGCGGTGCTGAACATCATCAGCGGCACCTGGCTGCGCCGCAGCAGGCTGGCGACCTCTTTAAAGCGGCCGCTGAAAAAGTCGCCCAGGGGCTGGCGTACATGTTGATGCTGCACCGCCAGTTCCATTTGCAACTGGCCCTGGGTCACCAGCAGGCGAGCGTTGTCCGGCAGGTTGAGCGCCAGCGGATCATAGACCTGCATTGCGATGACATCGTTATGCACGGCCAGCTGGCGCAGCAACTGCAGGGTGCGCGGCCCGGCACCGGCGAAGTCGCTGATCAGGCAAATCAGATGATCGTGCCCGGCCACTGCGAGGCAGCGTTGCAGCACCTTGTCCAGCTGGTCGGCGTCTTCGCAGTCGGGCAGGGCGCTATTGAGCTGCTGGTTCTGCAGGGCGATTTTGCTGCACAGCATTTCGATCCGTTTGCGGCTGCGCAGCGGGGCGATGCTGTCGATCCCCTGGTCGTTGAAGACCAGACCGCCGACCCGGTCACCGGCGTTGAATACCATCCATGCCGCCAATGCCCCCAGCTCGGCGGCGATGGCGGATTTGAAGCTACGGCTGGAGCCAAAAAACATCGACATGCGCTGGTCGACCAGGATCAACGCCGGGCGGTCCCGTTCCTCGGTAAAGGTGCGTACCACCGGTTTGCCGGTGCGCAGCGAGGCGCGCCAGTCGAGGTGGCGCAGATCATCGCCGGGCTGGTAGCGGCGCAACTCATCGAAATCCAGGCCGCGCCCGCGCAAGCGCGAGGCATGGCTGCCCGAGAGGATGCTGCCCTGGGGCTGGCGGGCGACAAAACTCAACGCCCGGGCCTTGTGCTCCAGCGCCATTAATTGCCCCAGCGAGACATACACAAGCCCGTCGACATCCTGTTGTAGAGCCTGCATCGGTTTGCTCCTCAGGCGGGGATCGCGACTTTAGCGAGAATCCGGTCCAGCACCTGATCGGCGCTGACGCCATCGGCCACCGCGTCGTAGCTCAGTTGCAGGCGGTGGCGCAGCACCGGATGGACCACGGCGCGCACGTTGTCCGGCGAGACAAATGCCTGGCCGCGCAGCCAGGCATCGGCACGGGCGCAGCGGTCCAGGCCGATACCACCGCGAGGGCTGGCACCGATGCTGATCCAGCGGGCCAGATCAGCGTCGTAATCGGCGGGGTGGCGGGTGGCATTGATCAGGTCGATCAGGTAGCTATCAATGGCCGGGGACACGGCCACTGCGCTGACCTCACGGCGGGCAGCGAAAATGACGTCCTGGCCCAGGGCGAAGCCGGCTGCGGCTTCGCGGGTCGTGCCCTGGGCCTGTTCTTCACCGCGCAGCATGCGCAGCACCCGGGATTCATCCGCAGGCATGGGGTAGTCGAGCACCAGCTTCATCAGAAAGCGGTCCATCTGCGCTTCCGGCAGCGGGTAGGTGCCTTCCTGTTCGATGGGGTTTTGCGTGGCCAGTACGATAAACAGTTCCGGCAGGGCATGGCTGTTGCCGGCCACGGTGATCTGGCGCTCTTCCATGGCTTCAAGCAGGGCGGCCTGGACCTTGGCCGGTGCGCGGTTGATCTCGTCCGCCAGGATCAGGTTGCCGAACAGCGGTCCCGGCTGAAACATGATCTGGTTTTGTCCGTTGGCCTGATGCAGCACCTCGGCGCCGGTGATGTCCGAGGGCAGCAGGTCGGGGGTGAACTGGATACGGCTCATCTTTGCGTCCAGGTGCTTGGCCAGCGCCTTGACCGTACGGGTTTTAGCCAGCCCCGGCAGGCTTTCGAGCAGCAGGTGACCGTTGGCCAGCAGGCCCACGACGATCTGGCGAATGACTTCATCCTGACCCAGTACCGCTTCGCCAACGCTGGCTTGCAGAGCATTCAAATCGTTGAGCACTGTCATATGACATTCCTTGCCTGAGCACCATTACCAGGGCGCGGGGACCACCACAAACTGCACATTGCCGCCCACGTAGCGCGGCTGATACCAATTGGGCCCGCAATGCTGATACGCCACGTTGTTGGCCACCACCGAAACGCAATCGGCAGGCACGCTGGACACATAGGTGCCAATGGCTATGGCTGTTGCCGTGGCTGCGCCAATGACGGCGGCGGCTGCCCACGGGTTGTACCAGCCATCGGGATGCGGTCCCGGTGGATAGGGGCCAGGCCCGTAATGGGGTCCCGGCGGTGGATAAGGATGCGGCCCTGGCGGCGGGTAAGGGTGCGGCCCCGGGCCGGGTTGCGGATAAGGATGGGGTCCCGGTTCGGGATGGGGCTGCGGATGGGGCCCCGGCTGTGGCGGATGCGGATGCGGTTGGGGGTGCGGGCCCGGCGGCATGGGGCGCGGAGCCGGCTGCGGGTGACCGCCGCCCTGGGGGAAGTTGTGGGGCACGACGAAGGTCCGGGCGCCGCCACCGCTACGCATCTGCCAGGCCTGGGCGAGGGAGGTGTGCAGCAGGCTGAGGCTGAGCAGGCCACAGAGCAGCCAATGGGTGTTTTTCATGGCTGTTGCTCCGCGCCGGATTGAGCGGGTGCCCATTGCAGCGGTACTTCTTGAGCACCGGCGGGCGGCACGAACTCGAAACTTTTAGCGTTGAGCGGCGGGTTCAGCTGCCAGCTGAAGTCCACGCTGTGGCGCGGCTGTTCGGGGATGTCACGGCGGCTGATGATCAGGCGGCAAGGCAAGGGTTGTTCGCCCTGGCGCAGCCACAACTGCCAGTCGATATCGTCCTGGCGCAGTGCGTAATGGTCACAGCGCTGACCGTCGAGGGTGTCGCTGCCAATCAACAGGGCCGAGCGCAGACCGGCCTGCCTGGCGGTGTCGGCATTCCAGCGAAACAGGTCCGCCAGGGGCAACTCGATTGCGTAGCGCTCGTGCAACTGGTCGATCAGCGCATCGATATTGGCGGGCGCCGGTGCCCGGGCATAGTAAGTGCCGGGGCTCTGGTAAAGGGTGAAGGTCTTGCCGTTGTAAAACAGACTGCGCTGCAGGTCCTGGTTGTCGATCGAAAGCTGCAGCTTGTCGGGCTGTTCGGCCAGCAAGCGGGTGGTATGGCGAAACTCGACGGTCTGGCCGTTATCCAGTACCTGGTCGGTCTGACTGCGGGCCTCAACCGCAAATTGTTTGAGGCTGCGCAAGTAACTGCCCATCCGTTGCAGCGCCTTTACGGCTGCGGGTTCAATGGTCGCAGGCTGCGCGGCGCAGATCTGGCCGCTAAACACCAGGAGCAGGCCCAGCAGGGTGTTACGCACAATAGGCATATTCGATATCTCTACCAGACGTACTGCAGGCGCACAGTCCAGGTCGCGACATCCGGCGAGCCGGTGCGCTCCGAGACGGTATCGGTGTAAGCCAGCAAACCGCCGAATTGCGGCGACAACATAAAGCCCATGCTGGCGCCGACCAGGGTGTTTGCCTGCTTGTTGTCCTGCCAGTCGCCGTCGATTCTGGTTTCGCCGCCGGCACTGTAGGTGGCGTCCAGCGAAGCCCAGAGGGCAGGGTTGATGGTGTAGCTGTAGTGCCCCTCGACGGCATACAGCGGCTTCTGCTCGAGCTTGCCGTTGCCCTGGTATTCGTCGTTGTCGCCGTACAGCGAGACCCAGGTATTGACCTCCAGCCAGGTCGGACCGAAAGGGGTACCAAAGCCGATTTCCGGTTTGAACACCCAGCGATTGGCGCCGATGTTGATCACCTTGTTTTTATCGTAATCACCGGTTGGTGTGGTGATCCACAGTGCGCCGGTGAGGAAGGTCTCGGGCTTCCACCTGGCAAATTCTTCCTTGCTCAGGGCCGGGCCGCCGAAGATGTTGTGCACCAGCACCACCTGGGTGTCGCCCATGCCGCCGTTGTGCTTGGTGCCGCTAAAGAAGCGCGCATCATCGAACGATGCCGAAGTATCGGCATAGGGCTGCAGAATCTGGATCGCACTGTTGCGACCGTCCACCGCAAAGGAGCGGGCGTAACGCATGATGTAGACGTCAGCATTAAGGGACAGGCCGTCGATGGGCAGAGAGGTGTCAATGGGGGTGTTGGTGTCAATGCGGCTGTAATAGCCGAACAGCATGTTCAAATCGGTCGGCAGGTTTTGCCAGTCGCGGGCGTTATCGGTGTAACCCAGTATCGGCACCAGGGCCAGTGTCCACGCGGTGTAGCTGGCCTTGCGGGCGGTGGTTAACCCCATTGCATTGCTCCTTCACCGCTCTATGGCGTTTTGTCGACCGGCACCCGACTGGCACCAGTGCTGGTTATGCGCCGGGCAGGGTGAATGCGCGGATCTGATAAGCGGTTTTAGAGTAATTGTTCTAATTTTCGTATTGTGCGCGGAACACGGGATGAAGCTAGCAGTAACTTGCTGTTTCGCCAGTTGCGGGGCATAAATCCGCCGCTTTCATGATCTGCATCACGTTTTGGCTCTTTACCCGGGTGTCACTGTGATGGGCGCTTTTTGCCAGGGTATGGATCCGGGCGCTAAGCCAGTCAGGCAGCGTGTTATCGTGCTCAACTTTTCGAGGGGATTTGCAATGCGATTACTGATCGGTGCCTTGGGCGTGGCGATGCTGGCCGGCTGCGTTTCACCTGCAATGAATGATGCCCGCAGCAAAAGCCCGACCCGGGTACTGGCTTCGGCCAAACCGACCCCGCTGGTGGCTGAGTGCATCAAGTTCTCGTGGCAGGACGAAGGGGTGTTCGGGGTGGATGCCAGCGCTTATATCAACTCCGGCAAGTCCGGCGAACTGACGGTTTACACCCGTGACGCCAGTTCCTTTGCCGATCTGGTGCCGCAGGGCACGGGCACGGCAGTCAGTTATTACGCCAAACAGCCGGACGACAGCGCAGCCATGCGCCGTATGGCGATGCTGGCGACATGTCTGTAACCCGGCTGTAACGGATGGACCTGAGACAGGGCTTTGTCCTCACCCGGCATTGGCACGACACGCCGTCGGGCATTGAGGTCGAATTCTGGCTGGCCACCGATGACGGGCCGCAGCACGTGCGCCTGCCTTATCAGACTGCAGTCATGTTTATCCCGGCAGCCCAGCGTTCTCAGGCGCAGGCGTTGCTGCAGGATGAGCCCGGCATTGAGTTTCGTGAACTGGCGCTACAGGATTTTCAGTCACGCCCGGTGCTCGGTATTTACTGCCAGCAGCACGCCCGCCTGATCGATAGCGCCCAGCGCCTGCGGCGTGCCGGGGTCGAGGTGTTCGAGGCCGATATCCGCCCCCCGGAGCGCTTTTTGATGGAGCGCTTTATCACCGCACCGGTGAGCTTCGGCGGCACCTGTGCGGCTGACGGGCCGCTGCGCAATACCCGGATGAAGCCCCATCCCGACTACCGGCCGCGTTTGCAACTGGTGTCCCTGGACATCGAAACCAGTGCCCATGGCGATCTGTACTCGATCGCGCTGCAGGGTTGCGGCCAGCGTCAGGTGTATATGCTGGGCAAGGCCACCGAGGCCGATGCGGCGGTGGATTTCGACCTGGAGTTCTGCGCCACCCGTGGCGAGTTGCTGCAACGTTTGAACCAGTGGATGGCCCTGCACGACCCTGACGCGATCATTGGCTGGAATGTGGTCCAGTTCGACATGCGGGTGTTGCACGAGCATGCCCGGCGCCTGGGTATTCCCTTGCTGTTGGGCCGCGGCGCCAGCGAGATGCAGTGGCGCGAGCACGGCACCCGCAACAACCACTTCTTCGCCAGTGCCGCGGGCCGGCTGATTATTGATGGCATTGAGTCGTTGCGCTCGGCGACCTGGTCGTTTCCGTCCTTCAGCCTGGAAAACGTTGCCCAGACCCTGCTGGGTGAAGGCAAGGACATCAGTACGCCGTACCAGCGCATGGACGAAATCAACCGCATGTTCGCCGAGGACAAGCCCGCGCTGGCGCGTTACAACCTCAAGGACTGCGAGCTGGTGACGCGGATTTTCGAAAAAACCCAGCTGCTGACCTTTTTACTGGAGCGGGCCTCGGTGACGGGGCTTGAGGCGGATCGCAGCGGCGGCTCGGTGGCGGCGTTTTATCATTTGTACATGCCGCTGATGCACCGACAGGGTTTCGTTGCCCCCAATGTCGGAGACAACCCGCCCCAGGCCAGCCCCGGTGGCTTTGTGATGGAGTCCCGGCCGGGCCTGTACGAATCGGTGCTGGTGCTGGATTACAAAAGTCTGTACCCGTCGATTATCCGCACCTTCCTGATTGACCCGCTGGGGCTGGTGGAAGGGTTGCGTGAACCCGGTGACGAGACCTCGGTGCCGGGCTTTCGCGGGGCAAGGTTTTCCCGGACCCGGCACTGTTTGCCGGCCATTATCGAGCGGGTAGCCAATGGTCGCGAGGTCGCCAAGCGGGAGAAGAACGCCCCCTTGTCCCAGGCCCTCAAAATCATCATGAATGCGTTCTACGGGGTGCTGGGCTCCAGCGGCTGCCGCTTCTTCGACACCCGGCTGGCGTCGTCCATTACCTTGCGCGGGCACGAAATCATGCTCAAGACCCGGGCTTTGATCGAAGCCCAGGGCTACAGCGTGATTTATGGCGATACCGATTCCACCTTCGTCTGGCTGCGCAGTGAGCACAGTGAGGCCGATGCGGCCCGTATCGGACGCGAACTGGTGCAGCACGTCAACCAATGGTGGCAGGCCCATGTGCGTGACGAGTACGGGCTCAGCAGTGCGCTGGAGTTGCAGTTCGAAACCCACTACAGCCGATTTTTGATGCCGACCATTCGCGGGGCCGAAGAGGGCAGTAAAAAACGCTATGCGGGGCTGGTTGCGCACGCGGACGGGCGCCGGGAGATGGTCTACAAAGGGCTTGAAACCGTACGCAGTGACTGGTCGCCGCTGGCCCAGCAGTTTCAGCAGGCGTTGTACCTGCGCATCTTTAATCGCCAGCCGTATCAGGACTACGTGCGTGACTTTGTGCGCAGTACCCTGGCCGGGGAGCATGACGAGCTGCTGATCTACCGCAAGCGCTTGCGCCGGCAGCTGAGTGACTACGAGCGCAACGTGCCGCCCCATGTGCGGGCCGCGCGGCTGGCGGACGAGTACAACGACCGGCAGGGGCGCCCCCGGCAATACCAGAACGGCGGCACCATCAGCTACGTGATCACCCTGGCCGGCCCCCAGCCGTTGGAGAACCGCACGGCCGGGCTGGATTACGATCACTACCTGACGCGCCAGCTACAACCGGTGGCGGACGCGATTCTGGCGTTTGTCGACGATGATTTCAGCGCACTGGTGGGCGGGCAGCTGGGCTTGTTTTAAGCGTCGCTGGCCGGGGTTGCCTTGGACTTGGCGCGGTCTTTGGCGGCCTTGGCTTCGGCGGCCAGGCACTCCAGGCAAAATTGTTCGGCGTAACTCATGATGATCTCGGTGGTATCACCCTTGATGGTGCGCGAACCGGCAAGGATGTAGCGCATGCGCTTTTCCGTCACGCCGATGCGCTGGGCGATCCAGGCCGGAGTCTGGCCAATGCGGTCCACCAGCTTGTTGGCGTATTCGGTGGAGTGGTTGTAGCGTTCAGCGTTGGGAAACATAGGGGTTCCATGGGGCGGGAATTAAAGCCGGACGGCAGGTTACTCCTTTTCTTCGCGCCCTGCAGTTGCGTAGTCGCGTCAAGGTCTGCTGCGCAGTCCATCGCAGCTTCGTGACTCGTCAGCGACAACTGACCTTATGAACTAGAGTTCCCCCCAAACCAACAGACACGAGAGGGATCTACATGACTGCGCTGGACGTTTTTTGGGTGGGGCTGGGAGGTGGCCTGGGCTCGCTGCTGCGCTGGTGGATCGGGCTGCGGGTCGGGCAGTTTTATAAAGGCAAATTTCCGTTGGGCACGTTTCTGATCAACGTCAGCGGTGCCTTTGTTATCGGCTACCTGAGCATTCTGTTTGCCGTGGACTGGCGCGACCGTTATGGCGATGTAATGAATGCTGCCGTGCTCACCGGCATTCTCGGTGGCTATACCACGTTCAGCAGCATGCAACTGGACGCCTCCAAACTGGCCAACGCCAGGGACCGTGCACTGGCTGGCGGCTATCTGATCATTTCGGTACTGGTGGGTCTGGCCGCTGCCGCATTTGGCGCCTGGCTGGCGCGCTGACAAGGAGCAGGGAACATGCTGAATCTGATTATTCTGATTTTCGTCGGTGGGGCATTCGGTGCCATGTGCCGCGAGTTTGTAATGCTGTCGATACCACGCCTGGCCGACGGTTTTCCCATGGATATTTTTGTCGCCAATATCGTCGCGGCATTCCTGTTGGGCGTCGCCACTTCGCTGTTCAAGAGCAACCGGATCAATCAATACGTACACGTAATGATCGGCACCGGGATCATGGGCGGGCTTTCTACTTTTTCCAGTTTTGTATTCGGTGCGGTGGAGATGATGAAAGATCCGGGCGGGGTGCTGCTATCCATCTGCTATCTGGTGGCCAGCCTGGTGGTAGGTTTTGCCGCGGTTGAACTGGGCCTGTTCGCCGGAGCCAGGGTTAAACCATTGCCAGCGACAGATTAAAGCACTGACCCTGCAGGAGCGGGCTTGTTCGCGATCTTTTGATCCTGAAAAGCTCGCTCCTGCAGTTGCAGCCCGGGTCAGGCCAGGGAAGTACGTTTGCCAAAGAACATTTCGGTGATCAGGTCCTTGTTGATTTCATCCCCCTCAAGGGTGCGTACCAGCAACTCACTGCCCAGCAGCGGCAACGACAGCACCATGGTCGGGTTGACGCGTTTGACCTTGGGCATGTTCCGCGTTTCATTGACCAGCGCGATGATCTGGGTGTCGTCACCGGCTATTTCCTTGGCCGCCAGAATGGTGAAGACGTTTTCGGCGTCACTGTCGCACAGGGTCACGATGTACTTGGCATCCGCGGCCCCGGCCAGTTTGAGGGTGGCTACCGACGATGGATCACCTTCAATGATGTCGGCCTTTTCCGGTAGCTCGTGCTGGCTGCCGGTGGCGCACACAACGGTGACATGCTCACCACGATCGCTCAGGCCCTTGTAAATGTTCTGGGCCAATGAGCCGACGCCGACAAGGATGTAGTGATTTTTACGGGCCATATGGGTAATCCTGCCTTTAACGATTCGTTGGATGTTGTTGCTGATCAGCGGGCCGGCAATGGACGCCACCGAGATCGCGAAGATGGTGATGCCCAGAATGATCACCGTCAGGGTGAAAAAACGCGCATCGGTGGTGTGCGGCACTATGTCGCCAAAGCCTACGGTGGACATCACCACAATGGCGAAGTAAAACGCCGACGGCAGATCTGTCACCGCCGGTGCGAACTCTTCGCCCAGGTAAAGCGTGCCCAGGGTGCTGTAGACAATCAGCGAGGCGATGCTGACCACTGCAAAGAAGCTGCCGGTGGCCAGGCTGTAGTGGTCAAACCGGCGCCAATAAAAGGCCAGTACCGCAATGGTGAAGATCGAGAAGAAGGTGATGCCGCCGGGCTTTTTCAGAATGAAAAAATCAACGCAAACCGTAGCCACCAGCAGCAACAGGGCGAAGAACCAACTGATTCGGGACTTGATCAGCAGCCCCAGTGACATCAGCACCAGAACAAAGCCCACCACGAACCCGGGTATTTCCAGCAAGGCCAAAAAGCTTAGCGCCTCCTTCCAGGTGTCAAATGAGCCACCAGCCTCATTGGAGTGCGCAACCCCCCGTTGCAGCACCGGCAAGAATAAGAGAAAGCCATTGATGGCCACCAGCAAGGCGACCCCGTAGGCAAAGGAAAGCCGATTTTTTACGTCCTGTAATAAAGTCATAGTACCTACGACGCGTCTGTTGAGAGGTGGATGGATTTTAGGCCAGGTTTCGCAGGCTGCCCGCAGCAGGCCCGCACTGTGACAAATTTCATCAGGTATTGGCTCCCAGTTGGTCGTAACCGCGCAGATAGTAGTTAAGGCCCGAGATCAGCCAGCACAGCACAAACATGCCGATGATCCAGTAGCCAATTTGGCCGAAGTTTTCGTTGATGGCATTGATCGGGGTCCAGATCCCGCCGGTTAATTCAAGCTTGTCGGCGATCAGGCCCAATGCTTCGATCCCGCCGATAAACAGGGCCACCACCACCGAAGCGGCGGTGATGGTGATGTTGTAGTAAAGCTTGCGCACCGGTTTGGAGAAGGCCCAGCCGTAGGCGCCGATCATCACGAAGTTGTCCAGTGAATCGATCAGGGCCATGCCCACCGCAAACAGCACCGGGAACACCATGATCGACCACAGGCTGATGCCGTGTGAGGCGCTGGTGGCACTGATACCCAGCAGGCCGATCTCGGTGGCAGTGTCGAAGCCCAGGCCGAACAAAAAACCAACCGGGTACATGTGCCAGCTTTTATCCACCAGATTGAACAGCCGGCCAAAGATCCGCGCCATCAATCCACCCTTGTTGGCGACCAGCAGGTCGAGTTCTTCGGGGGCCAGTTGCTGGCCGGCCTTGACCTGTTTGAACTTCTTGTACACCGACAGCAGGATCACCAGGTTGAGCAGGCCAAACAGCAGCAGGAAGGCGGAGGAAACCAGGGTGCCAATCAGGCCGCCGGTTTCATGGAACCAGGCCATGTCGTCCTTGAATGCCATGGCTGTGGCTGCAATGGCGAAGGATGCCAGCACCACGATGGTGGAATGTCCCAGGGAGAACCAGGTACCCACGGCAATGGGTTTTTTGCCTTGTTGCATCAGCTTGCGGGTGACGTTGTCGATGGCGGCAATGTGATCTGCATCCACGGCATGCCGCAGGCCGAAGCTGTAAGCCAGTAACGCGGTGCCCATCAATACCGGGTTGGCGCCGAACTCGATAAAAGCCCAGGCCCAGGCAAGCAGGTTGGCAGCGATCAGGCCGATCAATAAATAGATGGCGCGCCGCGTCGTGCTGGACGACTCGATAGCGGGCGCTAACCGGGCGATAGCTGTCATTGAAAAATTCCCTGTAAAAGTCGGGCGTTATTGACGGTGATGCGGCATCACATCCTTGTTCGGGACCAGGAATAGCCATGACGCCAGAACAAACGGCATGGTCAGGGTCGGGATGCCAACAGGTGCCAGTAGCGTATTCAAGGCGCCCTGTACAAATACAGTGAAAATCACCCCGATCAGGGTATAGATCAGCACGCGCCGGCTGGGCTTGTTGAAGGTCGAACCCAGGGCGATGGCCGTCAGTACGGCACTGAATGCATACATCCCGTTATTGACGCTGGTGTGTTCGGCCTGCAGCACCGTGGCCACCAGAATCGCCAGCAGCGAACCGCACAATCCAAACACTGCAGCCCATACCGAGGACACCGCCAGCCCCGCCAGCAGCAGCACGCTGCCAATGACACTGCTGAACAGGAACACTTCGGAAATGCCGTAGAAGGTGCCATCGACCAAATGGATGCCGTCGAACAGGCTGCTGTTCACCGCGACCAGCTCATGGGGCAGGTTGGGTACCGGCAAGACGCTGCTGTTCAGGCCGCCAAAGGCATAGCTGGCCAGTAACATGATCCAGGTCACCAGCACGAAAGGGGCGGTAAGGGCGGCGACTTTCCACGTCTTGAGAATGTCGGCGATGCAAATCATGACGATCACCGAGACCATGCTGCCGAGGATGATGCACAACCAGAGCGCCGGTGTGACATCCAGAAATGTTGGCAAGGCTGCCCCCACCAGGCAGCCGTTATAGCCATACAAACCGGCTTTCCAGGATTTACGGTCCTTGAGGTTCAAGCCGGTAAGGGTAGCAACCACAGTACCCAGTACCGCGCCATAGGCCACCGCGGGGTTGCCCTCACCATAGGCACCGACAAAAATCGCGGCAAAAAACAGCAGTCCGGTCAGCGGATTGTTCTGGAACATGACCTGGGCACAACCGCGCAGGGTAACGTCTACGAACTCCAGAAAGACGTTACCTTGGGTCAGCTGTGACCACTTGGACGTAGGGGCTGATGCAGCATCCATATTGACTCTCCCGATTGTGCACTTGGCCAGATCCATCGCAAGGGGAGCCGGCTTGCCAGCGAAAGCATCACTGCGCAGTGTCAGTCAAACCGCTTTGCCTTTATCGCGGGCAAGCCGGCCCCCACAGGATCCATTTGGTATTTCCTATCGCCACAAAAATTGCGGTTGCAACGTCAGGCCCAGAATCTCTTCACGGGCGACTTTCCAGAACTCGCGCACCTGCGCTTTGACTTCACCGCTGTCATTGCCCAGCACTTTGAAAATCAGCCCGCAGTTGTTTGGCAAGCGGGTGACACCGCTGGCAATACCTGCCTCCATGTCGAAGATCGCAGGGACGCGCTCGACTATCCGGTCGTGATGCTCCTTGGGGGTCAGCAACACGACGTTGCCGAACACATCGAAGGTTTGCATGACGCCGATGGCGTCCAGGCTTTCCTCTTTCGGTTGCAGAATGTACTTCTCGACAAACAGTTCCTTGCCTTCAAGGTTTTCGGCCGTGACCCGTGAGGAATACACGTCAAAGCCGAAACGCTCGTCGACATGGTGATACTTGCGTCCCGACATCAGGATTTCGCAGTAAATCGCCGTAGCCGTAGGGTGGATACTGATTCTGGTTTCGGTGATAAACCGCGCATTGCGATGGGGGATCAAGGGATCGGGCATGAACTCCAGGTAGCCATCTTCTTCAACCCGAAAATTCTGGATTTGCGAGGCGTAGTTGGCGTTCATCGAGTGCACTTTGGTCGCCGACTGGGTGGTGACGTGCCCGCAGGCACCCACCCCGACATTGACATCAGTGGCCAGGCGATCGCCCTGCAGGATGCAGCCCGAGGTCGAAATCATGGTCACGCAGGGCAGTTCGGGCATTATTTCGTCCCAATACAGTGCCCGCTGCACCAGCGACGGAACCCGCCGCTCCATGTCCGCCAGCACGCTGCGGTTGCCGCGTTTTTCAAAACCAAGGCGCAAGTAACCACTTTTGCCGACGGCGCCGCTGCTCATTTGCGGCGGCTCGTCCTGATACTGCGCAAGCTCCGGCGCATCATTACCCAATGAGTGAGCGCGAAGCCTTGAAGGGTTGTTCACGATCTGGCATTGGGCTGTCATGCAGTGACCTCACTCTTGGCCGCCGGTTTCTGGGCGAACAGGAACATGTGTTCGATCATGTCCACCAGCTCTTCGATGCCCTGGCCGGTCTTGCAGTTGGTGAGGATATAAGGGCGGTTGCCACGCACCACCTTGGTGTCGCTTTCCATCACATCGAGGCTGGCGCCGACGTAGGGTGCCAGGTCGATTTTGTTGATGATCAGAATGTCCGCCTGCACCAGTCCCGGGCCGTTCTTGCGGGGGATTTTTTCGCCTTCGGCCACGTCAATCACGTAGATGTAGAAGTCGGCCAGGGCCGGGCTGAAGGTCAGTGTCAGGTTGTCGCCACCGCTTTCGATCATGATCAGGTCGCTGTCCGGAAACTTCTCTTCCATTTCCTCGACTGCGGCAATGTTCATGCTCGGATCTTCACGCACTGCGGTATGCGGGCAGGCACCGGTTTCGACCCCCAGAATCTTGTCTTCGTCGAGGATGCCTTTGAGCGTGCGCTTGACCTGTTTGGCGTCTTCGGTGGTCACGATGTCGTTGGTGATGATCAGCGGCTTGTAGCCACGGTTGATCAGGATCGGAGTGATCACTTCGATGATCGCGGTTTTACCAGAGCCGACCGGGCCGCCAATACCAATGCGAGTAATCTTTTTCACGATAAATTCCTTAACAAAAATTGAAGCTGATTCAGCGTCGACTCAGGTCAGCGCTGTTGATCCGGATTCGCTTGCAGCATCAGTTCATAAATAGCCGCACGTGGGCTTTGACGTGGACGGCAGCCAGCACGTCGACAATCGGCACATAGGACGACATTTGCTCGATATCACCGATTTCGGCGATGTCGCAGAACGCTTCAATGTCGTGGTTGAGTTCGAACAGGATGTGCTGGGTGTCCAGGTGCGTGACCCGCATCAAGCGCATCGCGGCGCTGAGAATGGTCATGGCCACACCGTACTGGTGCATCACCACCACCTCGCGGGCGCCAATGCCCTGGGTCGACATCACTACCGCCTGGGTGACGGGGTAGGTGCCCGCTGCATTACCGGCCTTGATCTGCTCCAGCCACCAGCGCACCAGCGGTTTCTCGACGACATGGATCGACATTTCTGCCAGTTTTTTGCCCATGCGCGTGGCCATCAACCGGCTTTCTTCGTTGAGCTTGCGGTTATTCACGGCCCAGTCGGCGCGCAAAATTCCGTCACGATCATCATTGCTGGCCGCGCGGTGGGCAGCGACCACGCCCATGCCATCACAACTGGCCGCTTGTTTGAGGGCGGTGAGGACAAAGCCTTTGAGGGTCGCGACATCGTGGACGATGCCTTTCTGAATGGCGGATTCAACGCCGTTCGAGAACGAAAAGGCACCCACTGGCAATACGGAATCGCCAAACTGCATGATGCGAATTAGATCAGATGCGTTCATCTAGGCGCCTTCTTGCCGGATTTAATGCTTATGGTCGTGATCGTGGTGCGAGTGGCCGTGGTCATGCCCGTGACTGTGGCTGATACCGTCGCCATGGCTGTGCAGGCCCTGG
Organism: Pseudomonas sp. PAMC 29040; assembly: GCF_003994535.1. Lineage (NCBI taxonomy): Bacteria > Pseudomonadati > Pseudomonadota > Gammaproteobacteria > Pseudomonadales > Pseudomonadaceae > Pseudomonas > Pseudomonas sp. PAMC 29040. The sequence continues at coordinate 67,206 of NZ_RZAA01000007.1, forward strand.
ATCTTGAGGGCGGCAGCATCGAGCTTGTCTTGCGGGCTGGCGACGTGAACGTGGGTGTCGGTTTCTTCGGCGCCACCAAACAGCAGGCGTGCTTCGGAGGTGGTGAGCTTGGGCAGGATCTCTGCGCCGCCAATAAAGGCGTACGGCAGATGCTGGAAGCCGTGGGTGCGCATCACCGAATCCATCATTTTGGTTTCGACCGTGAGCGGGATGTACACCTCGTTGTTCTTGGTCACCGCTTTCCAGTGCTGGTTACCCAAGGCGTGGCCCAGCTCGAAGCTGGTTTTGATCAGTACGTCCAGGGGCTGTTTTTTCAGCTCCTTGAGGTCAATCACCATCACGTCGCGCAGGTTCAACTGCACCACCACGGCGGTGCGCGATGATTCATCCCACATCAGTACATCGCCATCGGACAACACTACGTTGCGTTCCAGCGAAATCCCCAGATCGAGCCCGCCGATACTGGTGCGCCGGCAGCGGCTTTTTTGCGCTTCACGCTGATCAAGCACCAGCAGGTCGACGTTGGCGCCTTCCAGTTTCTGTTTCCAGACCGGGTCTTTCTTGGCATTGCCCAGAATGTGTTCAATCAAAATCACGTTGCAAACTCCTTCCTTGATTGTTACGGACCACACCCTGCGGGTGCCGGGCCTGGCGACACAGACGCAACTGCGTGGTCTGCATCGCCGGGCCGGCTCCCACAGTCTCAGCCAAAGAAATAACGCTGGTTCATCGCGGCCGTATCTATGGGTTTGCACGTGGCGTGCACGCCATCGACCTTCACGGCGAAGGTTTCCGGATCGACCTCGATATGCGGGGTTTTATCGTTGCGCACCAGATCCCTTTTGGAGACGGTCCGGCAACCGCGCACCGCCATCACCTGACGCTCCAGCCCGGCTTTTTCCTTGACGCCGTCATCCACTGCTGCCTGGGAGACAAAGGTCACGCAGGTGTCTTGCAGGGTTTTGCCCTGGGCGCCAAACATCGGGCGGTAGTACACAGGCTGCGGGGTTGGCAGCGAGGCGTTCGGATCGCCCATGGCGGCCCAGTTGATCATGCCACCCTTGATTACCAGCTTCGGTTTGGCCCCGAAGAAGCGCGGGTCCCACAGCACCAGGTCGGCCATTTTGCCAACTTCCACCGAGCCCAGCACGTGGCTGATGCCCTGGGCGAGAGCCGGGTTGATGGTGATTTTGGCCACGTAACGCAGCACCCGGAAGTTGTCGTTGTCGGCGCTGTCTTCCGGCAGCTTGCCGCGGGAGGCTTTCATCGCGTGGGCGGTCTGCATCACCCGCAACCAGTTTTCACCGACCCGGCCCATGGCCTGGGAATCGCTGGAAAACATCGAAATCACGCCCATGTCCTGCAGCACGTTTTCGGCGGCGATGGTTTCCGGACGCACCCGGCTTTCGGCAAACGACACGTCGGCCGGCACGTTCGGGTTGAGGTTGTGACAGACCATGATCATGTCGAACAACTCGGCCTGGCTGTTGATGCCATAGGGCAGGGTCGGGTTGGTGGAGCTCGGCAGCACGTTGGTCTGGCTGGCGACCTTGATGATGTCCGGGGCGTGACCGCCACCCGCACCTTCGGTGTGGAAGGTGTGAATGGTGCGACCTTCGAAAGCGTCGATGGTGTCTTCGACGTAACCGCATTCGTTGAGGCTGTCGGTGTGCACCGAGACCTGGACGTCCAGTTCATCGGCAGTACGCAGCGCGTGACGCAGGGCGTTTGAAGTTGCGCCCCAGTCCTCGTGAACCTTGAACCCGGCAACCCCGGCGATCACTTGTTCGACCAGCGGGTCGCGACCATAGGAGTTGCCTTTGCCCAGCATGCCGACGTTGATCGGCAAGCCTTCGAGCGAGCGCAGCATCTGGCGGATGTTCCAGGGCCCCGGGGTCACTGTGGTGCCATTGGTGCCGTCAGTCGGGCCGATGCCGCCGCCAAAGAAGGTGGTCACACCGTTGGACAGCGCGTGATAAGCCTGTTGAGGCGAGATCAGGTGAACGTGGGTGTCGATCCCGGCAGCGGTCAGAATCAGGTGTTCGCCGGAGATGGCGTCGGTGCTCACACCCACCACCAGGCCCGGGGTTACGCCATTCATGGTGCCCGGGTTACCGCTTTTACCAATCCCGGCAATCTTGCCGTCGCGAATGCCGACGTCGGCTTTGATCACGCCCTGGATCGGGTCGATGATGGTGACGTTGGTGATCACCAGGTCCAGTACGCCGTTATCGCGGGTCAGGGTGTTGTCGGCGCCCATGCCGTCACGCAGGGATTTACCGCCGCCGTATACGGACTCGTCGCCGTAACCGCGTAAATCCTTTTCAATTTCGACAAACAGGTTGGTATCACCCAGGCGGATCTTGTCGCCCGTGGTCGGGCCGAACAGGCCGGCGTATTCTTTGCGTGAAATGGTAGGCATCGGTGGCTCCTTTCTAATGCCGCACGGGCGTCAATAACTCAACGGCGCGAGTGCAAAGTATGGGAATGCGTTGATTACTTGGCGGGCTTGGAAAACTTGAAGCCGTGATCGCGCGCGCGCTGGATCGCTTGCAGTTTTTCCGGGCGTTCATGGTTGCTGGTCAGTTTGTGCGGCGCCCAGCCATCCACCAGGTTGTTGAAGCCGTACAGGGTTTGCTTGCCACCGTAAGGCACCAGCGACACTTCAATCTCGTCACCCGGCTCGAAGCGGATCGCAGTGGTTGAGGAAATATTCAACCGTTTGCCAAAGGCCTCTGCGCGATCGAATTCAAGTGCACGGTTAACTTCGAAAAAATGAAAGTGCGAGCCGATCTGAATCGGCCGGTCACCGGTGTTACGCACCTTGACCTTGGTTACCGGGCGATCTTCGTTGAACACGATCGGGCTGCTGGCGTAGATGCAGCCACCCAGCGGCACGTCCTGTTCATTACCCTGATGCACACCGCCAGGGTTTTTGGCATGGGGGATCTTGTGATCCGGATGGGTATCCTGGTGCGGGCTTGCTGCACTGGCGGGAGTCGCGGGTTTTTTGCTGCTCATGACTGATTCCTCAAAACGGGTCTGTCTTGCGTTAGCCGGATGTCGCGGGCGCCTTTACTTGATCGGGTCGTGGACCGTAACCAGGCGGCTGCCATCGGTGAAAATCGCTTCAACCTGAACGTTGGGAATTAGGTCACTGACGCCTTCCATGACATCGTCTTTGGTCAACACCTTGCTGGCTTCATTCATTACGTCTTCAACCGACTTTCCGTCCCGTGCGCCTTCCAGTGCGGTCACGGTGATAATCGAAACTGCTTCCGGATAGTTCAACTTCAAGCCACGAGCCTTGCGTCGCAATGCCACGTCCGACAAGGTGTAAATCATCAGTTTGTCGATTTCTCTCGGGGTGAGCTGCATAAGCCCTCCTATCTACAGTGCGGTAAAAAATTTAAGTTCTGGAGTGCCGGTCGGGCAGAGGTGCAGGCAAAAACGCTGCGCACGTTGAACGCTTGCGAAGGTGGGTAAAAGGTGTGGCGGGGTGGCGAATGCGAGATTTGTTTTCATGGGGCTCAACCGTTCAAATCCTTGTCAGACGGGCGCGAACAGAGCCTAGACCATAATTTCCGACTGGCCAGAAGCTGGAGGAGGGGGGGGCAGATATTGATAGAAGTCTGGTTGACTTCTTATAACTATTTAAAAAACAGAGGGTTACGAAGGTATTGGCGGGATTTCAAGTGCCTTTGGTACCCGATAACCCATTGTTTTGAGTGAAGAATTATTAATCTTTAGTGCGATATGTCATTTAAATGAGTGATGGGTTGCTGAAAAATAGCGGGCGGATCGCCTGCTAGCCTCCAGATAGACGATTGCCCACCCAGAGTGCCTGGCGCTATTTATGGGCTTGAAGGGGATTTTTCAGCAACAGATGCCGATGGCCTTTTTGGTAAAGCGCAGCATGCAGCTGGTCGTTGAGATCGGTCAGTTGCCGGAGCATTTGCAGACTCAGCCAGACAAAGGCATAAAACTGGGTTTCGTTGACCTTGCCATCGATGCACTTGAGCACCAGCTCTTTCAAGTCGTTGGCTTTCTGGCGCAGTTCACCGCTGATCTGGTTATCCGAAACACCGTTGCACAGCTTGTCCTGCAGCGACTCGAGGGCCTGCGGGATCAAGCGATTAAGGTCACGCAGGGCGGGCTCGCTCTCAATCAGCTTATGCCCTTCATGGGACGCCCAGTAGGCATCAATCATCAGGCTCATGGTGGTGAACAAATTGCGGTGCAGGGTCTGCATGGAGTTGAAAACTTCGGGCTTCAAATTGCTTTCGTTGCTGGCCGCCGACACGTAATTGCGTAGCTTGACCACTGTGTCCAGCTCGTCTTTCAACTTGTCATCCAGATTGGGCCGTTCCAGCACCAGCGGGGAGAAGTACGCTTCATACAACTCGCTGAGTTTGCCCAGGCTTTCGCTGAATTTGATTCGCATGTCGGTATACGCCCGTTGCGGATAAATACTGGTGAAGAGCATGGCCAGTACCGAACCTGCCAGTACATAAAGACTGCGGGTGATTGCCGACTCCATGTCGTTGGGCGGTGCGCAACTGACCACCGCCAGGGTGGCGCCGATCAACAGGGCCATATAGGGGTGTTTACCCAGGGTCAGGTAACCGGCGATAAACATCGTGACCGCGCTCCACGCCAGCATCGCGGGAAACGAGTAGAGCTCCATATACAGCCCCGCCAGCCCGGACAGCGCACCAATGACGGTGCCGAAGGTGCGCTGTACGGCACGGGAAGACACATTGCCCCAGTAAGGTTGGGGCCCCATCACGATCAGCATGGTGATCAGGGCGTAAGACGCGCCGTCGAGTTTGAAATAGCGGATGGCAACGAAGGTGGTCAGAAAGGCGAGGCTGATTCGCGCGGCATGAATCCAGCGGCTGTATTTACAGAGCAGCCGCTCCAGTTTCGAAATTTTATTGCCTAGCTGCATAAAGCCCCCAAACCCTGTAATGGAATGCGCACGGAGCGTAGTTCAGGAACAGTCAGGCCACCACCGGCAACGGGGTTGCCATGGCGCGATAAGAGGGGGGGATTCGGGGGAAGCGTTGTGGCGTGGTTCAAGAAATAAAAAAGGCCATTACCATCATGGGGATCCGGTAATGGCCAAAAATCTCAACCAAAGAGAGCGTCAGGCCTCGGCCTGACGGGAAACAATGTACCAATCCTTAACTTAGTTAGCTACCTAACAAGTGGCGATACAGTTTTACCTGTCATGCAACAATGCAGCATTGCCCGTCTAGCGATCCGGCGCGTTAAACGCTACCCTTTGGCCCCATGCAAATACCTGACTTGAATCTGCTGGTTGCCCTGAATGTCTTGCTCGAAGAGGGCTCGGTAGTGGGCGCCGCCCGGCGCATGAACCTGAGTGCTCCGGCCATGAGCCGCACCTTGACCCGCATTCGCGATGCCTTGAACGACCCGATTCTGGTGCGCTCGGGACGTGGCCTGGTGCCCACCCCCCGGGCGCTGGAATTGCGCGAGCAGGTGCGGGGCGTGGTGGAGTTGGCCCACGGTGTCTTCACCCAGAGCCAGGACAGTGATCTGCGCCTGCTGGAGCGCACCTTCAGCATTCGCGCCAATGACGTGTTTTTCGGTGTGTACGGGGGTGCCTTGCGTCAGCAAATGGCCCTGGAGATGCCCAAGGCGTCGCTGCGGGTAGTACCTGAAGGCTTCACCGATGATGAAGCCTTGAGCGAAGGGCGCATTGACCTGGCCATCTGTGCCACCAACAAATTCAGTTCAGACATCAAGGTCCAGCGGCTGTTTACCTGCCCCTTTGTGGGGCTGGCGCGGGAAGGTCATCCGATCTTCGATCAGCCCATCACCGCGCAACGCTTTATCGCCTTTGACCACATCAGTGTTTCGCGCCGGGGTCGGGCTCGCGGGCCGATTGATACGGTGCTGGCCGAGCAGGGGCTGGAGCGCCGGGTGTCCTTTACCACGCCCACTTTTTACTCGGCGATTTTTGCCCTGGCCGGCGCGGATTTGATCTTGCCGCTGATGCCCCAGGTCTTGCTCAACACCCTGGCCCCAATGGGTTTGAAACTGCGTCCTTTTGAATTGCCGATCCCCCTGCAACCGGTTGAAATCTTTCAAGCCTGGCACCCGCGTCTGGACAACGACCATGCCCACCGCTGGCTGCGCCGCACCCTCAAGACGTTCTGCGATAACGCCGTGGCCTGAGAGATCCTCGCTTCAGGCACACGCTTGCTCTCGATCTGGCTGTGGATTGCGTCCGACGCACTCCATAGTTAGCTATTTATCAATTTTTATAGCATTGCCTGCTGGTTAAACTTTTCGTCATCTAAAAGACGGAGTCAGCCATGTATTGGCGTTTTAAACGTGGGCGTCATTTGGCGCCGGAGGGCGGGGCATGACCTCGCTGACCGCCGGTTCCACGATCGCCGCGATGTCAGCCAAATCCCCCCCAGCCAATGCTGCTTTTGGCCTGCGGATTTTTACCGGGCTGGTAGGGGTATTGCTGGCGGTGCTGGTCTCGGGGTTCAACGAGAACGTGACCAAGGTGGCAATGCCCGATATCCGTGGCGCCATGGGCATTGGCTATGACGAGGGCACCTGGTTGCTGGCGGTGTACAGCGCCACGTCGATCAGCGCCATGGCGTTTGCACCCTGGTGTGCTGCGACATTCTCCCTGCGCCGTTTCACCCTGTGTGCCATAGGTGCCTTTTTGCTGCTGGGCATCCTCTGTCCGTTTGCCCCTAACGTTGATGTACTGATGGTGCTGCGCACTTTGCAGGGGTTTGCCGGTGGCGCGTTGCCGCCCATGCTGATGTCGGTGGCGCTACGGTTTTTACCGCCGGGCATTCGCCTATACGGCCTGGGCAGCTATGCGCTGACCGCAACCTTCGGCCCCAGCTTCGGTACGCCACTGTCCGCATGGTGGGTGGAATATGCCGGCTGGCAATGGGCGTTCTGGCAGATTGTGCCGCTAAGCCTGCTGGCAATGGGCTGTGTGGCCTGGGGTCTGCCGCAGGACCCGCTGCGCCTTGAGCGCTTCAAACAGTTTGACTGGCGCGGCCTGCTCCTGGGGTTGCCGGGCCTGATCATGCTGGTTCTGGCGCTGGAACTGGGCCAGCGCCTGAACTGGTTGGAGTCGCCGATGATCCGGTTTTTCATCTTCGGCGGCGGCACGCTGCTGGTGCTGTTCTTTATCAACGAATGGTTTCATCCACTGCCGTTCTTCAAGTTGCAATTGCTGAAAATCCGCAATCTGGCCCACGCCTTGCTGACCCTGGGCGGGGTGCTGTTTGTGTTGCTGGCAGTGATCAAGATTCCCTCCAGCTATCTGGCCCAGATCCAGGGCTATCGCCCGCTGGAAACCGCTCCGGTGATGTTGCTGGTGGCGCTGCCGCAATTGCTTGCGCTGCCGCTGGTGGTTGCCCTGTGCAACCTGCGCCGGGTTGATTGCCGCTGGGTTCTGGCCATAGGTCTCGGGTTGCTGGCACTGGCCTGTGGCATCGGTTCACAAGTGACGGCGGCGTGGAGCCGGGAGAACTTCTACCCGTTGCAGGCGATTCAAATCATCGCCCAGCCGATGGCAGTGATTCCTTTGTTGATGTTGGCCACCGGTGGCCTGAACCCGGCCGACGGGCCGTTTGCCTCGGCCTGGTTCAATACCGTCAAAGGCTTTTCGGCAACGGCCGCGGGCAGCCTTCTTGGGGTGTTGACACTCAACCGCGAGCACTTCCACTCGACGATGCTGATCGATCGCCTGGGTAACTCGCCGCTGGTGGCTGGCAGTACAGATCTGGCACACCGGATACACCAGCAGGCGGTGGTCCTGACATCTTCAGACCTCTATCTGTACATGGCCGGTCTGGCGCTGTTGTTAATTGTATTAATTCCTTTTGGCCCGACGCGGATCTATCCGCCGGGCACAGCTGTTGGAGCCGTGAAATGACCACAACAATCGGGCGCAAGCCCTGGGTACTGGGCAGTGCGGGCCTGGTGGCGATAGTCGTGCTGTACGGGCTATGGCAACTGATCTTTGCCACCAGCACAGTACAAAGCACCAATGATGCCTTTGTCAGTGCCGACTACACCTTGATCGCGCCAAAAGTCGCAGGCTTTATCGATGAGGTGCTGGTGCAAGACAACCAGCCGGTCAAGGCAGGTCAGTTGCTGGTACGCATTGATCCCCAGGACTACCAGACCAACCTGCAAGCAACCCGGGCCAATGTGGCGACGGCCCAGGCACAACTGGCCAACGCGCTGGCCATGCTCGAGCGTCAGCGTTCGCTGATCGAGCAGGCCAGTGCCACGGTTGACGCTGATCTGGCCCAGGTTGAGTTTACCCGGCATGAATTGCAGCGCTATGAACATCTGGCCGGGCAGGGCGCGGGCACGCTGCAAAACTCGCAGCAGGCAAAAAACCGCTCACAGATCGCCCGTGCCGAACTGGCTCAACACCGTGCTGCGCTGGAGGCTGCCCGCCAGCAAACCCGGGTGCTGGTGGCGCAAACCACTGCTGCCCGGGCTTCGGTACAGCATGCCGAAGCCTTGCAGGCCCGGGCCGAGCTGGACTTGTCCCACACCCGCCTGGTGGCGCCCTTCGATGGCGTAGTGGGCCGGCGCAGCGTGCGCCTGGGTGCCTATGTAAAACCGGGTGACTCAGTGCTGGCGGTGGTGCCATTGGCCCAGGCGTATGTGGTCGCCAACTTTCTGGAGCGCCAACTGACCCACGTCAGCCCGGGGCAACGGGTCACGATCAAGGTCGACAGCTTTCCCGGCGAAACCCTGCTCGGTGTCGTCGACAGTATTGCGCCGGCCACAGGGGTAACGTTTTCGGCCATTGCCCCGGACAACGCCACTGGCAACTTCACCAAGGTGGCGCAGCGCATTGCGGTGAAAGTCACTCTGGACCAGGGACAGTTGTCAGCCGGGCGGCTGCGTCTGGGAATGTCGGTGGATGCGTCCATCGACACCACAGCCACAGCCACTGCCAATGAACAGGTCAGTGTGCGATGAAGCCTGGTTTTCTGGTCTGCGCTGTGGCCTGTTACAGCGCGCTGGCTTTGAGTGGTTGTGTACTGGGGCCGGATTTTCAGGCCCCCGTGCCGCAACTGGCTGAGCGTTGGGCTCCGGTGGCAAGTGAGCAGGGTCATAGCCGCACCGTCGAGTCGGCGGTAGACCCGCGCTGGTGGGACAGTTTTGGCGATGCGCAATTATCGGCCCTGGTGCAAGAAGCACAGCAGAGCAACTTCGATGTGCAGCTGGCTGCCAGCCGGCTTGAGCAGAGCCGGGCCATTCGCCGGCAAATCGCGGCTGACAGCCTGCCTGCGGTTGACGGGTCCCTGGCTTACAGCCGTAGCCGCAACAGTCAGCAGGGTTTGAACGACCCCTCGGGCCACAGTGGCAAACAGGCGTTCAACCTGTGGAATGGCGGGTTGGGGCTCAGTTGGGAAGCCGACTTGTGGGGCCGGGTCAAACGCTCTGTGGAAGCGGCCGATGCTTCTGTGCAGATGGCCGAAGAAGACCGCCATGGCGTGCAGTTACTGGTGATCGTGCAGACCGCACAGCACTATATCCAGTTGCGAGCCACCCAGCAGGCACTGGCCGTGGTGCAGCAGAACCTGCAGATTGCCCGGCGCAGCCTGGAGTTGACCCGGTTGCAGGTAAAAGAGGGGGTGGCCACCGACCTGGAAGTGTCCGAAGCGGCGGCCCAGGTGGCAGAAATCGAAGCGCGAACGGCGCCTTTGCAACAGCACAGCGCGCAGTTGATCAACGCCCTCAGCCTGCTGCTGGCCCGAGAGCCACGGGCGATGGCACAGCAACTGAGCGAACCCCAGGCGGTTCCGGCCTTTGGGGCTGATGTACCGGCCGGTCTGCCCAGTGAACTGGCGCAGCGGCGTCCTGATATCCGCCGTGCCGAGGCCCGTCTGCATGGGGCTACAGCCTCGATCGGGATGGCCCGGGCGGATTTTTATCCGCGTATCACCTTGTCCGGCAGCCTCGGGTTTCAGGCGCTGCAACTGTCGGATCTGGGCAGTTGGGGTTCGCGCAGTTTTGCCTTTGGGCCGGGCTTGAGCGTACCGCTGTTCGAGGGCGGACGTTTGCAAGGGGCGTTGCAATTGCAGGAAGGACGCCAGCAAGAAGCGGCCATTGCCTATCGCAAAACCGTGTTGCGGGCCTGGCACGAAGTGGACGACGCGATGGTTGCCTATCAGGCCGGTCAGCGCCGGCGCGACAGCCTCACACAGGCGGTGGAGCATAGTCAGCATGCACTGGACAGTGTTCATCAACAGTACGCCCAGGGCACGGTGGATTTTCTGAACGTATTGACCGTACAAAATGCATTGCTGGCCAACCAGGCCGCGCTGGTTGAGAGCACGGCCCAGGTGTCGTTGTCATTGGTGGATGTATACGCCGCGCTGGGCGGAGGCTGGCAGGAATAGCATGCAGCCGGGGCAGCCATCGCCGGCAAGCCGGCTCCCACGGGGCGTATTGGCCCATGGTTTGTGTGCACTTGAGGGAGCTGGCTTGCCAGCGATGCAGGCGCTGCGGTGTGTCTGAAGCATCGCCGGCAAGCCGGCTGCCACATGGGCATATTGGTGCATTGGCCAAGGGCTTGTGTGCACTTGTGGGAGCTGGCTTGCCAGCGATGCAGGCGCCCCGGTATGTCTGAAGCAGCACCGGCAAGCCGGCTGCCACATGGGCATATTGGTGCATTGGCCAAGGGCTTGTGTGCACTTGTGGGAGCTGGCTTGCCAGCGATGCAGGCGCCCCGGTATGTCTGAAGCAGCACCGGCAAGCCGGCTGCCACATGGGCATATTGGTGCATTGGCCAAGGGCTTGTGTGCACTTGTGGGAGCTGGCTTGCCAGCGATGCAGGCGCCCGGGTTTGTCTGAAGCATCGCCGGCAAGCCGGCTGCCACAGGGGCATATTGGCGCATTGGCCCATGGCTTGCGTGCACTTGTGGGAGCTGGCTTGCCAGCGATGCAGGCGCTGCGGTGTGTCTGAAGCATCGCCGGCAAGCCGGCTCCCACATGGGCATATTGGTGCATTGGATAAGGGCTTGTGTGCACTTGTGGGAGCTGGCTTGCCAGCGATGCAGTCGCCCCGGTATGTCTGAAGCATCGCCGGCAAGCCGGCTCCCACATGGGCATATTGGTGCATTGGCCCATGGCTTGTGTGCACTTGTGGGAGCTGGCTTGCCAGCGATGCAGGCACCCGGGTTTGTCTGAAGCATCGCCGGCAAGCCGGCTGCCACAGAACAGGGGCAGATTTGCTATGCTCGCGCCCTCGACTTCAAGCGCCAACATAGGCGCGTCCAGTTCACATTGAGCGTAATTATGTCTGCCGATACCCAAGCCACAACGGTGCGTTTTTCCCGTTCCGACTACCGAACCCTGGGGCTGGCAGCTCTGGGCGGGGCGCTGGAGATCTACGATTTCATCATTTTCGTGTTCTTTGCCCTGACCCTCAGTCAACTGTTTTTCCCGCCGGACATGCCTGAATGGCTGCGCTTGCTGCAAAGCTTCGGCATTTTCGTGACCGGCTATCTGGCACGTCCGCTGGGCGGAATCCTGATGGCGCACTTTGCCGACCACCTGGGGCGCAAGCGGGTGTTCAGCCTCAGTATTCTGATGATGGCACTGCCGTGTCTGCTGATCGGCATCATGCCCACTTATGCCGATATCGGTTATTTCGCGCCGCTGATCCTGTTGGCCCTGCGCATCCTGCAGGGGGCGGCAGTCGGCGGCGAGGTGCCCAGCGCCTGGGTGTTTGTCGCCGAACACGCGCCGGCCGGGCGCCGGGGCTTTGCCCTGGGCTTTTTGCAGGCCGGGTTGACCTTCGGTTATCTGATCGGCGCCTTGACCGCGACACTGCTGGCACAACTCTTTACCCCGGCAGAAATTCTCGACTACGCCTGGCGTTTCCCGTTCCTGCTCGGCGGCGTGTTTGGTGTGATTGGCGTGTGGTTGCGCCGCTGGCTCAGTGAGACCCCGGTATTTCTGGCTTTGCGCGAACGCAAAGAGGGCCGGGCAGAGTTCCCGCTGCGCACTGTATTGCGCGATCACCGGGCGTCATTGCTGCCGGCGGCATTGCTCACCTGCGTGCTGACCAGTGCCGTGGTGGTGTTTGTGGTGATCACCCCGACCGTGATGCAGCAGCGCTTTGGCATGACGGCCAGTCATACCTTTGCCCTGAGCAGTCTGGGCATCGTGTTTTTGAATATCGGTTGTGTACTGGCCGGGCTGATCGTCGACCGCATTGGCGTATGGCGCAGCATCGTGCTCTACAGCGTGCTGCTGCCGCTGGGCATTGGCCTGCTGTACGCCAGTCTGGTGGGTCAATGGGCCTTGCCCGGCCTGGCATACGCCTTCGCCGGTCTGACCTGCGGAATTGTCGGGGTGGTGCCTTCGGTCATGGTTGGCCTGTTTCCGGCGCCGATCCGCGTCTCGGGGATTTCCTTCACCTACAACATTGCCTACGCATTGTGGGCCAGTACCACGCCGTTGCTGCTGATTGCGCTGATGCCGTGGAGCGCCTGGGTGTGCGTGATGTTCTGCGCGATGATGGGCCTGGTCGGGGTATTGACGGCCCGTCGTTATGGCCTCAACCGTGACAATCTGGTTGAGCGGCGCCTGGTGGCCAAGGCTGAAATGTAACGGGGCGAATGGGGGCGGGACTAATTTCAGGGCTGTGTCGAGCGTCTTCCATGGGCAGGCCTGTGTTTGTGACACCGGTCTGCCCAACTATCTGCAGGAGACAACCGATGGCATTTGACCGTGAAGACACGCAGTTTCTGGTGGTGATCAATGGGGAGCAACAGTACTCGATCTGGCCCGAGTTCAAGGCCGTGCCGCAAGGCTGGTCAGCGGTAGGCGTCGCGGCCTCCAGGGCCGAGTGCCTGGCATACATCGAAGCCAACTGGACCGACATGCGCCCGGCCAGCCTGCGCGAGGCGATGCAGGCCTGACGCTGGACCGACACAGCTCGCGAGCAAGCTCGCTCCTACAAATAACAACGCCGCTGACCCGAAACGGACCGCGGCGTTTTTGCATATCCAACACCCGGCCCCCCTGTAGGAGCGAGCTTGCTCGCGAGCCTTTCAACAAAGAACAACGCCGCAGCCCCCGAAACGGACCGCGGCGTTTTTGCACATCCAACACCCGATCCTCCTGTAGGAGCGAGCTTGCTCGCGAGCTTTTCAACAAAGAACAACGCCGCCGCCCCCCGAAACGGACCGCGGCGTTTTTGCATATCCAACACCCGATCCTCCTGTAGGAGCGAGCTTGTCTCGCGAGCTTTGCCATACGCACACAGCTCGCGAGCAAGCTCGCTCCTACAGAATGCGGTACCTCGTTTACCAGCGGTAATTGACCGAACCGATCAACGTGCGCTCGTCGCCATATCGGCAAGAAACGTTGCAGAACAGGTACTTCTCATTGGACAGGTTTTGCGCCTTCATGGCCACGGTCCAGTTGTCGTCGACTTCGTAGCTGACTTTCGCGTCGAACAGGGTGTAGGCGTCAACCTTCTCGTCCAGGTCCGAGCTGGAGGTGCGGCTGGTGCCCATGTAGCGGGCGCCACCGCCGAGCACGACCTTGGGCAGACCCAGGGCGCTCAGGCGATAGTCGGCCCACAGGCTGGCCATGTGGTAAGGCACGCCGTCGATGCGGGTACCGACCCGGCTGGCCACGGAGTCTTCGGTAATCTTGGCATCGGTGTAGGTATAGGAGGCGGTGGTGCTGAGGTTGGCGGTGATCTCGGCTTTTGCCTCCAGCTCGACACCCCGGGAGCGGGTCTCACCGAACTGCACGGTGTTGCCGGTGAGGTCGGTGCTCAGGGAGTTTTTCTGCTTGAGGTCGTACACCGCGGCGGTCAACAGCGCATTCATGCCTGGCGGGGTGTAGCGCACACCCATTTCGTACTGTTCGCCTTCGGTTGGCTCGAACGAGGTGTCGGCGTTGGCGTTGAACACGTTGGCCGGCAAGAACGACTGGCTCCAGCTGATGTAGGGCGCCAGGCCATTGTCTGCTTCATACACCAGGCCTATGCGGCCAGTGGCTTTCTTGTCTTCCCGTGGCGTGCGCTTGCCGGTGGCATTGGCATAGGTTCGGCTCTCGGCCCAGTCCTGGCGACCGCCCAGGACCAGAATCCACTTGTCGTCGAACTTGATCTGATCCTGGAGGTAAAGACCGGTCTGCGAACTGTGCAGGTCCGATCCGCTATCGGCCGAGGTAATGGTGGTCGGTGCGTCGTACACCGGTGCGTCCGGGTTGAACAGCGAAGTGGCGCCAGCATAGCGATGCGAGTCGTAGGTCTTGTGGTAGTAATCCACCCCGGCCAGCAGAGTGTGCTGCCAGCGGCCGCTGTTGAGGGTCCATTGCACGTTATTGTCGCTGGTCCAGCCTTCGGAGTGCTCACGGCGGATGCTCGCCCTGCGGGCCAGCAGTCCCTGATTGCGCAAGGCGGCGCTGCCGGTATCGGCAATTTGCATGTAGTCCCAGCTCAGGTTTGCATCGAAGTGGCGCAGCGAATGCAGGATTTTCAGGTCAGGGGTGAAGCTGTGCTCGAACAGGTAGCCGATGGTGGTCGAGTAGTTGTTGTAGTGATCGAAGCCGCGCTCGCCGGTGAACAAATCGCGGTCGACCTTGGGGTAAAGGGTGCTGGATGACGTCGTCAGGTCGTAGTCCAGCGGCGGCGCGAAGCTGGTGCGGGTTTCCTGGTAGCTGGCGAGGAAGGTCAGCGAGGTGTCCTCGTCCGGACGCCAGGTGAAGGCCGGCGCGATGTAGCGACGGTCATCTGGAGCGTCGACGGTCTGGGTGTCACTGTCGCGCCACAGGCCCGTGAGGCGGTAGGAAAACTGCCCCTGGTCGTCCAGCGGGCCGCCCAGGTCGAAGCTGTACTGCTTGCGCGCATGGCTGCCGTATTCGACGTTGACTTCATGCAGCGGGACATCGGTCGGGCGCTTGGTGATGGTGTTGATCAGGCCGCCCGGCGACAGTTGGCCGTACAGCACTGAAGACGCGCCCTTGACCACTTCCACGCGCTCCAGGCCGTAGGGTTCGATGCCGCCGTCATACACGCTGCCTTGCAGTTTCATGCCGTCGCGCAGAATACCGCCGGTGCCCGAGCCCACGTTGAAACCACGGATCACGAAGTCATCGCCCACACGGCTGAACCCCCCCGGCTGGGTAATCACCCCCGGGGTGAAGCTCAGGACTTCGGCCAGGGTATCGGCCTTGCGTTGGTCCATTTCATCGCGGGTGATGATCGACACCGACTGCGGGATTTCCTTGATCGCCGCGTCGGTTTTGCTGGCGCTGGTGCTGCGCATCGCCACCGGGCCGCTGACATGGCCGGTGGGGTTCTCGACGGCTTTGGCATTGATGCTGGTTTCTTCCAGCATCAGCGCGCCTCCGGGCGTTGCGGTAGCGGGTTGCTCGGCGGCGAAGGCGGTGCTCAGTGGCAGGCCACTGAGACACAGGGCCAGCGCCAAGGGATGGTAGGCGAAGAGGTTTTTTGCGTGCATGGAGGTTCCGGAGTGAGAAGTGATTATTTTTTTAGTTGATTAAGGGCAGGCCGCGCGCTACCCGATCCCCATCAGGCAGCGTGCGGCCAAATACGATGGATCAGGGGTGGTAGTCGTCGAAGAACGTCTCGCGTTCAAGGCGCAGCAGGGCGGCTTTCTTGTGGGGCAGGGTGATGGTCTTGAGCCTGCCGAAACCCTGGGACTCAAGGAAACCGATCTGCCGGGTATGGTCGATCCGCGGTTCGCCGAGGATGCGCTGGGTGCGCGGCTCGTCGATGAACATGTAGTGCATCAGCGAGCGGAACCAGCCCTTGAGCTTGCCGGCGCTCTGGTGCTTGCTCTCGCCGACCACCACGTGCCAGCCACGGTCGTGGTCCTGTGCATCGTAATAGGGGGCGATGCGGTCTTCCTTGCACCAGTAGATCTCGAAATAGGCAAACGGCTCGTCGTTGTAGCTGCCGATCAGTGGCAGCACCCGCGGGTCATCCAGCATCTGTTGCAGGTACGCGGCATGTTCATCCAGGCTGCCGGTCTGCTCCCAGAAGAACGCGACCTGCTCCAGGTTCATCCAGCGGTTGAAACGCTCCAGGTCCAGACCGATGTCCACGGTGCGCAAGCTGAAGGTGGTGTTCAGGCCGGGCAGTTCGCGGCGATAGACCTCGCCGTGGGGAATGGGTGGCCGCTGCGGATGGCGCTTTTCCCCGCTGAAGGTGTAGCGCAGCGGCATGCCGGCGGCGGAACTGGTAGTAAGCCAGGGCAGCGGGTGTTGCCAGAAACTGCTGCGCGAGCAGGCCAGGCGTGCGGTATGGCCATCATGACCGAGCAGGGTGTCGAACACCCCCTGGCGTATGGCATCCCGTGCGCGGTCGAGGGAGAGCGGGGCACTGACTTCCAGCAGCGGGACGCGGGACGAATTGCAGAAGACCTGGCCCAGCAGTGCCAGCAGACCACTGACCGGGAACGCTTCGGGCAGGCTTTCCAGTTGCACATGGGCATCCTGGCGGCGGAAATACACCGGGGCAACACCCTCGATGGTCAGGCTGGCGTTACCATCGTCCGCCACCCGGGCGATCACGCTGCGGCCGTCAGCCAGAAGAAGGGTGAAGTTAGGCGTGGTCATGATGCTTCTCCGTTAGTGTTTTCTCGCGTATGCCGGCCCGAAAACAACTGCCCGGCAGTGGCCGGCGCAGTTGGTGCAGGCGAAGCTTAGGTAAAACTGTAACGAATGGGAATCAGAACTATTTAGATTTTATTTCTTGACGGATTCTGTCCTGCTCCGGATCAGCGCTTGCGCGCCAGCAACCACATGAAATACGGGCCGCCGATGAAGGTGGCGAACATCCCGGCGGGGATCTGCCACGGGAACACCAGGTTGCGCCCCAGCCAGTCGGCCAGCACCAGCAGCGTGCCGCCCAGCAGGGCCGAAAGCAGCAATTGTGCGACCGGCCGTTGTGCGCCCAGCAGGCGCGCCATGTGCGGCGCGATCAGGCCGACGAAACTCAGCGGCCCGACCACCAGGGTGGCCGCCGCGGTCATCACCGCGGTCAGCAGCAACAACAGCAGACGGCTGCCGCCCAGGGAAATCCCCAGCGCCCGGGTGCGTTCGGCGCCCAGCGGCATGATCGCCAGCCAGCGGTTGCACAACGGTGTGACCAGCAGGAACAGCGCGGCCAGGGCGCAGATGATCACTGCCTGGCTGGCGTCTATGCGATAGGTTGAGCCGGTCATCCAGCTGAGCATCAGCAGCACCCGGGAATCGCCGCTGACCATGAACAGCGCGGCAAAGGCGTTGAGCAATGTGCTCAGGGCCACGCCGGTGAGCAGCATGCGGTCGGGGGCGAAGGCGCTGCGCCAGCTCAGGGCGACGATGGCCAGCAAGGCGAGCAGGGCGCCAAAGGTGGCCGCCAGCAACAACAGCAAAGGGCTGAAGCCGGGCACCAGCAGCAGGGCAAAAATGCCGCCCAGTGCGGCGCCGGAACTCACGCCGAGCATTTCCGGACTGGCCATGGGGTTACCGGTCATGCGTTGCATCAAGGTCCCGGCCAGGGCCAGCAGGATGCCGGCGCCAAAGGCCGCGGCAACCCGGGGGGCGCGCCATGGCAGCAGGGCGTCGAACTCGGCGCCGCTGCTGAAATACCAGCCATCCGGCCCGCGGCCCCAGGTCAGCGCAAGGAACAGGGCAATGGCCAGCACTGCGAGCAATATCCAGCTGGTGCGTTTGAGCCGGGCGACCTGAGCGGTTGCGCGGGCGGCTGGCGGGTTGAGGCGGGTTTCATGCAGGCGGCTCAGCAGCACCAGCAGCAGCGGCGCACCAAGGAACGCAGTGAGGATGCCGGTGGGGATCTCGCCCCCCAGCAGCGGCGCCAACGCCTGTACCACCTGGTCGGCCAATAGCAGCAGCAAGGCCCCGAACAAGGGTGCCCAGAGCAAACGCTGGCGCAGGGTGCGGGCGCCGGCCAGGCGGGCCAGGGCGGGAGCGGCCAGGCCGACAAAGCCTATCACCCCGACACTGGCGATGGCGCTGGCGCTCAAGGCTACGGCTACGGCCAGGGCCATCAGGCGCAGGCGGTTGGGCGACAGGCCCAGGCTGCCGGCCGCTGCATCGTTGAGGCCCAGCAGTTGCAGCGGCCGGGCCAGCAGTGCGGCGAGCAGTGCAGCCACCCCAAGGCGTGGCGCCAGGTGATACACATCCTGCCAGCTGTTCTGGTTCAGCGAGCCCGATTGCCAGATGAACAGATTGCTCAAGACTTCATGGTTGGCCAGCACCAGCAAGGTGCTCAGGGTCCCGCAATACAGGTTGATGATCAGCCCCGAGAGAATCAGCGCCACCGGCGACAGGCGCCGGCTCCAGGCCAGGCCCAGCACCGCGAGCATGCCCAGGGCGGCGCCGGCCAGGGCCACGCCTTCCTGGCCGCCGTCCAGCAGGCCCGGAGCATAGATTGCGCAGGCGGAAAGGGCCAGGTAGGCACCGGAAGCCACGCCCAGGGTGGTCGGTTCGGCAATGGGGTTGCGCAGCACTTGCTGGAATATCACCCCGGCCAGGGCCAGGGCCGCGCCCACCAGCAGGCTGATCACCAGCCGTGGCAAAAAGCTGTAGCGCACCAGCAGGGCGGGCAGATCCTCGGGCGACGCCGGGCCGATGGCAGTGCTCCATGAAACATGGGCCAACAGCGAATTGCCCTGGTGGACGCTCAGGGCCAGGGCGATCAATAGCAGGCCGAGGGCCAGCCAGACCGGTTGCCGGCGCAGGGGTGAAGTAGGTTCAGGCACGGTTGGATTCCATGGCGAGCAGTTGTTCGGTGATAGACAGGGCCAGGCGCTGCGCGGTCAGCAACCCGCCACTGGGGTAGAACCGTGGCAGCCCCAGGGCGCGGCCTTCGCGGATCATCGGCAAAGCGCGCCAGATCGGACTGTTGTCCAGCCGGCGCTGGGCGGCCAGAGCTTCGCGGGGGTTGGTGTAATACAGCAGCGATGCGTCGGGTTGCTCAAGCAGTGTCTCGATGCCCACCGCGGGGCTGCCGCCCCAGGCATTGGTGCGGCCCTGATAGGCATTGCGCAGACCCAGGCGCTCGAGTACGGCCTGATACATGCCCTTGGCACCGAACAGCAACAGGTGGCGACCGTCCGGGTTGAGGCGCGCGATGTACACCGGGCGCTGGCTGACCGGTGCCAGCCTGACGCGCAACTGCTCGAGCAGGCGGTCGGTCTGTTCCAGCAATGCCTGTGCCTCGGCGCGCCGGTTCACCAGAGCGCCGAGCTCCAGCACTACCTGGCCGGCATTGCGATAGGGCTGGGCGTTCGCGCTATAGATATCGAAGCTGCGCAACGGCGCGATACGCGAGAGCAAGGTGCCTTCCAGCTGCCAGGAGGTGCCGATGATCAGTTCCGGCGCCAGGCGTTGCAGGTACTCCAGATTGGGCTCGATGCTCGGGCCCAGATCCAGCACATCGTCGGGCAATTCCGGGCTGGCGACGAACTCGCGATAATACCCGGCGTTGACCACCGCCCGGGGCGCCACGCCGAGGCCGAGCAGGCTTTCGGTAAGGGCAGGCTCGAAACTGACAATATCGACTTTCGGCAGTGTCGGATCGCCAGCGCGGACCACGGGCAAGCCGCACAGCGCGACCGGCAACAATGCGAGGCCGGTCAGGGCCCGACGGCGGGTAATGGGCATTGCAACAGACTCCGGAGCAGACAGGTCGCCCTCAGGCGAGAATGAGAGTCTATAGCAACAGCACCTAATTCCCAATACCTGCAATAATGCCGCGTCCTAAAGAATCCGCCACAGGCTTCGTCTATTCCGGGAACCCAATTTATCGATGGCGGCGGCGTGACGGCCTGCGCCAGCCGACCCCCAAGGAGACACCATGTCATTGTTCGGTATGCTGGTTCGCACCTCGCACACACGGCTGGCCGTGGCCATTGGCGCGAGCCTGGTCTGCGGTCTGGCCAACGTGTTGCTGGTGGCGCTGATCAACCAGGCCCTGAATGCTCCACTGGACGGCCTGGCCAGCTATGCGCTGCCCTTCGTGCTGGTGATAGCCCTGGTGATGGGCAGCCAGGTGCTGTCCAGGGCGTTGTTCGCCTACCTCAGTCAACAAGGCCTGGCCACCCTGCGCATGCACATTTCACGGCACGTGGTTGCGGCGCCCCTGCGCGGGCTGGAAAAGGCCGGACGTGGACGTATCCAGGCGGCCCTGGCCGACGACACCACCACCTTGTCGAACTTCTTTACCGGCTTCCCGATGCTGGTGACCAGTGCCGTGGTGGTGCTCGGTTGCCTGGGCTACCTGGCATACCTGTCGTGGGTGATATTTCTGGTTTCGGTGTTGGCCATCGGCCTTGGCTCCCTGGGCTACCACCTGTGCCATTCCCACATGCTGCAGTACTTCCGCAAGGCCGGTGCCAGCCAGGACGAACTCTTCGGTCATTTCGACGCCATGGTCTCGGGGGCCAAGGAACTCAAACTCAACCGCTCCAAGGCCCGGCGTTTTCTCGATGAAGTACTGGTCAGCGCTGTCGAGCAAGTGCGCCGCAACCGGGCCAAGGGCCTGATGCTGTTCGCCATTACCGGTGGCTGGGGGCGTTTGCTGTTTCTGGTGCTGATTGGTGTGGTGCTGTTCCTGCGCCTGTGGGTGCCTTCCGACACGGCGGTGATCACCGGCTACGTGATGGTTTTCCTGTACATGATGGGCCCTCTGGAAGGCGTGCTGCTGAACCTGCCGCAGATGAGTCAGGCACGAGTCGCCAGCGCACGGATTGAAGCGACCCTTGCGCAACTGGAAGCCGAAGCCCGCTCGCAAACGCCGGCGCCTGCGGTGCAGGCCAAGGGCGTTACCCTGGAACTGGATGGTCTGACCCATGGTTATTTCAGTGAGCGCGAGGATGAAGTTTTTACCCTTGGCCCGGTCACGCTGACCCTCAAGCCTGGCGAGATTACCTTCCTGGTCGGAGGCAACGGCAGCGGCAAGACCACCCTGGCCAAGCTGATTGCCGGCCTGTACGTGCCGGAAAGTGGCGAAGTGCGGGTCGATGGCCGACCTGTGGCGGCGGACGGGCGGGACGATTATCGCCAGCTGTTTTCGGCGGTATTCTCGGACTTCCACCTGTTCGACACCCTGCTCGAAGCGCCGGATTCCAGCCTTGACAGCCAGGCATCTGATTGGCTGGCCAAGCTGCACCTGGAGCACAAAGTCAGCGTCAGCAATGGTTCGTTTTCCACCCGAGAACTGTCCCAGGGCCAGCGCAAGCGCCTGGCGTTGATCGTTGCCTGTCTCGAAGGGCGGCCGGTGATCATCTTTGACGAATGGGCGGCAGACCAGGACCCGGCGTTCCGTGAAGTGTTCTATTGCGAACTGCTGCCTGAGTTGCGGGCCCAGGGTAAGACGTTGCTGGTCATCTCCCACGATGACCGTTATTTCCATCTGGCCGATCAGTTGATCAAGCTTGAGCGTGGGCAGATTGTCAGCTCCAGTAGTCGCCAGTCGAGTCCTGCGGTGTGTCAGGTACACCGCGGGTGAGGGGGTTACGGGCGTTGCCCGATCGCAGCTTCGCAGGGCTCGTCAACGACTGCACAATGTTCCCGAAGAGTCCTGTAGTCGCTGTTTTGATGTTTGCTTTTTGCTTTTGAAAACGATGTCCCTGCAGCCACTCGATAGTCGAAACGACGTGGATGCCCATCACAGGAGGCCGAACGCAGGTGCTGTTGTGGGGGTGGCGAGGCAGGACGCCGAGCCAGCCGTGCCGGGCCATGGATGGCCCGTCACGGCGTGCCCCCACAACAGCGCCGGAGTGAGGGAACCGGGCGAGCCTAGGCGAGCACGGCCGTATGGTAGGGCACAGACCTTTTGGGTATTTTTGGGATGGTCCGACACTCGGCGTTTGCCAAAAGTACCTCGCCGTAAGGGCGAAACCCGTAAATCGCCGTTGCGCAATGAACGGATATGTACCTAGTTCAAGCAACTGGAATACCGTGTACATATCCGTTTGATGTATCACGGCTTTCTACGGGTTTCGCCCTTACGGCGAGTCCCTTTTGTCAAACAGCCACAAAAGGAACCAAAAAGGCCTTGCCCCAGCGTACGGCCTTCGCTGCGCTCAGGTTCCCTCGCTCCGGTCCCGCTCCGTGGCCACGCCGTGACGGGCCATCCATGGCCCAACACGGCTCTCCCGGCATCCATGCCGGGAGGACCACTACGCAGAACCTCCTCTCGGCCTCCCGAAGGGGCTTGAAGATCAAGATCAAGATCAAAATCAAAAGCAGATCAAAAGCAGATCAAAAACGACCTTGTAGGCGCTGTTTTGATTTTTGCTTTTTGCTTTTAAAAACGATGTCCCTGCCGCCACTCGATAGTCGAAACGACGCGGATGCCCATCACAGAAGGCCGAACGCAGGTGCTGTTGTGGGGGTGGCGAGGCAGGACGCCGAGCCAGCCGTGCCGGGCCATGGATGGCCCGTCACGGCGTGCCCCCACAACAGCGCCGGAGTGAGGGCACCGGGCGAGCCTAGGCGAGCTCGGCCGTATGGTAGGGCGCAGACCTTTTGGTTCCTTTTGGGGCGTTTGCCAAAAGGGACTCGCCGTAAGGGCGAAACCCGTAAAAAGCCATGATACATAGAATGGATATGCACGCTCCTTCCGAAGGGGCTTGAAGATCAAGATCAAAAAACGATCCTGTAGTCGCCAGTCGCGCCCCTCGGTGTGTCAGATACACGCGGTCTGAGGGGTTGCGGGCTTTGCCCGATCGCCGCCTCGCACAGCTCGCCAGCGACTACAGACCAGGCCAGGTCTGGTGCCCTGCAAATAACAATATTTATCAAAGACAGTTAATTCCCCAGGTATTTCTTTCGTTCTTATTAGCAGTGTTCCAGGCAAGGCCGGCCCGGCTTGTCGACTGCTTTTAAGGAGATCCGCAGTGTCCGTCGCCCCCGATCGCATCCGCCTGTTCTGCTTCGCCTGTTCCGGCGCGAGTGCCATGGCCTTCGCCCCGTGGCGGGCTGTATTGCCGGCATGGCTCGATGTGCAGCCGGTCGAACTGCCCGGCCACGGGGGCCGTGGCGATGAACCGTTGCAGGTGGATATGCCCGTCCTCGCCGCCAGCCTGGCGGCCGAACTGGCGCCGATGATCAACGGCCCTTACCTGATGCTCGGCCATAGCGTCGGCGGCGTGGTGGCCCTGGAGGTGGCCCACGCCCTGGTCGCTCTGGGGCTCGAACCGCCCGAAGCCCTGATCGCCGTGGCCAGTACCGCCCCCGGGCAGCGCGACGGTAATCCCGATGCGCAACCCATGACCGATGCCGAACTGATCGCCGAGTTGCTTCGCCTCGACGGTACACCCCGGGCAGTACTCGACGATCCGCAATTGCTGGCCATGGTGCTGCCGGTGCTGCGCGCGGATTTCCTCCTCGGTGACCGCTATCAGCCGCCGCGCCGTGGGCCTTTGCCTTGCGCCCTGCATGTGTTCGGCGGGCGTGACGACAGTGTCGCCGTCAGTGCCCTGGCGGCCTGGGAAGCCGAATGCAGCGGGCCGTTCCATTTGCAGATCTGCGACGGCGGGCACTTTTTCCTGCACCGCCAGCGCGCCGACTTCCTCCAGCGCCTGCTCGCGCTGTGCCTGGATCTACGCCAGCAGGCATCGCGTCTCTCGCTCCCTTCATTGCGCGCCCTGGGTTGATCCGGGTCGTACCGCCGTCCTTTTTTCGCGGAGTCTTCCATGCTTGATTCACGCTTCGATATCCGGCCCCTGCGCCATGCCGATACCCCCTTGCCGCTGCTGATTGAAGCCCGCGAGCCCGGTCTTGAACTGGCGGTCTGCCTGCCCGCGCTGCGGGCGCTGATCGAGCAGCAACTGCTGGTCGCCGGTGGCGTATTGCTGCGCGGCTTCGAGGTGCAGACCGCCGAGCGCTTTCGCTCTTTCGCCACCGGCTTCGGTTCGGACCTGCTGACCTACGAGTTCGGTTCCACGCCGCGCAGCAACGTCACCGCCGGCATCTACACCTCTACCGAATATCCGCCGCACCAGCACATCCCGCTGCATAACGAACAGGCCTACACCCGGGACTGGCCAATGAAAATCTGGTTCTTCTGCCAGCAGGCATCTCCCGTAGGCGGTGCCACGCCGATTGGTGACAGCCGGGCAATTTATCGCCGGGTCGGTGAACAGATTCGCCAGCGCTTCGCCAGCAAAGGCCTGATGTACACCCGCAACTACGGCAACGGCCTGGACGTGTCCTGGGAGCAGGTATTCAACACCCAGGACCGCGCTGTCGTGCACGCCTACTGCGAGGCCCACGGCATCAGCCTGGAGTGGAAAGACGACGGCGGCCTGCGCACGCGCCAGGTTTGCCAGGCGGTGGCCACCCATCCGCGCACCGGCGACGCGGTGTGGTTCAACCAGGCGCACCTGTTCCACGTTTCCAACTTGCCCGAGGAGGTGCGCGAAACCCTGCTCGATCTGGTGGAGGAAGAGGACTTGCCGCGCAACGTCTATTACGGCGACGGCAGCCCGCTGGAAGAAAGCCTGCTGGAGGACATTCGCGGCGTGATGCAACAGGAACAGGTCGAATTTTCCTGGCAGGACAATGACGTGCTGATGCTCGACAACATGCTCACCGCCCACGGTCGCGCACCGTTTCAGGGGCCACGCAAAGTGGTGGTGGCCATGGCCGAACCCCACGGCGCCGACGTGCGCTGAGTACCCCCCCCCGATTTTTTTCTGACTTTTTGCGATTGCAGGAGGACGCCCCATGGCCATCCCACATCAGCCTCAACCCCAATCCCTGATCGAGATGCTGGCGCAGCGCGCCGAGCAGCAAGGCGATCAACTGGCCCTGCGCTTTCTCGGTGACGGTAACCAGACCACCGAGCTGTACACCTACGCCCAGCTCGATGCCCGGGTCCGGCACCTGGCCGCCTGCCTCGGGCAGCACGCCGGGGAGGGCGACCGGGTGCTCCTGCTGCTGACCAACGGCCCGGACTACATAGTGGCCTTTTTCGCATGCCTGTATGCCGGGCTGATCGCGGTGCCGGCCTATCCGCCGGAGCGCAATCGCCAGTTCCACACCGAACGCCTGCAAGGCATGGCCATGGATGCCGAGCCCTCGTTGATTCTCTGCGAGCATGCTGCCCTCGACGCTTCCCGGTTGCTGCGTGATGGCTTGACCCTGGCGTCCTTGCCGGCCCTGGCCAGCGTCCAGGATCTTGAAGCGCAAGCGCCCCGGGCCTGGCAACCCCGTGCCGTGCCGGGCGATGCCATCGCCATGCTGCAATACACCTCCGGCTCCACCTCCGAACCCAAGGGCGTCGAAGTCACCCACGCCAACCTGCTGGACAATCAGCGCCTGTTGCAAATGGGCTTTGGCACCCGCCCGGGGGATGTCTTTGTCAGCTGGCTGCCGCTGTACCACGACATGGGCCTGATCGGCGGCATGCTGCAACCTATCTATGCCGGGGTGCCGCTGGTGTTGCTGACCACCCAGCACTTCCTCGCCCGGCCGGCGCGCTGGCTGGAAGCGATCCACCGCTACGGCGGCACCCTCAGCGGCGGCCCTGACTTTGCCTTCCGCCTGTGTACCGAGAGCGTGCGCGACAGCCTGCTTGCCGAGCTCGACCTGAGCCAGTGGCGGGTTGCGTTTTGCGGTTCCGAACCGGTGCGGGCCGACACCCTGGCCGACTTCGTTGAGCGCTTCTCGCCGGCAGGGCTGGCGGCAACCACCGTACATCCATGCTACGGCCTGGCTGAAGCGACCTTGATGGTCACCAGCAACACCCGTGGCGGCCCGTACTACACCCTGCATGTGGACCATGAGCAATTGGCGCTGGGCCGGGTGGTCCCTGACCCGCACGGCAGCGAAATGGTCAGCAGCGGTGGTTTGCTGTTCGATGATCAGGTGCGCCTGATGGACCCGCAGACCCTGCAACCGGTGGCTGAAAACAGCGTGGGTGAAATCTGGGTGCGCGGGCCCAGTGTGGCCCGTGGCTACTGGCGCAACCCCGAGGCCACCGCCCGTACCTTCCTCGACCTGCCCGACGGCCGCTGGCTGCGTAGCGGCGACCTGGCGTTCCTGCATCAGGGCGGTCTGTTCATCACCTCGCGGGCCAAGGATGTGATCATCATTCGCGGCCAGAACCGTTACCCGCAAGACATCGAAAAAGCCGTGGAGCAGGGCGTCGAAGCGGTGCGCAAGGGCCGTGTCGCAGCGTTTCCGGTGCAGGTCGACGGGCGCGAATGCATTGGCATCGCCGCCGAGATCGGGCGCAGTGTGCAAAAGAAATTCGACCCTCAAGTATTGATCGAAGCCATCGACCGGGTGGTCAGTGAAACCCAGCAGGAACCGGCCAGCGTCATTGCCCTGCTCGAGCCGGCGGCCTTGCCCAAGACCACCAGCGGCAAGCTGCAACGCTCGGCCTGCCGCCAGCGTCTGGAGACCGGTGAACTGGGCGCGTATCACGTCTATCGCCGGCCCGTATTGAGCCGCAGTGGGGCCGCGCCGGCAGGTGCCGCGCCCCTGGGCCACACCGAACAGCGTCTGGCGGCGATCTGGTCCGAGGTGCTGGAAGGCGCCGAGATCAGCCGCGACGACATCTTTCTCGCCGTAGGCGGGCATTCCCTCGCCGCCGTGCAAGTCCTGGCGCGGGTGCGCACCGAGTTCAACGTCGAATTGCCCCTGAGCGCGCTGTTTGCCGCCAGCCCCCTGGCCCGGCTGGCGGCCATGGTTGACGCTGCACCACGTCTGGCCGCCGGCGTACCCTTGCAGGCGCTGCATGTCAGCGGCCCGCAGGCCATGTCGCCGGTGCAACGCAGCCTGTGGCTGGCCCAGCAGCTGGGAGGGGAGCAGGCCGGGGCGGCCTACAACATGGTTGCCCAGTTGCGTCTGTGTGGCGAGCTGCGGGTGGACGCCCTGCAAGCGGCATTGGCCGGTGTGCTGCAACGCCAGGCGAGTTTGCGCAGTGCCTTTGTGCCGGGCCCGGATGGCGTGGCCCTGGTGCACTGTGCGGGTCAGGTAGAACTGGCCTTGCCGGTGCTTGACCTCAGTGGTCTGCGCGATGGCGAACAAACCACCGCCCTGGCGGTGGCCGAGGCCGAGGCGGCGGGGCAGCCGTTCGACCTGCAGCGCGCGCCGCTGTTACGCGCCACCCTGCTGCGCCTGGGCGCTCAGGAATATCGCTTGCTGTTGAGCATGCATCACCTGATCGGCGATGGCTGGTCGTTCGGCGTGCTGGTCCAGGAACTGGGCGCGGGGTATCAGGCGCAACTGGCCGGCAGCCAGTCGGCGCTGGCGCCGTTGAGTATTCAGTACAGCGACTATGCGGCCTGGCAGAACGCCCGGGCCGGCAGTGCCGAGCGCCAGCGCGAACGCGATTTCTGGGCCGACTATCTGCAAGGCGCCCCGCAGCAACTGGCCTTGCCCACTGACCGTGCGCGTCCCTCGGCCCCGCACACTGGCGGGGCCAGCGTGGCCTTCCAGCTCGACGCCGAACAGGTCGGGCGTCTCGAAGCCCTGGGCCGTGCCCACGGCGCCAGCCTGTTCATGGTCCTGCGGGGGGCTTTCGACTGGCTGCTGCATCGCCTCACCGGCCAGGACGATTTGATCTATGGCACCGATATCGCCGGTCGACCGCGAACCGAACTGGAACAGCTCATCGGCTTCTTCGTCAACATCGTGCCGCTGCGCGCCCGGGTGCGCCCGCAGCAATCGTTCAACCAATGGCTGGCCCGGGTCAGCGAGGATTCATTGAACCTGTTCGAACAGGCGGACTTGCCCTTCGAACAGATCGTCGATGCCAGCGCCGTGCCCCGCCAGCGCAACCCGCTGGTGCAGGCGCTGTTCGTGCTGCACAGCATGCCCCGGGGTCAGTTCGCGGTGCCGGGGCTGAGCGCCGAACTGCTGGCCGCGCCGGCCCAGACCTCGAAGTTCGACATGGCCCTGTTCCTGACGCCCAACGCCCGGGGGCTGGGCGGCGAGTGGGTATTCGCCACGGCGATCCTCGATGAGGCGCGGGTGCGCTGCTGGGTCGAGGCCTGGGTCGACCTGCTGGGTCAAATCCTCGCCGACCCCGAGCGTTCCCTCGACAGCCTGACCCTCGGCGCCTTGCAGCCCGCGGTTGCAGCGCCGGTCAGCGGGCGCTCGCGGCTGGAGGCCAGGCGCGACAAGTTGAAGTCCTTTGCCCGTCCGAGCACGCCGTCGGTGGCGGAGGCTGCCGTGCGCTGCACGCCGCTGAATGCCGGCTGCGAGTTGCCGCTGGTAATCGAGCCAGTCAGTGCCGATCTCGACCCCTGCGTGTGGGCCAGCCTCAACCGAGAGTTCATTGAAACCAGCCTGCGCCGGCATGCCGGCCTGCTGTTCCGTGGCTTCGGCCTGAGCACCGCGCAAGACTTCGAAGCCTTCGCCGAGGCCATCCAGCCGGGCCTGTATGGCGCCTATGGCGACTTGCCGAAGAAAGAGGGCGGGCGCAATACCTACCGCTCCACGCCATACCCCGAGCGGCAGATGATCCTGTTCCACAACGAAAGCGCGCACCTGCGACGCTGGCCGCGCAAGCAGTGGTTCTTCTGCGAGCAGCCATCGCCGGTGGGCGGTGCCACACCTATCGTCGACTGCCGGGCGATGTACCGCGCCT
Organism: Pseudomonas sp. PAMC 29040; assembly: GCF_003994535.1. NCBI lineage: Bacteria > Pseudomonadati > Pseudomonadota > Gammaproteobacteria > Pseudomonadales > Pseudomonadaceae > Pseudomonas > Pseudomonas sp. PAMC 29040. The sequence continues at coordinate 95,848 of NZ_RZAA01000007.1, forward strand.
TGCCGGCCGCGCTGGCCGAGACCTTCGAACGCAAGGGACTGTTGTATGTGCGCACCTTCACCCCGGGCTTCGATGTGGACTGGCGCGACTTCTACAAAACCGAGCAGCGTGCCGTGGTCGAGGCCACCTGCCGTGAGCAGGGCGTGGCGTTCGAATGGCTGGCCAATGGCGGCCTGCAGACCCGCACCCCTTGCCCGGCAGTGATCCGCCACCCCTACACCGGGGAAAAGTCCTTTTTCAACCAGGTCCAGCTGCACCACGACTATTGCCTGCAAGCCGACGTGCGCCGCGACCTGCTGGGCATAGTCGGTGCCGGGTACATGCCGCGGCAGGTGTATTTCGGTGATGGCACGCCCATCGATGACCTGGTCATGGAACAACTGGGCCAGCTCTACGAAGCCTGCGCGGTGCGCTTCGACTGGCAGCGCGGGGATGTGGTGATGCTCGACAACATGCTGGTGGCCCACGCCCGGGACCCGTTCGAAGGCCCGCGGCGGATCGTCGTGGCCATGGGCGAAATGACCGACCGTAGCGTGTTCGATGACGCTGCCCAAGACAACGAAGAGCGCTCGGGCCAATCGGCCGGGCTGCCTGTTTAAGGACACTGTGATGAATGATTTGAGTCTTGATTTGACCGCACCACAGACCCTGGCCCTGAGCCCCGAGCAGCGTGCCTGCCTGCTCGGCCATGATCCGGCCCGGGCTGACGCCGGCAGCCATCGACTGCGCCTGGCGCTGACTGCGGCACAGGTGCCGGCGGACATCCAGGCGGCCCTGCAAGGCTATTCGGCGAGCCAGCCGATTCTCGCCGCCTGCTGGCTGCAAGTACCGGGGTTGCGTGGTTGGCGTCAGGCCTTGCCCAATCAGGGTGGGGCAATACGCTGGGTCGGGCTGGACACCCAGGCAGCGGCCTTGAACCTGGCCCCGGACGAAGTGCTGGCGGTCAGCCAGCGTACCCTGGCCAACGGCGGGGTCGAGCTGGAATTCGTTGCCGCTGCCCTGGCCCTGGACCCACCGAGCCTGGAGCAACTGGTGGCTGAGGTATTGGCGCTGGCCAATGGTGAGGCGCCGACCTTCAACGAAGTGGGCTACGAACACTATGTGCAATGGCGCCAGGACATGGCCGCCGATGCAGACGCTGCCCAGGGCCGTGCCTATTGGCAACACGCCGGGGTTGATCCGGCCCGGGGTGACGCCCTGCATCTGGGCCTGCGCGGCAACCCGCAGCCCTCAGGGGCGCTGCGTCAGACCCTGCAGCTGGAAGTGCCGCTGTCGGATCTGGGTGGCGCCCTGGCCCTGGCCGACTTCCTCGGCCAGCCTCTGGACTTGGTGCTGCAAGGCTTGTGGTGGGTGCTGCTGGGGCGCCTGAGCGGTCAGCGCGGTTTTGTCGCTGGCTGGTTGCACGATTGCCGCAGCGACTACGACCACTTCGAGAACACCCTGGGGGTGTTCGAAAAAATCCTGCCGTTGCGGGTCGAGCTGGACCCGGCGCGCCATCTCGGCGAATGGTTGCAACAGGCCGAAGAACGCCTGGGGGATCATCTGGGCTGGCAGGAGTACTGCCCGATCGAGGCGCCCACCAGCGCCGCGCCGCTGCTGGCGGGGTTTGTCTTTGAACAGGCGCACATCGATCCACGCCAGGTGCTTGCCTATCCGCACCGGGGGGCCTTCGAATTGTTGTTGAGTGCCCGGGTCCGGGGCCAGACCCTGTTCCTGAATATCCAGGCCAATGGCGCGGCCTACAGCGCCGCCAGTATCGAGGTGCTGCTGGAACAGTACCGCACCCTGCTGCAACAGCTGCCGGGTGATGGCGCCGTGACCCTCGACGACCTGGAGCCGGTGGGCGCCCGGGAGCGCCAGCGGCTGTCGGGCCTGGCCCCGCAGCAGCCGGTGCAGAGCAATGACGGGCTGGCGCAGTGTCTGGCCCGGCATGCCCGGCAAACCCCACAGGCCATGGCCCTCAGCGATGGCCGGCAGCAGCTGGATTATGCCGGCTTGCAGCAGACCGTCACACGCATGGCCGGCTGGTTGCAAGGGCAGGGTGTCGGCGTGGGGCAATGCGTGGCCATCGAGACCGAGCGCTCGTTGCAAGGGGTGCTGCATATCCTTGCGGTGCTGGTGGCCGGGGCTTACTACTTGCCGCTGGAACCGGCCTGGCCGGCGGAGCGCCGTCACGATCTGTTGACCCGCGCCGAACCGGCACTGGTGCTGTGCGATCCGGCGTCCAGCAGTGCTCGCGGCCCCTGGCCGAGCGCCAGTCTGGAGCAGGCGGGCAGGGATGCCGAATTGCCGTTCCAGGCACCGCAACTGACTGACCGGCACCTGGCGTACCTGCTATTTACGTCCGGCTCGACCGGGGCACCCAAGGGCGTGCTTGTGGAGCACGGCGCGCTGGGCAACTACGCCCGCTCGGCCAGCGCAGCCCTCGGTCTGCAAGCCGGCATGCGCCTGGCACTCACCAGTCCGCTAAGCGTCGACCTGGGCCACACCTTGCTGTTCGGCGCCTGGCAGGTCGGCGCCGGGCTGGTCATCGCCGCCGCGGAGGATCTTGTGGATGGCGCGGCATTCAGCCGCTTTTTGCTTCGGGAACGACCGGACGTGGCGAAATTCGTGCCTTCGCACCTGGCGGCCTTGCTCGAAGGACATACCCCGCCGTTGCCCGAAACCCTGATCCTGGGGGGCGAAGCCACGCCGCAACGTCTGGTGGAGCAACTGTTCAAGCGGGCGCCGGGCTTGCGCCTGTTCAACCACTACGGCCCCACCGAAACCACGGTCGGGGTGATGTTTCACCCCCTGCGGGCCGACGTCCCGGACCGCGATGAGCGGGTGCCCCTGAGCCGTGTCCTTGACGGCAATCGCGTGTACCTGCTGGACCAGCGCCTGCGACTGGTACCCACCGGTGCCCTGGGTGAGCTGTACATCGGCGGAGCCCAGCTATGCCGTGGCTACCTGGGGCAAGCCAGTGCCGAGTGCTTTATCGAGGATCCGTTCCTGGCGGGGCAGCGTCTGTATCGCTCCGGCGACCTGGGCCGCTATCGGGCCGAAGGCGGCCTGCAACTGGTTGGCCGTCAGGACCAGCAGGTCAAGTTGCGCGGCCAGCGCATCGAGCTGGGTGAAATCGAGGCGGCGCTGCTGGCCTTGCCCGGGGTCGAACAGGCTGTGGCCCGGCTGTGGTCGCCCGGCGATGGCGCGGCCAGCCTGATCGCCTATGTGGTGCTCAACGAGGATGGCGCTGAAGGTGCCCTGGAACAGTTGCCCCGGGCCCTGGCCGCGCGCCTGCCTGAAGCCCTGTGCCCGGCGCGCTTGCTGGCCATGCCGAGCCTGCCCCGTCTGGCCAACGGCAAGGTCGATCGCTCTGCCTTGCCCGATCCGGGCCAGCAGGTACCCCGGCAACCGGTACGGGCCCCCACCAGCGAACTGCAAGCCTGCCTGCGCGATGCCATGGCCGAATTGCTGGAGTGCCCGCCGGACGCTTTGGGGGTGGACCACGACTTCTTTGAGGCCGGTGGCCACTCACTGCTGGTGATCAAGCTGGTGGCGCGGCTGCGCACGATGTTCAAGCTCGAAGTCGCCCCCGGGCTGGTGTTCGATCATCCCAGTGCCGCCGGTCTGGCCGAGGCCCTCGGTGAACTTGCAGAGCCCCTGCGCCTGGAAAAGATCGCTCGCCTGCGCCGCGAGCTCGACAGCCTCAGCGATCAACAACGCGCCGAGCTACTGGCCCAGGCCCGCGCCGCCCGGGGCCTGACAACCCACTGAAAACAGGCCGGCTGAGGCCGGCTTTTTTTATTCCGCACTGGATTGACCATGACCGATATCGACCGCGACCAATTGCTTGCCCTGTTACTTGATGATGACGCGCCAGCCGCACCCGTCGGGCCGGGCCGGCGCACCGAGCCGGGGCCGGCGCCGCTGTCATTCGCCCAGCGCCGCTTGTGGTTTCTCCAGCAGTACGAAGTACAGAGCCCGGCCTATAACTCGGCCCGGGCGCTGCGGATTCAGGGCCGGCCGGATGTCGGGGCCCTGGAGGCCGCCTTGCGCCGCCTGATCGAGCGCCATGCCAGCCTGCGCACCCGCTTCGTGCTGGTGGATGAGCAGCCGCTGCAGGTCATCGAACCCGCTGTGGATTTTCATCTTGAATGCGTGACCCTGGCGGCCGGCGCCGACCTGCAAGCCGAACTGCGCCAGCGGGTTGCCGTGCCGTTTGACCTCGGTTGCGCACCGTTGCTGCGGGCCAGCCTGTTGTGCGACGGCGAGGGGGCGGTGTTGCTGTTGTGCCTGCACCACATCGTTGCCGATGCCTGGTCCAACCCGTTGCTGATCGCCGACCTGGGCCGGGCCTATGCCGCGGCTCTGGACGGCAATGACCGGCCGTTGCCGGGTTTGTCCCTGGAGTACGCCGACTACGCGACCTGGCAGCGCCAGCACTTTGCAGGCCAGGGCGCTGCTGCAGGCCAGGACTACTGGCGCCAGTACCTGGGCCAGGAGGTGCCGGTGCTGGAATTGCCCAGCGACCGCCCGCGCAGCGCAGCGCCACGGCTGCAGGCCGCGCGCCATGATCTCCGGCTGCCGGACGCTGTGGCCCGGGCGCTGCGTGAATGGTGCCGGGCGCAACATTGCTCGCCCTTCGTGCTGCTGCTGGGGGCCTGGCAAGTACTGCTGGCGCGCTACAGCGGCCAGCGCGATTTCGCGGTCGGTGTGCCCAACGCCGCACGCAGCCATGCCCAGGTCCAGGAGATTGTCGGGTTCTTCGTCAACACCCAGGTCTATCGCGCCCGGCTCGATCCGCAACTGACCACCCGCGAGCTGTGCAGCCGCCTGCGGGATGAAAGCCGGATTGCCCTGGAACACTCGGACTTTCCCTTCGAGTGCGTGCTGGACGGTCTCAACCTGACCCGCGACCTGCGCCACACGGCGCTGTTCCAGGTGCTGTTCAACTTCCGCCACTCACGGGACGCCCAGCCCTTGCAGTTGCCGGGGCTGGAGGTGGAGGTGCTGGATGTCGAGCTGGAAAGCGCGCGTTTCGACCTGACCCTGGATGTTATCGCCGGCCCCGACGCCATCGATTGTCGTCTGGAGTATGTGACTGAGCTCTACGACGCCCCGACCATTGAGCGCCTCGGCCAGCACCTGTGCCAGTTGCTGCAGGGCATGCTCGCAGCGCCCGACCGTCCGGTGTTCAGCCTGCCGTTGCTGGACGCGGGCGAGCAGGCGCAGCTCACTACATGGAACGCGACAGCGAGTCGCTACCCCGAGTACCCGAACCTTCCTGCCTTGATTGCGCAACAGGTGCGTGCCACCCCCGATGCCCTGGCACTGGTGTATGGCCACACGCAACTGAGCTATGGCGAGCTGGATGCCCGGGCCAATCAGCTGGCCCACTGGCTGCAAGGCCAGGGCATTGCTCCGGACGTACCGGTGGCGGTGTGCGCCGAGCGCTCGGTGGAATTGGTGGTGGCGCTGCTGGGGGTGATCAAGGCCGGTGGCGCGTACCTGCCCCTGGACCCGGATCTGCCCCTTGAGCGTCTGCAAGGGATGCTGGCCGACAGTGGCAGCCCGTTGTTGCTGACCCAGACACACTTACTGGAGAAGTGGTCCGGCGCTACCGAAGTACCGGTACATGCAGTGGAAAACCTGGCGCTGGCGACCCAGCCGCAGACCGCGCCCCGGGTCGATATCGCCCCGGAAAACCTGGTGTACTGCCTGTATACCTCGGGTTCCACCGGCAAGCCCAAGGCCGTTGGTAATCGCCATGCCGGGTTGCTCAATCGCCTGCAATGGATGCAGGCCGAATACGGCCTGAACGCCAGCGACCGGGTGCTGCAAAAAACCCCCTACAGCTTCGACGTCTCGGTCTGGGAGTTCTTCTGGCCGCTGCTCAGCGGCGCGGCACTGGTGATGGCGCCGCCGGGTGCCCACCGTGATCCACAGGCCTTGCGTGAACTGATCGTCGAGCACGGCATCACCACGCTGCACTTCGTGCCGTCGATGTTGCAGGCCTTTGTGTCTGCCGGCGAACTACCCCTTTGCACTTCGCTGAAACGGATCATTTGCAGTGGAGAAGCCTTGCCGGCCGAGTTGCAGCGTCAGGTGCTGGGACAAACCGCCAGCCAGTTGCATAACCTCTACGGCCCGACCGAAGCGGCCATCGACGTCACTTTCTGGGCCTGCCGCGAAGACGGCAACAGCGTGCCCATTGGCCGCCCGATCGCCAATACGCAAATCCATATTCTCGATGCCGAGCTCAATCCTGTGCCGGTGGGAGTGGCAGGTGAGCTGTACATCGCCGGGGTCAATCTGGCCCGGGGTTATCTGGGTCGTCCCGGGTTGACCGGGGAACGCTTTGTCGCCAATCCCTACGGCGCTCCCGGCGAGCGCATGTACCGCAGTGGCGACCTGGCACGCTGGCGCGCCGATGGCGCCATCGACTATCTGGGCCGTCTCGATCATCAGGTGAAACTGCGTGGTCTGCGTATCGAACTGGGGGAGATTGAAGCGCTGTTGCTGAGCCACGCCAATGTTCAGGAAAGCGTGGTCATAGCCCGGGACGACAAGCTGATCGGCTACTGGGTGGGCGCTGCCATCGAGGAGGATGCACTCAAGGCCCATCTGGCCCGCCACCTTCCTGAATACATGGTGCCGTGGCGCCTGCTGCAGCTGGAGGCGATGCCGCTGTCGGCCAACGGCAAGCTGGATCGCAAGCAGTTGCCGCAACCCCTGGGGCAGGTGACCGAAGACTATGTGGCACCCGCCAGCGAAATCCAGCAGGCCCTGGCGACCATTTGGGGCGAGGTGCTGGGTCAGGAACAGGTCGGGACCAGCGACAATTTCTTCGAGCTGGGGGGCGATTCCATTCTGTCCCTGCAAGTGATCAGCCGGATGCGCCGCGCCGGTTGGCAGCTCAACCCGCGGGACCTGTTCGAGCATCAAACCATCGCTGCCCTGGCCCGTGTCGCTGTGCCTCTGGAGCAGGCCAGCGCTGACAGCGGTCCGGTTCAGGGCGCGGCCCCGGTCACCCCGATTCAGGCGCATTTTTTCGCCCAGGCGGTGCCGGTTGCGGGCCACTGGAACCAGGCATTATTGCTGCGCCCGCTGCACAGCCTGGAGCCTGCTGCTCTGGATGAGGCACTGACCGCGCTGTTCGCCCACCACGATGCTTTGCGCCTGCAGTTCCGGCAGCTGGACGGGCAGTGGAGCGCCAGTCATGGCACCGACGCCCCCGGGTTGCTGGAGTGCTTGACCCTGAGCCGGCCTGAGGCGATCAGCGCCGTATGCGAAGCGGCCCAGCGCGGTTTTCAATTGGGTCAGGGGCCTTTGTTCAAGGCAGTGCTGATGCAACTGGGCGATGGCCAGCAACGGCTGTTGCTGGTGGCCCATCACCTGGTGGTGGATGGCGTGTCCTGGCGCATCCTGCTCGAAGATCTGGCACAGCTTTATACCCAGGCGCTGGCCGGTTCAGCGCTGCATCTGGCTGCGCGTACCAGCAGCTTCAAGGCCTGGGGCGAGCACCTGGCAAGCTGGCAGCGCCAAGGGCTGGGCGACAGCGAGCTGGCCTACTGGCAAGCGTATGCCGAGACCACGGCAACCCCGTTGCGGGTGCCGCGCCCCCAAGGCAGCCGTGCCCTCGGCGCGACGGCCCGGGTGCAGGTGCAGCTCGACCCGGCGCGGACCCGCGCCTTGCTGGGGACGGCCCACGCGGCCTATCGCACGCGGATCGATGAACTGCTGCTGGCCGCGCTGGCCCGTACCCTGTGCCAATGGAGTGGTCAGCCGGCACTGGACATCCTCCTGGAAAGTCACGGCCGCACACCGGGGCCCGATGCCCCGACCCAACTGGACCTGAGCCGCAGCGTCGGCTGGTTCACCGCCCTGTACCCGTTGCGCCTGGCCCCCGGCAGCCGCGCACCCGGTGAAGCGATCAAGGCGATCAAGGAACAAGTGCGCCAGGTGCCCGGCCAGGGCCTGGGCTACGGCGTGTTGCGCTATCTGGGCGAGGACGATCTGGCCCGCCGGCTGGCGTGCCGCACGGCGCCGCAAATCACCTTCAACTATCTGGGGCAGTTCGACCCGGGCCGCCTGGCCGACGGCCTGTTCGACCTGGCCGGAGAACACCTCGGTGCGTCCCTGGACCCGAGTGCCGATGCCGACAGCGAATGGGTGATCACCGGTCAAGTGCGCGACGGCTGCCTGCAACTGAGCTGGCGCTATGGCTGCGAGCGTTTCGACAGCGAGCTGGTGCAAGGTCTGGCCGAGGACTACCTGGCGAGCCTGGGCACGCTGATCGACCATTGCCTGAGCCCCGGCGCTGCCGGGGTCACACCCTCGGACTTCCCGCTGGCGAGCATCAGTCAGGCGCAACTGGACGCACTGCCGGTGGCCGCCGCCGACCTCGAAGACCTTTACCCCTTGTCACCGCTGCAACAGGGCATGCTGTTTCATGCCCTGCAAGGCGCCGCGGGCAGTGCCTATGTCAATCAGGTCTGCGTGCCGCTGAGCGATGTCGATGGCCTGCGCTTCGCCGCAGCCTGGGAGCGGGTCAGCCATGAGCACGGGATCCTGCGGGCCGGTTTCGCCTGGGAAGGCGACTTGCCCCAGCCCCTGCAATGGATCCACCGCCAGTTACCTTCGCCGGTGCGCCATCTTGACTGGCGCGAACGCGGCGCCGAACAGGCGCGCCTGGAACTGGCCGAACTGGCCGATGCCGAGCGCGATCAGGGCTTCGACCTGCGCCGGCCACCGCTGCAACGGGTGTTGCTGGTGCGTCTGGGCGAAAGCGCCTACCAATTGATCTGGACCCGCCATCACATCCTGCTCGATGGCTGGGCCACGGCGCGCCTGATCGAAGAAGTGCTGTTGCATTACCGCGGTCAGACGCCCGCGGCGGGGGCCAGCCGCTACCGCGATTACCTGGCCTGGCTGGGCCGTCAGGATGGCGCGTCGAGCCAGCAATTCTGGAGCCAGCAACTGTGCGAGCTGGAGCAACCGACCCTGCTGGCCGATGCCTTGCCGGCGGTACCGGCCCGCAGCGGGCATGGTGACCTGCGCCTGCAACTGGCCCCGGACGTGACCTCGGCGCTGGGGGTGTTTGCCCGACGCGAGCGGGTGACCCTCAACACCTTGCTGCAAGGTGCCTGGAGCCTGTTGTTGCAGCGCTACAGCGGGCAGCGCAGCGTGGCTTTCGGCGCCACTGTGGCCGGTCGCCCGATCGCCCTGGCCGATGCCGAGCGCGTGCTGGGGCTGTTTATCAATACCTTGCCGATCATTCAGGCGCCCGGGCCGCAGCGCTTGCTGGGGGACTGGCTGCGGGATTTGCAATCGCTGAACCTGGCGGTACGTGAGCATGAACATACGCCGCTGTTCGATATCCAGCGTTGGGCCGGGCAGGGTGGCCGGGCGCTGTTCGACACTGTGCTGGTGTTCGAGAACTACCCGGTGGACAGCGCCCTGCGCAGCGGCAGCGGCGTGCAATTCGGCCAGGTGATTTCGCGGGAAACCACCCATTACCCCTTGACTGTGGTGATCCACGCGGGTGACACCCTGGACCTGCAATTGAGTTACCTGTTGAGTGCCTTCGACCCTGCCAGCGTGGCGCGCCTCGGTGAGCATTTGCAGAACCTGCTGCTGGCCATGGCGGCCGAGGCGCAGGGGCCGTCAAAGGTGCGCCTTGGCCAGTTGCAGATGCTCGATAGCGCAGAACAGCAGCGGCTCTCGCAGTGGAACGCGACCCGGTTCAACTATGCGCAGTACCCGAGCCTGCCAGCCTTGATTGCCGAACAGGTGCGCGCCACCCCCGATGCCCTGGCGCTGGTGTATGGCGACACGCAACTGAGCTATGGCGAACTGGATGCCCGGGCCAATCAACTGGCCCACTGGCTGCAAACTCAGGGCGTTGGCCCGGATGTACCGGTGGCGGTGTGCGCCGAGCGCTCGGTGGAACTGGTGGTGGCATTGCTGGGGGTGATCAAGGCCGGTGGCGCGTACTTGCCGCTGGACCCTGATCACCCGCGGGAGCGCCTGCAAAGCATGTTGACTGACAGTGGCAGCCCGTTGTTGCTGACCCAGGCACACCTGCTGGACAGCTGGTCCGGTGCTGCCGGTGTACCGGTGCATGCGCTGGAAAACCTGGCGCTGGCGACCCAGCCGCAGACTGCACCCAAGGTCGATATCAACCCGGAAAACCTGGTGTACTGCCTGTATACCTCGGGTTCCACCGGCAAGCCCAAGGCCGTCGGTAATCGCCATGCCGGGTTGCTCAATCGCCTGCAATGGATGCAGGACGAATACGGATTAAATGCCAGCGACCGGGTGCTGCAAAAAACCCCCTACAGCTTCGACGTCTCGGTCTGGGAGTTCTTCTGGCCGCTGCTCAGCGGCGCGGCACTGGTGATGGCACCACCCGGTGCCCACCGTGATCCACGGGCCTTGCGCGAACTGATCGTCGAGCACGGCATCACCACGCTGCACTTCGTGCCGTCGATGTTGCAGGCCTTTGTGTCTGCCGGCGAACTGCCCCTTTGCACTTCGCTGAAACGGATCATTTGCAGCGGCGAAGCCTTGCCGGCCGAGTTGCAGCGTCAGGTGTTGGGACAAACCGCCAGCCAGTTGCACAACCTTTACGGCCCGACCGAAGCGGCCATCGACGTCACCTCCTGGGCCTGTCGCGAAGACGGCAACAGCGTGCCGATCGGGCGTCCGATCGCCAACACGCAAATCCATATCCTCGATGCCGATCTCAATCCTGTGCCGGTGGGGGTGGCCGGCGAGTTGTACATCGCCGGGGTCAATCTGGCCCGGGGCTATCAGGGCCGTCCGGCACTGACTGCCGAACGCTTTGTCGCCAACCCCTACGGCGCTCCCGGCGAGCGTATGTACCGCAGTGGCGACCTGGCACGCTGGCGCGCCGACGGTGCCATCGACTACCTGGGCCGTCTGGATCATCAGGTCAAGTTGCGCGGCCAGCGAATCGAGCTGGGAGAGATCGAGGCAGTGTTGCTGGCCCATGCCGCGGTGCACGAATGCGTGGTGATAGCCCGGGACAATCAGCTGCTCGGCTACTGGGTCGGCACCGATGCCGACGAAGCCGCGCTTAAATTTCATCTGGGTCAGCACGTTCCTGAATACATGGTGCCGTGGCGACTGCTGCAATTGCCGGCGATGCCGCTCTCGGCCAACGGCAAGCTGGATCGCAAGCAGTTGCCGCAGGTCGAGGCGCAAGCCGCTGCCACTGGCTATGTCGAGCCCCGCAATGACGCCGAGCGCGCCCTGGCCAGAATCTGGTCCGAGGTGCTGGGTGTGGAGCGGGTCGGTGTGACGGATGACTTTTTCGAGCTGGGCGGGCACTCGCTGCTGGCGACCCGCCTGGCCTCGCAGATTCGCCACCAGTTAGGCGTACAGATTCACCTCGGCGCGGTGTTCGAAACACCGACGGTCGAGGCGCTTGCTCGGCACCTGGAGCACATTCCGGCGCACGCCCCCGAAGATGAGGTGGACGCCATGACCCAATTGCTGAATGAACTGGAGCGCATTGAATGAATGACCTGAGCCAAGCCCGAGGCCCCAGCCACCGTGACGATCCGTTGCGCCCGCTGGCCGAACGGCTCAATGCTCTTCCAGGGGAAAAGCAGCGGCTGTTCCTGCAACAGCTGCGGGAAAAAGGCATCGATGCCCGGCGTCTGCCAATAGTCCCGGCACCTGCCGGGGCTGCGGGTGCGCTGTCCTACAGCCAGCACCGGCTGTGGCTGCTGTGGCAACTGGAACCGACCTCAAGCGCTTATCACATTACCGGCGGGCTGCAACTCACCGGGGAACTCAACGAGGCGGCGCTGGACGCTGCCCTGGCCGATATCGTCGCCCGCCACGCAGTACTGCGCAGCGACTTTCCCGAAGAGGGCGGCGAGCCCCGGGTGCGGGTACATGACGCCGCTGAGTGCGGGCTGGTATTCGCTCGCGAAGACCTCAGCGAATTGTCGCCCCGGGCCCGGGACGCAGCCTTGATGCGCCTGGCCCAGGATCAGGCGCGGCAACCCTTCGACCTGACCCTGGGGCCTTTGCTGCGCCTGTGTCTGGTGCGTTGCGCCGAGCAGCGTCACGCCTTGTTGGTGACCCTGCATCACATCGTTGCCGACGGTGTGTCGATGGAGCTGTTTGTCCAGGAAATGGCCAGCGGTTATGCCCGTCACCTGGGGGGCGACGCCAGCCCTTTGCCCGACCTCGATGTGCAATACAGCGACTATGCGCGCTGGCAGCGGCTGTGGCTGGAGTCCGGCGAGAGCGAGCAGCAACTGGCCTATTGGCGCGAGCGCCTGGGCAGTGAGGAACCGGTGCTGGAGTTGCCGGTGGACCACCTGCGTCCCGGCTTGCCCAGCTACCGCGGGGCGCGGGTCGGCAAGACCTTGCCCGATGCCACCAGCAGCCGCTTGCGCCAGTTCGCCCGGGAGCAACAGGCCACGCCGTTCATGGTTCTGCTGGCCGCCTACGGTGTGTGGCTCAGCCGTCTGTGCGGCCAGGGGCAATTGCGGGTCGGGATCCCGGTGGCCAATCGTCAGGCGCAAGCGACCCAGGGTTTGATTGGTTGCTTCGTCAACACTCAGGTCTGGCCGCTGCAGATCTCGCGCCGCCAATCCTTTATCGATCAGCTCAAGGCTGTGCGTGAGCAAGCGTTGCAGGCCCAGGCCCATCAGGACCTGCCTTTCGAACAATTGGTCGAAGCGCTGCAACCCCAGCGCAGCCTTGGCCGCAACCCGCTGTTCCAGGTGCTGTACAACCACTTGCAGCGCGGCGACAGCCAGTTGCAGGCGGGCGGGCTGGTGTTCGAGCGCCTGGAGCAGGCTGCCGAAACCGCTCAGCTGGACCTGGCCCTGACCACCGAGGAAAACCCTCAGGGTCAGATCACCGCCACCTTCAGTTACGCCACCGACCTGTTCGAAGCGTCCACCGTGCACGCCTGGCACACGCATTTTCTGTACCTGCTCGAGCAATTGCTGGAGCAGCCGCAACGCGCGCTGCATGAACTGCAGCCGCTGACAGCGGCGGAGCAACAGCAACTGACAGGCTGGAATGCCACCCGCGAAGACTATCCGCAGTACCCGAGCCTGCCAGCCCTGATCGCCGAACAGGTGCTTACCACCCCCGATGCCCTGGCGCTGGTGTATGGCGACACGCAACTGAGCTATGGCGAGCTGGATGCTCGGGCCAATCAACTGGCCCACTGGCTGCAAGGCCAGGGCATTGGTCCGGACGTACCGGTGGCGGTGTGCGCCGAGCGTTCCGTGGAACTGGTAGTCGCGTTATTGGGGGTGATCAAGGCCGGTGGCGCGTACCTGCCACTGGACCCGGATCTGCCCCTTGAGCGTCTGCAAGGGATGCTGGCCGACAGTGGCAGCCCGTTGTTGCTGACCCAGAATCACTTACTGGAGAAGTGGTCCGGCGCTGCCGATGTAGCGGTGCATGCACTGGAAAACCTGGCGCTGGCGACCCAGCCGCAGACTGCACCCAAGGTCGATATCAACCCGGAAAACCTGGTGTACTGCCTGTACACCTCGGGCTCCACTGGCAAGCCCAAGGCGGTGGGCAACCGCCACGCCGGGTTGCTCAATCGCCTGCAATGGATGCAGGCCGAATACGGCCTGAACGCCAGCGACCGGGTGCTGCAAAAAACCCCCTACAGCTTCGACGTCTCGGTCTGGGAGTTCTTCTGGCCGCTGCTCAGCGGCGCGGCACTGGTGATGGCGCCACCGGGTGCCCACCGTGATCCACAGGCCTTGCGTGAACTGATTGTCGCGCACCGCATCACCACGCTGCACTTCGTGCCGTCGATGTTGCAGGCCTTTGTATCGGCGGGTGAACTGCCCCTTTGCACTTCGCTGAAGCGGATCATTTGCAGCGGCGAAGCCTTGCCGGCCGAGTTGCAGCGTCAGGTGCTGGGGCAAACCGCCAGCGAGTTGCACAACCTCTACGGTCCGACCGAAGCGGCCATCGACGTCACCTCCTGGGCCTGTCGCGAAGACGGCAACAGCGTGCCCATTGGCCGCCCGATCGCCAATACACAAATCCATATTCTTGATCCCGATCTCAATCCGCTGCCGGTGGGCGTGGCAGGCGAGCTGTACATCGCCGGGGTCAATCTGGCCCGGGGCTATCAGGGCCGTCCGGCACTGACTGCCGAACGCTTTGTCGCCAATCCCTACGGCGCTCCCGGGGAGCGCATGTACCGCAGTGGCGACCTGGCACGCTGGCGCGCCGACGGTGCCATCGATTACCTGGGCCGTCTCGATCATCAGGTGAAATTGCGCGGCCTGCGTATCGAACTGGGGGAGATTGAAGCGCTGTTGCTGAGCCACGCCAATGTTCAGGAAAGCGTGGTCATAGCCCGGGACGACAAGCTGATCGGCTACTGGGTGGGCGCTGCCATCGAGGAGGATGCCCTCAAGGCCCATCTGGCCCGCCACCTTCCTGAATACATGGTGCCGTGGCGTCTGCTGCAATTGCCGGCGATGCCGCTGTCGGCCAACGGCAAGCTGGATCGCAAGCAGTTGCCGCAACCCCAGGGGCAGGTGACCGAAGACTATGTGGCACCCGGCAGCGAAATCGAACAGACCCTGGCGACCATCTGGGCCGAGGTGCTGGGCCAGGATCAGGTAGGGCTTGGCGACAACTTCTTCGAACTGGGCGGCGACTCCATCCTGTCCCTGCAAGTGATCAGCCGGGTGCGTCAGGCCGGCTGGCAACTGAGCCCCCGGGACCTGTTCCTGCACCCGACACTGGCGGCCCTGGCCCGGGCGGCGCGCTGCGTGACCCAGGGTGGCGAGCTGCAGCAGGCGGTAACGGTCGGCCCGGCGCCACTGACACCGATCCAGCAGTATTTTTTCGGCCAGGATATCCCGCAGCGTCAGCACTGGAACCAGTCGGCGTTATTGCGCCCGTTGCAGGCGCTGCAGGTCGAACCCCTGCGCGCCAGCCTGGCGGCCCTGGCCCAACAGCATGCCAGCCTGCGCCTGCGCTACGAACAGGACGCCATGGGCGTCTGGCAACAAGGCTACAGCGAGCACTGCGCCGAGGACTGGCTGGTGGAAGTGGATGCCCCGGACGCCGAGGTGTTCCTGCGCGAGGCCGAGCGCTTGCAGACCAGCCTGGATCTGGGCCGCGGCCCTCTGCTGCGGGCCGCCTTGCTGACCCTGGGGGATGGCAGCCAGCGCCTGCTGATCGTGGTTCATCACCTGGTGGTGGACGGCGTGTCCTGGCGTGTCCTGGTGGAAGATTTGCAGCAGGCCTATCGCCAGCTGACGGCCGGCCAGAGCGTGACCCTGGCACCGGTGGGCGCCAGCTTCGCCCAGTGGGGCCAGCGTTTGCAGGCATTCGCAGCCAGCCCGGCGCTGCTCGATGAACTGCACTACTGGTGCGCGCAGACCGCAGGGCAGCCGCTAATGGCTTTGGGCTGTGAAGGCCAGGCCGTGGAGCGCCGCCTGCGCCTGCCGGCGGAACTGACCCGGCGTCTGCAAAAAGAGGCGCCGGCGGCCTATCGCACGCGTCTGGATGAATTGTTGCTGGTGGCCCTGGCCCGGGTCCTGTGCCGCCAGAGCGCACAGGACGGCCTGAGCGTCGAGCTCGAAGGCCATGGCCGCGATGCGTTGCCCGCACCCTTCGGCGAAGGCCTGGATATCGAGCGCAGCGTCGGCTGGTTCACCAGCCTGTACCCGGTGCGTCTGAGCCCGGGCCCGGGGGATCTGGGCTCGGCGATCAAGGCGATCAAGGAACAACTGCGCCAGGTGCCGAACAAGGGCATCGGCTACGGCGCGTTACGCTATCTCGGCCCGGCGTCTGCCCGGGCATTGCTTGAGGCACAGCCGCGGCCACAGGTGATGTTCAACTACCTGGGGCAGTACGACACCAGCCTCGATGGCCAGCGCCTGTTTGCCCTGGCCGGCGAACCCCAGGGCCGCCAGCGCGACGATGCTGCACCGCTGAGCCATGCCTTGACCCTCAACGCCCGCCTGGTGGAAGGCCAGTTGCAATTCGACGGCCGCGCCGATGCCCGGCACTACAGCGCTGCGCAGCTGGAAGCCCTGCTGGACGACCTGCGCGCCGAGCTGAGCTTGCTTGGCGCCTATTGCCTGATCCCGGAAAACGCCGCGCTGACCCCGGCCGATGTGCCGCTGGCGGGCTTGAGCCAGGCCCGGCTCGACGCTTTGCCCCTGGCGGCCCGCGATGTCGAGGACCTGTACCCGCTGTCGCCGCTGCAACAGGGGCTGCTGTTCCACAGCCTGCAAGGGGATGCCCGGTCGGCCTACGTCAACCAGATCGACGTGGTGCTCGAAGGCCTCGACCTGCAACGCTTCCTGCAGGCCTGGGAAACCACGGTTGAGCAACACGCGACCTTGCGCAGCCTGTTCCTCTGGGAAAGCGGGCTCGATACGCCGTTGCAAGCCGTATTGCGCCGTGGCCCGGCCGTAGCGCAATTGCACGACGCCCGCGGGCTCAGCCAGCAAGAGCTGGATGATTGGGCCCGCCGCGAACGCGCCGAAGGTTTCGAGCTGGACCGCTTGCCGCTGCAACGGGTGCAGTTGCTACGTCTGGACGCCACTCGCTGCCGGATGATCTGGACCTTCCACCACATCCTGCTGGACGGCTGGAGCAGCGCGCGACTGATCGGCGAAGTGCTGCAACATTACGCCGGTGAACGGCCGCGGGCACCCCGCAGCCAGTATCGCGACTACATCGCCTGGCTCGGCGCCCAGGATGAGCAGGCGGCCGAGGCCTGGTGGCAAGGGCGTCTGGCAACCCTGGATGGCCCGACCTTGCTGGCCCAGAGCCTGCCGCCCCGGGACACCCGGGACCTTGCTCAGGCCCTCGGTCACGGGGTGATCCGTGGCGGTCTGTCGGCGGCAGACAGCCAGCGCCTGCGCCAGTTTGCCCGGCGCCAGCGGGTGACCCTCAATACCCTGGTGCAGGGCGCATGGATTCTGCTGCTGCAAACCTACACCGGCCAGTCCCGGGTGGTGTTCGGCACCACGGTCTCGGGCCGTCCTGCGGCCCTGGATGATGCCGAAGCGGTGGTGGGCCTGTTTATCAATACCGTGCCGGTGATCGCTGGCGGTGCTCCGGCACAGCCGGTGGGTGACTGGTTGCGCGAGCTGCAGGCCAGCAGTGCCGATGCCGGCGAGTTCGAGCACACTCCGCTGGCCGATATCCAGCGCTGGGCGGGGCTCAGCGGTCAAAGCCTGTTCGACAGCCTGCTGGTGTTCGAGAACTACCCGGTCGATCACGCCATGCGCCAGCGCAGCGGCGTGCGTATCGAAGCCTCCAGCACCCTTGAAGCCACCCACTATCCGTTGTCCCTGGCGATCTTCGCCGGCGAGACCCTGGACATCACCTTTGGCTACCGCCGTGATGCGTTCGCCCCGGAGCGGGTCGAGGCCCTGGCCGGACACCTGCAGCAGCTGTTGCTTGGCCTGTGTGCCGATGCGCTGCAGCCGTTGGCCGCACTCAGCCCGCTGAGCGCGGGCGAACAGGCTCAACTCATGGCCTGGAGCCGCTCGGACTACGCGGCCCCGGCCTTCACCAGTGTCCAGCAGCGTATCGCCGCCCATGCCGCGGCCGATCCGCAACGCATTGCGCTGATTTGCGAGGGGCAGCAGTTGAGCCGTGGCGAACTGGAGGAACAGGCCAACCGCCTGGCCCATGCCTTGATCGCCCGTGGTATCGGACCCGAGGTTCGGGTCGGGGTCGCTTTGCAGCGTTCCAACCGCCTGTTGGTGGCGTTGCTGGCAGTGGCCAAGGCCGGTGCGGCTTTCGTCCCCCTGGCTCTGGATTACCCGCGCGAACGTCTGGGTTTCGTCCTGGCCGACAGCGGCATGAGCCTGTTGCTCACCGAGGGGATGGCCCTGGATCGCCTGCCGCAAACCCCGGGTCTGGCCATGCTCGACCTCGACCGGCTGGATCTGGACAGCTACAGCGATCAGGCGCCCGGGGTTCAGGTGCATGCCCAGAATCTCGCGTACCTGATCTACACCTCCGGCTCCAGCGGCACGCCCAAAGGCGTGGCCGTGGCCCATGGTCCGTTGGCAATGCACTGTGATGCCACTGCGCCGCTGTACGACATGAGCGCCGAATCCCGGGAGTTCCACTTTATCTCCTTTGCTTTCGACGGTGCCCATGAGCGCTGGCTGACTGCACTGACCTGCGGTGCCAGCCTGGTGCTGCGCGACGAAGAACTGTGGTCTGCGGCGCGCACCCTGCAGACCCTGGAAGAGCAGCAGGTCACCAACGCCGGCTTCCCGCCGGTGTATCTGACCCAACTGGCCGCCGAAGCCCGGGCCCGGGGCCGTGCCCCGGCGCTGGACCTGTACTCCTTCGGCGGTGAAGCCATGCCCCAGGCCAATTTCGAGCTGATCCGCCAGACCCTGGCGCCGCGCACCCTGATCAATGGCTATGGCCCCACCGAAACCGTGGTCACCCCCCTGGTGTGGAAGGTGCCGGCCAGTCAGGCCTGCCTGTCGGCCTACGCGCCCATCGGCCGTCCTGTCGGCGACCGGCGTGCCTACATTCTCGACGCGCGCCTGCAGCCGGTGCCGGCCGGGGTCAGTGGCGAGCTGTACCTGGGCGGCAGCGGTCTGGCCCGGGAATATCACCGCCACCCGGCCATGAGCGCCGAGCGCTTCGTGCCTGACCCGTTCGGTGCACCAGGGGCGCGCATGTACCGCACCGGTGACCGGGTGTTGTGGGGCGTCGACGGGGTGATCGAATACGTCGGCCGCATCGATCAGCAAATCAAGATCCGTGGTTATCGCATCGAACCCGGGGAGGTCGAGGCGCATATCCAGCAACACCCGCAGGTGCAGACGTGCGTGGTGCTGGCCTTGCCTTCACCCACCGGCCCGCGACTGGTCGCCTACGGCGTGGCCAGCAGCCCGGCCGCCGAGCCGGGCCTGGAAGCGCGGGTCAAGCAGGCCCTGGCCGGGCATTTGCCGGACTACATGATTCCGGCCCGGTTGATCTGGCTGGAGCAGTTGCCGGTGACGCCGAACGGCAAGCTCGACCGGGCGGCCTTGCCGACCCCGGACTGGCAGGTGCAGGACGGCGAATTCGTCGCCCCCCTGGGCGAAGTGGAAACCGTGCTGGCCGGGATCTGGCAGCAGTTGCTGGGTACGGCGCGGGTCGGCGCCAGCGACAACTTTTTTGAATTGGGCGGCGACTCCATTGTTTCCCTGCAACTGGTGGGGCGTGCCCGTCAGGCCGGGGTGCTGTTGACCCCCAAGGATGTTTTCGAGCAACAGACCATTCGCGCTCTGGCCCAGGTGGCCAGGGTTGCGCCAAGTGTGGCCCGGGTCCAGGGCCCGGTGACCGGGCCGGCGGCCCTGACGCCGATCCAGGCCTGGTTCTTCGACAGCCCGATCACGGTTCGCCAGCACTGGAACCAGTCGGTATTGCTGCAACCGCGGGAAAACCTCGACCCGCTGCTGCTGGAGCGCGCCCTGCAAGCGCTGCTGGCCCAGCACGATGCCTTGCGCCTGCGCTTTACCCGGGACGCCCAGGGGGTGTGGCAGCAAAGTCACGCCGACACGGCGGCGGTACCCCTTGAACAGGTACGGGTCAGCGCCCCGGCGCAACTGGCCAGCGTTTGCAGCATTGTTCAGGCCGGCTTGAACCTGAGTGAGGGGCCGCTGTTGCGCGGTCTGTTACTGGACACCGGGGATGGCCAGCGGCTGTTGCTGGCCGCCCATCACCTGGTGGTGGACGGCGTGTCCTGGCGCATTCTGCTGGAAGACTTGCAGCGCGCTTATGGCCAGCTGCAGGCCGGCCAGGCGCTGGATCTTGGCAACAAAAGCAGTGCTTTCCAGCGCTGGGGCGAAGTGCTGCAGGCCGAGGTACCAGCACGTCTGGCCGAGCTGGACTTCTGGCGCGCCACCCTGGCCCCGGGGGCGGTCAGTCTGCCCTTGCTGGACCCGGCGGGCAGTCGCCGCCGCGATCAGGTGCGCGAGTGCCAGGTGCGGCTTGACCAGTCGTTGACCCGGCAGTTGCTGACCCGCGCACCGCTGGCCTATCGCAGTCGCGTCGATGAACTGCTGCTCACCGCTCTGACCCGGGTGGTGCTGCGCGAAACCGGTGGCGAAAGCCTGCTGGTCGGCCTCGAGGGCCATGGCCGCGAAGTGCCGGCGGGCTGTAGCGATGTGGACCTGAGCCGCAGCGTGGGCTGGTTCACCAGCCTGTATCCGGTGCGTCTGCAAACCGACCCGGGCGTGGCTGCGGGGGTGGCGATTCGCGGGATCAAGGAACAACTGCGCCAGGTGCCCGACCAGGGCATGGGCTACGGCTTGCTGCGCTATCTCGGCGAGCCCGGGGTGCGCGCCGAGCTGGCTGATGCCGCGCAACCGTCGATCACCTTCAACTACCTGGGCCAGACCGATCGCGGCCTGGATCACCAGGCCTTGTTCAGCATCGCTGCCGAGCGCGGCGGTGACGATCAGGCGGCCGATGCACCGTTGGGCAACGAATTGATCATCAATGCCCAGGTGCGCCAGGGTGAATTGCAGATGAACTGGCAATACAGCGGCGCGCGGCTGTCCAGGGCCTGGGTCGAGGGTCTGGCCGCTGCTTGCCGGGATGAGTTGCAAGGCTTGATCGAACATTGCCTGAACCCCGACGCGCAACGCTTCACGCCGTCGGACTTCCCGCTGGCGGCGCTGGATCAGGAGGCCCTGGAGCGCCTGCAACTGCCCGCCGATACCGAGTTGCTCTATCCGCTGTCGCCCTTGCAGCAGGGCATGTTGTTCCATGCCTTGCAGGCCCCCGGCGAAAGTCATTATCTCAACCAGTTGAGCCTGGCCATCGACGGCCTCGACGCCACGCGCTTCGCCCAGGCCTGGGACAGCACCGTGGCCCGGCATGACGTATTGCGTACCGGGTTCCTCTGGGAAGGACTGGACCAGCCATTGCAGGCTGTGCGCCGCAGCGTGCCGTCGCCGGTGCGCCTGCTCGACTGGCGCGAGCGCAGCGACCGGGTCACGGCGGTGGAGGATCTGGCCCGGGAAGAGCGCGAGGACGGTTTCGACCTCGCCCGGGCGCCCTTGCTGCGGGTGTTGCTGGTGCGCCTGGAGGATGAGCGCTACCAATTGATCCTCAGCAGTCATCACCTGTTGCTCGATGGCTGGAGCTCGTCGCGGCTGATCGCCGAGGTCTTGCAGCACTACCGGGGCACACCGCCCGCCGAAGTGGCGGGGCGTTTCGTCGATTACCTGCAGTGGCTTCAACAGCGTCACCCGGCCCAGCGTCAGGCCTTCTGGCGTGAGCGTCTGGCCGGGCTGGACGCGCCGACCCTGCTGGCCAATAGCGTCGAGGGTGCAGCCGTGGGCAGTGGTCACCGCCAGCACCACTGGCAGTGCGATGCGCAGCAGACCGCGCGGCTGGTGGCCATCGCCCGTCGCGAGCGGGTGACCCTCAACACACTGGTGCAAGGTGCCTGGAGCCTGTTGCTGCAACGCTACAGCGGCCAGGCCACGGTGGCGTTTGGCGCCACGGTGGCCGGGCGACCGGCGCAACTGGTGGATGCCGAACGTACCCTGGGGCTGTTCATCAACACCTTGCCGGTGATCCAGACGCCGCCGGCGCAACAGCCCCTCGGGGATTGGCTGCGCCAGTTGCAGGCCTTCAACAGCGCGTTGCGCGAGCATGAACACACGCCCCTGTTCGAGATTCAGGGCTGGGCCGGGCAGGGCGGGCAGGCCCTGTTCGACACCTTGCTGGTGTTCGAAAACTATCCGGTGGAACAGGCCCTTGGCGAAGCCAGCGGTCTGGCTTTCTCGCCGCTGCAGCGCCACGAAACCACGCACTACCCGCTGACCCTGGTGATCCATGCCGGTGCGCAGTTGCAGATCGAATTCAGCTATCGCCGGGACGCCTTTGCCGAAGCCGACGTGGTGCGCTTCAGCGAGCACCTTGGCGGTTTGCTGCAACAGTTCGAAGACAGCACCCGGGCCCTGGCCAGCCTGACATTGCTGAGCCCGGGCGAGACCCGCCAGATTCAGACGTGGAATGCCACCGCCAACCGCTACCCCGAGCATCCGCACCTGGCGGCGATGATTGGCGAACAGGTGCGCGCCACCCCCGATGCATTGGCACTGGTGTATGGAGACATGCAACTGAGCTATGGCGAACTGGATGCCCGGGCCAATCAACTGGCCCACTGGCTGCAAACTCAGGGCGTTGGCCCGGATGTACCGGTGGCGGTGTGCGCCGAACGCTCGGTGGAGCTGGTGGTGGCACTGCTGGGGGTGATCAAGGCCGGTGGCGCGTATCTGCCGCTGGACCCGGACCACCCGCGGGAGCGGTTGCAAGGGATGCTGACCGACAGTGGCAGCCCGTTGTTACTGACCCAGGCGCACCTGCTGGACAGCTGGTCCGGCGCTGCCGGGGTACCGATGCATGCACTGGAAAACCTGGCGCTGGCGACTCAGCCGCAGACTGCACCCAAGGTCGATATCGGCCCGGAAAACCTGGTGTACTGCCTGTATACCTCGGGTTCCACAGGCAAGCCCAAGGCCGTCGGTAATCGTCATGCCGGGCTGCTCAATCGTTTGCAATGGATGCAGGCCGAATACGGCCTGAACCCCGGCGACCGGGTGCTGCAAAAAACCCCTTACAGCTTCGACGTCTCGGTCTGGGAGTTCTTCTGGCCGCTGCTCAGCGGCGCGGCCCTGGTGATGGCCCCCCCCGGTGCCCACCGTGATCCGCAGATATTGCGCGAATTGATCGTCGAGCACGGCATCACCACGCTGCACTTCGTGCCGTCGATGTTGCAGGCCTTTGTGTCTGCCGGCGAACTGCCCCTTTGCACCTCACTGAAGCGGATTATTTGCAGCGGTGAAGCCTTGCCGGCCGAGTTGCAGCGTCAGGTGCTGGGGCAAACTGCCAGCCAGTTGCACAACCTCTATGGCCCGACCGAAGCGGCCATCGACGTCACGTCATGGGCCTGCCGCGAGGACGGCAACAGCGTGCCGATCGGGCGCCCGATCGCCAATACGCAAATCCATATTCTCGATGTCGATCTCAATCCTGTGCCGGTGGGGGTGGCCGGCGAGTTGTACATCGCCGGGGTCAATCTGGCCCGGGGTTATCTGGGTCGTCCCGGGTTGACCGGGGAACGCTTTGTCGCCAACCCCTACGGTGCTCCCGGCGAGCGCATGTACCGCAGTGGCGACCTGGCGCGCTGGCGCGCCGACGGTGCCATCGACTACCTGGGCCGTCTCGATCATCAGGTCAAGTTGCGCGGCCAGCGAATCGAGCTGGGAGAGATCGAAGCAGTGTTGCTGGCCCATGCCGCGGTGCACGAATGCGTGGTGATAGCCCGGGACAATCAACTGCTCGGTTACTGGGTCGGCACTGAGATCGACGAAGCGGCACTTAAATTTCATCTGGGTCAGCACGTTCCTGAATACATGGTGCCGTGGCGCCTGCTGCAATTGCCGGCAATGCCGCTGTCGGCCAACGGCAAGCTGGATCGCAAGCAGTTGCCGCAACCCGAAGGGCAGGGCGCGAGCAGCGGCCATGTAGCGCCGGGCAGCGATGCCGAACGGGCGCTGGTGGCCATCTGGCTCGAAGTACTGGGGCTGGAGCAGATCGGCGTCACCGACAGTTTCTTCGAACTGGGCGGGCACTCCCTGAGCGTCATGCAAGTGCGTGCCCAACTGCAGCAGCGCCACGGTTGTCACCTGCCGATCAACGCCTTCTTCGATCACGTCACCGTGCAGAAGTTGGCCCTACAACTGCCGGGCGATTTGTTCGCTGCGGCGGTCGAGCATCGCGAGCGCCTGGATGACATGGCCCGCTGGCTGGATGAAATCGAGGTTTGAGATGAGTATTGATCCGCACCAAATCGCCCGGCGTTTCGCCGAACTGTCCCCTGAGCGGCGCCAGGCTTTTCTCGCCAGGCTCGAGGAAAACGGCATCCGCTTTACCGACCTGCCGATGGTCGCGCTGCCCCGGCCGGATGCCTCACCGCTGTCCGCCGCCCAGCGCGGCCTGTGGATTGCCTGGCAGCGCGAGCCGGACAGCCCGGCCTATAACCTGGCGGGGGGCCTGCGTCTGGGGGGGCTGCTGAATGTCGAGGCCCTGGAGCAGGCTTGCAACGACTTGCGCGCCCGTCACGAAGCGCTGCGTACCTCCTTTACCCAGGACGCCGACGGCGAACCGCAGCAACGGGTCAACCCGCAGCAGTTCCAGCCACTGGCCTGCCTGGAACTGGACGAGGGCGCATCGCGGCAACGGGCCCAGGCGCTGACGTGCCAGGCGTTTGACCTGCTGGCCGAACCGGCGCTGCGACTGGAACTGCATCGCCTTGATACCCAGCAGCACCGGCTGGTGATCGTGCTGCATCACATCCTTGCCGATGGCTGGTCCATCGGCCTGATCATCGAAGATCTGGCCACGGCCTATGCCGCGCGCTGTCAGGGGCAGGCCGCGCAATGGCCGGCGCTGACCGTGCAATACGCCGATTACGCCGGCTGGCAACAACGCTGGCTGGATGCGGGGGAGCAAACCCGGCAACTGGATTATTGGCGCAAACAACTGGGGGACGATCACACGCCCCTGGCGCTGGCGCTGGACCGCCCCCGCAGCGCGGTTCGCGAGTCACGCGGTGCCAGTGTGCGCGTGCAATTGCCCGGCGATACCAGCCAACGCTTGCGCAACCTGGCCAAGGCCGGCGGCGCCACCACCTTCATGGCCATGCTGGCGCTGCTCAACCTGTTGCTCGCCCGCCACAGCGGCGCCGACAGCGTGCGCATCGGTTCGCCGCTGGCCAACCGCTCGCGGGCTGAAACCCAACGGGTGGTGGGCTACTTCACCACCCTCAGCGTGTTGAGCAACCGGGTCGATGAGCGCTGCAGTTTTACTGCGCTGCTGCATCAGGTGCGCGGCACCTTGCTCCAGGCCCAGGAACATTCCCAACTGCCGTTCGACCAGCTCTTGCAAGCGCTGGCGCCACCCCGCGAGGCGGGCACTCACCCGCTGTTCCAGGTCAAGTGCACCGAGCAGTCGGCCAGCCGCCCGCAGCGCTTCGCCGATCTGTCCATGGGGCTGGACGGGCTGGTGGCGGGGGAAGTGCATTTCGACCTGAGTGTGGACTTCACAGACCGCGCCGATGGCATCGAAGTGCTGATCGCCTATGCCTGCGACCTGTTCGATGCCGGGCGCATCGAAGCCCTGGCGGATGAGCTGCGAGTGCTGGCCGAAGCCGTGAGTCTGGCGCCGGAGCAACCCTTGCTGGAACTTGCCGTCAAGCCTGAATACCGCGCCGATGCACCGGCAATCGCCACTGAGGATGTGCTTGATGCCTGGCAGCGCCAGCATCTGCTCAGCCCTGACGCCGCAGCCGTGACCTGCAACGGTCTGACTTTCAGCCGCGGGCATATTGACCGCGCCGCCGAGGCCCTTGGCCAACAGCTGCTGGCCCGGGGCGTAGGTCCCGGTGACCGGGTGGCCTTGTTGACCGGACGTACAGCGGGGCTGGTGACCGGCATTCTGGCCACCCTCAAATGTGGCGCCGCCTATGTGCCCGTGGACCCGCGCTGGCCGGCCGAACGCCGCTCGGCAGTCCTGGCCGACAGCGGGGCGTGTCTGGTGCTGGGTGCCGATCCCGGGGTGCCGGGTCTGGACTGGCTGGCGCTGGAGACGGATTCGACCCTGCCCGCGGTGCTGAGGGCCTGGCCAGCCCGGGTGCCGCAGTTGCCCGCGTACCTGATCTACACCTCAGGCTCCAGTGGCACGCCCAAGGCCGTGGTCGCCAGTCGCGGCAACCTGGCCGCCTATGTCGCGGGGCTCAGCCAGCGCCTGCAATTGCCGGCCCGCAGCAGCTTCGCCATGGTCTCGACGGTGGCCGCCGACCTCGGGCACACGGTGCTGTTCAGCGCCCTGAGCCAGGGCGGGGTGCTGCACCTGGCCGACGATGATCAGGCCTTCGACCCCGATGCCTTTGCCCAATGGCAAAGCGAACAGGGAGCCGACGTGCTGAAAATCACCCCCAGTCATTTGCAGGCCTTGCTCAACGCCCGCGACCCGGCCCGGGTGCTGCCGCGGCACAGCTTGATCCTCGGCGGCGAAGCCACGTCCTGGGGGCTGCTGCAGCAGATTCGCCAGCTGGCCCCGCAGTTGCGGGTGTTCAACCACTACGGTCCCACCGAGACGACTGTGGGGGCGCTGTGCCAGGACGCCGCCGCGGCCGACCCGCTGCGCGCCCGCACCTTGCCCGTCGGCACTCCGCTGGCCGCCGTCGTGGCCCGGGTACTGGATGCTTATCTGAACCCGGTGGGGCGAGGGGTGAGCGGTGAACTGTACCTGGGCGGCCCGGGTGTTACCCAGGGCTACGCGGGCCGCCCGGGGCTGACTGCCGAGCGCTATGTGCCGGACCCGTTCGGCGCACCCGGTACACGCCTGTATCGCAGTGGTGACCGGGTACGCCGGCTGGATGACGGTAGCCTGGAATACCTGGGCCGCAGCGATGACCAGGTGAAAATCCGTGGTTATCGGGTCGAGCCCGGCGAAGTCAGTGCCGCGCTGCGGCGTCTGGCCGGGGTGCGGGATGCGGCCGTGATCGCCATGCCCGGGGAAGAGGGCGGCGATCAACTGCATGCCTGTCTGGTGCTGGAGCCAGGCATGGCTGTGCAAGCCCTGCGCGAGTCCCTGGCCAGGCAATTGCCGGACGCCCTGGTGCCGTCCCATTGGACAGTGCTGGAGCAGCTGCCGCTGACTGCCAACGGCAAGCTTGACCGGCACGCCCTGACCCTGGCGCAAACGGTCCGGCCCCTGGGCGAGGGCCCGCGCGGTGCGGTGGAAGAGGCGCTGGCGCAGCTGTGGAGCGATTTGCTGGGGCAGGCGGTTATTTGCCGCGACGCCTCCTTTACCGAACTGGGGGGCGACTCGCTGCTGAGCCTCAAGTTACTGGCGCGCATCCGCAAGCAAGGCCTGCAGGGTGAGCGCAAGCTGACCCTGGCCGACTTGCTCAATGCCCCGAGCCTGGCGGCGCTGGCCGAACGTCTGGCGCCACCGCCGGTGAACGACCCGGAGGTGGTGTTCCTGTCGCGTTCGGGGCGTGGAGTGCCGCTGTTCTGCCTGCCGGGGCTGATCGTCAACAGCAGTGAATTCAAGCCGCTGGTGGATGCCCTGGGCGGCTCACGGCCGGTGTATGGATTCGTCAGCCACGTCTACACCGAGCAACGCTGGCGTGGCTATGATCTGCCCGCGCTGGCCCGGGAGTACGCCGACTACATCGCGCGCACGGTCAAGGGCGGGCGCTGCGCTTTGCTCGGCTGGTCGTCCGGGGGCGAGCTGGCGCTGGAAACCGCGCGCCTGCTGCAAGGACGGGCGCAGGTCGAGTTCCTTGGCCTGGTGGATGTATTTGAGTCGGTGCCGTTTCACCCGCGCCAGGCCCTCGACGAGGGCGCACATGCCCGGGCACAACCGTTGCTGGAAAGCTGGCTGGCACGCTCGGCCATGGCCAGACAGTGGCGGCAATTGTTCGCGCTGATGGACGAGCGCGAGCGTGATGCCCTGACCGAGCATGTGCTGGCCCACGACGGGCAATTGCCCAGCGACGGACCGGACTTGCTGTCCCGGGAATTCGAACAATGGGCCTTGCTCGACAAACGCTTGAAAGCCGCCCGCCATGTGCACGTGCCGTTGCCGGTGGCGGCCCATGTCTGGCAGGCCGCCGATTCCCTGACCCGCAGCGAGCGTCTGCGGGACTGGAGCGCGCTGGTGGAGGTGATCGAGCACAGCTGTGTGGCCGATGCGCACCATCTGGACATCATCCGTCACCCGGTCTTCATGGCCGATTTTGCCCGGGCTCTGGCGGCTCTTGAGCTCAATGGCCAGGCAGAGGGGGTTAAATTCGCCGAGGCCGCAAGCGTCTTCTAAAGACACTTTCTCCAGCGGCCGGACCCGGGTCCGGCCACCGCTCTCTCACTCTCTACAGGAAGGAATCGGTCCCATGACCCAGCACTTCAACCCGACGGCCACCCACGACCTGATCGGCATCGGCTTCGGCCCTTCCAACCTGGCCCTGGCCATTGCCCTGCAAGAGCGCGCGGAGCAGGGCGGCAAGGCATTCGACGCGCTGTTCCTGGAGCGCCAGCCCGACTACAACTGGCATGGCAATACCCTGGTGGCCCAGAGCGAACTGCAGATTTCGTTCCTCAAGGACCTGGTGACCCTGCGCAACCCGTCGAGCCGCTTCTCGTTCGTCAACTACCTCAAGGCCCATGGCCGACTGGTGGACTTCATCAACCTGGGCACCTTTTATCCGTGCCGCATGGAGTACAACGACTATCTGCGCTGGGTCGCCGTGCAGTTCGCCGAGCAGAGCCGCTATGGCGAGCAAGTGCTGCGCGTCGAGCCGGTGGTGGAAGCGGACGGCCGGGTGCAGCGGCTGAATGTGATCAGCCAGAACCAGCAAGGCCGTGAAGTGAGCCGCCAGACCCGCTCGGTGATCGTCAGCACCGGCGGTACGCCGAAGATTCCCCCGGCCTTTGCCGGGTTCAAGGACGACCCCCGGGTGTTTCACCATGCGCGCTACCTGTCGGCCATGGCCACCCAGGCGTGCAACCGTGGCGAGTCAATGCGGATTGCCGTGGTGGGCGCCGGGCAGAGCGCCGCAGAGGCCTTTATCGACCTCAGTGACAACTACCCGAACGTGCAGGTCGACATGATCCTGCGCGCGGCCGTGCTCAAGCCCGCCGACGACAGCCCGTTCGTCAACGAGATCTTCGGCCCCGATTACACCGACCTGGTGTTCAATCAGCCGGAAACCGAGCGCGAGCGGTTGATCCGCGAGTACCACAACACCAACTACTCGGTGGTGGACCTGGACCTGATCGAGCGCATCTACGCCATTCTCTATCGCCAGAAAGTCAGTGGCAGCGAGCGCCACGCCTTCCTCTGCCGGCGCATGATCGAAAGCGCCATTGATGTGGATGGCCGCGTGCAGTTGCAACTGCGGGATCTGGCCACCGGCAGCAGCGAGGCGCGGCGTTACGATGCGGTGATCCTGGCGACCGGCTACGAACGTCGCTCCCATCGCGAGCTGCTGGCTCCGCTCAAGGACTATCTGGACGATTTTCGGGTCGATCGCGACTATCAACTGCTGGCGCGCCCGGAACTGGAAACCCCGGTGTTTATCCAGGGCTTCAGCCAGCATTCCCATGGCCTGAGCGACACCCTGTTGTCCGTGCTGCCGGCCCGTTCGGGGGAAATTGCCGCCGCCCTGGAGCAACGTCTGGATGGCATTCGCCAGCCCCGTTCGGGCCAGGAAGCACGGCCCCTGCACAGCGTTTCGGCCTGATGGCTGAATCCCGGCGGCGGTTCGGGTATGCTGGGTGAATGATGCTGTTTCTCATTTACCTTTTTGAACAGGGTGCCAGGGGCTGATGATCGACGTGCTTGCACCGCTGTTTCGCGGTGATTTTGAAGCCTACCGGGAGGTGCTGGTGCTGGCCGACGATCCTCGTCCGGCCATTCCCTGTGACGCGCTCCTGGCGCCTGCGGCCTTCAGCGACGTGCTGGGCGGTTTTGCTCAGCGCTATAACGGCGACGACCGGCGGGCCCTGGCGTCTTTGTGGGCCAAGCACTACATCGTCAAGCTGTTGCCGCCGGTGATGGGCGCCACGTTATTGCTGCGCTGGCGCCTGCCGCTGGCTCTCGCCGACACCGCCGTGCTGCTGGACGAGGGGCATCTGCCCCAGGGCTTTCGCCTGTCGGGCAAGGGCGAGCCGTTCGCGCCCCAGGTGAGTGATCCGTTCGAGCTGTTCGCGGGCTTGCTGGACGACCATTTGCAGCCGCTGTTCCAGGCCATGGCCAGCCAGGTCAAGGTTTCACCCAAGGTGCTGTGGAGCAATGCCGGTAACTACTTCGAAAATCTGCTCAACCTGATGGCCAGGGCCGGCATGCCCGCCGAACGACTGGCTGCGGGGCGTGCGCTGCTGGAAACCCGGGTCCGCCCCGATGGCAGCCGCAACCCGCTGTTCCAGCCGGTGCAGTACCTGCCGGTCACCGACGAACAGGGCCAGCCGACCATGCGCCGCGAGCGCAAGGTCTGTTGCGTGCGCTACCTGCTGCCGGAACTCGAGCTGTGCGGCAACTGCCCGTTGAAGGTCAAGCCGTCCGGCAAGCCTTCTTGCGTGCGTGCGGGATAAAAATCCGCCACCGGTTCAGTAATGAAAACTGATTGCCGAGCCGTCGTGGGGGTGGGGCATGACGCCCATACGGATGCCGTAGATGGATTCCAGCACGGCACTGTTCATCAGCTCTGCCGGTGGCCCCTGGATCAGTAAACGGCCGCTGTGCAACGCCACCAGGTGGTCGCAGTAGCGCGCCGCCATGTTGATTTCATGCAGCACCACCACCACCCCCAGATCCAGTTTGTGGCTCAGTTCGCGAATCAGCCCCAGCACCTCTACCTGATGTGCGATGTCCAGTGCCGAGGTCGGTTCGTCGAGCAGCAGGTAGCGGCTGTTCTGTGCCAGCAACATGGCCAGCCAGACCCGCTGGCGTTCGCCGCCGGAGAGGTTGTCCACCAGGCGCTCGGCATAGGCGCCGGTGTGGGTCAGTGCCATGGCCTGTTCGACCTGGGCGTGATCCTCCTCGCTCATGCGTCCCAGGGCGCCATGCCAGGGATAGCGGCCAAAGCGCACCAGTTCGCGCACGGTGAGGCCGTCGGCGGCCGGCAGTTGTTGCGGCAAGTAGGCCACCTGGCGGGCGAATTCGCGGTTTTTCCAGGCCGGCAACGGCACGCCATCGAGTTTCACTGTGCCCTGGCTCGCGACTTGCTGGCGGGCCAGCAACTTGATGAGGGTCGATTTCCCCGAGCCGTTATGCCCGATCAGGCCGATGATCTGGCCATGGGGCAGGGTCAGGTCCAGCGGGTACAGGAGGGTGCGCTCGGGAATGTCGAAAGAGACGGCCTGCAACTCGAACATG
Organism: Pseudomonas sp. PAMC 29040; assembly: GCF_003994535.1. Taxonomy (NCBI): domain Bacteria; kingdom Pseudomonadati; phylum Pseudomonadota; class Gammaproteobacteria; order Pseudomonadales; family Pseudomonadaceae; genus Pseudomonas; species Pseudomonas sp. PAMC 29040. The sequence goes on from NZ_RZAA01000007.1 coordinate 126,805, forward strand.
GGAGGGTCCTGGGGCAAAAGGAGCCTAATCTAGAGCAAATAAGAACCATTATCAAAGATTGTATGGCGCAAACCGCTGCCGGTGGCGGTTGTCGGGCAGGCGGGGGCGGCAGCGCCATGGGCAAGTCATTGCCTGCATTAATAGGAAGCATTACTATTCGCACCCCCACCTTTGTAGTCCAGAGCGATGACTCGTAAAGCGCCCCGCCGGGCGGGTTTTCTTGAATATTACGATGAGTTGATCGGGACCTGGACCCGCCGTCTGCGCAATCGTCAGCAGGCGCAGGATCTGGCTCATGACACTTTTGTACGGGTGTTCGAATCCGGCCCGGATGCGGTCGAGCAGCCCCGTGCCTATTTGCATCAGACCGCGCGCAATATCGCGGTCGACGGTTTTCGCCGGGAAGAGTTACGCGATGCCAAGGAGCAGGCTGCCGTTCCCCCAAGCTCGTGCGAAACGGGCGATCCGGAGCAGTACATGCGCGCTTACCAGTTGGCCGAGGCGGTTGAAAGAGCCTTGCAGGAACTGCCGCTCAATTGCCGCAAGGTGTTTGTCTGGCAAAAGATCGAAGGCCTGACCCAGGCCGAGATTGCCGAGCGCCTGGGGCTGTCCAGGAACATGGTGGAAAAGTATATGATCCGCACGCTGCGCCATCTGCGTGAGCGGGTGGAGGCGCCGTGACGACATCGGATAAGGACAGGATGATGGATAGCCGTGACTGTACGGGTGACAGCGCGAGCGTGCGCGATGCCGCCGCGACCTGGTTTGCGCGGGTGCAGGCACAGTCCCTGAGCCCTGCCGAGCAGGCCGAATTCGAGGCCTGGCGCACCCGGGATGCCAGCCATGAGGCTGAGTACCAATGGCTGGCAAGCCTGTGGTCGGCCACCGATCTGCTGCCAAAAGCCCGCTTGCAGGCGCTGTGCGAACTGCCGGACAGAGCGCCCAAACGCCGTTCGGTCATGGCCTGGGGGCTGGCCGCCAGCCTGTTGCTGGCGCTGGGGGCCGGTTTAAGCCTGCAATGGCAGGAGCCGGGTGCTTATCACGGCGAATTTTCCACACTGGCGGGCGAATACCGTGAAGTGCAGTTGCCCGACGGCTCATCGATCGAGCTCAACAGTCGCAGCCGGGTCAAGGTCAGCTTTGAGGGGCAGCAGCGCAGGGTCGAGCTCGAGCAGGGCGAGGTGATGTTCAGCGTTGCCCATGATACGTCCCGACCCTTTGTGGTGCGCGCCGGTGCCGGGCAGGTGACGGTTACCGGCACCCGCTTTGATGTCCGTCGCGACGGTGATCAGGCCCGGGTTGCGGTGGAGTCGGGGCATGTCCGGGTGCAGGGCAGCGATGCCTCGGGCGCGGTCAGCCTGACCGCGGGGCTTGGCACCCGGGTCGATGCACAGGGGCAGGTAGACGCACCGCTGGCGGTGGATACCCGGGCGCTGACGGCGTGGCGCACGGGGCAACTGCAGTTCAATGATGCAAGCCTGGCGCAAGTGGCCGCCGAGGTCTCGCGCTATCGTCAGCAGCCGTTGCACGTGACCGATCCGGCCGTGGCTCGGCTCCGGCTGACCAGCGTGTTCAAAACCGCTGACACCGATGCCTTGCTCAAGGCCTTGCCGCGAATCTTGCCGGTGGCCATTAACACCCGTGCGGACGGCAGTCAGGAAATAGTGGCCCGATAATAATTGGCTGGTGGATTCAGGTTTTTTCCGAGTTCTTCGTCTTCTAGATCAACTGCAACTGGTTTGCATTAACAGTCGCACTCAAGTGCGATCTACAGGGCAAGACTCGACGTGAAAAATAACAATCTCCGTGGGCGACTTTCTGCGCTTGAAACACCTTTGAGCTGCTCTTTTTCGATTAAACCAGGCCGCTGGTTGCCGCTGGCACTGGCCCTGGCCGTCAGTGCGGGGTTGCCGGCTGCGTTTGCCGGTGAGCCTGCCTCCAGTACCATCCATATTCAGGCCCAGCCTTTGGGCGCAGCGCTGAGCCAGCTGGCCCGCCAGACTTCATTGCAGGTGTTCTTCAGCCCGCAGCTGGTGGTCGGCAAACAGGCCCCGGCGGTCGATGGCAACTTGTCGCCGGAGCAGGCATTGCACGCATTGCTCCAGGGCAGCGGCCTGAGCTACGAATTGAACGGCGATGCGGTGATCCTGCAGGCAGCACCTGCGGTCAGTGCTTCAGCGGCTTCCGGCCCGCTGGAACTGGGCCCGGTGGATGTGAAAGTGGTGGGCGACTGGCTGGGTGATGCTAATGCGGCGGTGGTGCAGAACCATCCCGGCGCCCGTACCGTGGTGCGCCGCGAAGCGATGGTCGAGCAGGGCGCGATGAATGTCAGCGACGTGCTGAAGAAGATCCCCGGGGTCCAGGTACAGGCGCCCAATGGTACCGGTGGCAGTGATATTTCCCTGAACGTGGGGGTGCGTGGCCTGACCTCGCGCCTGTCGCCGCGCTCCACGGTGTTGATTGACGGAGTGCCCGCGGCCTTCGCCCCTTATGGCCAGCCACAGTTGGCAATGGCGCCGATTTCCTCGGGCAACCTGGACAGCATCGACGTGGTGCGCGGTGCCGGTTCGGTGCGTTACGGACCACAGAACGTGGGTGGGGTGATCAACTTTGTGACCCGGGCGATTCCCGAAACCTTTGCCGGTGAAGTCGGCACCACCCTGGAGACCTCCGAGCGTGGTGGCTGGAAGCACATGGAGTCGGCCTTTTTGGGCGGTACCGCCGACAATGGTATCGGTGCGGCGCTGCTGTACTCCGGGGTCAAGGGTGATGGCTATCGGGCACGCAACAATGACAACGACATCACTGACGTGTTGCTCAAGACCCACTGGGCGCCCACCGATCAGGATGATTTCAGCCTCAACTTCCATTATTACGACGCCACGGCGGACATGCCCGGCGGCCTGACCCAGGCGCAGTTCGACGCCGATCCGTACCAGTCGGTGCGCGACTACGACAACTTCAGCGGACGGCGCAAGGACGTGTCCTTCAAGTACCTGCGCCAGATCGACGACCAGACCCAGTTTGAAGTCCTGACCTATTACACCGACAGTTTCCGTGGCAGCAATATTGCCGCGCGCAACCTGCAAACCCTGTCGGCCTACCCGCGTAACTATCACACCTTCGGCATCGAGCCACGGGTGTCCCATGTCTTCACGCTGGGGCCGGTGACCCAGGAGGTCGGGGTCGGTTATCGCTACCTCAAGGAAGCGATGCACGAGCAGGCGAGCATGCTGGAACTGGTGGATAACGTGCCGGTGCCGGGGCCCAAAGGCGACGGTCATGTGTATCAGGACCGAACCGGGGGCACGGAGGCCAACGCCTTCTATATCGATGACAAGATCGATGTCGGTAACTGGACGGTCACTCCGGGGATCCGTTTCGAGCGCATCAGCACCAACTGGCACGACCGCCCGGTGCTGGATGGCAAGGGTGTGCCGGTGCCGGAGAAAAACCGCAGCATCGACAGTAGCGAAGCGCTGCCGGCCCTGAGCGTGATGTACCACCTCTCAGACGCGTGGAAGCTGTTTGCCAACTACGAGACTTCGTTTGGCAGCCTGCAGTACTTCCAGTTGGGGCAGGGTGGCACGGGGGACCAGACGGCGGCAGGTTTGCGTCCGGAAAAAGCCAAGACCTATGAACTGGGGACGCGCTATGACAATGGGGTGTGGGGCGGTGAAGTGACACTGTTCTACATCGACTTTGCCGATGAGCTGCAATACATCAGCAACGATGTGGGCTGGACCAACCTCGGAGCCACCAGGCACCAGGGTATCGAGACCTCGATCCACTACGACATGGCGGCGCTGGATGCCCGTCTTGACGGGCTGTCGGTCAATGCGGGGTTCACCTACACCAAGGCGGTGGCCGAGGGTGACATCATGAACTTCAAGGGCCGCGACCTGCCGCTGTATTCGCGTCAGGTGGCCAACCTGGGGGCGCGTTATGCGGTCAACCGCTGGACCTACAACCTCGACATGTTTGCCCAGTCCAAACAGCATGCGCCGGGTACCGGCGGCACCTACATCACCGACCCGACCGCGGACGGTCAATACGGAGACATTCCGGGGTATGCGACCTGGAGCACGCGCGTGGGCTACGACTTCGGGCCTGAGGCGTCGAACCTGAAAGTGGGTGCGGGGATCAAGAACCTGTTCAACCAGCAGTACTTCACCCGTTCCAGCGACAACAACTCCGGGATCTACCTCGGAGAACCCCGCACCTTCTTCGTCCAGGCAAGCGTGGGCTTCTGAAACCCGCCCGTCTCTGTAGGAGCGAGCTTGTCTCGCGATCTTTTGATCTTGAAAAGCTCGCGAGACAAGCTCGCTCCTACAGAATGCGGGGCTATTTTTGGATCTTCGAGCATGGCACGGAATTTACCCCTGTAGGAGCGAGCTTGCTCGCGATCTTTTGATCTTGAAAAGCTCGCGAGCAAGCTCGCTCCTACAGAGTGCGGGGCTATTTTTGGACCTCGGGCAGGGCACGGGATTTACCCCTGTAGGAGCGAGCTTGTCTCGCGATCTTTTGATCTTGAAAAGCTCGCGAGGCAAGCTCGCTCCTACAGAATGCGGGGCTATTTTTGGATCTTCGGGCAGGGCACAGGATTTACCCCTGTAGGAGCGAGCTTGTCTCGCGAGCTTTTGATCTTGAAAAGCTCGCGAGGCAAGCTCGCTCCTACGGAATGCGGGGCTATTTTTGGACCCCGGGCAGGGCACGGGATTTACCCCTGTAGGAGCGAGCTTGCTCGCGATCTTTTGATCTTGAAAGGCTCGCGAGCAAGCTCGCTCCTACGGAATGCGGGGCTATTTATGCCCCATGCTTACTATTCCTTCAGGGCGTTGATCAGTGCCCTCAACGCTGCGGGGACGTGACGTCGATTGCTGTAATAAACGTAAAGATCACCAATTGAGCATGTCCACCCTTTCAAGCATCGGACAAGCTGGCCGCTCTCAATTTCAGCTTTTACAAGGTCTGAAAAAACCAGGGCCAATCCTGATCCCGCCAGGGCAGACTCGATCATCATTCGCTGGTCGTCCAGCGTCAGCCTGCCGTTGGTTTCGACGCTTAGCTGTTCTTTCCCCTTGGCAAACTCCCACGGAAAAACCACACCACTGGCGAGGCGGTAGCGAATGCAACTGTGAGCCAAGAGGTCTTCCGGCGTTTTCGGTACGTCATGTCCTTGAAAATATTCCGGCGAGCCAACAACCACAAATTCGAGGGTTTGCTTCAAGGGTATGGCGATCATGTCAGGCCTCAAGCTCCTGCCAAATCGGATGCCCGCGTCAAAACCTCCTGCCACGATATCAATCAGACTGTCGTCGCACGATACATCAACACAAAGACCGGGGTTCTCACGCAAGAGCTTGGCCAGGACCCCACCAAGAATCAGGTGCGCTACGGCCCGGGGCACCGTTAGCTTGACCGTGCCAGAGGGCGTACCGCGAAATTTATTAAGATCGTCCAGTGCACTGGCAACCTCATCGAAAGCAGGCTTGAGGCGTTGCAGTAATTCCTCACCCGGTTCGGTCAAGCTCACAGCTTTGGTGTTGCGGTTGAGCAGTCTGACGCCTAGATGTTGCTCTAGGGTTTTGACTGCATGGCTTATCGCCGAACGTGTGACTCCGCGCTCAATTGCTGCCTTTTGAAAGCTGAGGTGTGTGGCGACAGCAACGAAAGCAGACAGCTCGCTCATCTTCGCTTTCATGTTGAATTTTCCTCACCATTGGATCAAATGTGTTGAGCCATAAATTCTACCCCGGGGCGGGTAGACTCTCCTTCGATTGATGATTGATTGTTAGGAGATTCAAAAATGCGAGCTTATGAAATTGGCGATCAAAGCGGTCTTGATACCTGGAAGCTGGTAGAGCGTCCCGATCCCGAGCCTGGTCGTGGACAGGTTGCGATTCGAGTACACGCGGTGTCACTCAATTTTCGCGATGTGCTGCTGGCAAGCAAGGGCTACGGATTCCCTGTCCATAGCCCTCAGGCTATAGCGGCTTCTGACGGCGCGGGTGAAATCATCGCAATCGGAGAAGGTGTAACGCGCTGGGAAGTCGGCGACCGTGTGGCTGGAATCTTTGTACAGAATTGGTTTGGCGGACGACAACCAGACGATGCCTTTGACAACATGCTCAGCGGCTCGCTCGATGGAATGCTGGCGGAGATCGTCGTTCTCGATCAACAAGGCGTTGTGGCGATCCCTGAGCACATGTCATATCGCGAGGCATCAACCTTGCCGGTAGCAGGTGTGACGGCGTGGAACGCGCTATATGGCCTCAAAGCGCTACAACCCGGCCAGACGGTACTGACCCTGGGTACTGGTGGAGTCTCAATCTTTGCGGCCCAGATAGCCCTTGCCGCAGGTGCCCGGGTTATCACTACATCGTCGAAAGAAGCAAAACTCGTTCAAGTTCGCAAGTTAGGTGCGATAGAGACCATCAATACGAGTACGACGCCGCAGTGGAGCAAGGAAGTTCTGCGACTTACAGGCGGCATGGGCGCTGACTATGTTGTTGAGACGGGGGCGCCGGGAAGCCTCGTTCAATCAATTGCAAGTGCCCGCGCAGGGGGTATTGTCAGTCTGCTTGGAGTGCCTCCCGGCGAAACGATCAATGCCCTGAGCCTTTTACAAACGAGTGCGATTGTGCGAGGGATGATGGTGGGCTCCAGAGAGATGTTCGAAGCACTCAATGCCTTTGCAGGCATAGCCAGGCTTCATCCGATAATTGACAGCGTCTTTGGCTTTGAGCAGGCCACAGAGGCGCTGAAGGCCCTTGCTCAAGGCAACCACTTGGGGAAAATCGTGGTGGATGTTTCAGGTCGACAAGCCTGATTTTCATTACCACGACAGCAGTGACACTGGCCGCCCAGCCGGCAACCTGGGCGGGGCCATTTTTGGACCTTCAGCCAATGCACGGGGATTTCCCCTGTAGGAGCGAGCTTGCCTCGCGAGCTTTTCAAGATCAAAAGCTCGCGAGGCAAGCTCGCTCCTGCAGAGGGCGGGGTTATTTTTAGACCTTCAGGATCCGTCCGCTGATGGCTACGGCCACCAGCATGGCGGCGATCAACAGGAAGGCAATGCTCAGGCTGCTGGCATGGGCGACAAAGCCGATGGCCGCCGGGCCCGCCAGTATCCCCGCATAGCCCAGGGTGGTGATGGCCGGTACGGCAATGTTCTCGGGCATTACGGTTTGTTTGCCGACGGCGGTGTACAGCACCGGCACGATATTGGAACAACCGATACCCACCAGGGCATAGCCGGCCAGGGCCAGTTCCCAGCCCGGCGCCAGGGTTGCCAGGGCCAGCCCGGCTGCGGCGAACAGACCGCCCAGGACTATCACCCGGCGCGCCCCCAGATGTCTGACGATGCTGTCGCCGGTCAAGCGGCCAGCGGTCATGGTCACGGCAAAGGCGGCATAGCCAAGCCCGGCATAGGCTTCGCCGATCTGTTTCTCGGTGGTCAAGAACACCGCGCTCCAGTCGAGCATCGCGCCTTCGGCCAGGAACACGGTAAAACACAGCAGCCCGATAAACAGCACCACGCCGTGGGGCACTGCAAACGCCGGGCCGGTGCTCTCACTGCCGTAAGACAGCAGGTGCGGCGCAGCCTTGAGCAAGGCGGCGAGGGTCAGCACAATCACCACCATAATCGCCCACAGCGGCGTCATCCCCAGCGCCAGAAGGGCGCTGACACCGGCCGCACCGGCAATCCCGCCGACACTGAACAGGCCGTGGAAGCCCGACATCATGTTGCGGCCGCTGGCGCGCTCGACGATCACCGCTTGCAGGTTGATGGTGGAATCAACGACCCCCAGGCCTGCGCCGAATACAAACAATGTGGCGATCAGCAGCGGTATGGAGCTGGCGGTGGCCAGGAGCGGCAGCGCCAGGCAAATCAGCAGGGTGCCGCCAATCGTCACCCGGCGACAGCCAAAGCGCGTGGCCAGCAGGCCGGCGATGGGCATTGCCAGAATCGAGCCCGCACCGAGGCACAGCAGCAACAGGCCAAGGGTGGCTTCATCGAGCCCGGCCCGGGCCTTGGCGTAGGGCACCAGTGGCGCCCATGCGGCCAGTCCGAAACCGGCGATAAAAAAGGCGATGCGGGTCGACATTTGTTCGAGGCGCCCTGGAACAAAAGGCGTCTGAGTGTTGATGGCGGTCATGTTCATCCTTGGGTGTCGGGTCTGTGTCGCGCAGCTGCGCATCATCCTGACATATTTGCGACCTGTGCCGCGAGGGCACTGGTACAGGCACGGGCGGCAGTGGTTGAATGGCGCGCTTGCAAATTCAACTGCCCAAGGTGCGACTTTTATGGACAAGAATCTTCACCCCGCCGTGCAACTGCTGAACCCTGCCGGTCTGTATGACCCTTCGGGCAATGGCTATTCCCATGTGGCCCGCCTGGCGCCGAATGTGCGGTTGGTCTACACCGCGGGTCAGGGGGGAGAGAACGCCGACAGTGAGCTTGCGGCGGATTTCGCCGGGCAGGTACGACAGGCGTTCGCCAACCTGCAGATTGCCCTGGCCGCTGCCGATGCGCAGATCAAGGATGTGGCCAAGCTGACGGTACTGATCGTTGATCACAGTCAGGAGCGCTTGCATATTCTGGGGGCGGAAATTGCGCGGGTCTGGGGAGCGCTACCGGCGCCGGCCTGCACCTTGATTCCGGTGCCGCGCCTGGCGCTGGAGGCGATGCTGTTTGAGGTAGAAGCGGTGGCGGCGGTGGCTGACTGAGGCACCGCAAACACCACAACCTGTAGGAGCGAGCTTGTCTCGCGAGCTCTTTCAAGATCAAAAGCTCGCGAGGCAAGCTCGCTCCTACAGGTCAGGGTCAGGGTTGGGCGGGGCTCAAACCTGCAGCAACCGCTCCCTGAGCTTGCCGATTTCGTCGCGCATTTGTGCCGCGGCCTCGAACTCCAGGTCGCGGGCCAGGGCGTACATTTTTTCTTCCAGCTGGCGGATGCGTTTGCTGATTTCGCTCGGCGAACGCAGTTCGTTTTCGTACTTGGCGTTTTCCTCGGCCGCCTTGGCCATGCCTTTGCGCTTCTTGCTGCGCGAGCCGGGCACCACTGCGCCTTCCATGATGTCGGCGACATCCTTGAATACGCCTTTGGGCGTAATACCGTTGGCCAGGTTAAAGGCGATCTGTTTGTCGCGACGGCGCTCGGTCTCGCCAATCGCCCGTTCCATCGAACCGGTGATGCGGTCGGCGTACAGGATCGCCCGGCCATTGAGGTTACGGGCGGCACGGCCAATGGTCTGGATCAATGAACGCTCGGAACGCAGGAAGCCTTCCTTGTCGGCATCGAGAATCGCCACCAGCGACACTTCGGGCATGTCCAGGCCTTCACGCAGCAGGTTGATCCCCACCAGCACATCGAATACCCCGAGGCGCAAGTCGCGGATGATCTCGACCCGCTCCACGGTGTCGATGTCCGAGTGCAGGTAGCGAACGCGCACGCCGTGGTCGGCCAGGTAGTCGGTGAGGTCTTCGGACATGCGCTTGGTCAGGGTGGTGACCAGCACCCGCTCTTCCAGCGCCACGCGCTTGGCTATTTCGGACAGCAGGTCGTCGACCTGGGTCAGTGCCGGGCGGATTTCGATTTGCGGGTCCACCAGGCCGGTAGGACGCACCACCTGTTCCACGACCCGGCCCGAATGCTCGGCCTCATAGTTGCCGGGGGTAGCCGAGACGAAAATGGTCTGCGGGCTGATGCGTTCCCATTCGTCAAAACGCATCGGCCGGTTATCCAGGGCCGACGGCAAACGAAAGCCGTACTCCACCAGGGTTTCTTTACGCGAACGGTCGCCTTTGTACATGGCGCCCACCTGCGGCACGCTGACGTGGGACTCGTCGATCACCAGCAAGGCGTCGGCCGGCAGGTAGTCGAACAGGGTCGGCGGCGGCGCTCCGGACTCGCGACCGGAGAGGTAGCGCGAGTAGTTTTCGATACCGTTGCAGTAGCCCAGCTCCATGATCATTTCCAGATCGAAGCGGGTGCGTTGTTCAAGACGCTGGGCTTCCACCAGTTTATTGTTGGCGCGCAGGTACTCCAGGCGTTCCTTGAGTTCTTCCTTGATTCCTTCGACTGCGTCCAGCAGGGTTTCCCGGGGCGTCACGTAGTGGCTTTTCGGATAGAAGGTAAAGCGCGGCATCTTGCGGATGACTTCGCCGGTCAGCGGGTCAAAGGCGCTGATGCTTTCGACTTCGTCATCGAACAGTTCGATGCGCACGGCTTCGAGGTCGGATTCGGCCGGGTAGATGTCGATCACATCGCCGCGTACCCGAAACGTCGAGCGGGCGAAGTCCATGTCGTTGCGGGTGTACTGCAGGTCAGCCAGGCGGCGCAGCAGTTCACGCTGGTCGAGTTTGTCGCCACGATCGACGTGCAAGACCATCTTCAAATAGGTTTCCGGGCTGCCCAGGCCGTAGATGCACGACACCGTGGTGACGATGATTGCGTCCTTGCGCTCCAGCAACGCCTTGGTTGCAGACAGGCGCATTTGCTCGATGTGGTCGTTGATCGAGGCGTCCTTCTCGATAAAGGTATCGGAGGAGGGCACGTAGGCTTCGGGCTGGTAGTAGTCGTAGTACGAGACGAAGTATTCCACCGCGTTGTTCGGGAAGAACGACTTGAACTCGCCATACAGCTGCGCCGCGAGGGTTTTGTTGGGAGCCAGCACCAGGGTCGGGCGATTCACATGGGCGATCACGTTGGCGATGCTGAAGGTCTTGCCCGAACCCGTTACCCCGAGCAGGGTCTGGTGCGACAGCCCGGCCTCGATGCCTTCGATCATCTGGCGAATGGCTTCGGGTTGATCGCCTGCGGGCTCGAAGCGGGTAACTAGCTGGAAATCGGGCATAACGGACCTCTGGGTCGCATCTATCAAAGGCTTGGACCTTGGTAGATCGAGAAAGACTGCATGCGACGCAAGCCGCAGGAGAAAACAGGATACGGCTAAATATGGAGGTCGTGACTGACTGTTTCAAGGCGCCGTTCTGACATGGACATCGGAGCAAAGCATGCAATTGGACCAGTGGCTCGAAAATAAAGGCAAATACTTGGCCAAAACCGGGAATCCCCTGTTGCCCGAATCGCTATCGCCTTTATACTTGCTCCCCGTTTGTGCACCGCTCTAGTGCAATCGGCTGGAGCGTTGTCACCCCCTCCATTCCCCATTCAGAGCCGCCGTAATAATGAGCCTGTTCTCCGCTGTCGAAATGGCACCACGCGATCCTATCCTGGGCCTCAACGAAGCATTTAACGCCGATACTCGTACCAGCAAAGTGAATCTGGGGGTCGGTGTTTACTGCAACGAGGAGGGACGAATTCCACTCTTGCGTGCCGTTGTCGAAGCCGAAACGATCCGGGTTGCTCAGCATGCATCCCGTGGCTACCTGCCGATCGATGGCATCGCCGCCTACGACCAAGCCGTGCAAAAGCTGCTGTTCGGTGCCGAATCGCCGCTGCTGGCCGCTGGCCGTGTGATCACCACCCAGGCCGTGGGTGGCACCGGTGCACTGAAAATCGGTGCCGACTTCATCAAGCAGCTGCAGCCGGGTGCTGTGGTCGCCATCAGCGATCCAAGCTGGGAAAACCATCGCGCATTGTTCGAAGCTGCCGGTTTCCCGGTGCAGAACTATCGCTACTACGACGCTGCCAGCCATGACGTAAACCGTGCCGGCATGCTCGAAGACCTCAACGCCTTGCCGACTGGCTCCGTGGTTGTGCTGCACGCGTGCTGCCACAACCCGACCGGCGTCGATCTGACGGCGGCCGACTGGCAGAACGTGCTGGACGTGGTCAAGGCCAAAGGCCTGATCCCGTTCCTGGACATGGCCTACCAGGGTTTTGGTGACGGCATTGACGAAGACGCCGCAGCAGTGCGCCTGTTCGCCGAGTCGGGCCTGAGCTTCTTCGTTTCCAGCTCGTTCTCCAAGTCGTTCTCGCTGTACGGCGAGCGCGTGGGTGCATTGTCGGTCATCACCCAGTCGAAGGATGAGAGCGCCCGGGTTCTGTCCCAGGTCAAGCGTGTGATCCGCACCAACTACTCCAACCCGCCGACCCACGGTGCAACCATCGCCGCAGCGGTGCTCAACAGCCCTGAGCTGCGTGCAATGTGGGAAGAAGAGCTGGCTGAAATGCGCCTGCGCATTCGCGGCATGCGTCTGCAAATGGTAGAGCTGCTGTCGAAGAAGGCTCCGGGGCGCGATTTCAGCTTTGTTGCGCGTCAGCGTGGCATGTTCTCGTACTCCGGCCTGACCGTTGAGCAAGTGGCGCGTCTGCGTACCGAGTTCGGTATCTATGCCCTCGACACCGGCCGTATCTGCGTCGCTTCTTTGAATCAGCGCAACATTGAAGCGGTTACCGATGCGATTGTTCAGGTCATCTGAATAATCCCTGAGAAGTCATCGAAAGTGTTGACTTCTCTTTTTATATCAGTAAGATAGACGCCATTCCGCGATAGCTCAGTTGGTAGAGCAAATGACTGTTAATCATTGGGTCCCTGGTTCGAGTCCAGGTCGTGGAGCCAGATAGTAAAAAAGCCGCTAGCGATAGCGGCTTTTTTTTGCCCGTGATTTTTTGCCCGGGCCCGGGTCGAAGCGGGCCTGCCTGGCGATGATCTGAAAAACGCCGCGTCCAACAGCAGTCACGGGTTTTATCGTCGATCATCGCCGGCCGGCGCTTACCGGGGGGGCTGATCGCCCTCACGCAAATGCCCAAGCAGCGCCTGCAGGGGATGCAGCAATTCTTTGCCGTCCTGGCGCTTGACCTGGCTTCTGCAGGAATACCCGTCCGCCAGTAGCGTACCGTCGCCGTGATGCTGTTCTACCAGTGGCTGCCACGATTGCGAGTAGATGATCTGCGAAGTTTTGACGTTGCGTGTTTCATGGCCGTAAGTGCCGGACATGCCACAGCAACCGCTGGGCAAAACCTTGAGGCTCAGCCCCCATCCTGCGAATACCTTTTGCCACAGATCAATGCTCGCGGGCTCATTGGTGCGCTCTGTGCAATGGGGCAAGAAGTGAAAGACCTTTTGCGCGGCGGCCGGTGGCTGGATCGGCATGGCGCTCACCAGCCACTCCTGCGCCAGGGCAACCTGGGGCACCGTGCCGTGATCCAGGGTCTTGGCATATTCCTGGCGGTAGACCAGGGTCATCGCCGGGTCCAGTCCCACCAGCGGCACGCCGCAGTTTTGCAGGGCCAGCAGGCCCCGGGCATTGTGGGTTGCGGCTTTCTTGAAGGCGCCCAGCAAGCCTTGCACCTGAAGGGGTTTGCCATTGGCCGAGAACGGCGCGAGGTAGACCTGATAGCCAAGCCGCGCGATCAGCTCTATCCACTGTGCGGCCAGCGGCGTCTCGAAGTAGCGGGTGAATGCATCCTGCACCAGGATGACGCTGCGCTTGCGCTGCTGCGGGGTCAGTCGGGACAGGGTTTTGACCGTCGCCGTCTGCACCTTCCATGTGGCGCACAGCTGCTCGAAGTTCATCAGGCTCAGCAGCGGGCTATCGACCATGCCGACCCCATGTTCAAGCATCCACTTGACCGGCCTGGCGCCCAGCATGGCGTTGTACAGCCTCGGGAAGCGGGCAATAACGGGAATGCTGAACTCCAGTGAGCCGACCACGTAATCCTTGAGCGGGCGCAGGTAACGACTGTGATAAAGCTCAAGAAAGCGCGCCCTGAAGTCCGGGACATTGACCTTGACCGGGCACTGTCCGGCGCAGGATTTACAGGCCAGGCAACCGCTCATGGCCTCGTAGACTTCGTGGGAGAAATCCTTTTGCCCCAACTGTCGGGCGAGGGTGTTGCGGGCTTTGCCAAGCCAGTGCCCGAGGGCCGAAGCTGGCGCTTGATTGCCCAGTACGTCCACGCCCTGGGCCCCTTGCAGGCGCAACCATTCGCGTATCAGGGAGGCGCGGCCCTTGGGTGAGTGGATGCGGTTGCGGGTGGCTTTCCAGGATGGGCACATGGCGTCATCGGGATCGAAGTTGTAGCAGGCGCCATTGCCATTGCACTGAACGGCGGTCTGATAGCTTTGCCACACCCGTTGATCTATCTGGCGATCGAGGTCGCCGCGCAACGGGACTTCGTCGACCCGGGTCAATGCGGCTGCAGCCAGCGTCGCCGGTGTGGCAATTTTCCCCGGGTTCAACTGGTTGAACGGGTCAAATACTGCCTTGATGGCCTGGAGCGAGGGGTAAAGCCCGGCAAAAAACTCAGGCACATATTCAGAGCGCAGGCCTTTGCCGTGTTCGCCCCACAGCAGGCCACCGTACTTTTTCGTCAGTGCCGCGACGGCGTCCGAAAGCGGGCGGATCAGTGCCGCCTGCTGCGGGTCTTTCATATCAAGGATCGGCCTGACGTGCAGGACGCCGGCATCCACATGACCGAACATCCCGTATTCGAGGCCGTGGCTATCGAGCAGGTCGCGAAACTCGGCGATGTAGTCCGCCAGATTCTCCGGTGGCACGGCGGTGTCTTCGACAAATGGCTGGGGCCTGGCTTCGCCCTGGACATTGCCCAGTAGCCCCACTGAGCGTTTGCGCATGCTGTAGACACGTTTCACCGCCTCGCTGCCGACGGCCAGGGTATGGCCCAGACGGCTGACGCTGGTGTCGGACTTCAGGTGCCGGGTGAAGTCATGCACGCGCTGCTCCAGGCGCTGCAGGTCATCGTCGCTGAATTCGATCAGGTTGATGCCCAGGGTGGGGCGGGCGGGGTCCTGGGGGAAATATTCAGCCACGCCGTGCCAGACGATGTCCTGCATCGCGAGCATCAGTACTTTTGAATCCACGGTCTCGATCGACAGCGGCTTGAGCGCCATCAGTGCCTTGGCATCGCGCAACGCGTCCATGAAACCGGCGTAGCCCACGTTGACCAGAATGCTATGGCGGGGGATCTGCAGCACATTGAGCCGGGCCTCGACAATGAACCCCAGGCTGCCCTCGGAACCGCACAGCACGCTGTTGAGATTGAAGCGGCCATCGGGTTCGCGCAGGTGGGCCAGGTCGTAGCCGGTGAGGCAGCGATTGAGCTTGGGAAAAATGTCCTGGATCAGCTGTTGCTGGTTGTCGGCAATCTCCTGGGTGCAGCGATAGACCTCGCCGATCATGTCCTGGCGGCTGGCTTGCTGCCGGGCATGGCCGGCCTCCACGGCCTGGCTGTCGAGCCTGTTGCCGCCCAGCAGGATGGTGGACAGCGCCAACACGTGGTCGCGGGTTTTGCCATAGGTGCAGCTGCCCTGGCCGCTGGCATCGGTATTGATCATTCCGCCAATGGTGGCCCGGTTCGAGGTGGACAGCTCGGGGGCAAAGAACAGGCCGTGGGGCTTGAGCGCAGCGTTCAGCTGATCTTTGACCACGCCGCTTTGTACCCGCACCCAGCGCTCCTCAACGTTGATCTCGAGAATCCGGTTCATGTGCCTTGAGAGGTCGACAATCACGCCGTCGGTGAGGGACTGGCCGTTGGTGCCGGTACCGCCTCCGCGGGCCGTCAGTACCACCGAGCGGAACCGGGGCTGGGCTGCGAGTCTGGCCACTCGCCCGACGTCAGCGTCATGCTTTGGAAACACGGCGGCCCGGGGCAGACGTTGATAGATTGAATTGTCGGTGGCCAGCACCGTGCGTGAACCATGATCGCTGGCGATCTCGCCCTCGAACCCTTCGTTTTTCAGTTGCTGCACAAAAGCCTGGTAGATGTCTTGCGGGCTGTTCGTGGGGGCGAGGCGGGCGATCATTGACGGCGTTTCCTGCTGAGTGAATTCGTTTCTGTATTCGCTTAACGTATGCTTGTTTGTCAGTCGGGCTTAGAGCGAAATTGGGTATAACCCCATTGTCAGGGCTACGACTTGGGCAGACAAACGTAAAACACGCAGCATTTGCATGAGGTTTATGAATGAATCCGAGGCGCCTCACCCCCTCGATGTCGGTACTGGTGGCTTTCGAAGCAGCGGCCAGGCATTGCAGTTTCACCAAGGCAGCGGATGAGTTGTCACTGACCCAAAGTGCTGTCAGCCGCCAGGTGCAGGCACTGGAGGCTTTGCTCGGGGTCGATCTGTTCCATCGCGAAGGGCGGCGTATCGAGCTGACGGCTGCCGGAGCCCTGTATCAACATGAGCTGGCAGCGGCGCTGGGGCGAATCCGTAGCGCGACGCTGCAGACCATTGCCTTCAGCTCCCGGGGCGGGACACTGCACCTGGCGGTTCTGCCCACGTTCGGTTCGAAGTGGTTGCTGCCGCGCATGAATGACTTCTACACCCGGCACCCCGAGATCGTGGTGCATATCCATTCGCGCATCATGCACGCCGACCTGGCCAGCGCTGCGGGCGAGATGAACGCGATCATCGTGGCGGGCGCAGGGCCGTGGCCGGGCTTTATCTCGCACAAGCTGCTGACTGAAACACTGGTGGTGGTGGCCAGTCCTGCCGCGCTGCCTGAATACGCCGGGATGAGTCCGGCAGACCTTGCTGCCAGTCATTCGCTGCTCAGTGTGGTGTCACGGCCCAACGCCTGGTCGGACTGGTTTGAGCGCCACGGCCTGGATCATCGGGCGATGCGTCCGGGGCCGGGTTTCGAGCTGACGGGGCATCTGATTCAGGCGGTAGTGGCAGGCATCGGTATTGGCCTGGTGCCAAGGGTGCTGGTGCAGGACGAAATCAGGGCGGGCACCCTGGTGACACTGTTCGAGCCCCTGGAAAGCGGCAGGAGCTACTACCTGGCCTATGCCAACCGGTACCAGAACCTGCCGTCACTGATTGCCTTCAGTGAATGGCTGCAAAGCCTGCCGTTTCCGGACAATTGAGAGCGCCCCCTAGTTGAAGTTCTGTTCAAACAGCGCCACCTGATCCGGGGTGATCAGCTTGAAGGGCACCCAGATTTCAGGCTCGACGGGCTCGCCCTTGATCAGCTTCAGGGCGACATCCACGGCCTTGCTTGACTGGGCTTTGGGGTCCTGGAATACGGAAGCTGCGAGCTGGCCGCGCTTGATCGCCGCGAGGCCGTCGGGCAGGCCGTCGATGCCGACCACCGGGATCTCGCCCTTGGTCTTGCCGGCCTGCTGCAACGCCATGGCGGCGCCAATGGCCATTTCGTCATTGTTGGCGATGATGGCATCGAACGGGATGCCCGCCAGCAACCAGTTACTGGTCAGATCCATCCCTTTGTTGCGGGTCCATTCGCCACTTTGTTCCTCGACAATCCTGATCCCGGGATAATCCTTGAGCACCTGCTTGACCCCTTCGGTACGATCATGGGTGGCGTTCTGCGCCAGATCGCCCTTGATGATGACCACATTGCCTTTGCCGCCGAGCTTCTCGGCCAGAAAACGCATCTGTAGCTGGCCGGCCTCGATGTCATTGGAGGCCACTGTGACCACGCCTGCGGGCAGCTCCCTGGTGTCGGGGTGGCGGTTGACATACACCAGTGGAATCTTCGCTTCGACGGCCGCCCGGGTCATGCGCGCGGTACCGCCGGTGTCGGCCGGCAGCACTATCACCGCATCCACCTGCTGACTGAGAAAGTCCTGCACCTGATTGAGCTGGCGTACCACATCGCCCTGGGCGTCGACGAACTGGATCTGGATGTTTTCCCGCCTGGCGGCGTCTTGCAGGCCGCTGCGTATATAGGTCATGAAGTTATCGTCGACCTTGGCGATGCTCACGCCGATACGGTAATCGGCAAGCGCCAGTGAGCTGGCGAGCAATAGCAGCGGGGCAAGAAAAAGAGAGCGGCAGCGCATGGGGGGTTTCCTTTTGTTGTTATGAACAGGCCTTTACGTTGAAACCTGTAATCGTTGACGAGTCGCGAGGCTGCGATCGGGGGCGCCGCAGCCGTAATAGAATCCATCGATTGCAACGGCTCGCAGCATCGTTCCTCGTCAGCGACTACGGGCGGGGCAGGGTGAACGCTTGCCGGAAGCGCTCAAGGGCCAGCTCACTGTCGCCCGAGGCCCAGCCTTCCAGTCCCACCACGCCGCTGTAGCCGATGCCGTGCAAGGCTCTGGCGATGGCCGGGTAATGGATCTCGCCGGTTCCGGGTTCCTTGCGCCCCGGAACATCCGCCACCTGGATTTCGCCAATGGCCGGCCCCGCGCGCTGGATCAGCTCGATGAGGTTTCCTTCGCCGATCTGTGCATGGTAAAGGTCCAGATTCAGTTTCAGGTGCGGGCTGGCAACGGCTTCGATCAACGCCAGGGTGTCCTCGGCGCGGGCGAACGGGGTGCCGGGGTGGTCCACCTGTGTGTTGAGGTTTTCCAGCAAGAACACCTTGCCGGCCGCTTCCCCCAGCCTGGCAATTTGCTCCAGGGTCTTGCAGGCACTCAGCCACATGCGGCCAGTGGTATGGCTGACCGGCTTGACCGGCAAGCCCTGGTCGCCCAGGCCGGTGCCGTGCAGGTTGAGGCTCGGGCAGTTCAGCTGCGCGGCCACGGCCAGTGATTCCCGGGCGCTGTCGAGCAACTGGCGAATGCCTTCGGGTTCAGTCAGGGTGCCCGAGATGTAGCCGGTCATGGAGGTGAAGTCGGCGCCGGTGGCAATCAGGGCGGCGATGTCCTTGTTGGTCCAGTCCCAGATTTCAACGCTGAAGCCCTGGGCATGAATACGTTTGACGCGTTCGGTGAACGGCAGGTCGAGAAACACCATTTCGGCACTCACCGCCAGTTTGAACGGAATAAAACCCATGCTGTTGCTCCTTAAAGGCGGACAGGTCCGGCCTGTTGCACTGACTCGATACAGGCGCGGGCAATGGCCAGCGCGGCGCGGGCGTCTTCGCCGCTGGCCAGTGGTTTGCTGCCCGTGCGAACGCAGTCGACGAAATGATTGAGCTCGGCAATATAGGCATCGCGCAACAGCTCAGTGTCGAGGCGCCGGGTCTCTATCTGGATCCCGTCGCCCAGGTAGCCGACCTTGTCCGATCGGGCGATGCTGCCCATGGTCAGCATGCCGCCACTGCCGAAGACCTCGCCGCGCACGTCATAACCATACACGGCCTGGAAGTTGGCCTCGGCGGTGGCGATCGCACCGTTGTCGAAGCGGATCGTCACCACTGCGGTGTCCAGCAGGCCCTTGCTTTTGTAGGCGGGCGCGACCAGCGCGTCGGCCATCACGAAGACTTCGACCGCTTCGGCACCGGGGTTCAAGTAGCGCAGGGTGTCGAAGTCATGAATCAGGGTTTCCAGGAATATCGTCCACTGGGGCACCCCGGCCGGGTTGCTCAGGCCGGGGTCCCGGGTCAGCGAACGCAGCAATTGCACAGTGCCGATGCGGCCGGCGAGTACATCCAGGTGGGCATCACGAAAGCCCCGGACAAAACGGCGGTTGAAACCCACCTGCAAGGTCACGTTGGCCCTGGCGGCAGCGGCGATGGCACGGTCGGCTTCCTCCAGGGTGATGGCCATGGGTTTTTCGCAAAAAATGCTTTTGCCGGCCTCGGCGGCGCTGATCACCAGTTCGGCGTGGCTGCGGGCGGGGGCGGCAATCAGGATGGCGTCGACTTGCGGATCATCCAGCAGTTGCTGCGGATCGCTGTAGACCCGTTGTACCCCCAGTGTCTCGGCCAGTCGCGCAGCCTGGCCCGGGGTCGGGTCGGCGATGGCAACCAGACGTGCGCCCGGAATATGCAGGGCCGCCGTCTGACCATGAAAACTGCCCATGCGCCCGGCACCGATGAGGCCCAGGCGGATAGTTTTAAGCGTGCTCATGTAATGACTCCTTTTATTGTTGTTCGCAGTTGGCTGAGCAGCTGGAAGCGCAGGTGCTCACCAGACCCAGGAGCAAAGCCTGTGCCAATGTTCAAGTTATTGAAAAATAACGATTTAAAATTAAATGCTTAAGTAGTCATGTCCATATTTCAGACATGTCTATGCTGACATGTCTAAAACATGGACATGGAAGCGACCGCACATGACGGTTGATCAATTGATGGTGTTTAGTTCCGAAGACCTCAATTACATTACCGCCCTGGGGCCTGCCTCACTGGGGGAGGGCCCCATCGTTGAGGTGCAGCAGGCCTGGCAGGATTGCCTCAGTGGCAGCGCAACGCGGCCGGCCGGGGTTAGGCAGGTGATTTGGGACTCGTGGCAGCGCAGCCTGACTTGCGGGATAGATCCGCAGGATTGCGCCTACCGTTTTGTCGACCCGCAGATGCTGGCCGCCAGGCTGGAACTCAATCGCCATCTGATTGCCGGCGCAGCACAGGTCATGACCGGGTTGCTGGCCTACAACCCCCGCGGGCACATCAATCTCACCGATGCCGAGGGCGTGACCTTGCACTTTTGTGGCCTGGACCTGACGCCGGTCGGCAGTCGCCTGCTGGAGACGGTGCAGGGCACCAACTGCACCGGGCTGGCCATCGCCGAGGACCGTCCGGTGTATGTACTGGCTGAAGAAAATTTTGCCACGGCTTTGCGCCAGCGCCGCATGCACTGCGCTGCGGCACCGATCCGCGATGCCCAGGGCAAGACCTTGGGCATGCTGACCCTGACGGCCGAGCCGGGGTGGTTCCACTTTCACACCCTGGGCACGGTGCAGGCGGCGGCCGAGGCGGTATCGCGGCAGTTGGCGCTGCAGGAACTGCTGGAGCAGCAACAGGCGGTGCTCGAGGTACTCAACGAGGGGCTGGTGGTGCTGGACGGTCAAGGCCGGATCAAGGCCATCAACCGCTATGGCCGGCAATTGTTCCGCGTCGGGCTGGATGTGCTGGGTTGCCCGTTCCGCCAGCTGGGGCAAAGCGAGCTGACGGATGAGATTTTGCTCCACTCAGGGGAAAGCCTGCGCGATCTGGATTGCACCTTTGTACTGCCTGATCGCAGCCACCTGGCCTGTCTGGTCTCGGTGTGTTCCCTGGAGCAGGGCGGACGCATTGTGTCGCTGCGCGAGCACCGACGAATTCGTGAAATCACCCGGCGCATCATCGGCACCCAGGCGACCTATACCTTTGACACCATTGAGGGGCAGTCCCGGGCTATTGAAGATGCTTTGCATCTGGGGCGGATTGCCAGCCGCAGCGATTCAACCACGCTGATTCTGGGCGAAAGCGGCACCGGCAAAGAACTCTTCGCCCAGGCTATCCACAATGCCAGCGAGCGGGCCAGTGGCGCCTTCGTGGCGGTCAATTGCGGCGCCATCCCCCGTGATCTGGTGCAAAGCGAACTCTTCGGTCATGTCGAAGGGGCCTTTACCGGCTCGGCGCGTGGAGGCTCGGCGGGGAAGTTCGAACTGGCCGATGGCGGTACCATTTTTCTGGATGAAATCGGCGATATGTCCTTCGATGCCCAGGTCAGCCTGTTGCGGGTGCTGCAGGAGGGTGAAGTGACGCGGGTGGGGGCCAAGAAGTCGCAACGGGTGGATGTGCGGATTATTGCCGCCACCCACCGCAACCTGAGTCAGGCCGTGGCTGATGGAGCTTTTCGCGAGGATCTGTATTACCGCCTGAATGTGCTCAACCTGACGGTTCCGCCATTGCGCATGCGCCGTGAAGACATTGCGCTGCTGGCCCGGCATTTCCTCGGCCGTTGCGCCCGTTCACTGCGCAAGGCGGTGCTGGGCATATCCCCGCAGGCTCTGGCCATGTTGACGGCCCATAGCTGGCCGGGAAATGTCCGGGAGCTGGAAAACGTGATCGAACGCGCCACCAATCTGGCCGCAACCGCGCAGATCGAGGTGGGCGACCTGCCACTGGACATCGTTCAGGGGCAACCGCGGGTCGCGCTGGAAGATGTGCCCGAGCCTGGCGCCGGGCCGGGTTTGGGGGCCGTGGAAGCGAATGCGATCTGCGCGGCGCTGCGAGATACAAAAGGCAATATCCGCCTGGCCGCGCAGCAGTTACAGGTGTCCCGCGCAGGCCTGTACAACAAGATCAAGCGCTTCGGGCTCAGCGTCGACGCCTATCGCCCGGGGGTCGATTAGCCCCTTCAACGGGCCGGCAGTTGTTCCAGGGCTGCGCGCAGCGCATCGGCATCGGCAAACTCCTGCTGTGCGACCAGGGTGCCGTTGTCCAGTTGCATCCAGAGCACCTTGTCTTCGGCGCCAGGGTAGTTGGCGGCAATACTGCCATCGCGATCCAGTATCACGCGGTAGTTGTAGTCACGCATGGCCGGGATGGCGATGAATTTGCCGATCAACGATGGCATGCGTTGTACATCTGCAAGGAAGGCAACATCGCGGGCTTGCAGGTAGCCCTTTGGCTGGTTTTCCAGCGCGGCTTTCACCAGCTTGGAACCGTCCATGTTGCGCGCCACCAGGAGCACGCGGGTCTGGGCATCCAGGGTATAGGGTTGATCATGCTGGTCTTGCAGAGTCCAGGGTGTCAGGTGATCACCGATGTTGGCGGCAAAAGCCGGCATGGACAGCGCGCTCAACAGCAGTACAAGTGCAATTTTCACCGTTTACTCCCTCCTGATTCAGGTTGTGTGTTCGCGCCTCATCAGACCTGCGCGGCGGGGATGGTAGCTGTGCGACCGGTGCGGTGACAGCGGTAAAGTCATGGCGCCCGTTCGCCCGGAGCCGGACAGGCAGGGACGCGGCGCATTCATTAGGTGTGCAGGGTGGAACCAAGTATTTTCAAAATATGTCTACTGGCCTGATGGCCTGCCCCATAATTGGCGGTGCCTTTCCGGCAACCAGTGGTAAACAGGATTAGAGCGCAATGGCTGACTGGCTCCAGCACGACGGTGTAATGGCCCAAAAGATCAGAAATCATGACTGGGCCAGTACCTCTCTTGGCCCCCTCGATGGGTGGCCGGATGTATTGAAAACCACCGTGGCGCTGGTGCTGGCCTCGCACTTTCCGCAGTCGATTGTCTGGGGAGAGGATTTAATCACCCTCTACAACGATGGGTTTGTGCCCATTCTCGGGACCAAGCCTGAAGCCTTGGGGCGGCCCTTCAGTGATGTCTGGAAAGAGGCCTGGAGCGAAATCAGTGGCATCGCCGATGACGCATTTGCCGGGCAGGCCACCTATATCGAAAACTTTCCCCTGGTGATTCAGCGCAGCGTCCGGCCCGAGCTGGCGTACTTCACCTTCTGCTACAGCCCGATCCGCGATCAGTTCGGCCAGGTGGTGGGGATGCTCAACACGGTGACTGAAACCACAGCCACGGTTCTTATGACCCAGCGCCTGGCGGTGCTGGATGCCATCGGCAGTGCCGTGACCGAGACCAGCGACCCCCGGGAAATCATGCAGGCCACCATGGGCACACTGGCCGGGTATCTGAAGGTCACCCATTGCGCCTATGCGGACATGGAGGACGATGAAGACGGCTTTTTCATTCGTGACAACTGGCTCGTCGAAGACGCTACCAGCCTGTTCGGTCAATACCGCCTGGGTGATTTCGGGGAGGGGCCGCTGGCCAGCCTTCGCGCCGGCCAGCCGCTGGTGATCAATGATATTGCAAGTGATCTGGCCCCCGGGGTTGCAGCCACTTTCCGTGCGTTCGGGATTGTCTCCGCCCTGTGCCTGCCGCTGATCAAGGGCGGCAAGCTGACGGCCCTGATGGCCATTCACGACAAGGCGCCACGTACCTGGTCACCCTACGAGCTGGCTTTGCTGGGTGAGGTGGCCGAGCGTTCCTGGGCCCATATTGAGCGTGCCCGGGCCGATGCTGCTGTGCGTGAGGGGCTGGCCGCACTGGAGCACTTGAACCTGACCCTGGAGGAGCGGGTACAGGAGCGCAGCGCGCGTCTGCTGGTTGCCGAAGCGGCCCTGCGTCAGTCGCAAAAGCTCGAAGCCATCGGCCAGCTCACCGGCGGTGTGGCCCATGACTTCAACAACTTGCTGACCATTATTCGTTCCTCGGTGGACTTTCTGCGCATGCCCAACCTCTCGGACGAACGCCGGGAGCGTTACATGAGTGCGGTCTCCGACACCGTCGAGCGTGCCAGCAAGCTCACCAGCCAGCTGCTGGCTTTCGCCCGGCGCCAGCCGCTGAACCCGCAGGTGTTCAATGTCGGGCAGCGGATCCAGGATATTGGCGACATGCTGAATACGCTCACGGGGGCGCGTATTCAAGTGAATGTCCAGTTGCCCGAGCAGGCGTATTACATCCGTGCCGACTCCAGCCAGTTTGAAACCGCGCTGATCAACATTGCCTTGAACGCCCGCGATGCGATGGAAGGCCAGGGCAGCCTGATACTTCGTCTGGACCACAATGTTGCGTTGCCGCCAATCCGTGGCCATGCCGGATCCCGGGGCAGCTTCACCGCCATTTCCTTGCAGGACACCGGTGGCGGGATTGACGCCCGGGTGCTGGAGCATATTTTCGAGCCGTTTTTTACCACCAAGGAGGTGGGCAAGGGTACCGGGCTGGGGCTGTCCCAGGTTTTCGGTTTTGCCAAGCAGTCAGGCGGCAACGTTGATGTGTCCAGTATTGCCGGCCAGGGCGCGCGGTTCACCCTGTATCTGCCCCAGGTCGACGGGAGCGGGGTCGATGAGCTGCCTGCCGATGGCCAGCAGTGGGGAGAGCCGTCCGCAGAGGAGGGTAAATACCGGGTGCTGATCGTAGAAGACAATCTTGAAGTGGGGCGTTTTGCCAATCAGATCCTCCAGGATCTGGGCTACGAAACCGCATGGGCGGCCAATGGGCAAGAGGCATTGTTGATGGTGGGCCCGGACGCAATGGCGTTCGATGCCATTTTTTCGGACGTGGTCATGCCCGGCATGAGCGGGGTGGCGCTGGCCCGGGAGCTGCGTCTGCGGCGCGCCGAACTGCCTGTGATTCTGGCCTCGGGCTACAGTGATGAGTTGGCCCGCAGTGCTTGCGAGGGCGTTGAGTTTTTAGCCAAGCCGTATTCGGCGGATCAGGTTTCCCGTATTTTGCGCAAGGCCATCAGAAAAAAATAACTGCCGGCGCAGGGTTGATGCGCTTGCTCATGCACGTTCAACCAGGTTCAAAAGGAAGCGCACAGATGCCCCGTCTCACTGCTAAAGACTTTGCTCCTGAATTGCTTGAACTCTATGACTATTACGCCCACGGTAAAATCAACCGGCGCCAGTTTCTGGATCGGGCGGCGGTCATTTGCGCAGGCGTGTCAGCACTCTCGATACTGAACGCACTCAGCCCCGATTATGCCCTTGCCGAGCAGGTGGCTTTCACCGATCCGGACATCCTGGCCGAGTACATCACGTATCCCTCGCCCAAGGGGCACGGGCAGGTGCGCGGTTATCTGGTACGTCCAGCCAAGGCGCAGGGCAAGTTGCCCGCGGTGGTAGTGGTTCACGAAAATCGCGGGCTCAACCCCTATATCGAGGATGTTGCGCGGCGGCTGGCCAAGCAGGGTTTTATCGCCCTGGCTCCAGACGGCCTGTCGTCGGTGGGGGGCTATCCCGGCAACGACGAAAAAGGTCTGGCGCTGCAGCAGACGGTGGACCCGGAAAAGCTGATGAATGACTTTTTCGCCGCCATTGAATGGTTGATACAGCACGATGCTGGTACCGGAAAAGTCGGGATCACAGGATTCTGTTATGGGGGCGGGGTGGCCAATGCGGCGGCGGTGGCGTATCCGGAGCTGGGGGCAGCGGTGTCCTTTTACGGGCGTCAGCCTGGCGCCAATGAAGTGAGCCGGATCAAGGCTCCCGTCATGCTGCATTACGCCGGGCTGGATACGCGCATCAACGAGGGGTGGCCGGCCTATGAACAGGCTTTAAAGGCCAACGGGAAAGTCTACGAGGCGTTTATCTACCCGAATGTAAACCACGGTTTTCATAATGACTCCACGCCTCGCTACGATGAAGCAGCCGCTACGCTGGCGTGGAGCAGAACCCTGGACTGGTTTGGCAAGTACCTGTCGTAACCGGGCTCAGCCTTTGTTCGACAGGCGTTTTGGCCAATTGCCGCCACAGGCCCGCTGGCATTCTTCTTCGGAATCGTAATACACGTGGGTGGCGGCGTTGCGCACCCGCACATCGGCGTCAGCCAGGGCCTTGTCGGTCAACTCGACCATGAAGTGCGCCTCGCCATCGGCCAGGGCAAAGTCTTTGCTGTCCTTGGTATCGAACACCCAGACTATCTTCAGGCTGGCAGGGAAGGCCTCATAGTTGACGGTGTGGGTCAGCCAGACAAACCCCGGGATTTCATTTTTCGCCTTTTCACAGGCAATGGTCAGGGCTTTAACCAGGCGGCGTTCAATTTTGGCCTGGTTGGCTTTGCTTAAAGACATGGGTGAATCCTGTTGGCGGGCGGGGCAAAGGGCCAATCAT
Organism: Pseudomonas sp. PAMC 29040; assembly: GCF_003994535.1. Lineage (NCBI taxonomy): Bacteria > Pseudomonadati > Pseudomonadota > Gammaproteobacteria > Pseudomonadales > Pseudomonadaceae > Pseudomonas > Pseudomonas sp. PAMC 29040. Next base: position 152,999 of record NZ_RZAA01000007.1, read on the forward strand.
ACGTGAGTTTGGAGTTTTGGGTCTGGTTGAGGCACTTGTTGTGGGAGCCGGCTTGCCGGCGATTCGGGTGCCGGGGCTGGTCTGATGCACCACAGCGATATCATCGCGGGCAAGCCCGCTCCCACAGGTTTGATGCATTTGTTGTGGGAGCCGGCTTGCCGGCGATCCGGGCGCTGGCGCAGCGCTGAAATCATCGCGGGCAAGCCCGCTCCCACAGGTTTGATGCAGTTGTTGTGGGGAGCTGGCTGCCGGCGATTCGGGCATTGGCGCAGCGCTGAAATCATCGCGGGCAAGCCCGCTGCCACAGGTTTGCGGCAGTTGTTGTGGGAGCCGGCTTGCCGGCGATTCGGGTACTGGCGCAGCGCTGAAATCATCGCGGGCAAGCCCGCTCCCACAGGTTTACGGCAGTTGTTGTGGGAGCCGGCTTGCCGGCGATTCGGGCATTGGCGCAGCGCTGAAATCATCGCGGGCAAGCCCGCTCCCACAGGTTTGCGGCAGCTGTTGTGGGAGCCGGCTTGCCGGCGATCCGGGCACTGGCGCAGCGCTGAAATCATCGCGGGCAAGACCGCTGCCACAGGTTTGCGGCAGTTGTTGTGGGAGCCGGCTTGCCGGCGATGGGGGCACTGGCGCAGCGCTGAAATCATCGCGGGCAAGCCCGCTCCCACAGCTTTGAGGCAGCTGTTGTGGGAGCCGGCTTGCCGGCGATTCGGGCACTGGCGCAGCGCTGAAATCATCGCGGGCAAGCCCGCTGCCACAGGTTTGCGGCAGTTGTTGTGGGGAGCTGGCTGCCGGCGATACGGGCACTGGCGCAGCGCTGAAATCATCGCGGGCAAGCCCGCTTCCACAGGTTTGAGGCAGCTGTTGTGGGAGCCGGCTTGCCGGCGATTCGGGTACTGGCGCAGCGTTGAAATCATCGCGGGCAAGCCCGCTCCCACAGGTTTGCGGCAGTTGTTGTGGGGGGCTGGCTGCCGGCGATTCGGGCATTGGCGCAGCGCTGAAATCATCGCGGGCAAGCCCGCTCCCACAGGTTTGATGCAGTTGTTGTGGGAGCCGGCTTGCCGGCGATACGGGCACTGGCGCAGCGCTGAAATATCGGTTTTCGTCCAAAGTGCCACCTGAGGTAGAATGTCGCGGCTTCAGACTGGCCGCCCAGGGCTACAAGGTCCACGCAGGCTCCCCGGAAGGAGCTGCGGGCAGGTCGCAGAGCAAAGGGATCGCATAAGTTGCAAGCATGAATGTCACCCAAGTAGCTGAAGCCAAAATCAATAAGAGATCAGCGCCCAAGGTACATAAAAGTGAGGTCTATAGTGTACATAGGCCTTATAACTCTACCCGTTCAAGGCTTGAAGACCGGTTCGATTGCAGGCCACATGCCTGCACCGGGTCGAGCTCTGTCATGAACCGCGTGCCGGGTAGATGGCGTTTTATCTTAGGTACCAAAAATGTTTAAAAAAATGAATAAGGGGCTACTGGGCCTGGCGCTGACCATGGGACTTACGTCCGTGCAGGCTGCCGAGACCAAACAGGTGGATGTTCTGCTGATCGGCGGCGGCATCATGAGCGCAACTCTGGGTGTCTGGCTCAATGAGCTGGAACCCGGCATGTCCATGGAGATGGTTGAACGTCTCGATGGCGTTGCCCTAGAAAGCTCCAATGGCTGGAACAACGCGGGTACCGGTCACTCGGCTTTGGCCGAGCTGAACTACACCCCGGAAGACAAGAACGGTAACGTCGAAATCCCGAAGGCCATTGAAATCAATGAAGCCTTCCAGGTATCGCGTCAGTTCTGGTCCTGGCAGGTCAAGAACGGCGTACTGAAAGATCCGCGTTCGTTCATCAACTCCACTCCGCACATGAGCTTTGTGTGGGGCGATGACAACATCAAGTTCTTGAAGAAGCGTTACGAAGCACTGCAGGCGAGCCCTCTGTTCGCCGGCATGCAGTACTCCGAAGACCCGGTTCAGATCAAGAAGTGGGTTCCGCTGATGATGGAAGGGCGTGACCCGAACCAGAAAATCGCGGCCACCTGGTCTCCACTGGGTACCGACGTCAACTTCGGCGAAATCACGCGCCAGTTCGCGGCTTACCTGCAAACCAAGCCCAACTTCTCGCTGAAGCTGTCGAGTGAAGTCAAGGACATCACCCGCAACGCTGATGGCACCTGGCATGTGGTTTACAAAAATCTGAAAGACGGTTCTGAAACTGCCACCGACGCCAAGTTTGTATTTATCGGCGCAGGCGGCGGTGCACTGCACCTGCTGCAGAAGTCCGGCATTCCTGAAGCCCAGGAATACGCAGGCTTCCCGGTTGGCGGCTCGTTCCTGGTGACCGATAACCCGACTGTTGCCCAGCAGCATTTGGCCAAGGCTTACGGTAAGGCTTCGGTAGGCGCGCCACCGATGTCGGTTCCGCACCTGGACACCCGCGTGCTGGATGGCAAGCGCGTCATTCTGTTTGGCCCGTTCGCTACCTTCTCCACCAAGTTCCTCAAAGAAGGTTCGTACCTGGACCTGCTGACCAGCACCACCACCCACAACATCTGGCCAATGACCAAAGTCGGTATCGAACAGTACCCGCTGGTTGAATACCTGGCCGGTCAGCTGATGCTGTCGGACGAAGACCGCTTCAATGCGTTGAAAGAGTACTTCCCGGATGCCAAGTCTGAAGACTGGCGCCTGTGGCAGGCCGGCCAGCGCGTTCAGATCATCAAGCGTGATGAAGAGAAGGGCGGCGTGCTGAAACTGGGTACCGAAATTGTCAGCGCCAAAGATGGCAGCATCGCCGGTCTGCTGGGCGCTTCGCCTGGTGCATCGACCGCCGCGCCAATCATGCTGACCGTGCTTGAAACTGTGTTCAAGGACAAGGTTGCGAGCCCTGAGTGGCAAGCCAAGCTGCACCAGATCGTGCCGAGCTATGGCACCAAGCTCAATGGCGATCCGGATCGCGTTGCCAAGGAATGGGCCTACACCGCCGAAGTCCTGCAACTGACTCCGCCGCCGGCAATCCCGGCTGCAACGCACACTGCAACTCCTGCTGACGCACAGGCCAAGCCTGCGCCGAGCAATCCAGCGGCCGACATGGCGCTGTAAAAAATCAGCCCCGCCCGACGCAGGTCGGGCGGGGCTGTTTTCTTCGTATCACCCCCTCGCAACATCCCCCTCGCTCAGCTCACTGCGTACCGAACAACGCGGTCCAGTAAATCCCTGCGTCACTTTTCGGGTCTACCGCGTAAGCGGCACCCAATTCGCGGAACTGCGGATTCATCACATTGGCACAATGTCCGGGACTGGCCAGCCAGCCATCGACCACCTTGCGCGGTGTGTCCAGGCCAGCGGCAATATTCTCGCCGATTTGCTGACCTATATAGCCCGCCATCTCGGCGCGATCCCCCGGCGTGCCGCCGGTGCGGTCCTTGTGATCGAAGTAGTTGTTATTGGCCATGTCCCGGGTATGGGTTTGGGCAGCTGTGGCCAGTGTCGCGTTCCAGGTGACGGGTGTCGTGGGACTGAAGGCCTGGGTGCCGCACTGGCGGGGCTGGGTACGGGCGCTGTTGATCAGCTCAAGCACCTTCTGGCCTTCGGCTTGCGCGTCGCCCAGGCGCCCGGTCAACAAGGGGCGCGCCAGCACGATGCGCCAGTCGCGCTCGTTATGGCTGACGCCGATATCGACAAATTGCGGGTCCAGCACCACTTTGCAGAAGCTTTCCTGGACGGCCTGCATGGCGGCCTGGGCATCACGTGGCCCGGAGAGATTGATCGCCTGCACGTTAACCATGGGGTAGGCCGCCCGCCCGAGGGCTTCCTGCAGATTACCAAAGCGGGTGGGCGGCAGTATCAGGCGGGTATCCGCGGCCAATGGCGGCAGCTCTTGCGAGGCCTGGCCTGCACAGGGCTGGATCTGGCTACGGTAGGCGTTGATCGCGTCCACCAGTTGCGACTCTTCGCTGGCTGCAGCCGTGCCGCTCAATACCAGCCCCAGGGCCAGGGCGGCAAAACGGGTCAGGGTGAAATGAACACGCATAAAGGTTTCCTCTGTCCGGAGTGCGCCCATGATGCGTTATTTCACCCCGGCAGGGGCAATCGCTTTATCAGCCTTTTACCTGTGCCACAAAAGCCCTGGCCCTGGCGCTCAGTTGATCGATCTGGCGGTCGCGCTTTTTCTCGGCGTCGAGCATGGCTTTTTTGCCGTTGCGTTGCAGCAGATAGGTATGGATCTGCCGCACTTCGGTCGAGTTATAGACGGCGGCCACGTCGAGCACGCCCATCAGGCCATCAGTGCTGTGGTCGCGGGTGTTCATTAGTACTTGCGGGCCGCGGGTGCCCAGCACCTGAAACCCTGACTGTTCAAAAGCTGCGACCTTGCTCACGCTGCAGGTCAATTCGCAATGGGGGTAGCGGCGCACCACTTCCCGGACCATTGCCTGAGTCACTCCCAGGTGTCGATGACTGGCCAGCTCTGCCATGTAAGCGATGCCGCAGGCTTGCGGGTCATCCTTGACCGGCAGGTACAGCACGAAACCGGTGACTTTTTCCGGGTCCTGGTCATCGGTGGCGACTATCAGCTCAACGGCTATCCCTTTGCCACCGCCGAGTGCTTCCAGGTACAGATGGACTTCAAAGCCGATTGCATATTGATAGATGCTGTACAGCAGATTGCTCGGGGCAATCTCCATGGCACTGATGTCGGTCAGGTGGTCGACCACCAGTTGCAGGATCTGGCCGTTGACGGACTCGGGGCAGGCGGTGTCGAAGTGGGTGAGGGTGGTCATGAATCATTGTCTCCGGGTGCCGCAATATATCTGCAGGAGCGAGCTTGCTCGCGAGCTCTTCAACAACTCGCGAGCAAGCTTGCTGCTACTGCGCAGGCGGGTTTAGCGCTGGCTCAACCAGAAGTCATGCAGGCCACGTGCTGCCGGCTCGATTTCAGCAACCTGTTGCTGATGGGCGGCCACGTCCAGATCCTGCGGCAGCTCGAAGTTGTCCTGTTCGGCACATTCGGAAATGCCCTGCAGCAGCTGCGCCTGAACCACAGGCAAGGGTGTCCAGTTGGCCACGGCGACACCGCGCAAGTAGCCAAAGCACCATTCTTCGGCAAGGGTAACGGGCTGGCCGTTATGCTCGGTTTGTTCGAAGCGGGGGGCGAATACTTCGCTGCCATCGGCCAGTTGGCGGGCCAGCGTGTTCATGTGGCGCACACTCAGCTCGATGAACTGCTTGGCTTCACCGGTGTTTTCCCAGTTCGGGTTCTGGCCGCCCCAGATAGCCGGGAACCAGTCAGCGATGTCGACCTGTGCCGGGCCGGAGACCAGCGCGGTGAAGAAACCATCCAGCTCGCAGGTGTTGAGCACGGAGTGGTCGTCGCCATGTTTGAGCAGGATGTCGTCGAGGATTTCGAAATCGGCGTCGTTCAGCGGTTGAGTTTGCATGGGCAGGTTCCTTGACCGGTTGCGCATCTTGGGGACGCAGGGCTGAGCGTTAAAAAGTCGCGGAGAATGCCTTCTGCCGCGACTTTAATCCAGAGCCAATTGCCTATGGGGTCTGCTAGTCAATCAACCTGAACAATAGACTCGACCACAAAGTATTTAAACCCGGCTTTGGCCAGGGCTTTTTTGGCGGCCTGTTCCGCATCGAACCGGCTCAGGGTCTTGGCATCATGCACGAACCGGGTTTCTTCTCCGTCGTACTCTTTGCTCACCTGCAGGGTGACGCGCAGCATCGGGCCGCGGCGCTTGACCGGCTCCTTGGTCGGTGTCTTGGGCGACAGCAGCGCAGGCTTGACCGGGACAGGCTCGGGTTTCACAACGACAGGGGGCGCAACGGGGGTGGCAGGAGTGTCAAGGCCGAGCGCTCTGCGCATTTCGTCCTCGGTGAATCCGGAGCTCATGTTAAGACTCTAATTGGTTTGAAAGACGCGCTTATAGGGTGCTACGCCGATGATGGCAAGCTAATTCAGTGTGCTGTTACCAAATAAGGCCTTTTTGCCATCAAACAGCCCATGGGCGGTGCGACTCAGGTGTCGCGCAGCAGGTCGTGGCTATCCAGCAGCTTGTAGGCAATTTCGGGGTGTTTTTGCAGTGCGCGGCGGATGGCTGCAGGGATCTCCTGGCGGGTTTTGCGGCACAGGCCGGGTTGCTCCAGCACCCGGATGTCGATCCCGCGCATGGTCCGCACCTCATTGAAGCCGGGCTCGATGGCCACCCGGATGCCCAGCTGCTCGTGCATGCGGCGCTGCATATGTTCGAGGTCGCTGAGGCTTTGAATATTCTCCAGTCGTTGCAGCAGGACTTTCTCAGCCTGGCGGGTCAGGCTGAGGATGCGCAGGTCGGTCTCAGGCGTCGCCAACAGCTGTTCCCGCTCGCAATTGCAGGCGCCGGGAGGGCAGGGAGAGCGCACGGCCGGGGAAGGAGTCATTGGCCCAGCATAGTCGCGCTGCGGTTCAGGCGTCCAGACGCAGCGCTATCAGGGGCTTATGCGTCAAAACCTTCGTCCAGAATCCCGGCATACAGCTGGCGGTCAATATTGGCTCCGCTCAGAATCACCGCCACCCGCCGGCCTTGCTGCTGCGCCTGTTCCTGGATCAAGCCGGCCAGCGCGGCGGCACCTGCGCCTTCGGCGGTGTTGTGGGTGGTTTCATGGCACAGGCGCATGGCGTTGGCTATTTCCCGGTCCGACACCCGAATAACCCGTGCCGCGCCTTTGGCGATGATTGCCAGCGACTCGGGCAATGGCTGGCGGCAAGCGAGACCATCGGCAAAGGTGTGCGCGGTATCGGTGCAGATGACCCGGCCCTGTTCAAAACTTTGCGCAAAGGCATCGGCATGGCTCGACACCACGCCGACGATCCTGGTCTTGAGCCCCAGCAGATCACGGGTGCGGATCAGCCCGCAAATTCCCGAGCCCATGCCGATGGGTACATACACCGTATCCAGTTCACTTACGGCTTCGAATAATTCCAGAGCGTAGGTCGCCACTCCGCGAATCAGGTCGGGATGGAAGGCCGGGACCAGATGCAAATCATGGTTTTGGGCCAGGGCGGCGGCTTTGCTGCGGGCTTCATCGAAGTCCTTGCCGCACTCGATCACGGTGGCGCCCATGGCGCGCATGGCGGCGTTTTTTTCCAGGGAATTGCCCTCGGGCACCACGATGCTGATTGTCAGCCCCATGCGGCTGGCGGCCAGTGCCAGGCTTTGCCCGTGATTGCCACGGGTTGCGGTAACCAGCCCCTTGATAGCGGGCTCGCGCGCAAGCAGGCCCTGCACATACAACAGGCCGCCGCGCACTTTGAAGGCGCCGGTGGGGGTGTGGTTTTCGTGCTTGACCCACACCGTGCAGCCCAGGCGATCGGCCAGCAGCGGCCAGGCCAGTTGCGGGGTAGGCGCCATGCTGCGGTACACATCAGTAGCGGCGAGGCGAAGGGAGTTCAAATCAAACATGGCGCACCGTCATCCAGGGGTTTGACTCGATTCTAGGCGCGCGGCATTGTATGGGCCGACCCTTATATTGCATGGCCAACAATAAATGTGGATACCTGACCTCGGCGAATCCCCGCAACCGCGCTATCTGGCGCTGGTGGAGGCCATTGCCCGGGCCATTGCCTGTGGCGATCTCAAGCCGGGGGCGCGCCTGCCACCGCAACGGCGGCTGGCCTGGGCCCTGGGCTGGAACCCCAGCACCACCATGCAGGCTTACCGCGAGGCTGCGCGCCGGCATCTGGTATCGGGTGAAGTCGGGCGCGGGACCTATGTGCTGGCGGGCAGTCAGGAGGCGACCCTGTTTCGTTTGCAGCAGGTCGACGAGCAGGCTGCCCGGATCGATCTGCGAACCAATGTCCCGGCCATTGATCACATCGGCCAAAGCGATGCGCAGGCATTGTCGGGCTTGCTGGCTAGCGGCCAGGCAATCCGCTTGCAAGGTTATCTGAGTGCCGCGGAACTGCTGCGGGCGCGGGTGCAGGGAGCGCTGTGGTTCAAGGGCCGGGGCCTGGAACTGGCAGTAGATAACATCATGCTCTGCACCGGTGCCCAGCAAGGCCTGTTCACGGTGTTGCTGTCGTTATGCCAGGCCGGTGAACCGGTCCTGGTCGAAGCCTTTACCGCACCGGGAATCAAGGCCGCCTGCGCGCAGTTACGCCTGCCGATGCACGGCGTGGTGATGGATTGCCAAGGTATCGTGCCGGAGGATTTTGACCGCATGATCCGCGCCACGGGCGCCAGAATTGCAGTGCTCACGCCAACCCTGCAAAACCCCACTTCAGCGCTGATGAGTGTCGAACGCAAACAGGAGATTGCCCGGATCGCCCGGCGCCACGGGGTCTGGGTGGTCGAAGACGATGTCTACGGGGCGCTGACCGACAGTCCGCCGCTGTACCGCTATTTACCGGATTTCGGGGTGCTGGTGAGCAGCTTGTCCAAGACTGTCGCCGCGGGGGTACGCATGGGCTGGATCGTGGCGAGTGCGCCATTGCTGGAGCGCATTGACCCCCATGCCCAGTCCGCTCACTGGGGGGTTGCGCCGCTGTGCGTGGCCATTGCCTGCCAGTGGATAAGCGATGGAACGGCCCATGAGCGCGCGCAGTGGCAAACCCTTGAAGTGACCCGGCGCTGGCGTCTGGCGAAAAAACTGCTGGGGGCGGCCATGTACCAGTCCGACACTCCGTCGCCGCATATCTGGCTCAGCGTTGCCCAGGGCGATGTGTCGCTCGCCGAGGCCTGTCGCGGCGCCGGTGTGGATGTAGTGCCCGGGGACGTGTTTGCGGTGAAATCCACCACCATCAATGGCGTGCGCATCAGCCTGACGGCTGCCGAAAGTGCCCTGACCCTGAAAGTGGCACTGGAGCGCATCGCCGGTATCATCGGCCTGGATAAAAACCTCCAGGAGCGGGCGTGCTCGCGATAGCATCGCCGCGATCAGCCGCAAACACCGACCAGGGACACCCATGCGCAGAGAAATAGGCTACTGGCACCGCGAAGGCCGCGAGTTGTTTTACTACCTGGAATTCAGGCCCGAAACGGCCGAGTTCTACCTGACCTGCGAACACACCCCTGGCGAAGGCGAAGGCAGTGTGCGTTCAGTATTGCTCAGCGAGGCCCGGGGCGAGCGTTACTACGAAGACGCGTTGCTGATTATCAAGGAGGAGCTGTTCAAGCAATACACTGTGTGAAGGATTCACTTCCGGATATCGGTGACGGCAATGGCATTGCTGTCCACCGCCTGCTCCATGTCTGCAGCGCTCGCCTGGTGTCTTTCAGCGTTGCCATCGAGCAAGAAAATCAGGCATTGAATGTCGTATACAACGCCAGTGATATCCAAGGGGATTGATTACCAGCAAAATCAGTATTCTGGTATTAGAGGTACCGTTTACGCCATTTTTAAACCTTTCGGGTTTGGCAACAGTGCAACACAAAGTGAGTATTCAATTTTATAGCGTGCCCGCAAAATACCGGGTCAGGTCTTTCAATAATATGCTGTTATTGATCTCGAACTATGCAGGTTGTTTTTCGGATGTATCCTACGGTCTGAATGAGTTGCGTGTCATAGAATGCTCCGCTGATTAAAAGACGTGGTGCATATGGATAATGAATGTTACATGACGATCGACGGTAAAGGTCACGCACTCTTGGCTAATGACGTCAATCTGCAGGAATACTTTGCTGTTCGATACCATAAGGTTGTCAGACAGGGAGCGCCGGGTACCGTTGTTTGGAGTGAAAGATGGGTCAACTAAAGGATACCTCTAAATCCAGTCGCTGCGATTATTCGGCCGTCTGTAAGCATGGCACTTGTTTAGGTATGTACGCGCCGATTTTGTGCGTGGATATTAACACTCAAGTAAGGCGGCACTCACATTTGAAGTTATTTCCAACGCCACAACAATAAACACCCTGTCTGTGGAGGCCAGCAGTCGTGACCAGTAATCAATTCATTGCAGTGGTCGTGTATTTTCTTTTATCCCTGGGCGCCTTTCTGATCTTTTACTCAATCTCACGAAGCCTCTCGGGTGCTAATCTTACACCTCGAAGGTTTTGGTTTTTCTTTATATTTCTCGTACTTTGGGGAGGCATCCAGCTTGGTGTGGCACGCGATGGCTATATTTTATTGTATTTGCCTTTCAAGGGTTGCTTTGAGGGTGACTCTATAGTCAGGTGGATTGCTTTTGTTGGCGCTGTTCTGCAAGTCGCGTGTGTTCCCGGAAAGACACCGTCGAAGCGTTGGTTTGCACGCAGGTAAGTTTAAGATGGCAGGGGTCGATGTTTTGTGAGCGCGAGTGATAAGCGCTTTCTATTCAACGGCTCCTCGACCTGCTTTTTGCTGTATCCACCCCCTCGTCCCAGACGCGGAAGTCTTTTGAATAGCTATGTTCACAATTAACTACGGTTTCTATAGACGTAGTAGGCGGCTGCTCAGTTATTCGGACGTTTCGGATGAAAAAGCAAATCCGACCGTGGGTGCAGGCTTCAGTGGCATACGGGGCAGTATTTGAATGCGATCACCTAAACCCTGGCTCCGTTGATCCGGGTTGCGACGGCCTGAAGAGTTCACAGGTTCCCTTCAAGGCAACGAGTACCGATAATGCCGCCGGCCTAGCAGACGCCGGGTAAGGAAATAGCGACTCAAAGGAGCTGTAGATGCGCGCGTTATATGTATTTGCCTTGTTGGGCACCCTGTTGTTGACCGGCTGCGCCGGCAACCCGATGACCCCGGTGGCCGACCAGACGCTGCCAGCCGCTGCCCCGGACATGGCACAAGTGGTCTTTATGCGCGACGCCTTTACCGGTAAGGCGATTACCTCGTCGCTGTATGACGTGACGGATGGCAAGACCCGATTTATTGGGGTGATGGCCAACGGTACGAAAATCGCGCACCCGGTCACAGCGGGCAAGCACACCTTTATGGTGGTGTCCGAGGCGGCTGACTTTATGGAAGCTGACCTGGTGGCCGGCAAAACCTACTACGCCCTGGTAACACCGCGTATGGGGTTGTGGAAAGCCCGTTTCTCTCTGTGGCCGGTCAGCAACGACCCGGATGCGTCCCACAGTCTGAAGTCGAAAAACTTCAAGGACTGGGTTGAAGACACTGACCTGGTGACCAACTCGCCCAAGTCCCTGGCCTGGTACGAGCGGGTCAAGGCCAGCGTTGAGAAAAAACGTGCCGAGTACTGGCCGGTATGGCAGGAAAAGAGCGCCGAAGCTGTTGCCGAGCGCACCCTCAAGCCTGGCGATGGCTTGTAAGTGAATACGCCGGGGGGATGTCACCCCCGGCGGTTTAAAACACCACCTCGCTGACCTGCAATACCCAGGCGATTGCCTGCTTCTTGTCATCCCACACATAACGAAAATGCGGCCCCTGCACCGGCAACGTCAGTGCCGGCGGGCGAAACGCGGCCACGCATTCGTGGCCTTCGAGGCGCACGCTGTTGTACAGCAAGCCCCATGCCCCTTCTTCCCGTAGTGGCCGGGCAAAGGCCTGGGGGATGCCGTAAGTGGCGGGAGAGGGCTGATGCAGGGAGGGTTCTGCGCGTACGTCGAGCATTGGCCGGCACACCTTGTTGATATAGGTGCGCAGGGTGATTTCAATACTGGCTTCCCGGGTGGCTCGCCAGAATTGCTCCTGATGAAAGCAGGTCTCGGCGATCGCCGCTTCAAGGCTGCTGGCGCAGTAATACACCCCGTAGCTGCCATCGGTAAAACGGCTGGCCCGGCCGATATGGGTAAAGGCCGCCATCACCGGGGTTGAGCCCTGGCCAGACAGCCGGTCTTCAGGCCTGACCCGGGCGAGCAGGCCAGCTTCATCGCGCAGGCGGTCATTGGTCAGCCCTTCCAGGGCATAGGCGAGTTCGAGGTCTGCCGGGTCGAGGGTGTCTTCAAACACCGAGATCGGCGGGAACGCACTGTTGATCAGGCGCCAGGCTTTGTCCCAGTCGGGCAAAACCCCGGGCATCAGCCGCGCACCCCGTCGAGGTAGCGGCGTACGTCAGCCAGGTCGACAACCTTACCGCCGAGCATGTAGCTCAGGGCCGTGAGGCCATTGAACGGCGCCGCGGCATTGGGTTTGTGCACCCATTCGTAGGCGCGCTCAGGCTGGTTGCTGAACAGGATGCGCAAGGCTTTGTGCACCCCCATGAGATACGAAATACGCTCCAGGGTGTCGTGGGGCAAGCGCACGTTGGGCAGCTTTTTGTATTTGAAATAGGTGGTATTGCCAATTGCCCCCAGCAACGTGCATTGCTGCTCTTTGCTGCAACCCCAATGCTCCATGAGATTGAAGAAAAAGGTCAGGGCGACGCGGCCGGCATCACCGGTGGTGATGTCGGGTTCGGTGTTTCTGGCGGCGAGACCCATGGCGCTCTCCTGGGATAAGGTCATACTTACCTTACTCCGCATATGAACTTTTTCAATCATTATGTTCGCAAGCGAATTGGTCTGGGGGCTTGCTGCTGCAGGCTGAGACAAGTCTCCCGTGGCCCTTCAGGATTTCAAGGCGCTTGCCCGGTTCATGCAGCGCTGGCGCCGCTCGTCCACCCGTTTGGCAAACCAGGCAGTCGTCAGGGTGCGGGTAATTTTCGGACTTTGCAGGGTAATGCCCGGGAGTACGGCGCGGGGCAGGGGTTTGCCCTGTTGGCGGTCGGCCATGGCGAACACCTTGCGGTACAGATCGGTCTGGTCAAATTCAAGGCGGTCGCCTTTTAACAGCTGGTTTCTGATGGCGTTGTCACTGAGGTCGAGCTGCTTGCCCAGTGCGCGCGCCGCCCGCTCGGTAGAACCCAGGGCATAGGACCCGGGAACGGTCAGGTCACCGTCCAGGGCCAGAGGTATGCCGGAGAGCTGGCTCACGGCGTTTTGAAAGGCTGCATTGCGGCTGGCGTACCAGCCGGCATTAAAGTCGGCAAAGCGGTACAGCGATTGCGTGTAGTCCACCGGATAGTCCAGCAAGTGGGCAATACCGAAATACATACCGCCGCGGCGGGTGAAGACTTCCTGGCGGATTGAGCCTGCAACCGGGTACGGATAATCCCGCGCCTGTTTTTGTGCGAAGGCGATACTGACCTGCATCGGGCCGCCGGTGTGCACCGGGTTCAGATTGCCGAACAGGCTTTTACCCAGCGGCACCATGCCGATGAAGTCGTCAAAAATGGCGCTCAGTTGACCCTCGGTCCGGGCTGCGTCGAGGCGCTGGTTGTAGGTTTTGCCATTTGCCGAGCTGATGTTCAGCGCGCTGCGCACCACAAATTCGGGGATATGCAATTTGCTGGCGCGGCGATTGATTTCAGTGCGGGCGATTTTCGCCAGCCCCGGCACCGGCGGGTCGGCCTGGAAGTTGGATTCCTGCTCGGCCACGGCCAGTACCGAACACAGGTTTTCATCACTGGGGGCCAGGCCCTGCGCAGCAAAGGCGGCCTGGATATCAGTGGCCCAGCCCTGGCGATCGGCAATGCTGGCCGGCAGCAACTGCACGACCCTGGCCCGCACCTGCTCCGGGGACCGGTCGGGTAATGATTGAGTGCCCTGGCTGCTGCAACCGGCAAGCACGGCTAATGGAGCAAGCAGCAAATACTGCAGGAAGACTCGGTTCAACAGGGTTTGACTCCTCAAAAAATGGCCCGGCGCAAGGTACTTAATCGTCCCGGGTCAGAACTTCCAGCAACTGGATCTCGAACCTGAGGTTCGAGTTCGGCGTGATGTGTGCGCCCATGCTTCTTTCACCATAGGCCAGGTGTGCCGGAACCTGCAGGGTACGCGTACCGCCGACCTGCATGCCCATCAGACCGATGTCCCAGCCTTTGATTACCCGTCCAGTGCCAATCACGCACTGGAACGGTTTGCCGCGTTCGAACGATGAGTCGAACACTGTGCCATTTTCGAGCCAGCCAGTGTACTGGGTGGTGATCAAGGCGCCCTTGACCACGGCTTTGCCATCGCCCAGTACCAGGTCATTGATCTTTAGTTCGTCAGCCATGATGCGGGACTCAAAAAGTGAAGAGGGGCAACAGTTTACCCTGCCCAAGCGAGCTTGCCCGTGATGTTCTTGGCGCTGCAATGAGCACTGTTGGCCCTGTAGAGGGTAGGGATCCGGCAATCGATTTAATATTTTTTGTCCGCCAAAGGCTCTAAAACAAAGGCCCAAGGGAACTTTTTAATGAGTATCACTATCAAATGCGCTTTACTCTTAAATGAGATTGTTTATCATTGCGACCCTGGCAGTGCCGGGGAGCGCTAATCGAGCACGGGTCCATCCGGACCGTTCACACGCGATCCCAGCCTTTGGCCTGCTGAGCACACTCCATTGTTAAGGGATCAACTGGACATGTCGTCTCGATTCAAACGCAGTCAATTTTCTCTGGCTATAGTCGCCGCACTTGCTTCGCCAACCTTGCTCGCCGACGCGCTGGAGCGTGATCGCGATGAGGTCCCGGTGCAAGCCAGCGACCTGCCGGTCGATGGCACCCGGCAAGCAGTGCAACTGGAGGAAACCCGGGTACTGGGTACCGCTGCACAAGAGCTGAAGCAGGCGCCAGGCGTCTCGATCATTACCGCAGAGGACATCAAAAAGCGTCCTCCGGCCAACGACCTCTCCGACATCATCCGCCGAGAGCCCGGGGTCAACCTCACCGGTAACAGCTCCAGCGGCAGTCGCGGCAACAACCGCCAGATCGACCTGCGCGGCATGGGCCCGGAGAACACCCTGATCCTGATTGACGGCAAGCCGTCTTCTTCGCGCAACGCCCAGCGCTACGGCTGGAGCGGCGACCGTGACACCCGGGGCGAAACCAACTGGGTACCGGCCGAAGAAGTCGAACGCATTGAAATCCTGCGTGGCCCGGCAGCTGCCCGCTACGGTTCCGGGGCCATGGGCGGGGTGGTCAACATCATTACCAAGCGCCCGTCCGATAAGCTCAGCGGCTCACTCACGGCCTACTACCTGTCACCTGAAGACGACTCCGAAGGCATCAGCAAGCGTACCAACTTCAACCTCAGCGGCCCGATCACCGATGATCTGGTGTTCCGCGTATACGGCGGCGTGAACAAGACCGACGCCGATGATCCGGGCATCAATACGGCCGCCCAGGCCTCGCCTGACAGCGTGGTAGCGGGGCGCGAAGGTGTGCGCAACAAGGACGTCAACGGCTTGCTCAGCTGGCAGTTCACTCCGGAACAAAGCCTGGACCTGGAAGCCAGCTACAGCCGTCAGGGCAATATTTTTGCCGGTGACACCATGCTCAACAGCGGTGGCGACTTCGTTAACAGCCTCACCGGCAAAGAAACCAGCGTGCTGCAGCGCAGTACCTTCTCGGCGACCCACAATGGCTCGTTTGACTGGGGCTCAACCACCGCCTCGCTGAGCCACGACCTGACCCGTAACGCGCGCCTTAACGAAGGCCTGGCCGGTTATGGTGAAGGCGCTCCTTCAGAGAGCGCCGGCCGGTTCGAATCACGCCTGCGCAATACCCGCGCCACCGGCGAAGTGAACTTGCCGCTGACCATGGGCACCGCCCAGGTCCTGACGGTGGGTGGCGAATACCTGTACGAGTCACTGAATGATCCGGGCTCGTTGCGTCCGCAAAGCTGGGACCCGGGTGCCAACGGCGATGCTGCGATTCCCGGCCAGGACCGTAGCCAGACCAAAACCACCGCCAACAGCTACGCGTTCTACGTCGAGGACAACATTGAAGTCGGCGCCAAAACCATCGTCACCCCGGGCGTACGTTTCGATCACCACAATGAGTTTGGCGGCAACTGGAGCCCGAGCCTGAACGCCTCGCACCAGATCACTGACGAGCTGAGCATCAAGGGCGGTATCGCCCGGGCTTACAAAACCCCGAACCTGTACCAGTCCAACCCCAACTACCTGCTGTACAGCCGGGGTAACGGTTGCAGCGTGGTCGAGGCCAACATCGGTGGCTGCTACCTGGTGGGCAACCCGGACCTGAAGCCGGAAATCAGCATCAACAAAGAAATCGGCCTGGCGTTCGACAAAGGTACCTGGCGTACCAGCGCGACCTATTTCCGTAACGACTACCAGAACAAGATCAACGCCAGCAACGAGTCGGCGTTCCGCCTGCCCAACGGGCGTCGCGTGCTGCAATGGGAAAACAGTGGCAAGGCCATCGTTCAGGGGGTCGAAGGCAATCTGTTCGTCAACTTGCGCGAGGATCTGGACTGGAACACCAACCTGACCTACATGATCGAAAGCAAGGACAAGGAAACCGGCGACCCGCTGAGCATCATCCCCAAGTACACGCTCAACACCACGCTGGACTGGTACGCCACCGAAGCACTGTCGTTCCAGGTCAGCGGTACTTACTACGGCAAACAGGAAGCGCCCAAGCGCAACAACCGGGCCAACGAACAACTGGACAAGTCGGTCCAGCAACCGGTTGATCCCTATGGTCTGGTGGGGTTGAGCAGCGGCTATGAATTCAACAAAAACTTCAGCGTGCGGGTGGGCATCAACAACCTGTTCGACAAGCAGTTGTACCGCAAGGGCAACGCTGACGAAGCCGGCGCACAAACCTACAACGAGGCAGGCCGTGCCTACTTCGCTTCGGTGACCAGTTCGTTCTGATAACAACCCGGGCCTGTTCGGCACGAGCAGGCATTAACAGGCGCGACACCCACGCGGGTGCCGCGCCGTTGTCGCATCTGGTGCCGGTGAAAACCCGGGGTTCGATCAAGGATTAAAACATGAACATCACAACGTCGGCCTGGGTGCCGATCCTGTCTCGTACGCTGGCGGCACTGGTCGGCGGCTACGTCTTTACCTATGCCTTTACTGCGGCACTGGCGCGCCTGTTGCCGCTGGATAACGTGGACTCGATGGTCGTCGCCAGCCTGCTGTCGTTTGTGATTTACACCTTTGCCATCCTTTGGGCGTTTGCTGCCCGCCAGCAATGGTCGGCCTGGATGGGCGCCGTACTGGCGGTCCCTCTGGGCGCTATCGGTTTCTGGCCACAACTGCTGGAGCGCCTGGGATGAAGCAGACTCTGACCCAATCCATGGCCTGGCTGCACACCTGGGGCGGCCTGGTGGTCGGCTGGTTATTGTTCGTAATCTTCCTGACCGGCAGCCTCGCGGTGTTCGATCAGGAAATCGACAACTGGATGCACCCCGAATTACCCGCCCACCACCTGAGCAATGAGCAGGCGGTGGACACCGCACTGAATTACTTGCGCGCCCACAAGCCCGACGCCAAACAGTGGGGCATCAGCTTGCCCTACGAACGTTCTGCACAGTTGCAGGCCTCCACGGGCGGGCGCCGGGACGGAGTTTCGGTGACCCTTGATCCGGTGACCGGCGAGGTCTTGCCGGTGCGCGAAACGGTGGGTGGTCGTTTTTTCTTCCTGTTCCACTTCACGTTGCATATGCCGCGCATGCTCGGCATCTACCTGGTGGGCGCTCTGGCGATGGGCATGCTGGCGGCGCTGGTCAGCGGGATCGTGATTCATAAAAAATTCTTCAAGGAGTTCTTCACCTTCCGCCCGGCCAAGGGCCAGCGTTCGTGGCTCGACGCCCACAACGCCAGCGCCGTACTGCTGTTGCCGTTCCACTTGATGATCACCTACAGCGGACTGGCGATTTTCCTGGTGATTTACATGCCTGCGGCCATGGACGCGCTGTTCGATGGCAACCGTGAAGCTTTTTTCAAGGCTCAGGACTCTGCGCCAGCGGCCCTTGAGATCCAGCGCCCACAAGTGGCCGGGCCAGCGCCGCTGGTGGCAATCGGGCCATTGCTGGCCAAGGCCCGTGAGGTAATGGGCCCATTGAGCGGGGTAAACATCAGCAACCCCGGGCAGAGCAATGCCCAGATCCAGATCCGGCCGATTCTGGGTAATCGGATTGCCCTGACCAAGGGCCAGGGCATGCGCTTTGATGGCGTCACCGGTGAGCAACTGTCCGGGCCGACCGAAATGCGTGCGACGGTGCTTACCCATCGGGTGATTTCCGGCCTGCATTTCGCCCAGTTTGGCGGCTACCCGATGCGCTGGCTGTACTTCATTTGCGGGCTCATCAGCAGCGCCATGATCGCCAGCGGCCTGGTGTTGTTCACCGTCAAGCGGCGACGTAAATACGCCAGTGAAAGCCGGGCCGGGCAGGTGTTCTATCGCCTGGTGGAGGCCATCAACGTCACGGTCATGGCCGGTTTGAGCCTGGCCTGCGTCAGCTTGCTGTGGGGTAATCACCTGTTGCCGGTGGGGCTCAAGGAGCGGGCAGATGCAGAGCTGAACGTGTTCTTCGGGGTATGGGCCTTGAGTCTGGTGCATGCCTTGCTCAGACCGCGCATGCAGGCCTGGCGCGAGCAGTTGGGGCTGGCCGGGTTGATGTGCCTGGGCTTGCCGTTATTGAGTGTCTTGACGGTAGACCGGCCATGGGCATTGCCCAGCCGCATGGGGGTCGAACTGACGGCCATGGCGCTGGGGGCGATGCTGCTGTGGGCGTGCTGGAAAGTTTCGCAACCGGTGGTGGAGCGGGTGCCGCGTAAAAAGACTGCAGTCATGGCCGAGGTGAATTGAAATGCTGGCTGATTTTTTTGCTGGATGGGCATTCGCCTACCTGGGCATGCTCGCGCTCTGTCAGGGCCTTGAACGCCACTACAAGCAGTTGTGGCACAAACTGCCCCCGGCCGGATTGCGCCGTGGCTTGCGTGGGGCCGGCTGGTTGAGCCTGGGGCTGAGCCTGTACTTTTGCGCGCAAGCCTGGGGCTGGGCCATGGGGCCTGTCGGCTGGTTCGGCATGCTTTCGTTGAGTGGTTTCGGGTTGCTGATGCTGTTGCCATACCGGCCGCGGCTGGCGGTGTGGTTACCCCTGGGATTTGCCCCGGTGTGGGCAGTGATCAGCACCCTGACCTGACCCTGGTAGGAGCGAGCTTGCCTCGCGAGCCTTTGAGCGGCCAACGAAGAGCTCGCGAGGCAAGCTCGCTCCTACAGGGTTAGCGGGTCTTGGCTCCGGGCTTGACCCAGCGGTTGGCAATCAGGTCCAGACTGCTGCAAAACACGAAGTACAGCAGCCCCACAAACAGGAAGATTTCTGTGGGATGCACCATCACCCGATTGCTCACCTGGGTGGCGACGAACGACAACTCGCCCACGCCGATTACATACGCCAGCGACGTGTCCTTGATCAGGGTGATCCACTGGTTGAGGAAAGAGGGCAGCATCATCGGCAAGGCCTGGGGCAGGATGATCAGGCGCAGGACTTGCCAGGTGCTCAGCCCCAGCGCTTTGCCCGCCGCCCATTGCCCGGGGGGCAGGCTGCTGATGCCGGCATGTACCGAATGCGCCAGATAAGCGCCACCGATCAACGACAGGGCACACACCACGGTGGCCAGGGCCGGCACGTCAACCTTGAACAGGATGGGCAGCAGGAAGTAGCTCCAGAAAATCAGCATGACCACCGGGATCGCCCGCAAAAACCCGAGCACACCGAGCAGCAGCCAGCGCACCTTGCCGTCAATCAACACCAGGGCGATACCCAACACCAGCCCCAGCACCGCCGAGATCAGCCCCGACAGCAGGCTCAATAGCAGTGTGAGTGCCGCGCCGCCCAGTGGGCCGTCGGGGTAGGCGCCGAGCAGAAAGTACGACAGATTGTCGCCAATTACCGAAAAGTCCATGGCCTACAACACTCCCTGTTTGTACCACTTGCTGCGGGCCAGCCCTTGGCCGATCACCTCGATCAGCGCAATGCTGGCCACATACAGCAGGGTCGCGAAACCAAAGGCCTGGAATGTCTTGAAGGTCTCAGTCTCGACCTGGCGTGAGGCGTAGGACAGCTCGGCCAGGCCGATGGCCATGGTCAGCGAAGAGTTTTTCAGCGCATTCATGTATTGCCCCAGCAGCGGTCCCAAGGCCGTGCGTACTGCCTGGGGAAACACGATATAGCGCCACACCTGGGCCGGGGTGAAGCCCAGGGCCAGACCGGCCGCCCGCTGTTCGAGCCGCACCGAGCTGACGCCAGCGCGGAACTCTTCTGCAATAAAGGCGGCGGTGTAGAGCATCAGGCCCCAGAACCCGGCAATGAATTCAAAGGACGGCCATTCAATGTCAAACAGGCCCAATGCCAGGCTGCGCGGCTGATTGAGCCACATCACCAGCCCCTCGGGGAGCATCGCAGTGACCCCGAAGTACCAGAAAAACAGCTGCACCAGCAGCGGTGTATTGCGAAACAGGGCCAGGTAGGCCCGTGCCGGCCACGACCACAGACGGGACGGCGAGATGCGTGCCAGGCACAGCAGAAAACCCAGCCCGGTGGCCACCAGGCAGGTCAGGAGCGAGAGGATCAGGGTCAGTACAAAACCATCGAACAACCAGTGCAGGTATTTCGGGCCAAGCAGTTCACCAAACATAAACAGGGTCCATCCAGAAACGAACAAAACCCGTCCGGTTGACCGTGACGGGCTTGAAGGTGCTGCGAAGTCTGATCAGCTCTTGTCGCCAATCTTGTACAGACGGGTCAGCGGGGTCTTGGTGGTCGGACCGAACCAGGTGTCATAGATGCCCTGGGCCTTGCCCTGGGCTTCGAGGTCGGTGAGGGTCTGGTTGACCACTTCGGTCAGGCGCTCTTCACCTTTTGGAATACCGACACCGATCAAGTCATTGGATATGGTGAACGGCGGCACTTCGTACTTGTCTTTGTCCGGCACATTGGCCAGCAGCCCGATCAGCTTCGGACCGTCCTGGGTAATGGCCTGCACGTTGCCGTTGCGCAGGGCAGTGAAGGCAAACGGCGTATCGTCATAGGCCACCACCTTGGCGCCGGGGAATTTCTCGCGCAGTACACCTTCGTTGACCGTGCCCTTGTCCACGCCCACGCGCCACTGGTTCAGCTCCTGCGGGGATGTGAGCGTGCCTTTCTTGACGATGAACTGCTGGCCTGAGGCGAAGTAGGGAATGCTGAAGTTCACCTGTTCGGCGCGCTCCGGGGTAATGGTGAAGTTGGCCAGTACCAGGTCGACCTTGTTGGCGACCAGCAGCGGTACGCGGTTGGCCGGGTTGGTTGGCTGCAACTGCAGTTTTACCCCGAGTTTGTCGGCGATGGCCTTGGCGTAGTCCACGTCCAGGCCTTCGATCTGCTTGCTTTTGGCATCGACAAAACCAAATGGCGGGTTGCTGTCAAAGGAAGCTACGCGCAGCACGCCAGACTTTTTGATGTCATCCAGACGATCGGCGTGGGCCAGCCCCGACAAAACAGCCAGGGTCAGAGCGGTGAGGGCAGTGAGTTTTTTCATTTCGTTCTCATCATGAGTTGGAATGCTTATGACGAGAGTCTTGCAGGAAATTTAGAGTTTAAAAAAGAATATAAAACTCTTTAGTTATTCTTTTGAGATATATGCACCCTTGTAGGAGCGAGCTTGCCTCGCGAGCTTTTTGCGTTGTATTGCGGATCGCTAAAAGCTCGCGAGGCAAGCTCGCTCCTACAGGGGGTGGTGGGTGGTGGCTCAGCCCACTTTGATCAGGCTTTGCCGGCAGTGCAGCGTCAGCTTCGCACCGCCGCCCTCGCGGTCTCCGACATCGAGGCTGAAACCGTGCAGGTTGACGATGGCCGCGACGATGGACAGACCCAGGCCAAACCCGCCGTGTTTGTCATCGCTGCGGTAAAAACGCTGGAACACCGCCACCCGTTCCGCTTGTGGTATGCCGGGCCCGGTATCGAGCACTTCGATGCGCGGACTGCCTTCATCGTTCACCGCCCGCAGGACCACTTCACCGCCTGGCGGGGTGAATTTGATCGAGTTGCTCAACAGATTGGCCAGCGCCTCAAACAGCAACGCCCGGTCACCCGTCAGCCCGGGCAGGGTTTCGGGCATATCCAGGGTCAGGGTGACCTGGCCTTCCTCCGCCAGGGGCAGGTAAAAGTCGTACACCTCCTGGAGTAAAGGCCGCGGGTCGAGTTGCACAAAGCCCGAACGACGCTGGTGGTCTTCCAGTTCGGAGATGCGCAACAACCCGCGAAAACGCGCCATCAGGGTGTCGGTTTCGCCAATCACTTCATCCATTTGCAAGGCCTGGGCAGAGCCTTCGACGGCTTGCTGCCGGATCCGGTACAGCTGCGCCCGCAAACGGGTGAGCGGGGTGCGCAGGTCGTGGGCGATGTTGTCGCATACCCCTTTGACCTCGTGCATCAGCCGCTCGAGGCGGTCGAGCATGGCGTTGACAATGGCGGCCAGCATGTCCAGCTCATCGCGGCGGTTGGACAGCGGCAAGCGGCAGGTCAGATCGCCGGCGACAATCGCTTCGGCGCTGGCCTGAATCGCCCTGATGCGTTGCAGCGGACGTCGGCGCAACAAGTGCCAGCCGGCAATGCCCGGAATGATGGTCAGCGACAGCCCCCAGAGCAGGGCATGCAAAATGATCCGGGTCACGGCAAACAGCGAACCGTTATCGCGCACCAGTATCAGCCAGCGGCCGTCGCGGGTCTGCGTGGCTACGGCATCACAGCTGTCTTGCGGCAGGTTCGGATCATCGGAGTCGATGCAGGTACTCAGTTCATGGATCCGACCATCCAGTGGCAGACCTTCGGGGATGCTTTGTATCGGACCACTGAGGGGCTGGTGCTGCGCATTGAACAGTCCATAAGCATCAACTGCACGCATATCGAACGTCATGCTGGTGGCGAGCGCTTCGTCCAGTTGCTCGCCCTGAAAACGGGCAAACAGGTGCTGGCGCTGCATCAACGAGTGTTTGGCCAGGTTGCCCAGGTAATCCGAAACCTCGTAGTACAGCACCCCCATGAGGATGCAGCTCCAGGCCACGAACAGAAAACTGTACAGCGCCAGCAGACGGCTACTGGAAGAACGCCAGCCCTTAGAGGGGTTCGGCAATGACATAACCCGAGCCTCGAACGGTGCGGATAAGAGGCACCTGGCCCTGGGGGTCGATTTTTTTGCGCAGGCGCCCGATATGGACGTCGATCAGGTTGGTGCCCGGGTCGAAGTGATAACCCCAGACTTCCTCGAAGATCATCATGCGCGAGAGGATTTGCCCGGTGTTGCGCATCAGGAATTCCAGCAGCTTGTATTCGGTGGGCAGCAGGCTCAGTTGTTGCTCGGCGCGGCTGGCTTCGCGGGTGATCAGGTTGAGTTCGAGGTCGGCGACCCGCAGCGAGGTTTCGTGTTTGTCGGTCGGGCTTTTGCGGCGCAGCAAGACTTCAACCCTGGCGGCCATTTCGTCACTGGCAAAGGGTTTGGTGAGGTAGTCATCGCCACCTGCGCGCAGGCCGCGAACCCGCTCGTCGACGTCGGAGAGGGCGCTGATCATCAGGATCGGGGTGCTGACGCCAATGGTGCGCAGGGTGGTGACAATCGCCAGCCCGTCGAGCTCGGGCAGCATGCGGTCGAGGGTGATCAGGTCGTAGTCGCCGCTCACGGCGCGCACCAGACCTTCGCGGCCATTGGCTACCCAGTCTACTTCCAGGCCGTGGCTGCTCAACTCAGCCACGATCTCTTTTGCCGTTACGGCATCGTCTTCGATGGTCAAAATCCGGGTCATACCGTCACCTGATGGGCCTTTTGTGCAGTGAGCACATTTTGCCCACAAAAAGCTGAAACGTTTCTGAATATTTCTTCATGTTCGAAAGGTTAGCCCCGCAGGGGCGAGCATGCCCGCGATCTTTTGATCTTGAAAAAGCTCGCGCCTGCAGACCGGGTCATTCCTGCAGGGCCGGCCGCGCGGTTGCCATCTGCGGTATCGGTTTGCGCATCAGCGTCCCCACCAGCAGTGCGCCCAGCAAGGCCAGGATCCCGGCCACCCACAGCACCACCCCGAAGCCGGAAACAAAAGCCCGGGTTGCCAGCGGTTCAATGCGTGTGCGGGCTGCCTCTGGCAGTTGGCTCAGGGCTCCCGGCATGTCTCCCGCCACCACCCTTGTGGCAATAAAGTGGCTCTGTTCAAGCCACGGCCGCGCTTGCTGCCTGAGGCTGGCCTGCAGGTTTTGCTCGGTGTGACTGCCAAGCAAGGCACCGAATACACCGATGGCCAGCACGATGGCGCTGAAGCGCATGGTGGTACTCATGCCGGACGCCATGCCCACCCGGTCCCGGGGTACGCAGGCCATGATGTTTTTCTGTGTGTCGCCATTGAGCAAGCCGGCTCCGGCACCGGTCACTGCAGTGGTCAGGGCAAAGCTCAAGTAGCCACCATGGTCCACCGCCCAGGCACTGAGCAGGTTGCCACAGCCAACCAGGGTCAGGCCTGCCGCCATCAGGCTGGCCGGGCTGACGTGCGAGGCCAGGCGGGCACCAATACGCGGGCAGATCAGCATGGCCAGGGCAAACGGCAACATGCCCAGGCCTGACGCGACGGCGCTGAAGCCCAAGCCGTTTTGCAGGTAGAACGGCAGCAGCGTCATCATCACTTGTGCGCAACCGGCGTAGGCAAACATCCCGAGCAGGGCACCGATAAAGCGCGGGTGACGGAACAGTTGCAAGTCAATCATGGGCCGCCGTTGCACCGCCTCGACCCATACGAACAAGCCCAGCAATAACGCTCCGGCACTCAGGCGGGCATAGGTCATCGGGCTGTCCCAGCCAATGCGGTTGGCTTCGATCAGGCCCCAGATCAGGCACAGCAGACTGGCGCTGAAGGCCAGGCTGCCCCAGGGGTCGAGACGGGCTGCCTGGGGATCCCGGGACTCGGCAATGGCATGCCTGACCAGCAGCATCAGCAGCAAGCCCACCGGCAGGTTGAGGTAGAAAATCCAGCGCCAGCCCAGGGATTCGGTGATCAGGCCGCCAAGGGTCGGTGCAGCCGTCATCGCCACGCCCATGCACGCCCCCCAGAACGCCCAGGCCTTGGCACGTTCGACCTCGTCATGAAAGGCGTGGCCAATGGAGGCCAATGCTGAAGTCAGCAACAGAGCCGCGCCGACCCCTTTGACGGCCCTGGCGATCTCCAGCAACAGGCTGTTGGGGGCAGCGCCGCAACCGATGGAGGCAAGGATGAAAATGCTTAAACCCCAGAGCAGGTTTTTCTTGCGGCCAAAGCGGTCGGCAATGCTCCCGGCAGGCAGCAGCAGGGCCGCAAATGCCAACATGTAGGCGCTGACCACCCATTCGATATCGACAAAGTTGGCCCCAAGGTCGCGGGCGATGCTGGGCAGGGTGACCGCGACGATATTGGTATCGAGCACGATTAACGAACACACCCCGCTGGCAGTCAGCAGGGTCAGGCGTGGGCTGACAGTTTTCATGGCGCAGTTCCTGGATGATGGGTCTCAACATTGCTTTGCAGGTAATTGGTTTGACGGGCAGGTTCTCTTCTCTCTAGTGTGGGATGGCCACAGACTATCGCGCTGCATGGCAGAGTCTGTTAGCTGCTAACCCTGACTTCATTACCTTTGAGCTAATGCTGGTATGGATATACGTCATTTCCGCTATTTTCTGGCTGTCGCCCGACAGCGCAACTTCACCCGCGCCGCGCAAGTGCTGGGGATTGCGCCGCCTACCCTAAGCCGGCAAATCCAGGACCTCGAGCATGCACTGGGGGTGCGTCTGTTTATTCGCCAGCAACGTCAGGTCAGCCTGACCGAAGCAGGCCAGGCCTTGCTGCCCGAGGCTGACGCCACAGTGCGCCAGTTCGAACTGGCGCAGCGCAATGCCCGGCGGGCCGGGCGCGGTGAAGTGGGGCATATCGAATTGGGCTACGTTGCGTCGGCGGTTTACTCCGGCGTGTTGCAACGCCAGGTGCAGGCTTTTTCCCGGGACTGCAGCGAAGTCAGTCTCAATGTGCAAGAAGCGCCGATGGCCGACCTGCCGCTGAGTGTGGTGGAAGGCCGCTTCGACCTGGGTTACGTGCGTTCACCCATGGCCTTGCCTCCGGAGCTGGAGGCGATTGGCCTGAATGCCGAGGGTTTTGTACTGGCCCTGACGGATGATTCATGGCTCACGCGTCTTAAAGGCATCAGCGCGCAACACCTGCAAAACGAGACCTTTATCCTGCCCGAACAAATCAGCGGCACTTTGCAGGTTGCGGCCCAGGGTGGCTACGCCCCCAGGCTCGGCGCCCAGCCCGGTGGCCTGGTGGCGGTGATTGCTCTGGTGTCGCTGGGGCAAGGGGTGGCGGTGGTGCCGGAGTCGGTGGTCGGGCATATCAGTTTGCCCAATGTGATTTACCGGCCGATCGAGGGCTGCGCGGCAACGTCATGGTTGTCCCTGATTCACCGCCGGTTTGAAAAGTCCCCGGTGGTGGCCCGTTATATCGCCAAAGTGAAACATGATTTTCGTACCTTCACGCCGGCTGCCAACTAACAACCCGGTCTTTCTGAATATCTGCTTGGTATAGGTGCGTTTACCTGTAGACCCAGTACAATCGCGCACTTTTTACCAGGCATGGATGCTGTTCGGCACCTGCTTACGAGAAAGCCCATGGTTTCTGCTAGTTACTCCCCTTCGCTGATTTTTATTTCCCTGTGCGTCGCAATACTCGCGTCGTATACCGCCCTGGATCTGGCCGGACGAATCGCCACGGCCCGTGGCCGAACCGTGTATCTGTGGATGAGCGGCGGGGCGCTGGCAATGGGCTTTGGCGTGTGGTCGATGCATTTTATCGGGATGCTCGCCCTGCAGTTGCCGCTGGAGCTGGGTTATGACCTGGGGCTGACGGTGTGGTCGTTGCTGGTGGCCATTCTGTCGTCTGGTTTCGCCTTGTGGCTGGTCAGCCAGCCGCGCTTGCCGGCCCTGCAATTATTGTTCGGCGCATTGGTCATGGGGGCAGGCATCAGCGCCATGCACTACAGCGGTATGGCGGCGTTGCGCATGCAGCCGGGAATCGATTACGACCCGGCGCTGGTGGGACTGTCCCTGGTGATTGCGGTAGGGGCCTCGGCCGCTGCCTTGTCCATAGCGTTCCGCCTGCGCAAGCACACCCCCTATGTGCATCTGGTGCGGGCCGGGGCTTCGATCATCATGGGCGTGGCAATTGTCGGCATGCACTACACCGGCATGGCTGCGGCGAATTTCCCGGTCGGCAGTTTTTGCGGCGCGGCCGTGGACGGTTTGAGTGGCAAGGGCCTGGATAATCTGGTGCTGGTGACCAGCCTGGCGGTGTTGGTCATTGCCTTGTTGACTTCAGTTTTTGACGCCCGGCTGGATGCAAGTACTGCGGCCCTGGCGAACTCCCTGACCCTGGCCAATGAAGAACTGACCCAACTGGCCCTGCATGACACCTTGACCGGCCTGCCCAATCGCACCCTGCTGGCCGACCGCATCAGCCAGGCCATGGCCAAAGTGGCGGAGCAGGGCGGATGCTTCTCGTTGATGTTTATCGATCTGGACGGCTTCAAACCGGTTAACGATGCTTTTGGTCACCACTTGGGTGACCGTTTGCTGCGCGAAGTGGCGTTGCGCTTGCGTGAACAGTTGCGCAGCCAGGACACCCTGGCGCGCATCGGTGGCGATGAATTTGTGTTGCTGGTGCGCTTGAGCGAACCGGACGATGCGCCCCAGGTCGCCGCGCGGCAGGTCAGCCTGCTGTCAAAGGGGTTCCGGGTTGATGAGCATGATTTGCAGATCTCCGCGAGTGTCGGCATTGCTCTGTATCCAGGCAACGGGCAGACCGCCGAAGAGCTGCTGATGAACGCCGACGCGGCGATGTACCACGCCAAGGGCGCCGGCAAAAACGGTTACAGCTTCTTCGATGTCTCGATGAACACCAATGCCCGCAAACAACTGCAACTGCTCCAGGACTTGCGCCAGGCGGTGGAGCAAAACCAGTTCCGCTTGCACTACCAGCCCAAGTTTGACGCCACCAGCGGCCAGCCGGTGGGGGCCGAAGCCTTGTTGCGCTGGGAGCATCCGCAGCAGGGGCTGTTGCTGCCCGAGCACTTTATCGAACTGGCGGAAAAAACCGGGTTGATCATTCCCATCGGCGAGTGGGTGCTCAATGAAGCCTGCCGCCAGATGCGTATGTGGTTCGATCAGGGGTATAGCCACTGGCGCATTGCAGTCAATCTGTCGGCGTTGCAGTTTTGCTATTCGGGGCTGGTCGACAGTGTGGTTGCGTCGCTGGAGCAGCACGGGTTGCCGGCCAACAGCCTGACCCTGGAAATCACCGAAACCACGGCCATGAGCGATGCGGACGCGAGCATGACCGTGCTGCAAAAGCTGTCGCAGATGGGGGTGGATTTGTCCATCGATGACTTCGGCACCGGCTATTCGAGCCTGATGTATCTCAAGCGCCTACCGGCCAATGAACTGAAAATCGACCGCGGGTTTGTCCGCGACCTGGAGCATGACAGCGACGATGCCGCGATTGTCTCGGCGATTGTGGCTCTGGGCCAGGCACTGGGGTTGCGAATTGTGGCTGAAGGGGTTGAAACCGACACCCAGCAAAGCTTCCTGACCACTCTGGGCTGTGATGCCCTGCAAGGTTTTCTGCTGGGGCAACCGCTACCGGCCGAGCAATTCATGCTGGATATCCATCGCGCCGAACTGTCGCGTTAAGGCCAATCGCCAGCGTCCTGACAAACCAAAGCTTTCGCGGTTATTCTGCCGGTCACATTTGCACCGTCGAACTGGAGAGCGTTTTTATGGACAAAGTCATCTTGATCACCGGCGGCAGTCGCGGCATTGGCGCTGCAACTGCGATCCTGGCAGCACAGCAGGGCTACCGGATTTGCATCAACTACCTGACGGATGCCGCCGCCGCCCATGAAGTGCTGGCCCGGGTGCATGCGCTGGGGGCAAAGGCGATTGCGGTGCAAGCCGATGTCAGCAATGAAGAAGAGATCATCAGCCTGTTTACCCGGGTTGACGAAGAGCTCGGGCCGATCACCGCGCTGGTCAACAATGCCGGCACCGTGGGCCTCAAGTCCCGGGTCGACGAAATGTCCGAATCGCGTATTTTGCACACCCTGAGAACCAATGTACTGGGGCCGATCCTGTGTTCCAGGTATGCGGTACTGCGCATGTCTCCGCGTTACGGCGGCCAGGGCGGCAATATCGTCAACGTGTCGTCGGGGGCTGCACGCCTGGGCTCGCCCAATGAGTACGTGGACTATGCCGCTTCAAAAGGCGCACTGGACACCTTTACGCTGGGCTTGTCCAAAGAACTGGCGGGCGAGGGGATCCGGGTCAACGCGGTGCGCCCGGGCCTGATCTTTACCG
This sequence comes from Pseudomonas sp. PAMC 29040, assembly GCF_003994535.1. Classification (NCBI taxonomy): domain Bacteria; kingdom Pseudomonadati; phylum Pseudomonadota; class Gammaproteobacteria; order Pseudomonadales; family Pseudomonadaceae; genus Pseudomonas; species Pseudomonas sp. PAMC 29040. The sequence continues at coordinate 182,089 of NZ_RZAA01000007.1, forward strand.
AGTTCCACGCCTTGAGCGGCGACCCGGGGCGGGTCAGCAAGCTGGAGTCGAGCATCCCGATGGGCCGTGGCGGACGCCCCGAGGAAGTCGCCGAAGCCATTATCTGGCTGCTCAGCGACAAGGCTTCCTACGCCACCGGTACCTTTATCGATTTGTGCGGCGGGCGTTGATCCAGGCCCGTTAGATACCCAACAACAGGCCCGGCCTCTGTGGGCGCCGGGCTTGCCCGCGATGGCATCGCTGGCAAGGCTGGCAAGGCTGGCGGTATTACCTGGATATGCATGTTGCTTTTCCCTGGGATCTATCGATAATGCGACTTATTGCTATTTGAGTCTGGTTATCTATCGTGTCTAGTCCTGTGGATCCCAAAGCCCTGCTGGCGAGTCTTTATCACGACAATCATGCGTGGCTGCGCGGCTGGCTGTCGCGACAGGTGCGCTGCCCGCAGGATGCTGCCGATCTGACTCAGGACACCTTCGTGCGGGCTTTCGATGCGCAGCAACTCGAGCGCATTGAACAGCCCAGAGCCTATCTGAGTACCGTTGCCCGGCGGCTGCTGTGCTCGCTATGGCGTCGACGCAAGCTGGAGCAATCCTATCTCGAGCAGCTTGCAGACCTGCCCCAGAATTATGCCCCTTCAGCCGAAGACATTGCGCTGGTACGCGAGGCGATCGAAGCGATTGATCAGGCGCTGGAAGGCTTGCCGTCGCGGGTGCGGCGGGCGTTTTTGCTCAATCGCCTCGAAGCCATGCCGCAGCAGGCCATCGCCACTCTGCTGGGGGTTTCACTGGCCACCGTTGAGCGCGATTTGCGCCGGGCCTTTTTCCATTGCCTGGCGCAAACCCGGGAGTGCCCATGAGCCAGGTCAGAGTTGATCCCGCCACCCGTGCCGCCGTGGACTGGATGCTGCGGCTTGAGTCCGGGCAGGCCTGCCCTTCGGAACGTCAGGTGTTCAAAGCCTGGCTGGCGGAAAAACCCGAGCACATGGCTGCCTGGCAGCGGGTGGCCGGGGTCTTGAAAAACCCGCTGGCGGATTTGCAGTCTGTTGAACGGCGTAACCCCGGGCAGTTGCATGCCGCGAGCAAGGCGCTGCTGGCCAGTTCAACGGTCCCAGGCAAAAAAGCCCTGCAAGGCGGCCTGTTGCTGTTACTGCTGGGGTTGTGCGCCGCGAGTGTGGTCGACCGGGTCACCCCGCTGAGGGGCTTGATGGCCGATCAACATACCGCCACCGGCGAGCGTAAAACCATACAGCTGGCGGATGGCAGCCGCCTGACACTCAACGCCCGCAGCGCCGTGGATATTCAGTTCAGCGCCGGGCAGCGGCGGGTGCAATTACGCGCAGGCGAGTTGCAGGTCGATGTTGCCGCCGACCCGCTGCGGCCCTTTGTGGTTGCGACCGCCCAAGGCCAGGTCCAGGCCCTGGGCACACGGTTCATGGTGCGCCAGGGGCCGGACGAAAGCCTGGCCAGTGTGCAGCAGCACAGTGTGCAGCTGGATACGCTCAATGGTCTGCAGCGACGCATCAATGCCGGTCAGGCGGTGTCGTTCAGCGCCAGCCAGATTGACCCGCAAACCTCGACCGCACGCAGTCAGGCCGATTGGCTCGAAGGCCGGGTCGAGTTGCATGACGAGCCGTTGTCGACTCTGGTAGAGGCGCTGCGGCCTTATCAGGCCGGGGTTCTGCGTATCAGTCCCGAAGCCGCCAGGGTCCGGGTGTTCGGGGTTTTCTCGTTGGACGACACACCGCAGACCTTGAGCACTCTGGCGCAAACCTTGCCGATCAAGGTCACGCGCTATGGGCCCTGGTTGACCCTGATTGATGTGCGCGGGTAAAAATTCCACCGAATGGGAATTATTTACAAATAAGCTGAGGGGAAAACTCTGCTCGTTGGTCAAGGTTACAACTGCCTACCTTGCAACGAGAAAGGATGCCCCATGTCGTACGCCCCGTTGAGACCCTGCCTGCTGGCGCTGACCATTACCCTGAGCATTGCCTGCCCTTTGGGTGCGGTGGCCGGGCCGCTGGCCAATGAACAGAGCGCCCTGCGTGCCTTTGACCTGCCGGCGGCGCCGCTGGGTGTGACACTGAGCCGGATTGCCCGTGACAGCCAGCTGACCCTGTCGGTAGCTCCTGCCTTGTTGCAGGGGAAAACCTCGGCCCCGGTACGGGGCATGTTCACCCCGCAGCAGGCCGCCGAGCGTGCCCTGGCAGGCAGCGGTCTGGGTTTGAACGTGACCCAGAGCGGTGCCCTGAGCGTTTACCCGCTGGCGGCAACGGGCACCTTGAATCTGGGAGCAACCACAGTATCGGGGCGTACCGCCGAGGACGCTCGCGGAGCGGTTGACGGTTTTGTTGCCACCCGATCGGCCACGGCCACTAAAACCGATACACCGATTCTGGAGATCCCGCAGACCATCAACGTGGTGACGGCGGATCAGGTGCAGGTCCAGGGCGCCCGCGATCTGACCCAGGCCCTGCGTTACACCCCGGGCCTGAGCACCAATGGCTACACCGACCGCAACACCATCGCCGATGAAATCACCAGCCGCGGCTTTGCCCCGACCCTGCTTTATCTCGATGGCGCTTATTTGCCCTCGGCCGGGAGTCTGGGCGGCGCGCCACAGATCGACCCCTATACCCTGGAGCGCATCGAAGTTCTTAAAGGGCCGTCCTCGGTGCTCTACGGGCAGAATCAGCCCGGAGGCATGATCAATATGGTGTCCAAGCGGCCGAGTACCGAAGCCGCGCACCAGATCAAGGTCGGCACCGGCAGTTTCGATCGCTACAACCTGGCGTTTGACTTCACGGGGCCACTGGACGAGGCCAAAACCCTCAGTTACCGGTTGATCGGGGTCGGCAATACCGGCAGCGAACAGGTGGACCACACCGAGGATTCACGCCAGCTGCTGGCGCCCAGCTTCAGCTGGATGCCTGACGACGACACCGAGCTGACGCTGTATGCGCAAATCCAGCGCGATGACGCCCTGGCCGACTATCAGGCCTTGCCGGCGGTGGGCAGCCTGTATCGCAACTCCCAGGGCAACAGGATTGATCGTGATACGTTTCTGGGCGACTCGAAATGGAACGACTACAAGCGTGATCAATACGTGCTTGGCTATCAGTTTTCCCACGCTTTCAATGAGGCCATGACCTATCGCCAGAGCCTGAGCTATATCGACGTCAACGACCGCTACAAAGGCTTTTACCTCAACCGTTTTGTCACCACCCCCGAGGGCATCAGTGACAGCCACGCCAGTCGCACCAAGCTCGACTGGCGCCAGCAAAACAGTTCCTACAGTTTCGACAACCACCTGCAAAGCGACTTCACCACCGGCCCCCTGCAGCACACCCTGCTGGTGGGCCTGGACTACCGGGATTTCACCCGCAAGTATCAGGGCTACAACCTGTCGGGCAGTGAAATCATCGACCTCTACAACCCCACCAACTACCGCACCACGGGGGTGCCGACCCTGACCACCAAGTGGGATAACAGGGTCAAGCAAACCGGCTTCTATGTGCAGGATCAGATCAAGTTCGACAACTTCATCCTGACCATTGGCGGGCGCCATGACTGGGCCAAAGTCGATAACAATGACCTGCTGGCCGATTCCCGGGAGATGCAAAACGACAACAAGTTTACCGGGCGCGTGGGGCTGACCTACGTCACCTCGTTCGGGCTGGCACCCTATATCAGCTACACCGAATCGTTCCTGCCGTCAGTGGGGACCGCAGCTCCGGAGCGTGGGGGCAAGGCGTTCATCCCGCAATTGGGCAAGCAGTATGAAGTGGGGGTCAAGTATCAGCCTGACGACAGCACCTTGCTCACGGCGTCGGTGTTTCAGATCAAGCAGCAGAACGTGCTGACCGGTGACCTGCAGTACCAGGAATATCAGATTCAGGAAGGTGAAGTCAGCTCGCGGGGGATCGAACTGGAAGGCAAAAGCAGCTTCAACAATATTGACCTGATTGCCTCGTTGTCCTACCTGGATGTGTTCTACAGCAAGTCCAATTATGGCAACCAGGGCAACCGCAGCGAAGCCCAGGCGCCATGGGCGGCGAGTGTGTGGACCGATTACCACTTCACCGGCAACCTGCTGCAGGGGGTGACCCTGGGCGGCGGTGCGCGTTACACCGGGAAGAATTACGGTGACTCGGACAACACCTTCAAAACCCCGTCATTCGTGATCTACGACGCCACCCTCAGCTATGACCTGGCGGCGCTGGACCCGGGGTTCAAAGGGGTGAGTACCAGCCTCAATGTGCAAAACCTGTTCGACCGCGAGTACGTCTCGTCGTGTAATTACAGCTTTGGCTGTTACTACGGCCAGCAACGGACCGCGGCGCTGGAAGTCAAATACGACTGGTGATACCGGGGCTTTACGGGCTTGTTTGGTGGGCAGGATTGATCTGTCCCCCGGTTTTGCGCACCGCTAATCGCAGCCGTTATGGGCTTTCAACGGCGCAGTTTTAGTGCGCTGGCCAGGCTGATGGCCAGCGGCAGGCGCGGTAACAAGGTGGCCTGGTAGGCGTGGTACAGATCGCCCTTGCCGGGCCATATTTTTTCCGAAGGCTGATTGTCAGGCCCCAGTTCGTGGTGCCAGCTACCGTGCTGGCGATCGATCAGGTGCAGGTCGATGTAGTCCCAGAAGCACTGATACCAGACTTCATATTCCTGCTCGCCGGTGCGTTGCAACAAGGCCGCCGCTGCCGCAGAGGCTTCGGCCAGGGTCCAGTGCAGGCGTTCGCGCACCACGGGCCGGTTGTCCCAGTCCAGGGTGTAAACAATGCCGGTGTCACCATCGACATTCCAGCCATGCAGGCTGGCGCTGTGGAACAGCTGGCGGGCGTCTTCGAGCAACCAGGCGGGCGCGGGCAGGCCGCGCTGCTTGCGCGCAGCTTCCAGGTGCAGCAGCAGGCGCGCCCATTCAAAGGCGTGACCCGGGGTTTTACCGAAGGGGCGGAATGGATCGCACGGATGCTCCCGGTTGTACTCCGGCAACGGCTGCCACCGGGCATCGAAGTGTTCGACGGGCAGGTAGGCGGACTGCGCGGCGTGCTGGTGGATCACCCGCTCGCTGATGCGCAGGGCGCGCTCCAGCCACAGGTCCTGGTCGAGCACGTCGGCCAGGGCGAGAAAGGTTTCGGTGCCGTGCATATTGCTGTTGGCCCCGCGATACGCTTCGCAGTCGCTCCAGTCACTAGCGAAGGACTCCAGCAGGGCACCTTCGTCTTCGCACCAGAACCGTGTTTCCAGCACCGCTACCGCTTCATCCAGTAATGCGCTGGCGCCCGGGCGTCCGGCCACCACTGCGGAGCTGGCGGCCAGGGCGACAAATGCATGCAGGTACGCGGCTTTGCGGGTGTTGCCATCCTGCGCGTCGGGGGCGGCGAACCAGCCGCCGTGCACGCCATCGCGCAAGGCCCCGGCCAGTGCCTTCAGGCCGTGGTCGATCAACGGTGCGCAACCCGGCAGGCCCTGGATATGGGCCAGGGCGAAACTGTGAACCATACGGGCGGTGGTTACCGTGTCTGCCGGGGCATCGTCTGCGCGCTGGCCAAAGCGGTCAAGGCCGGCGAAACCGGAGGGAACACGGGCGGCCTTGGCGAAATCCAGCAGGGTCTGGCCCTGGGCGTGCAGCCACTGTTGATGGGGGGCGGAGGTCAGCCAGCTGTCGCTGGTCCGGGTGAGATCGGTCATGGGCCACCTGTGCGGTTCTTGTGATTATCTGGCGCTCGCAGCCTAAGGGATTGGCTGCAAAGTAGAAAGCTGAAACCTTTCATTACGGCAAGGACAAGCCCGCTGCCACAGGCCGTGGCAACGGCCGGTCAAATCTCCGGGATCCAGCGCTGGGACCAGTCGCTGTCGCGCTTGACCACCTCCCGCAGCAGTTCGATAGCCTGTTGCAAGGCGCTACCGTCGCGTTCGCGGGAATACACCAGATAGGTCGGGTAACTGAACTCGGGGGCCTTGGGAACGCGCTCCAGCGCGCCGCTGTCCAGATAACTCTGAACCACCCGGGTGCGAAAGTAGCCGCTGCCGCCGTTTTCCAGAATGTAGTGCAATGCCACCGGCCCCAGGTTGAAGCTGATGGCGGCCCGCGCCCGGTCCGGCAGTGCTGCGTCATGCTGGCGGCGGAAGTCCTCACCCCAGTCCACATACACATAGGGTTCGGGCATGGCGGGGCGGCGGATCTGAATCAGTTTTTCCTCCAGCAATTGCTCCACCTGCACCCCGGGCCAATACACCGGCTGATAGACCAGTGCCGCGTCCAGCAGGCCCATTTCAACCTGCTCCAACAATTGCTCGCCGTCACGAATCTGCACCCGCAAGGCGTGGGTGTCCAGGTGTTCGCGCAGGGCTTTGGCCCAGCTCAGAATCAGCGGGTTGCACAGGCTGACTTCACCACCGATGTGCAGCATCTGGTGCAAGCCTTCGGGGCGCGGCAGATCCCGTCGTGCGGCTTCCCAGGTCTGCAGCAGCTGATTGGCGTAGACCACGAAGGCTTCCCCGTCGCAGGTCAGTCTGGCGCCTGCGCGGTTGCGAATGAACAGCGTCACGCCGAGCAGGCTTTCGAGTTTTTGCACCCGGGCCGTGACGGCTGTCTGGGTGACATGAAGTTTCTCGGCGGCACTCGCGAGGCTGCCGCAGCGAACAATTTCGAGAAAGGTCCGGGCCAGGTCGAGGTCCATGATCGCGCCAGTCTGCAAGGGGCCGTCAGTGTAAGGCTAACGGGTCAAAAAACATAAATACCGACCTTATAGTGGCCTGCATCAATGTCTGATTTTTATATTCAGCTAACGTCACCTGCCCTGGCACAGGGTGCCAGTGGTTTGCCGAACTGCAACACACACAAAAAAGGGATACCAGACATGGATGACTTGAACCGCCAGTACGACATTCAACCTTTGATAAAGGCTGACATGTCGATCCTGATCAATGGGCAGGCGGTAAATGCAGCTAAAGGAGAGACCGTGCTCAGCGTGTTGAATGCAGTGGGGGTGCGCCAGTTGTCACCGAATGATCACGGTGAAATGAATGGTGCTTATTGCGGCATGGGGGTGTGCTATTGCTGCCTGGTCAAGATCGATGGCCGGCACAAACGCCGGGCCTGTCAGACCCTGGTGCAGCCGGGGATGAGCGTGGAAACCGGGACCAACCGGGTCACTGCACAAGAGGCTGTGTTATGAGCCCGGATCCGGTGATTGTCGGCGGTGGTCCGGCGGCTATTTCGGCAGCTATCGAGCTGGCGCAGCATGGAGTGCGCAGCACCTTGCTGGAAGAAGCCTCCAGACTGGGTGGCGTGGTTTATCGCGGGCCATTGCGTGAAGGTGTCGAGCTCGACTATCTGGGGGAGCGCTACAAGGATGCACTGCACAAACTGCACGCAGAGTTTGCCGACATTGCCCACTCAGTTGATGTGCGCCTCAACCACCGCGTAGTCGGCGGGCAGGGCGAACACAGCCTGCAAGTGCTGGACCCGGATGAACGTCTGCAGGAAGTCGGCTTCGGCCAGCTGCTGCTGGGCGCCGGGTGCCATGAGCGCAGCGTGCCGTTTCCTGGCTGGACCATTCCCGGCGTGATCATGCTTGGCGGTCTGCAACTGCAGATCAAAAGTGGCGTGGTCAAACCCCGTGGGCCGACGCTGATCGTCGGCACCGGGCCGCTGTTGATGCTGGTGGCGTGCCAGTTGCACGCGGCGGGTGTTGAAGTGGCCGGTGTGTATGAGGCCTGTGAATTTACCCGGATTGCCAAGGAAAGCCTGGCGCTGCTGAACCAGCCCCAGCTGTTTCTCGACGGCTTGAGCATGCTGATGTACCTCAAGCGCCACGGCGTGACCGTGCGTTACGGTTGGGGCGTAGTGCAGGCGCGGGGTGACGGCGAGCTGAGCGAAGTCATAGTGGCGCCGTACTCCGGCACCTGGCAACCGGACCTGAGCAAGGCGCAACCGGTCATGGCCCGTACGCTGGCGGTGGGCTACGGCTTTATCCCCCGTACGCAACTGACTCAGCAAATGGGTCTTGATCACGCCTACAACGTCGACGGCTACCTGGCTGTCAAAGCCGATACCTGGCAGCGCAGCAATCAGCCGCACATCCACCTGGCCGGTGATGTCACCGGCATGCGCGGCGGTGAAGCGGCGATGCTCACCGGGCGGATCGCGGCGTTATCGATTTTGCTCCAGCGCGGGGTTCTGAGCGAGAAACAGGCCCGGGCCCAGCGACGGGTTTATCTTTCACGGCTCAACACCATCGTGCGCTTTCGTGGCGCCATCGATCGCTATACCCAACGCGGTACGCGCCAGATCGAATTGCCCCAGGCGGACACAGTGGTATGCCGCTGCGAGAACGTCACCCGAGCCGACATCGACCTGGCCCTTAGCCAGGGGGTGCAGGACATGGCCAGCCTGAAAATGCGCACGCGGGTCAGCATGGGCGACTGTCAGGGCCGGATGTGCGTCGGCTACTGCAGTGATCGCCTGCGCGAGTCCACCGGCCGCCAGGATGTGGGCTGGTTGCGCCCGCGTTTTCCGCTGGAACCGGTGCCGTTTTCGGCTTTTACCAATGCCTGCAAGGATGCCTGACATGATCAAGACATATGACGTTGTAATCGCCGGTGGTGGCGTTATCGGTGCTTCCTGTGCCTACCACCTGTCCCGTCGCAAAGACCTGAAAGTGGCGATGATCGACTGCAAGCGCCCGGGCAATGCCAGCCGCGCGTCGGCGGGTGGTCTTTGGGCCATCGGCGAGTCTGTCGGGCTTGGCTGCGGAGTGATCTTTTTTCGCATGATGTCTGCCGAGCGCAAGCGTGAAGCCCAGGGTACGGCGGTGATCGTCGATTCCAGCACCCCGCATATCCTGCCGGAGTGTTTCTTTGATTTCGCCCTGCAGTCCAATGCGCTGTACCCGGGCCTGCATCAGGAAATGATCGAAAAGCACGGCATGGACTTCAAGTTCGAGCGTACCGGGCTCAAGTACGTGATTTACGACGATGAAGACCGTCTCTACGCCGAGCATATCGTTGCCAACATCCCGCACCTGAGCGACGAGGTGCGCTGGCTTGACCAGGCTGCCTTGCGCGAGTCCGAGCCGAGCGTCAGCCATGACGCCCTGGGGGCGCTGGAGTTTCTCTGTGACCACCAGGTGAGCCCGTTCCGGCTGACCGATGCCTACACCGAAGGTGCGCGGCAAAATGGCGTCGACCTGTACTTCAACAGCAACGTCACCGAGGTGCTGCGTCAGGGCAGCAAGGTGGTGGGGGTACGCACTGACAACCAGGGTGCATTTCACTGCAAGACCCTGATCAATGCTGCCGGCGCCTGGGCCGCAGAACTCAGCGTGATGGCCACGGACCTGAGCATCCCCGTGGCGCCGGTCAAGGGCCAGATCGTCTTGACCGAGCGCATGCCCAAGCTGCTTAACGGCTGCCTGACCACCAGCGACTGTTACCTGGCGCAAAAGGACAATGGAGAAATCCTGATTGGCAGTACCACCGAAGACAAGGGGTTCGACGTGAGCACCACCTTCCCGGAGATTGCCGGTTTGGTGCAGGGGGCGATGCGTTGCATTCCAGAGCTCAAAGACGTCAACCTCAAGCGCACCTGGGCCGGGTTGCGCCCGGGATCGCCGGATGAACTGCCGATTTTGGGGCCGATGGCAGGGGTTGAAGGGTACTTGAACGCCTGCGGGCATTTCCGTACCGGCATCCTGACCTCGGCGATCACCGGGGTCATGCTGGATGCGCTGGTGCGTGATCAACCGTTGCCGCTGGATGTCACGCCGTTTCTGGCGGACAGGTTTAACCTGCAACCGGTGGGGTTAAAAAAAGTGATAGGCGCCTGAAGGGCGTCAGGGCTTGTAGTCGCTGACGAAAAACGAGGCTGCGATCCCCGATCTGCCAAGGCTGCGCCGTGGATCGCAGCCTTCGGCAGCGACTGCGGTGATTGCGGGTTGTGCAGGTAACGCCAATATTGCGCTTTGAACTCCTGTAGCCCTGCATGGGTCAGCCGTTATGCCCATTCATAAAGCAGGCGCAGACAACCATGCAGATTTCTCTCGCGCATCAGGTCGCCCTGGTCACCGGGGCCAGTTCCGGGCTGGGGGCTGCCAGCGCCCGGGCCCTGGCGGCTGCCGGTGCCTCGGTGGTCCTCAACTACAACTCCCAGGCAGCTCCCGCCCAGGCACTGGCAGACGAAATCAACGCCGCAGGCGGCAAAGCCATTGCCCTGGGCGCCGATGTATCGAAAGAGGCTGAAGTTGAACGCCTGTTTGCACAAACCCTGGATGCTTTCGGCTATCTCGACATTCTGGTCGCTAATTCAGGGCTGCAGAGAGACGCCGCAATTACCGACATGAGCCTGGAACAATGGAACACCGTCATCGGTGTCAATCTCACCGGCCAGTTCCTGTGCGCGCGCTCAGCCCTGAAGATCTTCAACCGTCAGGGCGTTCGTGAAGGCGTGTCCTGTGCAGCAGGCAAAATCATTCATATGAGCTCTGTGCACCAACTGATTCCCTGGGCCGGGCATGTGAACTATGCAGCCTCCAAGGGCGGCGTCGAAATGCTGATGCGCAGCCTCGCGCAGGAAGTCAGCGAGCAAAAGATCCGGGTCAACGGCATTGCCCCCGGGGCCATTCGCACGGCAATCAATCGCGACGTGACCCAAGGCGCGGCCGAGAAGCAACTGCTGAAACTGATCCCCTATGGTCGCGTCGGTGAACCCGGGGATGTGGCCAGCGCGGTGGTGTGGCTGGCCAGCGATGCCTCGGATTATGTAGTAGGGACTACCTTGTTTATCGATGGCGGCATGAGCCTTTATCCGGAGTTCCGTGACAATGGTTAACATCCAGGACGAATTGCAAAGCTCGATCGAGGCACACGGCATTATTGGCGACATGCGCACTGCGGCATTGGTCAATGACCAGGGCAGTGTGGATTTTTTCTGTTGGCCCGAGTTCGACAGTCCTGCCATCTTCTGCTCACTGCTGGACACCCCCCAGGCAGGGATTTTTCAACTGGCCCCGCAGATAGCCGATGCCCGCCGCGAGCAAATTTACCTCCCCGACACCAACGTTTTGCAGACCCGCTGGCTGGCGCCGCAAGCGGTGGTGGAAATTACCGATTTGCTGCCGGTCAGTGACCACGATGATCAACTGCCGCTCCTGATGCGCCGCGTGCGCGTGGTCAGCGGCAGCGCCACCTTTTTGCTGCGCTGCGCGGTTCGCCATGACTACGCCCGCGCGGCCACCAAAGCCCGTGCCGATGGTGAGGATGTGTGCTTCGACGCCGAGGGGCAGCCCGGTCTTCGACTGGCCTCCAGTGTTCCCTTGACGGTTGCGGAGCAAGCGGCCTGTAGCACGTTCACCCTGGCGGAGGGTGAAACGGCCGAGTTTGTACTGGGTGCAGTTGACGATGAGCGGGTGAAAGTGGACGCCAGCGACCTGGCATTACAGCGCACCCTGCAATTCTGGCGGCAGTGGATCGCACAGTCGATCTATCGCGGACGCTGGCGGGAAATGATCAACCGCTCGGCCCTGACCCTCAAGCTGCTGACCTCGCGCAAGGAGGGCGCGATCATTGCGGCCGCCACCTTTGGCTTGCCGGAAACCCCGGGGGGCGAGCGTAACTGGGATTACCGCTATACCTGGATTCGTGATGCGTCCTTCACGGTTTATGCCTTTATGCGCCTGGGCTTTGTCGATGAGGCCAATGGCTTTATGCGCTGGCTGCGTGGCCGGGTAGGGGAGTGCTGCGACCAGCCCCTGAAGCTGAACATCATGTACAGCATTGACGGCCGCAATGATTTGCCCGAGGTAGAGCTGAGCCACTTGTCCGGATACGGCGGCGCCAGGCCGGTGCGGATTGGCAACGGCGCATTTGATCAGGTGCAGCTGGATATTTTTGGTGAGCTGCTGGACGCGGTGTACCTGACCAACAAATACGGCGAGGCCATCAGCCATGAGGGTTGGCAGCATGTGACCCAGATTGTCGATCACGTGTGCGTGACCTGGCAGGAGGAGGATGTGGGGATTTGGGAGATGCGCGGCGAGAAGCATCACTTTTTGCACTCCCGGCTGATGTGCTGGGTGGCGCTGGACCGTGCCATTCGCCTGGCCTCCAAGCGCTCGTTGCCTGCGCCGTTCTCCCGCTGGAACGAGACCCGGCAAGAGATTCACACTGACATCTGGCAGAACTTCTGGAATGCCGAGCGCGGCCATTTTGTCCAGTACAAGGGCGGCACGGCGCTGGATGGTTCGATGTTGTTGATGCCGCTGGTGCGTTTTGTCGCAGCGAAAGATCCGGCCTGGCTGGCGACCCTTGCGGCCATTGAAAAGAGTCTGGTGCGTGATGGCATGGTTTATCGCTATCGCAATGACGACAGTGGCCTGGATGGCCTGCAAGGCACAGAAGGTGCGTTTGCCGCCTGTTCCTTCTGGTACGTGGAATGCCTGGCCAGGGCCGGGCAAGTGGAAAAGGCGCATCTGGAATTTGAACAGTTATTGCGTTACGCCAACCCGCTGGGGCTGTATGCCGAAGAGTTCGACCTTTATGCCAGGCATTTGGGCAATACCCCGCAAGCCTTGACCCATTTGGCGTTGATCAGCGCGGCGAGCTTTCTGGACCGAAAGCTCGACCACCAAAAGCCCCAGTGGCAGCCCTGACCCAACCCTGACCCTGTAGGAGCGAGCTTGCCTCGCGAGCTCTGCGTCTTGAAAAGCTCGCTCCTACAGGGTTACGGCCCGCGCTGCACCCAATACTTGTGGGAGCTGGCTTGCCAGCGATGCGGGGCCGGCTTTTAGAAGATGTATTTGCTGGTCAGCATCAGGCTGCGCGGCTCGCCGTAGTAGGTGGTGCTGAAGTTGCCCAGGCCCGACAGGTATTTCTTGTCGAACAGGTTGTTGGCGTTGAGGTTGAAGCTCAGGTGCTCGTTGTACTCGTAGCGGGTCATCAGGTTGACCAGCGCGTAACTGTGCTGCTCGATGATGTCGTAGTCACCCTTGGCATCGTTATAGATCTTGCCGTAGAACGGGCTCTGCCAGTTGACACCACCGCCCACGATAACTTTGTTCAACACCCCCGGCAGGCGGTAGGTGGTAAATACCCGCGCCACGTTTTCAGGCTTGGTGGTTTCCAGCGGGTAGCCGTACAGACGACCGCCATCTGCGGTTTTGGTCTGGGCGTAGGTGTAACCGGCCATCAGGTTCCAGTCCGGCATCAGTTCACCGGCCAGCTCGAATTCGATGCCTTTGGTGGTCGCTCCGTCGACGGACTCATAGTAGGTCTGGTTGGCAGCGTCGATGCCTGCATAGACGGCCAGGTTTTTCTGCTCGGTGCGGAACACCGCGGCACTGGCATTCAGGCGGCCGTCGAAGTATTCACCCTTCAAACCGATTTCATAACTGTTGCCTTCGGTGGGCGCCAGGGTTGTGCCGGACTTGCTGCGCTCGGTGACCGGTTTGTAAATCGAGGTGTAGCTGGCGTACGCCGAGTAGGTGTCGTTCAGGTCATACACCACACCAGCGTAGGGCGTGACTTTGCCGTGCTGTTTGGAGGTGGTCTTGTTGTCGCTGAAGGTGGGGGTTTGCACGTAGTACGTGCGCGTGTCGTTGTACTGGAAGTCGCTCACGCGGCTGCCGAGAATCAGCGACAGGTCGTCGGTCGGCCTGAAGCGCGCAGCGAGGTAAGCACTGTTCTGGTTTTCGTTGGTCTGGTATTTGCCGTTTTTCGGGAAGTAGGGTTTCGGGTAATCACCCTTCCAGTCAAAGATGCTGCCGGGGACCTTGCCGAATTCACTGGCATCAAAGGTTGCCCCGGTTTGGCGGGAGGTCTGCGAAGTAACACCGACCACCAGTTCATGTTCGCGGCCAAACAGGCTGAAGGGGCCGCTGGCATTGAGGTCGAAGGTGTTTTGCACCCGGTGACCTTCCCACTTGCCCCAGTAGAAGAACATGCCGTCGCCGGTGACCGGGTCCGGCATGCCGCCACCGGCCGATCCCAGTTGGGTGTCGTGGTCGTTGGTTTGCTGGGTCAGGCTGCCTTTGACTTTCCATTCATTGGCAAAACGGTGTTCCAGGGAGGCGAAGGTGGTCTGCGCGACTACATCGCGACGGCTCCAGTCGGTGGCCGGGTTGAACGAGCGACTGAAGTCGGTCTTGCTGTAGTTGGAGAAGTAGTAGGGGTTGCCGGTCCAGGACGAGCCGCGGGGCTTGATGTTCTGATAGTCCATGCCGAAGGTCAGCAGGGTATCGGGAGTGATATCGGCTTCGAGGATGCCGTAGAACACATCATTCTTTTTCGAGTAGTGATCCAGATACGAATCGGCATCCTGATACACCCCGACCAGGCGCCCGCGCACGCTGGCGTCTTCATTCAACGGGCCGGAGATATCGCCTTCGGTTCGGTAGTTGTCCCAGGAGCCTGCGCTGGCAGTCACCGACGCCTTGAATTCGCGGGTCGGTTTTTTGCGGATCAGGTTGACCGTAGCCGAGGGTTCGCCGGAGCCGGACAGCAGGCCGGTGGCGCCTTTGACGATATCAACCCGGTCATACAGGGCCATGTCGACCTTGGTCGCGCCCTCATCGAACACCCCGTCATAGCGGGCGTTCACGCCGTCGTACTGGAAGTTGGTGATGGCGTAGCCGCGGGCCGAATATTCCATGCGGTCGCTGTCGTAGGCCTGGGTCGAAATGCCCGGCGCGTTACGCAGCACATCGCCGATGCTCTGGACCGCCTGATCGTCCATGAGCTGGCGGGTAATTACGGTCACGGTCTGCGGGGTTTCGCGGATCGACAACGGCAGTTTGGTCGAGCTGTTGCTGGCGGCAGTGGTGTAGGACCCCGTGTCCTCTGTGGTCAGCAACGCCCCCTGGCCCTGGCCGGAAATGGTGGTGGCACCCAACTCCAGGCCCTGGCCTTGGCCTTGGGCGACATTGAGAATCAGCGTGTCGCCATTGAGCTGGTATGAAATGCCGCTACCCTGCAGCAGGGCTTCCAGAGCCTTGATCGGCTCCAGTGAGCCCGAGACGGAGTGCGAACTGATCCCCTGTACCTGATCCGGGCTGTAGAGCACTTGCAGACTGGTCTGCTTGCCGAACTCGTTCAGGGCGCTGGCCAGCGGTTGTGCCGGGATATTCAGCACGACCGGCGCGGCCAGAGCCATGGGTGTGCCCAGCAGTGCCGAGGCCAGCAGTGCGCTGCTTAACAGGGTACGGTTCAAATTGGATCGTTGCATTGCGTGCCGAGGCTCCGGGAGGGGAATGATTGATGCGAATAGTTATAAGACGCAGCACGCGGGTTAAACCGGAAACAAGCGACTGAATTGGCTGGATTTGATTTTGCAGAGCAATCCCCAAACCCTGTAGGAGCGAGCTTGCCTCGCGAGCTTTTCAAGATTCCCGCATTCGCTTGGCAATCAATCCGGGCTCGATATAAAGCTCGCGAGGCAAGCTCGCTCCTACAGGGTTATGTTGGGGCAGCTTCTGTGGGAGCTGGCTTGCCAGGGATGCGGGCCCCGGATCTGTGTCGGAGCCATCGCGAGGCAAGCTCGCTCCTGCAGGGGTATGTGGGGACAGCTTCTGTGGGAGCTGGCTTGCCAGCGATGCGGGCCCGGGTTTGTGTCGGAGCCATCGCGAGGCAAGCTCGCTCCTGCAGGGGTATGTGGGGACAGCTTCTGTGGGAGCTGGCTTGCCAGCGATGCGGGCTCCGGGTTTGTGTCGGAGCCATCGCGAGGCAAGCTCGCTCCTGCAGGGTTATGTGGGGACAGCTTCTGTGGGAGCTGGCTTGCCAGCGATGCGGGCCTCGGGTTTGTGTCGGAGCCATCGCTAGGCAAGCTCGCTCCTACAGGGTTATGTGGGGGCAGCTTCTGTGGGAGCTGGCTTGCCAGCGATGCGGGCTCCGGGTTTGTGTCGGAGCCATCGCGAGGCAAGCTCGCTCCTGCAGGGTCATGTGGGGGCAGCTTCTGTGGGAGCTGGCTTGCCAGCGATGCGGGCCCGGATTTGTATCGGAGCCATCGCGAGGCAAGCTCGCTCCTACAGGGGTATGTGGGGACAGCTACTGTGGCAGCTGGCTTGCCAGCGATGCGGGCCCCGGGTTTGTATCGGAGCCATCGCGAGGCAAGCTCGCTCCTGCAGGGGTATGTGGGGACAGCTTCTGTGGGAGCTGGCTTGCCAGCGATGCGGGCCCGGATTTGTGTCGGAGCCATACAGGGATATGGGTGGCAGGGTCGTTCTATGTATGGAACGCTGAGTGCTATTTATGCTGTCTAGTCTTATGGGTGATACGAATCTATCCTTGTTGCCATGATTTACAGGAGGTGCAACATGAAAAACATTCTGGGTGTCTATACGGCTCCACGTGCGCATTGGGTCGGTGATGGCTTTCCGGTTCGTACGTTATTTTCCTACGACAGCATGGGTGAACACGTCAGCCCGTTCTTGTTACTTGATTACGCCGGGCCTGCGGAATTCACGCCCACTACCGAGCGTCGTGGTGTAGGCCAGCATCCCCATCGTGGGTTTGAGACGGTAACCATCGTCTACAAAGGTGAAGTCGAGCATCGGGACTCCACCGGCAACGGCGGGGTTATCGGCCCCGGTGATGTGCAATGGATGACCGCTGCGTCGGGGATCCTGCATGAAGAGTTCCATTCCGAGGCGTTTGCCCGCAGTGGCGGCACCCTGGAAATGGTGCAGCTGTGGGTCAACCTGCCGGCCAAAGACAAGATGGCCGAGGCTGGCTATCAGGGTATCGTCGACCGCGACATTCCTGAACTGGCGCTCAAGGACGGTGCCGGCCGGCTGCGCTTGATCGCCGGCGAGTTCGACGGCCAGCGCGGCCCGGCCCGTACCTTCACCCCGATCGACGTGTGGGATATCCGCTTGAACGCGGGCAAGTCGACCACCCTCGATCTGCATCAGGGCCGCAACACCATGTTGGTGGTGCTGCACGGTGCGGTCGAGGTCAATGGCCAGGAAGTGGTGCGCGAAGGACAAATGGCGCTGTTTGCCCGCGACGGGGCTCAGGTTCGTCTTGAGGCCAATAACGATGCGGTGCTGTTGATCTTGAGCGGTGAGCCCATTGACGAACCGATTGTGGGGCACGGTCCGTTTGTGATGAACACCGAAGCTGAAATCCATCAGGCCTTCATCGACTTCCAGTCGGGGAAATTTGGCCGGATGCCGGTGTAACAAGCCAGCCGTAGTCGCTGGCGCAGGCTGCGACAAGGGCCGCAGGACCTTCGCTGTTACCAGCAGGTCTTACGCAGTCCATCGCAGCCTTCGGCAGCGACTACGGTCATTTACGGGTTCAGACTCGCTCGAAAATAACCGCTATGCCCTGACCGCCACCGATGCACATGGTGGCCAGCGCATAGCGGCCTTTTATCCGGTGCAGTTCGTGGATGGCCTTGGTGGCGATAATCGCGCCGGTGGCACCCACTGGATGGCCCAAAGCGATACCGGAGCCATTGGGGTTGACCCGGGCCGGGTCCATTTCCAGTTCTTGCATCACCGCACAGGCCTGGGCCGCAAAGGCGATATTGGCTTCAATCACGTCCATGTCGCCGATCTTCAAGCCTGCGCGCTTGAGCGCCAGACGAGTCGCCGGAATGGGGCCCAGCCCCATCAGTTCAGGTTCTACCCCGGCGTGGGCATAGGCCACCAGGCGTGCAACAGGCGCGAGGTTGTCAGCCTTGACCGCGGCACCACTGGCCAACACCAGCGCAGCGGCGCCGTCGTTGAGCCCCGAGGCGTTACCGGCCGTCACGCTGCCGTCTTTTTTGAACGCCGGCTTCATTTGCCCAAGCTGTTCCAGGGTGGTAGCCCGCGGGTGTTCGTCAACGTCGAACAAGACGCTGCCTTTGCGGCTTTTAACCTCGACGGCAGCGATCTGGCTGTCGAAATAACCCTGGGCGATGGCGTGGGCGGCACGCTGCTGGTCTGTCAGCGCCAGGGCGTCCTGTACCTCGCGACTGATATGGTTGCGCTGCGCAATATTCTCGGCAGTGATCCCCATGTGAATACCGTGGAACGGGTCGTGGAGAATGCCCAGCATGTAATCCTGCACCTGGGCATCGCCCATACGCGCGCCCCAGCGGGCGGATGGCAGCAAGTACGGGCCGCGGCTCATGGACTCGGCCCCGGCGCCGATGGCGAAATCAGCATCGCCGAGCATCAGGGTATGGGCGGCAGAAATGATCGCCTGCAGGCCCGAGCCGCAGAGGCGATTAACGTTGTACGCGGGGGTTTGCTTGGGGATGCCGGCGTTGATTGCAGCCACTCGTGCCAGATAGGCGTCCTGGGGGGCGGTTGGGATCACGTTGCCCATCACCACGTGGCCGATGCGTTGCGGATCGACCTGGCTAGCGATAAGGGCGGCCTTGACTGCCGTGGTGGCCAGATCGCCCAGGGCGACGTCCTTGAGTGCACCGCCAAAGGTGCCGATGGCGGTGCGCCGGGCGCCCAGGATGAAAATCTCGGAGGTTTGCATGGTAGGTCCTTATTATTTTTCTGACTCGTAACAGGCTGGATTATTTCATGGGGCCAGGGGGCACAGAGTAGTCCGTTTGCAGGGTAAATCCGCTCTTCATGGGATGTGGGCCATGGGATGCAGGAGCGAACGTGCCCGATAGCCCTTCGTGCCGGGTTGGAACAGCTCGTGAGCAAGCTCGCTCCTACAGGGGGGGCGGGGTTTTCAGGTGGGGTCAGTGTTGCAGCAGTTTGCGGAACTGGGCCAGAGGCACCGGCCGGCTGTGCAGGTAGCCCTGGTACAGATGGCAACCAATACTCTGCAGAAACTGGAGCTGGGCCGCTTGTTCGACGCCTTCGGCCACCACCTTGATTTTCAGGCTGCGGGCCATGGCAACAATGGCGCGGATGATTTCCGCATCGTTGGGGGCGTTAATGGCGTCGCGCACAAACGACTGGTCGATTTTCAGGGTGTCCACAGGCAGGCGTTTGAGATGGGTCAGCGAGGAGTAGCCCGTGCCGAAGTCGTCCATCGCAAAGCTCACTCCCAACGCGATGAGCGCCTGCATTTTGGCGATGGTGTCTTCCAGATTCTGAATCACGATGCCTTCGGTGACTTCCAGCTTGAGCATCGAGCAGGGCAGGTCATGGTGCAACAGGCTGCGCTTGACCTGTTCCACGAAGTCGCTTTGGCGAAACTGCCGGGGGCTGATGTTGACGCACAGGCTGAATGCCTGGGGGTCGATAAGGCCTTCGCGCAACAATTTGCCGAACGAACGGCAGGCTTCATCGAGAATCCAGGCGCCCACTTCCAGAATCAGGCCGCTGTCTTCGAGGATCTTGATGAAATCGGCCGGGGATTGTGCCCCCAGTTGCGGGTGCTGCCAGCGCAGCAGTGCTTCAGCGCCGACGATGCGGTTTTCCCGGGCGTCGACCTGGGGCTGAAAGTGCAGGCTGAACTCGTTGCGTGCCAACGCTGTGCGCAGAGCGCTTTCCATGTTCATGCGTTCGCTGGCCGCAGCCTGCATGGAAAAATCAAATAGCTGGCTGGTATTACGCCCGCAATCCTTGGCCCGATACAGGGCAATGTCGGCCCGTTTCAGCAGGTCTGTCGCGGTGATCCCGTGGTCGGGCAGCAAGGCAATGCCGATGCTGGGGGTTACTTGCAGGCGCTGGCCATCGAGAAACATGGGTTCGGCCAGCAGCTCGCGCAAGGTGTCGGCAGTACGCAGAACATTAAGCGTGACTGCTTGCAGCGAACCCTTGAGACCGGTCAGCAGTACTACAAACTCGTCACCGCCCAGGCGTGCCACGGTGTCTTCGCTGCGGACACTGGCCTCGAGCCGGGCGGTGATGATTTTCAGCACCGAGTCGCCCACCGGATGCCCGAGCGAGTCGTTGATGTGTTTGAAGTGATCCAGATCCAGAAACAACAGCGCCCCGCGCAGATCATGGTGTTCAAGCAGCTCGGTCTGATGGTTCAGGCGCTCCAGCAGCAACGAGCGGTTCGCCAGGTTGGTCAGCGGGTCGTGGTAGGCCAGGTGGCTGGCCTGGGCCTGGGCCGCTTTGAGCTGGCTGATGTCGCGGGCAGTAAGCAACAGGCAGGGGGTGTCATTAAGGGTGATCGGTTCGATGGATATCTCAAGGTTGAGCAGGGCGCCACGTCTGGAGCGCCCGAGTATTTCCCGGTTGCGGATACGGCCCTTTTCCTTGATCTCGTCGAGTAATGCCTGACGCTGTGAGCTATGCCCCCAGATCCCCAGTTCGTAAGGGCTGCGGCCAATCACCTCGGCGCTGCTGTATCCGGTCAGCCGGCTGAAGCCGTCATTCACTTCCAGATAGTTGCCAGTGGCAAGTTCGCTGATGGTGATGGCATCGGGGCTGGAGTGGAATGCCTTGGCAAATTTGTCTTCGGAGGCACTCAGGCGTTGTTCGCGCTCCACTTGCTCGGTGATGTCGAGCAAGGTCCCGGCCATGCGCAGGGGCAGACCTTCAGCGTCGCGATAGAGCCGGGCACGACTTTCTATATAGCGTGAAGTGTCGTTCTCGCCGGGCACCCGATAGGTCAGTTGATAACTCCCGGCGGGGCCTTCGCGCAGTGTGCGATAGGTGTCGCGCATATTGTCACGCTCGGCTTCGGGCACACCGTCGAAGAACGCTTCGAATGACTCGTTGAACGGTTCTGCCGGCAGGCCGTGCAGTTGGGCGGCACGGGCCGAGCCGTAGAGTCTGTCGCTGGGGATATGCCAGTCCCAGGTACCCAGTTGTGCCGAGTCCAGCGCCAGGTCCAGGCGCTCCTGACTGTCGATCAAGGCTTGCTCGACTTCTTTGCTTTTGCGGGTGTCCAGGAAGGTACTGACCAGATAGGCCTCGCCCTCCAGTTCGACTTTTTGTGCGCTGAGGATGCCGTCGTGCAGTTGTCCATCACGGCCCTGCAGGCAGACTTCCATACTCACCGAGGCATTTTTGCTGCGTATGTTCTTGATGAATTGTTTGCGCTGCCGGGGATCTGGCCAGATCCCCAGTTCGATGGTCGTACGCCCGATTGCCTGGTTTAACGGCCAGCCCAGCAGGCTCTCGAACCAATGGTTGGCCTCACTGATCAACCCGTCTTCGATGCGCACCAGCAGCACCATGTGGGGCGATAAATGAAAGAGTGTGGCGAAGCGCTGTTCTGAGTTGTTGAGCGCTTGCTGGCGTGTGCGCCGATGGCTTGCATTGTTGATGAGCCCCGTTTCAATGTCCCAGTACCAGGGCTGCGCTGACCCGTTGTTTTGCCTGCCGTGTTCCAGCGATATCGGGTCAACCTCAGTCAAACCGTCTAGGGGGAGGCTGGTATATCTCTGGTATGGCATTGACTGCGATCCTTGGATCTCGATCCATTGAGACGGTTTTGCTTCTGAACCGCTGGAGCGATCTCAGGGTTGCTCACTGTGACCCCTGTCGACCTGGGCATCCAGTAGTTTCATGAAGGCATGTGCGGCATTGGACAGGGTTCTTTCGGTGTGCACGATGTAGCCTAGCTGGCGCGTCAGTTGAATGCCGGGCAACTCGATCGATGCCACTTGCTCATCGAGCATGGTGCGCGGCAGGACGCTCCACGCCAGGCCGATGGAGACCATCATCTTGATGGTTTCCAGGTAGTTGGTGCTCATGGCGATATTGGGCGTCAGGCCCTGGGCTTCAAACAGGCGCTGGACAATATGGTGGGTGAAGGTATTACCGCCCGGAAACACTGCCGGATGGTGGGCAATGTCGGCCAGACTGACCTTCGAACGGCGGGTGAGGGTATGTTCGGGGGCGACTACGAAGTCCAGCGGATCATCCCACACCGGCACGGCGCGAATCAGCGAATGGGGCTCCGGGGCCAGGGTGATGACCGCCAGTTCGGCGCGGCCGTGGAGAATTTCTTCGTAGGCCACTTCTGAATCCAGGAACTGAATATCCAGCGCGACCTTCGGGTAGGTGCGGGTGAACTCGCGCAGCAGGGGCGGCAGGCGGTGCAGGCCAATATGATGGCTGGTGGCCAGAGTCAGGCGGCCACTGACCTCCCCGTTGAGGTTGTTCAGCGCCCGGCGGGTGTCGTCCAGGACGTTGAGGATCTGGTAGGCCCGCGGCAGCAAGGCCCGCCCGGCCTCGGTCAGGCTGACTTCGCGGCCCAGCCGGTCGAACAGCCTGAGCTTGAGTTGCTGCTCGATACTGGCGATGCGTTTGCTGATCGCCGGCTGGGTCAGGAACAGGCGTTCGGCAGCCCCGGAGAAGCTCCCGGTTTCAGCAATAGCGATAAAAGCATTGAGATTCGCGAGATCCATCTATTCGAATTCCTGTTGGTTATCCAAAGCATGAAAATTATGAATTTGAGTTATTAACTGTAACGCCATAGGATCGACCTCACAAGCCAAGTGGTTATTGGCACAGAAAAGTAGCTGATGAGGAAACCGTCTGATGGCCGGCAAAACGCTCTACGACAAGCTCTGGGATTCGCATTTGGTCAAGCAGCGCGACGATGGCTCGGCGCTGATCTACATCGATCGTCACATCATTCATGAAGTGACGTCGCCGCAGGCCTTTGAAGGTCTGCGTCTGGCCGGGCGCAAGCCTTGGCGCATCGATGCCAACATCGCGACCCCGGACCATAACGTACCGACCACGCCGGAGCGCAAGGGCGGGATTGAGGCCATTACCGACCAGGTTTCCCGTTTGCAGGTGCAAACCCTCGACGACAATTGCGACGAGTACGGCATCACCGAATTCAAAATGAACGACATCCGCCAGGGCATCGTTCACGTGATCGGCCCCGAGCAGGGCGCGACCTTGCCGGGCATGACCGTGGTTTGCGGTGATTCGCACACCTCGACCCATGGTGCATTTGGCGCATTGGCCCACGGTATCGGCACTTCCGAGGTGGAGCACGTGCTCGCCACCCAGTGTCTGGTGGCCAAGAAAATGAAAAACATGCTGGTCTCGGTTGAAGGTCAATTGCCGTTCGGCGTGACCGCCAAGGACATCGTGCTGGCAGTGATCGGGAAAATCGGTACCGCAGGCGGCAATGGTCATGCCATTGAGTTTGCCGGCAGTGCGATTCGCGATTTGTCGGTTGAAGGGCGCATGACCATTTGCAACATGTCCATCGAAGCCGGTGCCCGCGTGGGTCTGGTTGCAGCGGACGAAAAGACCGTGGCCTATGTCAAGGGTCGCCCGTTTGCACCGAAGGGCGCCGAGTGGGATCTGGCCGTGGAAGCCTGGAAGGATCTGGTTTCCGATGCCGACGCGCATTTCGACAGCGTGATCAAGTTCGATGCGGCGCAGATCAAGCCGCAAGTCAGCTGGGGTACCTCCCCTGAAATGGTTCTGGCGGTGGATCAGAACGTTCCCGATCCGGCGCAGGAAGCTGACCTGGTCAAGCGTGGTTCGATCGAGCGTGCCTTGAAGTACATGGGCCTGAACGCCAATCAGGCGATCACCGATATCCAGCTGGATCGCGTGTTCATTGGTTCGTGCACCAACTCGCGGATCGAAGACTTGCGCGCTGCGGCAGTGGTCGCCAAGGGCCGCAAAGTGGCCTCCACCATCAAGCAGGCGATCGTGGTGCCGGGCTCGGGTCTGGTTAAAGCCCAGGCCGAGTCCGAAGGTCTGGACAAGATTTTCCTGGAGGCCGGTTTTGAATGGCGCGAACCGGGCTGTTCGATGTGCCTGGCCATGAACCCGGACCGCCTGGAGTCGGGCGAGCACTGCGCTTCGACCTCCAACCGTAACTTTGAAGGCCGTCAGGGCGCCGGTGGTCGTACTCACCTGGTGAGCCCGGCGATGGCCGCCGCCGCCGCTGTAAACGGTCGTTTCATCGACGTCCGCGAATTGGTTTAAGGAGCTGCGCATGAAAGCTTTTACTCAGCACACCGGGCTTGTCGCTCCCTTGGATCGGGCCAACGTGGATACCGACCAGATCATTCCCAAGCAGTTTCTGAAATCCATCAAGCGCACCGGCTTTGGTCCGAACCTGTTTGACGAGTGGCGCTACCTGGATGTCGGGCAACCGTACCAGGACAACTCCCGGCGCCCGTTGAACAAGGACTTTGTGCTCAACGCCGAGCGTTATCAGGGTGCCAGCGTGTTGCTGGCCCGTGAAAACTTCGGCTGCGGCTCCAGCCGTGAGCACGCGCCCTGGGCGCTGGAAGAATACGGCTTTCGCAGCATCATCGCGCCGAGCTATGCCGATATCTTCTTCAATAACAGCTTCAAAAATGGCCTGTTGCCGATCATTTTGAGCGACGCCGAGGTCGATGAACTGTTTGCCCAGGTCGAGGCCGAGCCGGGTTATCAGCTCAGTATCGACCTTGAGGCGCAAACCGTGACGCGTCCGGATGGCAAGGTGCTGAAATTCGAGATCGATGCCTTCCGCAAGCATTGCCTGCTTAACGGCCTGGACGATATCGGCCTGACCTTGCAGGACGATGTGGCCATCGCCGCCTTTGAAAGCAAGCACCGTGCGAGCCAGCCCTGGTTGTTTCGCGACGCTTGAATCAGCTCGCTCCTACAGGAATCGCGTAATGCCGGCCCTGATCGCTGCTGCAGCGATCAGGGCAGCCCATCAAACAAGGGACTTCAACATGAGCAGCAGCGCCCGTCACAGTCAGGTTGTACAAAAGCAGTTCGGTGAACAGGCCTCGGCCTATCTGAGCAGTGCCGTGCATGCGCAAGGCACCGAGTTCGGCCTGCTACAGGCCGAGCTGTCCGGCAAGCAGGATGCCCGGGTACTGGATCTGGGCTGCGGTGCCGGTCATGTCAGCTTTCATGTGGCGGCGCTGGTTAACCAGGTGGTGGCCTACGACCTGTCGCAGCAAATGCTCGATGTCGTCAGCGCCGCCGCCCAGGATCGCGGGCTGGGCAATATCAGCACCCAGCGCGGTGCGGCGGAGCGTCTGCCGTTTGCCGATGGCGAGTTTGATTACGTGCTCAGCCGTTATTCCGCTCACCACTGGAGCGACCTGGGCCAGGCTTTGCGCGAAGTGCGGCGGGTGCTCAAACCCGGTGGCGTGGCGGCTTTTATCGACGTGATGTCGCCCGGTAGCCCGCTGTTCGATACTTATCTGCAAAGTGTCGAGGTGCTGCGCGATACCAGTCATGTGCGTGATTATTCTGCAGGCGAGTGGCTGCGCCAGGTCAGTGAGGCCGGTTTGCATACCCGCAGCACACAGCGTCAGCGTTTGCGTTTAGAGTTCGGCTCCTGGATTGAGCGCATGCGTACACCGGTGAGCATGAGCGTGGCCATTCGCGAGTTGCAGCAATCCATGGGCACTGAAGTGCGCGATTATTTTGAAATCGAACCTGATGGTTCGTTTAGTACCGACGTATTGGTTCTTTGGTGTGAAAAATAAAAGCACCAGACAATAAAAATTATGGATACCCCTCAGGGGGGATCAACTGACAGGTAGCGAGAGACCCATGAGCAAGCAGATTCTGATTCTTCCAGGTGACGGTATTGGTCCGGAAATCATGGCCCAGGCAGTAAAAGTACTGGAGCTGGCCAATGACAAGTTCCAGCTCGACTTCGAACTGACCCATGACGTGCTCGGCGGCGCAGCCATCGACAAGCACGGCGTACCCCTGGCGGATGAGACCCTGGAGCGCGCCCGTGCCGCCGACGCGGTGTTGCTGGGTGCCGTGGGTGGCCCTAAATGGGACAAGATCGAGCGTGATATCCGTCCTGAGCGCGGCCTGCTGAAAATCCGTGCGCAACTGGGTCTGTTCGGCAACCTGCGTCCGGCCATTCTTTACCCGCAACTGGCAGATGCCTCGAGCCTCAAGCCGGAAATCGTTGCCGGGCTGGATATTCTGATCGTTCGTGAATTGACCGGCGGCATTTACTTCGGCGCCCCCCGTGGCACCCGTGAGCTGGAAAACGGCGAGCGTCAGGCTTATGACACGCTGCCCTACAGCGAAAGCGAAATTCGCCGTATCGCCCGGGTCGGCTTCGACATGGCTCGTGTGCGCGGTAAAAAGCTGTGCTCGGTGGACAAGGCCAACGTGCTGGCTTCCAGCCAGTTGTGGCGCGAAGTGGTCGAGGAAGTGGCCAAGGACTACCCGGACGTCGAGCTGAGCCACATGTACGTCGACAACGCCGCGATGCAGCTGGTGCGTGCGCCCAAGCAGTTCGATGTGATCGTAACCGACAACCTGTTCGGCGATATCCTGTCGGACGAAGCGTCGATGCTGACCGGTTCCATCGGCATGCTGCCGTCGGCCTCCCTGGATGCCAACAACAAGGGCATGTACGAGCCATGCCACGGTTCGGCGCCGGACATCGCGGGGCAGGGCATTGCCAACCCGCTGGCAACCATTTTGTCGGTCTCGATGATGCTGCGTTACAGCTTCAATCAGACCGCCGCTGCCGATGCCATTGAACAGGCCGTGAGCCTGGTTCTGGACCAGGGCTTGCGTACCGGCGACATCTGGTCTGCGGGTTGCACCAGGGTCGGAACGCAGGAAATGGGCGATGCAGTAGTCGCGGCGCTACAGAATCTGTAATCTCTCTGGCCCGTTACTTCCTGTTGGTGGAAGTAACGACCCCACTTTTTGTTAAAGGTGTCGTTGTGATGAAGCGTGTAGGTCTGGTCGGTTGGCGCGGTATGGTTGGTTCTGTGCTCATGCAGCGGATGCTGGAAGAGCAGGATTTCGATCTTATTGAGCCGGTGTTTTTTACTACTTCCAATGTCGGTGGACAGGGTCCGTCTGTGGGCAAGGATATCGCCCCGCTCAAGGATGCTTACAACATTGAAGAGTTGAAAACCCTCGATGTAATCCTGACCTGCCAGGGCGGCGACTACACCACTGAGGTGTTCCCCAAGCTGCGTGAGGCAGGCTGGCAAGGTTACTGGATCGATGCAGCGTCGAGCCTGCGGATGCAGGATGACGCAGTGATCGTTCTGGACCCGGTCAACCGCCGGGTGATTGACCAGCAGCTGGATGCGGGCACCAAGAACTACATCGGCGGCAACTGCACTGTCAGCCTGATGCTGATGGGCCTGGGCGGCCTGTTTGAGGCCGGTCTGGTGGAGTGGATGAGCGCCATGACTTATCAGGCGGCATCCGGTGCCGGCGCGCAGAACATGCGCGAGCTGATCAAGCAAATGGGTTCGACCCACGCTGCTGTGGCCGATCAACTGGCCGATCCGGCCAGCGCCATCCTCGATATCGACCGTCGTGTCGCTGAAGCGATGCGCAGCGACGCGTACCCGACCGAGAACTTCGGCGTGCCATTGGCCGGTAGCTTGATCCCGTGGATCGACAAAGAGCTGCCAAACGGTCAAAGCCGCGAAGAGTGGAAGGCCCAGGCCGAAACCAACAAGATCCTGGGTCGCTTCAAGAACCCGGTTCCGGTGGATGGTATCTGCGTGCGTATCGGTGCAATGCGCTGTCACAGCCAGGCTTTGACCATCAAGCTGAACAAGGATGTGCCAATTGCCGACATCGAAGGTCTGATCAGCCAGCACAACCCTTGGGTCAAGCTGGTGCCCAATCATCGTGAAGACAGCATCCAGGAACTGAGCCCTACCCGGGTAACCGGTACCCTGAATGTGCCGGTTGGCCGTCTGCGCAAGCTGAACATGGGTTCGCAGTTCCTCGGTGCGTTCACCGTGGGCGACCAGTTGTTGTGGGGTGCGGCCGAGCCGTTGCGCCGCATGCTGCGGATTCTGCTGGAGCGTTAATCCGCCCTGGTTGCAGCCAGGCCCGCCTCTCGCAAGAGAGGCGGGCTTTTTAATGAGTGGCGCTTTTTACTGCCGCGCTGGCGGGCACTGTCCGTTGCCTGCAAAGGTTGCGCCCGGTACAGTGCCGCTCCCCACGTTTCGCCTGAGGTAGATGCATGAACCAGTCCTTTGATATCGCCGTCGTCGGCGCCACCGGCACTGTCGGCGAAACCATTGTGCAAATTCTCGAAGAGCGCAATTTTCCGGTCGCTGATTTGCATTTGCTGGCCAGCAGCGAGTCAGCCGGGCATTCGGTGCCTTTTCGGGGCAAAAACGTCCGAGTGCGTGAAGTCGATGAGTTTGACTTCAGCAAAGTGCAGCTGGTGTTTTTCGCTGCCGGCCCCGCCGTGACCCTGAGCTTTGCCGCCAAGGCCCGCGCTGGCGGGTGCGCGATTATTGATTTGTCGGGCGCATTGCCCGCGGCCCAGGCCCCGCAAGTGGTGCCCGAGGCCAATGCCCAAGTATTGGCCGGGTTGCCAAAGCCGCTGCAAATCAGCAGCCCGAGCCCGTCGGCAACCGCTCTTGCCGTAGTGTTGGCGCCCCTGCGCGGCTTGCTGGATATTCAGCGGGTCAACGTGACGGCATGTCTGGCAGTTTCTGCCCAAGGCCGTGAAGCGGTTTCCGAGCTGGCGCGTCAGACCACCGCACTACTGAATCTGCATCCGCTGGAGACCAGTTTTTTTGATCGCCAGATGGCGTTTAACCTCTTGGCGCAAGTGGGCAAGCCTGATGCACAAGGCCATGTACCACTGGAAAAACGCCTGGTAACGGAATTGCGTGAAGTGTTGGCTATGCCCGCGCTGAAAGTTTCGGTGACCTGCATTCAAGCTCCGGTATTTTTTGGCGATAGCTTCAGTGTTGCCGTGCAACTTGCCGGGCCGGTGGATCTGGATGCGGTGAATGCGGCGCTTGAAGCCGCTGAAGGTATCGAGCTGGTAGAGGCGGGCGACTATCCTACGGCGGTGGGCGATGCGGTAGGACAAGACGTGGTTTATGTCGGCCGGGTGCGCCATGCTGTAGACGACACTTCTGAACTTAATTTCTGGATGACGTCAGATAACGTAAGAAAAGGCGCCGCTTTGAATGCCGTGCAACTGGCTGAGTTGTTGATTAAAGATATTCTGTAAAAGATACTTGGCGTCAATTTCCAGCAGGGTTCCAGAAGCTATACAGGCCTCGGGGGACGAGGCCTGTACCAATAAGGAAGAGGCTATGCTTCAGGTTCGCAAATTAGTGTTAGCAATCGCCGCCGCTTCGGCGCTGTCATCCGGTATGGCGCAGGCGCTCGGGCTCGGAGAGCTGACCCTGAAGTCGACTCAGAACCAGCCTCTGCTGGCTGAAATCGAGTTGTTGGACGTCAAGGATCTGACCGCTGCTGAAGTGGTGCCGAGCCTGGCACCGCCTGACGAATTCACAAAGGCCGGGGTGCCGCGTCCGGCATTCCTGGATGATCTGCGTTTCACGCCGGTAATCAATGCCAACGGCAAAAGCGTGCTGCGCGTCACTTCCAGCCAGCCTTTGTCCGAGCCCTTCGTAAAGTTTCTGGTGCAGGTGATGTGGCCAAGCGGCCGCTTGCTGCGGGACTACAGCGTATTGCTGGACCCGGCCAAGTTCTCTCCTCAAACCGCTGCGGCTGCCTCTGGCGCGCCTGCAAATGCAGGTCAATACACCACCACGTCCCGTGACACCCTGTGGGAAATCGCGGCCAAGGCGCGCAATGGCGGCTCGGTCCAGCAGACCATGCTGGCGATTCAGGCGCTCAACCCTGATGCCTTTATCAACGGCAACATCAATCGGCTCAAGACCGGTCAGGTATTGCGCATGCCGGATGCCGCGCAAAGTGTCCAGCTGTCCCAAGGCAAGGCCATCAATGAAGTCGCTTCCCAGAATGCCGACTGGCGTAATGGGCGTCGTACCACGCCATTGGCCCAGCAGCTGGATGCGACCGGTCGGCAGCCGGTTGCGGCTACCAGTCCTGCCAAGGCTGGCGGTAGTGACAGCCTGAGCCTGGTTGCGGCGAGCGCTGCCGATGGCAAGGGTGCAGTTGGCGATGCCAAAAATATCAGCGACAAGCTGGCGACGACCCAGGAAGGTCTGGATTCGGCCCGGCGTGAAAATGCCGAGCTGCAAAGCCGGATGCAGGATTTGCAAAGCCAGCTGGACAAGCTGCAACGCTTGATCGAGTTGAAAAACAATCAATTGGCCAAGCTGCAGGCTGACAGTTCGGCGCCAGTCGATCCGGCAGCGGCGATAGCGGTCCCGCTGCCGGGGCAGGCTGTGGACGCTCCGGAAGCTGACATCGCGCCGGCAGATGAAGGTGCGCCGGCGACGGCGGTGCCGCCAGCTCCGGCGCAGGACGATAGTGCCACTCCGCGTGCAGAGCGCAGCATCCAGGACTTGTTGCACAGCCCTTGGCTGCTGGGTCTGGTCGGTGGCGCGGCGGTCTTGTTGTTGCTGCTTGCGCTGCTGCTGGTGCGTCGCCGTAAAGCCCTGCAGGCGGCGCAAAGGCATGCGCGGATGGCCCGTGAGCTTGAGGAAGAGGCCGAGTTCCCATCTGATCTGGACATGCCGCAAAGCAGCTTCGAAGGGCTTGAAGTTCCACCGCCGAGCGTCAAGCTCGAAGCGGCGCCAGCTGCGGCACCAGCTGCGGCAGCACTGGTGGTACCTCCGGTTGCGCCAGTGGTGGTTGCCCAGGCGCTGGTCAGCCCGCAGGCCGATGCATTGGTCCAGGCTGAACAGTTGATTGAGCAGCGTCAGCTCAAAGAGGCCGAGCAACTGCTGGCAGGTGCAATCGAGCAAGAGCCGCAACGCAGTGATCTGCGACTCAAGTTGATGCAGGTCTATGGTGAACTGGGCGAGCGTGATGCCTTTATTGCCCAGGAGCGGCAGCTGATTGCCAACGGCAAGAATCATTCTGAGGTTGAACAGCTCAAGCATCGCTATCCGGCCATGGCACTGGCAGCCGGTATCGCCACGGCTGCGGTTGCTGCGCAATTACAGGCGCAGTTTGTCACAGAGATGATGCGCGATGATCGCGAAGTGGAGCCTGAGCCACAGGCCAGGCCGGCCGTTGACGAGTTCGATCAGGACTTTGATCTGAGTCTGGATGACCTTGAAGCGGCGTCGCCTGCCGAGTTGCCGCCCGAGAAGAAATCCGGTGACGAGCAGAGCTTTGAAGATGTGCTCAAGCAGCAGGCTGAGACGTCGGGTAGCGACATGTCCGACTTCGATCTGGACCTGCCGCCTGATTTCGATTTGTCCCTGGCTGACGAACCGGTTGCGCCGGCCGCTGAGCCGGACAGCTTTGCGCTTGAGCTGGACAAGGTCAATGCGGAGTTGCAGCGCTTGTCCGAAAGCCTTGAGCAGCCATCGATAGTCCCGTCCTTTGCCGACGAACCCGAGTTTGACTTCTTGTCGGGCGCCGATGAAACGGCGACCAAGCTTGATCTGGCCCAGGCGTATATCGATATGGGTGATGACGAGGGTGCGCGGGATATCCTGACCGAAGTTGTCGAGGAGGGTAACCCGGAGCAGCAGGCTGAAGCCCTGGAGCTGTTGTCGCGCTTGCCTTGATCTGCTGTCACCTGTGGGGGCCGGCTTGCCGGCCCTTGATCTGTTAACCCGATGCTGATTTATCTCCGCCATGATTTGTTTCGTGGCGTCTTTGCGGGTGCGCCTTATAATGGCCGACTTTGCGTTTACGAGCAGGCTGTAGCACCTTGGCAAATATAGATAACCCGGCAGCCGAAATGGCCGCCGAAGGCTTTTCCCGAATCGCGCTGGGCGTTGAATACAAAGGCTCGCGCTATAGCGGCTGGCAACGTCAGGCCAGTGGTGTGCTGACGGTCCAGGAAACCCTGGAAAATGCCTTGTCGAAAGTCGCCGCATCTCCGGTTTCATTGCTTTGTGCGGGCCGCACTGATGCGGGTGTACACGCCTGCGGGCAAGTGGTGCACTTTGACACCATGGCCGAGCGCTCCCTGAAAGCCTGGGTCATGGGCGCCAACATCAACTTGCCCCATGACATCAGTGTCAGCTGGGCCAAGGTCATGCCGGCGCATTTTCATGCACGCTTCAAAGCCATCGCCCGGCGTTACCGCTACGTGATCTACAACGATCAGATTCGCCCTGCGCACCTGAATCAGGAAATTACCTGGAACCATCGCCCGCTGGATGTCGAGCGGATGGCCGAGGCCGCGCGCTACCTGTTGGGCGTGCACGACTTCAGCGCTTTTCGTGCGGGTCAGTGCCAGGCCAAATCGCCGGTCAAGGAAATGCATCACCTGCGCGTGACACGTCATGGACAGATGATTGTGCTGGATATTCGCGCCAGTGCTTTTTTGCATCACATGGTGCGCAACATCGCCGGGGTGCTAATGACTATCGGCACTGGCGAGCGGCCGGTGGAATGGATGAAGGAAGTGCTGGAGAGCCGGGTCCGTCGTTCCGGTGGCGTAACAGCGCATCCCTATGGCCTGTATCTGGTGCAAGTTGAATATCACGATGAGTTCCAATTGCCGCAACGTTACATCGGTCCACATTTCTTGACCGGTTTTACCGAACTGGACGGCTGACGCCCGGATGAGCATTTGTTACCATCCGGGGCTTTCGCGTTTCTTGAGGTGTATTCGACATGTCAGCCGTTCGCAGCAAGATCTGCGGTATTACCTGCATAGATGATGCACTGGCAGCTGTTAGTGCCGGGGCTGACGCCATCGGCTTTGTGTTCTACGCAAAAAGTCCGCGGTCAGTAACGGCGCAGCAGGCGCGCGCGATCATTGCCGCCTTGCCGCCTTTTGTGACCACGGTCGGGTTGTTCGTCAATGCCACGGCCTGTGAGCTGAACGAAACACTTGATGCCGTACCGCTGGACTTGCTGCAGTTTCACGGCGATGAAACCCCTGAGCAGTGCGAGGGCTACCACCGTCCCTATATCAAGGCGTTGCGGGTAAAGGCGGGTGATGACATCGCTGGCGCCTGCAAGGCGTATGCCGGTGCCAGCGGTATTTTGCTGGATGCCTACGTTGAAGGGGTGCCCGGGGGAACCGGCCAGGCCTTTGACTGGTCATTGATACCGCAGGATTTGAGCAAACCGATTATCCTCGCAGGCGGCTTGTCTGCCGAGAACGTGGCCCGGGCCATTACTCAGGTGCGGCCGTATGCCGTTGATGTGAGTGGCGGGGTGGAAAAGAGCAAGGGCATCAAGGATCACGACAGGATTCGGGCCTTCATGCAGGCAGTACGGGCAACAAACTGATGCCCGATGTGACGGTTGGCAGTCTGCCACCGTCCATCATTACCGCTGTATAAAGCAGGCGGGCCCGGTGGTTCGACGGGCAGAAATTAAACTGGCGGCCGCTCTGGGGCGTGTTGTCGGGAAGGCTGAGGGTCCGGGGGTTACGCTGGTTTGCCATGTGCTGACCGCTTCTCCCCGGTAATCATCGCCGCATACCTAATGAATTTAGCTCAAGGGCATACACGGGGCCTGAACCCAAGCGTTCTGGCCACCGGTACTGGAGAAAGAAAGCATGAGCAACTGGTTGGTAGACAAGCTGATTCCTTCGATCATGCGTTCCGAGGTCAAAAAGAGCTCGGTACCTGAAGGCCTGTGGCACAAATGCCCGTCTTGCGACGCTGTGCTTTATCGTCCGGAGCTGGAAAAGACCCTGGACGTTTGCCCCAAATGTAATCACCACATGCGCATCGGCGCACGTGCCCGCATCAATATCTTCCTGGATGTCGATGGTCGTAACGAACTGGGCGCCGATCTGGAGCCTGTAGACCGTCTGAAATTCCGTGACAGCAAGAAGTACAAGGACCGTCTGGTCGGTGCGCAAAAGCAGACCGGCGAAAAAGATGCCCTGATCTCCGTGAGTGGCACCTTGCTGGGCATGCCGGTGGTAGTGTCTGCGTTTGAGTTCTCCTTCATGGGCGGCTCGATGGGCGCCATCGTTGGCGAGCGTTTTGTACGTGCCGCCAACTATGCGCTGGAAAACCGCTGCCCGATGGTCTGCTTCGCAGCCTCCGGTGGTGCGCGGATGCAGGAAGCCCTGATCTCCCTGATGCAAATGGCCAAGACCTCTGCGGTACTGGCGCGTCTGCGCGAAGAAGGCATTCCGTTTATCTCGGTCTTGACCGATCCGGTCTATGGCGGCGTTTCGGCCAGCCTGGCGATGCTCGGCGATGTAATCGTGGCTGAGCCTAAAGCCCTTATCGGCTTTGCCGGCCCGCGTGTAATCGAGCAGACCGTTCGTGAAAAACTGCCAGAAGGCTTCCAGCGCAGCGAGTTCCTGCTGGAGCACGGTGCAATCGACTTGATCATTGCCCGCCAGGAACTGCGCCCGCGTCTGGGTAACCTGCTGGCACAAATGATGGGCCTGCCTACGCCTGTGTTCGTGGCGCCGCCTGTTGAAGCAATCGTTGTTCCGCCGGTACCTGCAAACATATGACTGAGCGCACCCTTGGCGAGTGGCTCGCCTATCTTGAACAGCTGCATCCATCTGCCATCGACATGGGCCTGGATCGCGCGCGCGAGGTAACGAACCGCATGGGCCTGCAAAAGCCCGCGCCTCGGGTGGTGACGGTTACTGGCACCAACGGCAAGGGTTCGACCTGTGCGTTTGTAGCGTCCTTGCTGCGGGCGCAAGGTCTGAAAGTGGGGGTTTATAACTCTCCTCATCTGCTGCGCTACAACGAGCGTGTGCAGATCGACGGCGCCGAGGTCTCGGACGAGCAGCTTTGCGAGGCCTTCAGCGCTTTGGAAGCTGGCCGGGGCCAGACTTCACTGACCTATTTCGAGATGGGCACGCTGGCGGCTTTCTGGCTGTTCGAGCGTGCGCAACTTGACGCCGTGGTGCTGGAAGTCGGTCTGGGCGGGCGACTGGATGCGGTCAATCTGGTAGATGCCGACCTGGCACTGGTCACCAGTATCGGTGTGGATCACGTGGAATACCTTGGTAATACCCGTGAATCCGTGGCTTACGAAAAAGCCGGCATTTTTCGCCCGGGCAAGCCTGCTCTTTGTGGCGACTTGAACCCGCCTCAACCCTTGCTCGACAAGGCTGCAGAGTTGGGTTGCCCGCTGTTTGTACGTGGTCGTGACTTTGACCTGGCCACTGCTGACAGCGTCTGGCACTGGCAGGGCCGGGATGCGGCAGGGCAGGTGGTGGAGTTACGCGACTTGCCGCTGCTGGATTTGCCGATGGAAAACGCGGCGCTGGCGTTGCAGGCTTATGCATTGACAGGTCTGCCGTGGCAGCCTGAACGAATTATTGAAGCGTTACAGGGTACGCAAGTGACCGGTCGGCTGGATCGTCGGCAGTTCAACTGGCACGGAAAAACCTTGAATATGCTGCTTGATGTGGGCCATAACCCCCATGCAGCGGAGTATCTGGTCAAGCGTCTGCAGCAGCGTCCGATAGCGGGCAGGCGTCTGGCGGTATTCGGCCTGCTGGCCGACAAGGACCTGGATGGCGTAGTGTCACAGCTCGCGCCAGTGGTCGCACATTGGGCGGTAGCACCGCTGAATACCGGGCGGACCCGGCCGGCGGCTGAGCTTCAGGGCTCGCTGCAGGATCTGGGGGCTCGGGTCTCGGTTTTCGCCAGTGTCGAGGCGGCACTTGAGGCACAGTGCGAGCAGGCCACCGGGCAAGACGAAATCCTGTTGTTCGGATCATTTTATTGCGTCGCTGAAGCGCTCGAGTGGTTGCAGCGGCGTGCCACGGAGGAGGCTGCAAATGGCTTTGCTGGATAAGGTATACAAGCAGCGGATGGTGGGCGCCCTGGTACTGGTGGCGCTGGCCGTGATCTTCTTGCCGATGCTGTTCTCGCGCGAAGATGAGCAGCGCCAGATTCAGGTCGATGCGCCGACTGCTCCCCAGATGCCGGTCATGCCCGAGGTCAAGGTAGAGCCGGTTGCGGTGCCCGAGCCGCAGGTAATCGCTGAAGAGCCTGCACCGCCTGAGCAGGAAGTCGTCACGCAGCAGGCACCGGCAGCTGCGGTGGCAAAACCTGTGGTTGCGGCGCCAAAACCACCGGCTGTCACGCCGGCTCAAACGGTTGCGCAGGCACCTGCCAAGCTCGATACCACGCAAAAACGTCTCGATCCTAACGGCTTGCCCATTAGCTGGTCGGTGCAACTGGTCAGTCTGTCCAATCGTGCAAGCGCTGATAACCTGCAGAAAACCCTTAGAAATCAAGGTTATAACGCTTATGTCCGATCTTCGGGCGGGATGAATCGGGTTTTTGTCGGTCCATTGCTTGAGCGTGCAGAGGCCGATCGCCTGCGCGATCTGCTCGGCAAGCAGCAAAATCTCAAGGGTTTTGTGGTGCGCTTTCAGCCTGAGCGTGGCTGAGTCGGTAAAAAGGTGTCACCTGATTGCCAAAGCACTGATAAATCGCCTTACCTGAGCGGCGGCGCTCTGCTAAAATGCGCCGCCTTATCTGTCCGTAGGCTGAACTGTGCCATTTACCTGGGTTGACTGGGCGATCGTTGCAATTATCGCCATCTCCGCTTTGATCAGCTTGAAGCGCGGCTTCGTTAAAGAGGCCCTGTCGCTGTGCACCTGGATCATTGCCGGGGTCGTCGCCTGGATGTTCGGCGGTTCACTGTCTCAATACCTCACCGGTTATATCGAAACACCTTCCGCCCGCGTTATCGTTGGGTGCACCATCATGTTTGTCGCCACCTTGCTGGTAGGCGCAATGATCAATTTTCTTATCGGCGAACTGATTCGCGTCACCGGACTGTCCGGGACCGATCGTTTTCTTGGCATGGCCTTCGGCGCTGCGCGTGGCGCGTTGCTGGTGGTTGTGGCGGTCGGGCTGTTAAGCCTGGGGCCGGTACAGCAAGACTCATGGTGGCAGGGGTCAAGGCTCGTGCCACAATTTCTATTGGTTGCCGATTGGTCGAAAAATCTCATTTTGGGGTGGAGTAGCCAGTGGTTGGCCAGCGGTATCAGCGTTCCTGCTGATATTCCGTTCAAGGAGCATCTCTTGCCGGCCAATCTGGCCAGGTAAGCGGTGTTCAGTTCAGATCCATTAAGTAGGGGTTGCGTCGCATGTGTGGCATCGTCGGTATCGTCGGTAAGTCGAACGTCAATCAGGCGCTGTATGACGCGCTAACCGTCCTCCAGCACCGCGGCCAGGATGCTGCCGGTATTGTGACCAGTCATGAAGGCCGGTTATTCCTGCGCAAGGACAACGGGCTGGTTCGCGATGTATTTCATCAGCGACACATGCAGCGTCTGGTCGGGCACATGGGCATTGGCCATGTGCGCTATCCAACTGCAGGCAGCTCGACTTCAGCTGAAGCCCAGCCGTTTTATGTCAACTCGCCATACGGCATTACCCTGGCGCATAACGGCAACCTGACCAACGTTGAACAACTGGCCAAGGAGATTTACGAATCTGACCTGCGCCACGTCAACACCAATTCCGATTCGGAAGTGCTGCTTAACGTATTTGCCCATGAGCTGGCTCAGCGTGGCAAATTGCAGCCAACCGAAGAAGACGTGTTTGCAGCGGTCACAGACGTACACAACCGCTGCCGCGGTGGTTACGCCGTGGTTGCGATGATTACCGGCTACGGTATCGTCGGTTTCCGTGATCCGAATGCCATTCGTCCTATCGTCTTCGGTCAGCGTCATACCGACGAAGGCGTCGAGTACATGATCGCTTCCGAAAGCGTGTCCCTGGACGTGCTGGGCTTCACCCTGATCCGTGACCTGGCGCCGGGCGAAGCGGTTTACATCACCAATGACGGCCAGCTGCACACCCGTCAGTGTGCTGTTAACCCGCAACTGACTCCGTGCATCTTCGAGCACGTGTACCTGGCGCGTCCCGATTCGATCATCGATGGCATTTCGGTATACAAGGCCCGTCTGCGCATGGGCGAGAAGCTCGCCGAGAAGATCCTGCGCGAACGCCCGGATCACGATATCGATGTGGTCATCCCGATTCCGGACACCAGCCGTTGCGCTGCGCTGGAACTGGCTAACCACCTGGGCGTCAAGTTCCGCGAAGGCTTCGTCAAGAACCGTTACATCGGCCGTACCTTCATCATGCCGGGCCAGGCTGCGCGTAAAAAGTCCGTGCGCCAGAAGCTCAACGCCATCGAACTTGAGTTCCGCGGCAAGAACGTGATGCTGGTGGATGACTCGATCGTGCGCGGTACCACCTGCAAGCAGATCATTCAGATGGCCCGCGAAGCCGGCGCGAAAAATGTTTACTTCTGCTCGGCAGCTCCGGCTGTGCGCTACCCGAACGTGTATGGCATCGACATGCCAAGCGCTCACGAACTGATCGCGCACAATCGCAGCACCCAGGAAGTGGCCGAGCTGATCGGCGCCGACTGGCTGATCTATCAGGACCTGCCTGACCTGATCGAAGCGGTGGGTGGTGGCAAAATCAAGATCGACAAGTTTGATTGCGCAGTGTTCGACGGCAAGTACGTCACTGGCGATATCGATGACAACTATCTGGAGAGAATCGAGCGTGCGCGCAACGATGCTTCCAAGGTGGTTGCTCAAGGTGTCGGTGCAACGATAGGCTTGTACAACAACTAAGTGTTCACCAAACCGGCCCTGATGGGCCGGTTTGCGTTTCTCCAATACAAAGCAAATACACAGCAAGGAGTGGGCAGCATGAGTCAGGATTGGGATGCGGGACGGCTG
This sequence comes from Pseudomonas sp. PAMC 29040, assembly GCF_003994535.1. NCBI lineage: Bacteria > Pseudomonadati > Pseudomonadota > Gammaproteobacteria > Pseudomonadales > Pseudomonadaceae > Pseudomonas > Pseudomonas sp. PAMC 29040. Next base: position 220,470 of record NZ_RZAA01000007.1, read on the forward strand.
GATAGCGACCTCGAGGGCGTAGCGTTCGATACCTTGGCTGTGCGTGCTGGCCAGCACCGTACGCCGGAAGGCGAGCACGGTGATGCGATGTTCCTGACTTCCAGCTACGTGTTCCGCACCGCCGCAGATGCAGCAGCCAGGTTCTCGGGCGAGGTGGCGGGCAACGTCTATTCGCGTTACACCAACCCCACGGTGCGAGCATTCGAAGAGCGCATGGCGGCCCTCGAAGGGGCGGAGCAGGCCGTGGCGACAGCGACCGGCATGGCGGCAATTTTGTCAGTGGTCATGAGTCTGTGCAGTGCCGGCGATCATATTCTGGTCTCGCGCAGCGTGTTCGGCTCAACCATCAGCCTGTTCGAGAAATACTTCAAACGCTTCGGCGTGCAGGTCGACTATGTACCGCTGGCTGAACTGGCTGGCTGGGACGCGGCGATCAAGCCCAACACCCGATTGCTGTTTGTTGAGTCGCCTTCCAATCCGCTGGCCGAGCTGGTGGATATTGCGGCTCTGGCAGAGATTGCCCACGCCAAGGGCGCGATGCTGGTGGTCGACAACTGCTTCTGCACGCCTGCCTTGCAGCAGCCGCTCAAGCTGGGTGCCGACATTGTTGTGCATTCGGCCACCAAATTCATCGACGGCCAGGGTCGTTGCATGGGCGGGGTGGTTGCCGGTCGCAGTGAGCAGATGAAAGAAGTCGTAGGCTTCCTGCGTACTGCAGGGCCGACCCTGAGCCCGTTCAACGCCTGGATTTTCCTCAAGGGGCTGGAAACCTTGAATCTGCGCATGCGTGCCCACTGTGCCAGTGCCCAGGTCCTGGCTGAGTGGCTGGAGCAGCAGGACGGGATTGAGAAGGTCCACTATGCCGGTCTCAAAAGCCACCCGCAGCATGCCTTGGCCCAGCGTCAGCAGCGCGGTTTTGGCGCGGTGGTGAGTTTTGAAGTCCGGGGCGGCAAAGAGGGCGCATGGCGCTTTATCGATGCCACGCGCCTGATTTCAATCACCGCCAACCTGGGGGACAGCAAGACCACCATCACCCATCCGTCCACCACCTCCCATGGCCGGTTGGCGCCGCAGGAGCGTGCAGCTGCCGGCATTCACGACAGTCTGATCCGCATCGCCGTGGGCCTGGAAGATGTCACCGACCTGCAAGCAGATCTGGCGCGAGGCCTGGCCGCACTGTGAACGATATGATCCTTGAGGTACCTGTTGCCGGTAATGGCCGTGTGGCGCTGGTAACCGGCGCTGCGCGGGGCATTGGCCTGGGGATCGCCGCGTGGCTGGTCAGTGAAGGCTGGCAGGTAGTGCTGACCGACATCGACCGTGCACGGGGCTCTAAAGTGGCCAGGGTGCTGGGTGAAAATGCCTGGTTCGTGACCATGGATGTGTCGGTCGAGGCCGATGTCATCGGTTGCGTGGCCCAGGTATTGGGGCAGTTCGGACGTCTGGACGCGCTGGTGAGTAACGCGGCAATTGCCGACCCGCACAACATGACCCTGGAAAGCCTCGATCTGGAGCACTGGAACCGTGTGCTGGCGGTCAACCTCACCGGTCCCATGCTCCTGGCCAAACACTGCGCGCCTTACTTGCGTGCGCATTGTGGCTCGATCGTTAATCTGGCTTCCACCCGTGCCCGTCAATCCGAGCCCGATACCGAGGCTTACGTGGCGAGCAAGGGCGGTCTGCTGGCATTGACCCATGCGCTGGCCATCAGCCTCGGGCCGGAGATCAGGGTCAACGCGGTCAGCCCGGGCTGGATTGACGCCCGGGACCCCTCTGTGAGGCGTGCGCAGCCGCTCACCGATACGGATCACGCCCAGCACCCGGCAGGGCGTGCAGGCACCGTGGAAGACGTTGCGTCCATGGTTGCGTGGCTGCTGTCGCGCAATGCCGGATTTGTGACGGGGCAGGAGTTTGTGGTCGACGGCGGCATGAGCAAGAAAATGGTTTACGGGGAATAAAGCAGTCCGCGGGAGCGAGGTTCGGGTTTTTTGCTTATTTTGAAAAAAACTCAACCTTGTCCTTGACTTAGGTTCAATACCTGCGTAAATTTCGCGGCCTCAACGAAGCAAAGGGTGATTAGCTCAGCTGGGAGAGCATCTGCCTTACAAGCAGAGGGTCGGCGGTTCGATCCCGTCATCACCCACCACTTCTTGAGTTTCTCGAAAGAGAAAGGTGGTTCTGAAAAGAACAACCAACCGACGCGCAGCGGTAGTTCAGTCGGTTAGAATACCGGCCTGTCACGCCGGGGGTCGCGGGTTCGAGTCCCGTCCGCTGCGCCATATTTGTACAGGTCAGGTTTTCCTGGCTTGGGCTTGAAAAGCACCGAAGCTTTTCAGTCACAGGTTTTAAAAGTTTCAAACGGACGCAAGTCCGAGCGATACGCAGCGGTAGTTCAGTCGGTTAGAATACCGGCCTGTCACGCCGGGGGTCGCGGGTTCGAGTCCCGTCCGCTGCGCCATATTTGCTCCAGAGCCCTTGAACTCTCTGGAGCTACAAAGAAAGCGACCTTAGGGTCGCTTTTTTTGTGCCCGGATTTCTTCATGACCCTGCGTGCTCCGTAGTCGCTGCCGTAGGCTGCGAAGGGCGGTGAAGCGACCCCTTTGCATGTCTCAATGACAAGGGAAGGCCCTGCGGCCCTGGGCGCAGCCTTTGGCAGCGACTACAGGTTTGGGCGGTTTCAGCCTTGCTGCGCAAATGTGATCGAATCAAACTGCGCGCAAAAAATGCCAACTGATGCACAATACGTCCCGTCACCGTTCTCTTCAGGATCTTTAATGCTTAAGTCATTCCCCTTGCGCGCTTTGGTTGCCGTCCTTTTGCTGGCCGGACTCGCAGGTTGCTCGTCGAAGAAAACAGCCATCTACGAGCATGAGAACTTCGATGATTCGGGAACGTTTTCGCGTAATTATCCGGTGACCGATAAAGCCTCGTGCGAAGCTGCACGACGCGCCTTGCTCAGCCAGGGCTACATCATCACCAGTAACGATGCAAAAATGATCAGTGGCCACAAGAGCTTCCAGCAAACCGGCGAAAGTCATCTGGAGATCAGCTTTAACGTGGTCTGCGCAGACGACGGCGGCTCGGAGCATCACGCCACCATGTTTGCCAACGCCCTGCAGGACCGTTACGCACTGAAGAAGGTCAACAACTCGGCCAGCCTCGGGGTGGGGGTGCTGGGTTCGGTGTCGATGCCGATTGGCTCCTCCGATGACTCGATGGTGAAAGTGGCCAGCGAAACCGTGTCTTCGCCCCAGTTCTATGATCGCTTTTTCGCGCTGGTGGAAGTGTTCCTGCCCAAGGAAGTGAAAAAGGCTGCGCATATTCCGGAAAAGCCCAAGACCGATCTGGGTGTACCTGAAGTTGTCCCGGCCAAGGTCGAGGCGGCCCCCAAGCCGGCTGCGCCAGTCGAGGTGCCTGCGGCTGCCGAGCCTGCCAGCTTGCAACCGCCAGTGGAGAGCGCCCCGGTGCTGCCGGCAGAAGTCGTGCCTGCTCCGGCGCCGGTCGAACCGCCAGCCACACCGCCGGCCACACCTTCGGCGCCTGAAAAAGCCGCCGCACCCGCAGTGCCTGCGCCGGAACCGGCGATCACCCCTCTACCCGTTGTGCCAGAGGCGCTGCCGGCACAATAAGCGTGCAGTAATTTCCATGAACTCTGCTACGTTTAAAAAGTCAGTGAAGTCGAGTGCTCGCAAGGTGTCATTTTTCCTTCATGGGAGCGCTTTAAACTCACTTTCAGCGCCCCTCAGGCATGACTTGAACCAATAGAACGAAAAGGGATGTGGCAATGGACGACTATCAGGAAGAGTTGCTTGAGTATCAGGCTTTTGAGCTGGACCCGCTGGAACCTGCGGACGACGCAACCGAGCTTTAGGCTCTGAACCGCCTCATGCAGTGTTGCGCTGGCGACGACGGAACTCTCCCGGAGTCTGCGCGTTCCAGCGCTTGAACGCCCTCTGAAAGGCCTCTGCCGAGGCAAACCCCAACAAGTAGGCAATCTCGCCAAAGGCCAGTTCCGTATCGCGGATATAGGTCATGGCGAGGTCACGCCGCGTATCGTTGAGAATCGCCCGGAATTGCGTGCCTTCTTCTGCCAGCTTGCGGCGTAAGGTCCAGGTTGGCAGCTTGAGGCGTACCGCCACTTCCTCCAGATCGGGTTCGCGCCCGCCATTGAGCAAAGGCCCCAGCATTTGTGTAATCCGCTCGCGCAGGCTGCGGGTTCGGGTCAATTGCTCCAGTTCGCGCTCGCACAGTTGCAGCAAGAATGCCCAGGTCGTGGGGCAGTGCTGCGGGTTACGCAGATCCAGACTGGCGTGGTTCAGCCGCAGTTGGTTGGTCTCGGCCCGAAAGCTCACCGAGGTATGGCTCAGGATGGCGTAGCGCTCGGCATACTCCGGCTCGCTGAACTCGATATCGATGTGCTCACCCAGCAAAGGCCGGGCCGCAACAGATGACAGCTGCTGCAGCCAGCCAGCAATGATCGAGTCCACCACAAACCGGTTGTAGGCGTTATACGGGCTGATGGAATAAAAGCGCAGCCAGGCGCCCTGAGCGTCTTCGTGCAGGCTCGACTGGCCGCGATAGTTGGAGGCATACAGGGCTTCAAAGCGAATCAGCGTGCGTGCCGCTTCCCGTACCGTGGGTGCCTGGGCTGCGGTTACACCGGCCAGACCGGTCTGGGGCAGCCTGCTCATCTGACCCATGCGCAAACCCAGGGCCGGGTCGCCGGTCAAGGCAATCGCGGCGTGCCCCAGGCGCATGTAGCGCGGGATCGACAGTCGCGCCAGCGGTTGCCCGAGGCGGGCCGGATCGAGTCCGTATTGAGCGAGCAAAGGCAGAGGGTCGTGACCATAACTGCGCACCGCGTCGGCCAGGCATTCAACAAACCCGACTGAAAGATCCCCCAGACGCATCGGCAGCGGTTTCACAGGTTTACAGCCACAGGTTCAGCAAGCGGGCACCGCTGCCGGGCTGGTCCGGGCTGGTTTGCCCGTTACGGCTGACAAACCCCCAGCCGACGCTGTGCTTGTCCCAGAATTTGCCACGGGAGAACACCGTGATGCCGGCTTCGGCTGTACTGCTGGGGACGCTGCTGATCAGCGTCAGCCGGTGCCAGGCTTCGCCTTCGCTGACTTCTCCGGGCTTTAGGCTGATTTCACTGGGGCTCGTGACACTTTTAAAGCCGCCCCAGGGTTGATCCCAGGTGTTTTTACCAATCATGAACGCGGGGACAGCGATCAGTTGCGCCCCTTGCTCGTTCAATGTGCGGTAGTTCTCGGGATACCAGCTGTCGCTGCCGACCAGAATGCCCAGGCGACCGGCCGGTGTGTCGATCACGTTCAATTGGTGTTCAGGGCTTGGCTGGATATAGCTTTGTTCTTCGTAAGTGGGGAGTAACTGGCGTTGCGGCGTACCCAGGGGCATACCGTCCCGGCCAAACACAATGCTGCTGTTGTACAGCGGGCCTGAGCCGGGCAGCAGTTTGCCGTTCTCGATGCGTGGCTCGGGCAAGGCGATGCTGCCGGCCACCAGGGTCACCCCGTATTCTTTGGCCAGCCCGCCAAACAGGGTCTGGTAATCGCGGGCCATGCTCCTGGCTTTCATTCGCAGATGAGCATCGTTGGCCCGGCTGTCGCCCTCGGCGCGAAGCCAGGCACTGGCGAAGGCCAGCGGGTTGCTCCGTACCAGCCAGTCCATGGCCTGCGCAAGATTGGCCGCCTGATACAGCTCATTCTTTTCGCCGCGAAACACCAGCCAGGTGCCGATGTGTTCCGGCAGCACGACGATGGTCTTGTCGTTGAGCAGTCCGGCATCCCGGGCTTTGTCCAGATACGCCGCAAGCTTGAGGCGCACCAGATCCAGGCTTTGGTAGTCCCGGGGTGACAGGTCCGGCTCGATACCCAGCAGATTGCCACGGTCGTGGTTGACGCCGTCGTTGAGGGTCAGCTCGATGCGCAGGTCCGAGAGGTAGTGGCCCACCTCGCGTTGCTGGGCCCAGAACCAGTAGCCGGCGGTAGCGGCGATGAGGGTGACGATTAAGGTGCAGGCAAATAATTTACGCATTGGAAATAGAGCAACAGCCTTGGGCGGGATTCGGCAACTAGGGTAGGGTGCTGGTCCCGGCTTGCCAAGGGGGGCTGCGCATTTAGGTTAGCAATTTGTCACTTTGAGTCATTGAGTGACCCCGCAGGTATCTTTACTGTGGCTGGCATAAACGACGGGAGCCACAGAGCATCCCGCGTTCCGTGATTTATCCTGTTGTGGAGCTCGCCGATGACTGCCTCTCACTACCCGCATTTGATGGCCCCGCTGGATCTGGGTTTTACCACCTTGCGCAACCGCAGCCTGATGGGCTCCATGCACACCGGCCTTGAAGAAAAACCCGGTGGCTTTGAGCGCATGGCGGCCTATTTTGCCGAGCGTGCCAAAGGCGGGGTCGGCTTGATGGTCACGGGCGGCATTGCCCCCAACGACGAAGGCGGCGTGTACAGTGGCGCGGCCAAGCTGAGTACCGCCGAAGAGGCAGAAAAGCATTTGGTGGTGACCCGGGCGGTGCACGATGCGGGCGGCAAGATCTGCCTGCAGATCCTCCATGCCGGGCGTTATGCCTACAGCCCCCGTCAGGTGGCTCCGAGCGCAATCAAGGCGCCGATCAACCCGTTCACCCCCAAAGAACTGGATGAAGAAGGCATCGAGAAGCAGATCAGCGACTTCGTGACCTGCGCCAGGCTGGCTCAAAGCGCCGACTATGACGGCGTTGAAATCATGGGTTCCGAAGGCTACTTCATCAACCAGTTCCTCGCCGCGCACACCAACCATCGCACCGACCGCTGGGGCGGTTGCTATGAAAACCGCATGCGTTTGGCGGTGGAAATCGTGCGCCGGGTGCGCGAAGCGGTGGGGCCGAACTTCATCATTATCTATCGCCTGTCGATGCTCGATCTGGTTGCTGAAGGCAGTGTCTGGTCCGAGATCGTGCAACTGGCCAAGGCTGTCGAACAGGCCGGTGCGACCTTGATCAACACCGGAATTGGCTGGCACGAAGCGCGCATTCCGACCATTGCCACCAAAGTGCCCCGTGGTGCCTTCAGCAAAGTGACCGCCAAGTTGCGTGGTTCGGTCAACGTGCCGCTGATTACCACCAACCGCATCAACACTCCGGAAATTGCCGAACAGATTCTGGCTGACGGCGACGCCGACATCGTGTCCATGGCGCGACCGTTCCTCGCCGACCCCGAGTTCGTCAACAAGGCTGCTGCTGGCCGCAGCGATGAAATCAACACCTGCATCGGCTGCAACCAGGCGTGCCTGGACCACACCTTTGGCGGCAAGCTCACCAGCTGCCTGGTCAACCCCCGAGCCTGTCACGAAACCGAGCTCAACTACCTGCCAACCATTGCGGTGAAGAAAATCGCCGTGGTCGGTGCCGGGCCTGCGGGGCTTTCGGCAGCGACCGTGGCTGCCGAGCGCGGGCATCAAGTGACACTGTTCGATTCGGCCAGCGAGATTGGTGGCCAGTTCAACGTGGCCAAGCGTGTACCGGGCAAGGAAGAATTCTTCGAAACCCTGCGCTACTTCGGTCGCAAGCTGCAGACCACCGGGGTTGAGGTTTGCCTGAACACTCGTGTCGACGTAGCGCAATTACTGGCAGGCGGTTTTGACGAAATCATACTGGCTACCGGGATTGCTCCGCGCACCCCGGCCATACCGGGCATCGACAACCCCAAGGTACTGAGCTACCTGGATGTGATTCTTCAGCGCAAGCCGGTGGGCGCCAGGGTTGCCGTGATCGGCGCCGGTGGCATTGGTTTTGACGTGTCCGAGTTCCTGGTGCAACAAGGGGTTGCCACCAGTCTGGATCGCGAAGCGTTCTGGAAAGAGTGGGGCATCGATACCCGGCTGGAGGCCCGGGGCGGCGTTGCGGGGATCAAGCCCGAGGTGCATGCCCCGGCGCGTCAGGTGTTTCTGCTGCAACGCAAGGCGAGCAAAGTGGGCGACGGTCTGGGCAAGACCACCGGCTGGATTCACCGCACCGGCCTGAAGAACAAACAGGTGCAAATGCTCAACAGCGTTGAATACCTGAGCATCGACAACGACGGTTTGCATATCCGGATTGGCGAAGGCGAGCCCCAAGTGCTGCCGGTGGACAACATCGTCATCTGCGCCGGTCAGGACCCGTTACGCGAGCTGCAGGACGGCCTGATTGCCGCCGGGCAGAACGTGCATTTGATTGGTGGTGCCGATGTTGCGGCCGAGCTGGATGCCAAGCGCGCCATCAACCAGGGCTCGCGTCTGGCCGCACAGCTGTAGGGTAGGAGCGAGCTTGCCTCGCACTGACATCGCTGCGGTGCATCTGAATGAGCGGGTCGTCGGTATCGCGAGGCAAGCTCGCTCCTACAGCGGGAGCGGGTTCACTTTATGTGCTGTCAGCTGGCTTGCTCGCGAGCGTTGCAACGCACAGGGCTCGCGTCTGGCCGCACAGCTGTAGGGTAGGAGCGAGCTTGCCTCGCGATGACATCGCTGCGGTGCATCTGAATGAGCAGGTTGTCGGTATCGCGAGGCAAGCTCGCTCCTACAGCGGGAGCGGGCCCGCTTTATGTGCTGTCAGCTGGCTTGCTCGCGAGCGTTGCAACGCACAGGGCTCGCTCCCACAGAAGAACAGGCAATTGTCTGTCAGTGCACTATCTGTGCAAGAAAGGCTTTGGCCCGCGGGCTTTTCGGGGCGTTGAAGAAGTCTTCGGGCGGTGAATCTTCGATGATCATGCCGCCATCCAGAAACAGCACCCGCTCGGCCACCTGGCGGGCAAAGCCCATTTCGTGGGTGACACAGAGCATGGTCATGCCGCTGCCCGCCAGTTTGACCATCACATCCAGCACTTCGCTGACCATTTCCGGGTCCAGCGCCGAAGTCGGTTCATCAAACAACATGATTTTCGGCTCCATGCACAGTGCCCGGGCAATCGCTACGCGCTGCTGCTGGCCGCCCGACAGCTGGCTCGGGTATTTGTTGGCCTGAATGGCAATGCCCACCTTCTCCAGAAAGTGCTGCGCCAGTTCAACCGCCTTCTTGCGCGACAGGCCGCGCACCGACATCGGCGCCAGAATGCAGTTGTCCAGCACACTCATGTGCGGGAACAGGTTGAAGTGCTGGAACACCATGCCGATTTCGCTGCGCACCTGGGCGGCTTCGCGCGTGGCCTGGGACAGGTCGGTGCTGTTCACCAGAATCCGCCCTTGCTCGGCGATCTCCAGGCGGTTGATGCAGCGGATCAGGGTCGACTTGCCCGAACCCGATGGCCCGCACAGTACGATCCGCTCGCCTTCGTGCACTTTAAGGTCGATGCCTTTGAGTACATGAAAGGCGCTGTAGTACTTGTTCAGACCGGCGATATCCACCACCACCTTGCGGGTGTCAGTGACTGGCGACACAGGATTATGAACGTAAGCAGGTTGAGCGTGCATGGTGCGTCTCCAGTGATCAGTTAAAGCGCTCGGCGCTGTAGGGCGTCGGGTCGGTGAACGGGGTCTGGCCGGTCATCATCTCTGCCAGCAGGCGGCCGCTGACCGGGCCCAGTGTCAGGCCGTGGTGGGCATGGCCAAAGTTGAACCACAAACCTTTATGCCGGCTGCCGGGACCAATCACCGGGCACATGTCCGGCAGGCAGGGGCGGCGGCCGAGCCAGGGTTCGGCGTCCACCCGCTGACCCAGCGGATACAGGCGTTGGGCACGCTCTTCGCAACGGCGTAGCTGGATTTCGTTGATCGGGTCATCACTGTCTGCAAATTCGATCCCTGTGGTCAGGCGAATACCACCCACCATGGGGGCCAGGACATAACCGCCCACCGAGTCGAGAATCGGATGCTGCATGGTGTGGCCGTCCTTGGCGGCGTAATGCATGTGGTAGCCGCGCTTGATCGCCAGGGGAATCCGGTAGCCCAGCGGCTGGAAAATTTCCCGGGCTTGCGGTCCGAGTGCAATCACCACTTCATTGCCGATGATCAGGCCTTTGTTGCTCTCGACCTGCCATTGCCCGGCCGTTTGCCGCAGGCTGGTGGCATCGCCGGTCACAAAGGTGCCGCCGCGCTTGATAAAGAGTTCGGCATAGCCCCGGGTCAGGCCGCCCGGATCGCTGACGGTCTTGGGGTCGAGCCAGTGAATGCCACCGATCACATCGGTATGCAGGCCGGGTTCCAGCGCGTGCACCTGTTGCTGGTCCAGTACCCGATAGTTGAGCTTGAACTCGCTCAAATCGGCGGCATCACGCTGGGCCTTGGCGAAGTCGTCCGCGGTGCGGTAAACCTCGATCCAGCCGCTGTCCTGGATCAGATGACCCATGCCCGCCGGCTCGGCCAGCAGATCATGTTCGCTGACACATTGTTCAATCAGCGGCAGCATGGCCCGGGTGGCATGGGCCAGCCCCTTGCTGCCCGACTGCTGCCAGTATTTCATCAGCCACGGCCCGGCTTTGGGCAGGTGTCTGAGGCTGTAGCGCACGTCCGATTGCTGATTGAGGCCATAGCGCAGCAGGCGGGTGATTTCCCGCGGGAACGAGTAAGGGATAACACTGGCGCGCTCGATCAGCCCGGCGTTGCCATGACTGGTGCCGCTACCCGGTTGGGCGCGGTCGAGCAGCACCACGCTGCGCCCGCGTGCCTGGAGTTGCAACGCGGTACTGACGCCGACGATGCCGGCCCCCAGAACGATAGTGTCGCAATGCATAAACAAATCCTTGAGACGAGGGCCGTATTTGCAGCCCGAAAAATGGGTTTACTGCAAATGCCGTCCGAGACGGCCTTCGATGAATTTCAGGCTTCGGCGCACGATTTCCACGATCACCAGGTACAGCACGGCGGCCCAGAGATAGACCTGGAAGTCGAAACTGCGGGAGAACACCATCTTGGTGACCCCCATCAAGTCGTAAATGGTGACCAGCGAGGCGATGGCACTGGCCTTGATCATCAGGATCAATTCATTGCCCAGCGGGCCGATGGCCACCAGCAGCGATTGCGGCAGGATGATTTTGCGAAAGGTGGTCCAGCGCGACAGGTTCAGTGCCTTGCTGGCTTCACGCTGGCCCTGGGCTACCGACAGAATGCTGCCGCGCAGAATCTCGGCCTGATAGGCCGCTGTGTTCAGGGTGAAGGCCAGCAGGGTGCAGAACCAGGCATCGCGGAAAAACCACCACAGGCCGACGTCTTGCCAGAAACCCTTGAACGATCCCAGGCCGTAATACAGCAGGAACAGCTGTGCCAGCAGCGGTGAACCGCGAAAGAAGTACACATAGGCGCCGGTAAAACTGCGCAGGAAGCGGTTGCCGGACAAGCGGCCCAGAGCAATCAGCAGGCCGAGCACCGCGCCCAGGGTGAAGGAAATCGCCACCAGCTTGGTGGTCACCAGCAGCCCGTCGATAAAGCGCGGGCCGTAGCGTTCCAGCAGCTCGGGGCTGAGAAACATGTTTTGCAGTTCCGCCAGGCTCATGGCTGCACGCTCCGTATATGGCGGTTGAAGTGGCGCTCAAGAAAGGCAAACAGACGCCCGGAAATCGCCGAGAAAAACAGGTAGATGAAGCAGGCCACGGTGTAAAACAGCATCGGGTCCTTGGTGACGCTGACCGCCAGGTTGGTCTGGCGCATCAGGTCCACCAGGGCGATGGTCGACACCAGGGACGTGTCCTTAAGCAGCGACAGCCAGTTGTTCGACAGGCCGGGCAGGGCGATGCGCGCCAGTTGTGGCAGCACCACTTTGCGAAAGGTGGTGAACTTCGACAGGCCCAGCGCCGAGGCCGCTTCGAATTGGCCCTTGGGAATGGTCTTGAATGCCCCTAGCCAGATCTCGCTGGAAAACGCGGCAAATACCAGGCTGAACGCAATCATCGCCGCGACAAAGGTATTGATCGTGAACTGTGCGTCGTAGCCCATCAGGGCGAGGATCTTTTGCGCGGCGATCTGGCAGCCGTAATAAATGATCAGCAGCGTCAGCAGTTCCGGCAGGCCACGGAATACCGTAGAGAAGGTTGTTGCCCAGGCCCGCATCCAGCGATTTTTGGAACGGGCCGCCACGGCCACGATCAGGCCCAGCGGTAAACCGATGGGCAGGCAGCTCAGGGCCAAGGCAATGGTGACCAGCGAGCCGGCAAGCAGCGCCGAGCCCCAGCCGCCACTGGCGAAGGAAAGAAGTGAGAGTTGATCGAGCATGCTCGAATCCCCGGGCAAAAAAAGGGCCGAAATTCAGCCGCCGCGCACGCCAGGTGCGCAGGGCCGGGTCATTGGCAGGGAGGCCCTCAACCGAGGGCGGGCGACTCAGTAAATGTCGAAGTCGAAGTACTTGCTGGAGATCTTTTTATAGGTGCCGTCGGCAACGATCTCGTCCAGCGCCTTGTTGAAGCGCTCACGCAGGGCGTTGTCTTCCTTGCGTACCGCAATCGAGGCATCGGCCATGGTGCCGTTGACGTCACCAATGATTTTGCAGCAGTCCTTGCCGGTTTTATTGACCCACTCCAGCAGCGGGAATTTGTCGGCAATCACCACATCGACCCGTTCGTTTTCCAGCTCGCTGTTGGCTTCATCCAGGGTTGGATACAGCTTCAGATCAGCCTTTTTGTAGTGCTCTTCGGCATAGATGCTTTGGGTGGCGGCGCTCTGGGCACCTACGGTTTTACCGGCGAAGTCGGACTGGGCATCGGTGATGTCAGAGTCTTTGGGCACGGCAATGGACAGCGGAGTGCGGTAGTAGTGATTGGTGAACGCGATCTTCTTTTTGCGCTCTTCGTTGACGATCATGGACGCGACAATGGCGTCGTATTTCTTCGCCATCAGGCCGGCGATGATCCCGTCCCAGTCCTGGGCCACGATGGTGCACTCGGCGCCCATGCGCTTGCACACTTCTTCGGTGATATCGACGTCAAAGCCGTGCAGCTTGTTGTCGGAGTCAACGTAGTTAAACGGAGGGTAGGCGCCTTCCGTGGCGATTGTCAGTTTGTCGGCCTGGGCGTTGGACGCGAAGGCGACAACCATTGCACATGCACTGGCAAAGCGAATGACGTGTTTCATCTAGCACCTCGTTTTATTGTTTTGATCCGGGTGAGGATGTGTAGCCCACGAACTCATTGTGTAAGGCCGCGGTAGCCTCAAGACGCTTCTCCACGTCCGGCCCCAGTTGTTTGCACACTTCGTTGATCAGCAGGTGCACCAGCGACAGCATGGCTGCGGTGGATTCCCAGAACAGATTGAATTCGGTCGGTACACGAAACACTTCGTCGGCGTTCTGCTCGGCCCAGTCGCAAAAAGTGTCGGTCACCAGGGTGACGGCAATGCCAGCCTCGCGCGCCTTGCGGCATAACAGTTGGGCGTGGCGCGAATAGCGCCGGGCCTCGAATACCACCAGGGCGCAGTCCTCGGGTGGGCACAGCAGCACGTCGGCGTAATGCCCGGCGGCGCCGTCCACCAGTTGCACGCCATCGCGCAGGTATTGCAGCAAATGCACCATGGACGCGGCGATCCCGCGTTCGGTCTGGAACCCGGCCACGAACACCTTGCGCCGGGTGGCCAGGCGCTGGCTTACGGCTTGCCATTGCGGGGTTAGGCTGTATTCGTAAACCTTGACCAGGGCGCCGACTTCCAGCTCAAAGCTGCGCGGTAAGCCTTGGGGGCCCTGGCTCGATTGCTGGCGGAATTCCTGCAGACGATCACCCACCAGCCACGGGCCGTCGCCCAGGTCGTCCTTGAGATCGTTCTTCAGGTCTTTGAAATGGCTGTAGCCCAGCGCGCGGCAAAAGCGCCCGACACTGGACTCGCTGACACCCAGCCTGGCGGCAATGTCGGCAGCGGTCTGAAACGGCAGCTCGTAAAGATTGGCCAGCATATAACTGGCAATCGCCCGGCCCGAAGGGGCGGCGGTTGACAGACTGCTTTCTAGGCGTTGTTTAATCGACTGGCTCACGGCTGCTTTCCTGTTGTTGTTGTTTCAGCGCGTTGCAGAAAGTGAATGTTTTCTGTCATTAAGTCAAGAATTGACAGATAACTGTCATCGCAGGATAGTTGGCCGAGCATAAAAATAACTAGATTGGAGCGCCAGAATGTCCCAGCCCGCTACCTCGTCCCAGGCTATGGAGTCGCTGAACCTCAGCGAACTGACCGCCTTGCTGCAACAGATCTTTGAGCGTCACGGCACCTCCCGGGCCGTGGCGCAGGTATTGGCAGACAACTGCGCCCGGGCTCAGCGCGACGGTTCCTACAGCCACGGTGTGTTCCGTATCCCGGGTTACCTGGCTTCCCTGGCAAGTAACTGGGTCGACGGCCAGGCCGTGCCGCAGGTTGAAGACGTGGCCTCGGGCTTTATCCGCGTGGATGCGGCCAACGGCTTTGCCCAGCCGGCGTTGGCAGCGGCGCGTGAATTGCTGGTGGAAAAGGCCCGCAGTGCCGGGATTGCAGTGCTGGCGATCCGCAACTCCCATCACTTTGCGGCGCTCTGGCCCGATGTCGAGCCGTTTGCCGAAGAAGGCCTGGTGGCATTGAGCGTGGTCAACAGCATGACCTGCGTGGTGCCCCATGGTGCGCAAAAGCCGCTGTTCGGTACCAACCCCATTGCCTTCGCCGCCCCCTGTGCCGGCGGCCACCCGATCGTCTTTGACCTGGCCACCAGTGCCATTGCCCACGGCGATGTACAAATTGCCGCGCGCAAGGACCACAGCCTGCCGGCCGGCATGGGGGTGGACAAGCATGGCGAGCCGACGCAAAACCCGAAAGAGATTCTGGACGGAGGTGCCTTGCTGCCCTTCGGCGGGCATAAAGGTTCGGCGCTGTCGATGATGGTCGAACTGCTGGCGGCAGCGTTGACCGGCGGCAACTTCTCGTTCGAGTTCGACTGGAAGCAACACCCCGGTGCGCAAACCCCCTGGACCGGACAACTGTTGATCGTCATCGACCCGACCAAGTCCGGCGGTAACAGCTTCGCCCAGCGCAGCGCAGAACTGGTGCGCCAGATGCATGCCGTGGGTCTTGAGCGCATGCCGGGTGACCGGCGCTTTATCGAGCGCGCCAAATCGGTGGGCGAAGGGATCCCGATGGCTGCCGAAGAACTGGCCAGATTGCGCGCACTGGCGCAGTAATACCCCGCACACCCAAACCCCGTAGGAGCGAGCTTGCTCGCGAGCTCTTGGTCGTTACGACCCAAAAGCTCGCTCCTGCATCCTGCATATAGATACAGCTGACAAGCATCAACACCTCCCTTGCGCCACGGGCCTATGCTGCACAGGACTTCAAGCATAAGGAACTGGCCATGAATGCCCCTGCAACCACCCCGGAGCCTGTAACGGCGAAAGCAAAACTGCCCATAGGCCTGGTGATTGCGGTCCTGGTGATGATAGGTATTTTGCTGCTGCCATTGCCTGCCGATCTACCGGTTGCCGGCCACCGCATGCTGGCGATTCTGGCGTTTGCCGTGGTGGTGTGGATCACCGAGGCGGTGTCCTATGAAGCCAGCGCCATCATGATCACGTCGCTGATGGCGTTTCTGATTGGCATGGCGCCCACCCTGCAAGACCCGTCGCAGCTTTACGGCACTTCTGCCGGCATCACCATGGCCCTGACCGGTTTCTCCAATGCCGCGCTGGCGCTGGTGGCCGGTGCGCTGTTTATCGCGGCGGCCATGACCCATACCGGGCTGGACCGGCGTATTGCCCTGGTCACCCTGTCACGTATCGGTACCAGCACCCGACGCATCCTGCTGGGGGCGATTGCGGTCACCATCCTGCTCAGCCTGGTGGTACCCAGCGCCACGGCCCGCAGCGCTTGTGTGGTGCCGATCATGATGGGGGTGATCTTGGCGTTTGGCGTGGACAAGCGCTCGAATATCGCAGCAGGAATCATGATTGTGGTGGCCCAGGGCACCAGTATCTGGAACGTCGGGATTCAAACCGCAGCAGCGCAGAACCTGCTGACCGTGGGTTTTATGGACAAGATGCTGGGCGCGCGGGTGAACTGGCTCGACTGGCTGATTGCCGGGGCGCCCTGGGCCATCATCATGTCGGGGGTGTTGCTGTTTGTGGTGCTCAAGTTGCTGCCTCCCGAAAGCGACAGCATTCCCGGCGGCAAAGAAGCGGTCGAAAAGTCCCTGGCCGAACTGGGGCCGATGACCGGGCCACAGAAACGTCTGATGGCGGTATCTGTGGCCTTGCTGCTGGCTTGGGCCACCGAAGGCAAGCTGCACAGTTTCGACACCACCTCGACCACCTACGCCGGGTTGGTGTTTTTGCTGTTGCCGCGTTTTGGAGTGATGACCTGGAAAGACGTGCAGTCGCGAATCCCCTGGGGCACGGTGATTGTGTTCGGGGTCGGGATCAGTCTTGGTACCGCCTTGCTCACCACCCAGGCCGGGCAATGGCTGGGGGCGCAGGTGGTGAACCACACCGGGCTGGATCAAGTGGGGCCGCTGGGGATCTTTGCGATTCTGGGGGCGTTCCTGATTTTGATTCACCTGGGGTTTGCCAGTGCGACTGCGTTGACCTCGGCCTTGCTGCCGATTCTGATTGCGGTGCTGCAAACCTTGCCGGGTGAATTCAACCGGTTGGGCATGACCATGCTTCTGGGCTTTGTGGTCAGCTACGGGTTTATCCTGCCGATCAACGCTCCGCAAAACATGGTGTGCCTGGGCACGCAAACCTTCACCGCCAAACAATTCGCCAAGGTCGGGCTGATCGTCACGGCGGTGGGTTATTTGCTGATGCTGCTGTTTGGCGCAACCTACTGGAGCTGGCTGGGCTGGATGTAAGCAGAAGCGAGCTCACCTGTAGGAGCGAGCTTGCCTGTAGGAGCGAGCTTGCTCGCGAGCTCTTCTTCGCGACGCCCAAAACATCGCGAGACAAGCTCACTCCCCCAGGCCCGGGTTAGTTTCCGCCTTCGCTGCGTCCGCCACTGCTGACTTCGGGCGGTACATCTTCGCCCGCTATGCGCTTGCGGAACAGCGAGGTGCGCGCCAGCAGCAAGGTGGTCACCGGTACGGTAATCGCCAGCAAAATCGGGATCAGCCAGGCGTGCAGCACCGGTGTCGATTTGAGTGCCGAGAAGTACAGGATCGACGCCAGTGCCACGCACCACGCGCCCAGGGTCGAGGCCAGTGCCGGCGGGTGCATGCGCTGGAAAAAGTCTTTCAGGCGCAGCAGCCCGATAGCACCGCACAAGGCAAACAGGCTGCTCAGAACCAGCAGCACTGCCACCGGTATTTCGATCCAGAGCGATAACTCGCTGACTGAATTCATTCGATCACCTCGCCACGCAGCAGGAATTTGGCCAGTGCAAAAGAGCCGACAAAGCCGAACAGGGCAATCAGCAGTGCGCCCTCAAAGTAGGTGTCACTGGCATAACGGATACCCAGTACCAGCATCACCAGCATGGCGAGGATATACAGGTAGTCCAGCGCCAGAACCCGGTCCTGGGCCGACGGCCCCTTGAACAGCCGGATCACGGTCAGGACCATCGCCAGGCTGAACAGGAACAGGCTGGTGAGGATGGCATTGGAGAGCAGGGCACTCATTCAAAGATCTCCATCAGGGGGCGTTCGTAGGTGTCTTTGAAATGCCGGATAAACTGCGCTTCGTCATCCAGGTCGAACACATGCAGCAGCAGTACGCTGCGGTCCAGCGCCAGCTCCGACCAGATAGTGCCGGGCACCACGGTGGTAATCATCGACAAGGCGGCCAGGCCGTTGGCATCGCGCAGATCCAGGGGGATCTTGATGAAGCGTGAGCGGGGCGGTTTCTTGCCGGCCATGAGCACGCCCCGGGCGACTGCGATATTGGATGCCACCACATCGCGGCCCACCACAAAGAACAGCTTGATGACCACGCCGGGCCGGCGAATATGGATGGGCAGCGGCCGCAGGGGCGCGAACATCAACGGGGCCAGAAAGCCCAGCGCAGCACCAAGCAGCAGATTGCCGGCGCTCAATGACAGGTTGAGCACCAGCCACAGCAGCCACAGCGCAAGTGACAGCCAGGGAGCCGGAAACAGGCGCTTCATGGTTGTACCTCCTGTAGCGCCGCTTTGGCTTCGGGGCCGGGTACCGGGCGGGTGCCGATAACGGCCATCACATAGCGCTCGGGATTGTTCAGGGTGTCAGCGGCATCATGGGTATAACGCAATACGGGCTCGGCCTTGAACGTCAGGACCACACAGAGTCCGATCAACAACACGATGGGCAGGTATTCGAAGCGACGCAGCAGCGGCGACGGGCGCTCGATGGGTGTCCAGAAGCGCTGGATACCCATGCGCGCGAAGGCAATCAAAGAGGCCAGACCCGAGAAGATCAGCAGCGCAAACAGGCCCCAGGCAGCGGTCGATACTGGAGCGTCAGCGGTGTTGCCCAGGCCCGCCGGGTTAAGCAGGGCATTGAGCAGGCCGAGCTTGCCGATGAACCCGGACAGCGGCGGCATGCCGATAATCAACAGGGCGCAGGCGATAAAGCTCAGGCCCAGGAAGGCCATGGTCCAGGGAATGATTTGGCCGACCACGGCTTTTTGCTCGTCATCCAGATTGGTGCCCCGCGGCGGATTCAACGACTCCATCAGGGCGGGCAGTTGCCCGGCATCGTCCTCAAGCAGCATCTCGTTGGAGGAGCGCGAGCGTTCGATCAGCTCGGCCAGCAGGAACAAGGCGCACAAGGCAAGGGAGGAGCTGACCAGATAGAACAGCGCGGCAGCGGTCAGGTTGGGTTGGGCGAAACCCACGGCCGACAGCAGGATGCCCGCCGACACCAGAATGCTCAGGCTGGCCATCCGCTCAAGGCGTTGGGCGGCCAGTATGGCAATGGCTGCACAGACGATGGTCGCCATGCCGCCGTATATCAGCCAGTCACCGGCAAAGTAGGCCGACGCTCCGGCCTGACCGGAAAACAGCAGGGTCCACAAGCGCAGAACCGTGTAAATGCCGACTTTGGTCATGATCGCGAACAGGGCGGCGACCGGGGCGCTAGCTGCCGAGTAGGCCGGAACCAGCCAGAAGTTCAGCGGCCACATGCCGGCCTTGGCCAGAAAGGCGATGGCCAGAATGGCGGCGCCGGCATGCAGCAAGCCGCGGTCTGCCTCGGGCACCAGCGGGATTTTCAGCGCCAGATCGGCCATGTTCAGGGTGCCGGTGACGCCATAAATCAATGCCGCACCGATCAGGAACAGGGATGACGCCAGCAGGTTGATCGAGATGTAGTGCAGGCCCGCAGACACCCGGGCCTTGCCGGAGCCGTGGAGCATCAGTCCGTAGGAGGCGGCCAGCAATACTTCGAAAAACACGAACAGGTTGAAGATGTCGGCGGTCAGGAAGGCGCCGTACAGGCCCATCAGCTGGATCTGGAACAGTGCGTGGAAGCTGGCCCCGGCGCGGTCCCAGCGGGCCATGGCGAACAGCAGCGCGCAGCTGGCGATGATGCCGGTCAACACCAGCATCAGCGCCGACAGGCGATCAACCACCAGGGCGATCCCGAACGGTACTTGCCAGTTGCTGGGCAGGTACACGCCAATCGCTGACGGCAGCGGTTGCTGCTGGGTCCATAACAACAACAGCACGGAGATGCCCAGGCCCATAAAAGTCGAGATCAGGTTGATCCGGGCTTTGAGCGGGCGGCGTTTTTCTCCCAGCAACAGCATGCAGGCTGCGGTGAGCAGCGGTAACAGAATGGGCGCGACGATCAGATGCGGCATCAAATTCATTCTTTAGGCTCCCGGCCATCGACGTGGTCGGTACCGGTCAGGCCCCGGGAGGCCAGCAAGACCACCAGAAACAGGGCGGTCATGGCAAAGCTGATGACGATTGCGGTGAGTACCAGGGCCTGAGGCAACGGGTCTGTGTAGTTGAGCAGGTCCTGGGGCACGCCGTCCTTGATCACCGGCTCCTTGCCGATAAACAGGCTGCCCATGCTGAAAATGAACAGGTTGACCCCGTACGACAGCAGGCACAGGCCCATGACCACCTGGAAGGTCCGCGGGCGCAGCACCAGCCAGGTTCCGGACGCTGCGAGTACGCCGATTGCGATAGCGATGACTTCTTCCATCAGGCAGCTCCCGTCCTGGGTTGAGTGGCGGGTTGAGAGGCAGGCTGATTGCTCGGGCGATGGGCCCGGACCGACTGGTGAGCCAGTGCCGTGAGGATCAGCAGCGTGGCGCCGACCACGACGGCATAAACGCCGATATCAAAGAACAGGGCGCTGGCGATATGGATGTCACCCAGCAGCGGCAAGCTGAAGTGTGCCGTGTGGGTGGTCAGGAACGGATAGCCCAGAGGAATTGCGCCGAGCCCGGTGAGGGTGGCGCACAACAGGCCGGTGCCCATCCAGCGCAGCGGCCGCAGGCTCATTTGCGCCTCGACCCACTGGGTGCCTGCCACCATGTATTGCAAGATGAACGCCACGGACATCACCAGGCCGGCAACAAAGCCGCCGCCCGGCTGGTTGTGGCCGCGCATGAACAGATACATCGACACCACGAAGGCAATCGGCAACAGCAGGCGCACCAGCACCGCGGGCACCATCATGAAGCCCAGGGCGGTGTCGCTGGCACTGCGCGGGTTGACCAGATCGGTCATTACGTCCTTGGCCAGCAGACGCTGCTGGGAAGGCAGCTGCATGCTCTCTTTGGGCGGGCGGAAGCGACGCAGCAGGGCAAAAACAGTGAGTGCCACGGCTGCCAGCACGGTGATTTCACCCAGGGTGTCGAAGCCCCGGAAATCCACCAGCATCACATTCACCACATTGCTTCCGCCGCCATCCGGCAAAGCCCGGCTCAGGTAGAAAGACGATGTGTCGTTCGGGGTCTGGCGGGTGAGCATGGCGTAGGACAGCACGGCCATACCGCCGCCGACTGCGGCCGACAGCAGCAAGTCACGCAAACGGCGGATCTGCGCTTTGCGCAATGTCCCCGGTAGTGGCGAGACTTCTTCTATCCGCCGCGGCAACCAGCGCAACCCGAGCAGGATAAGGACCGTGGTGACCACTTCGACAACCAGCTGGGTCAGCGCCAAGTCAGGTGCGGAGAACCAGACAAAGGTCACACAGGTCATCAGGCCGCACACGCTGACCATGGTCAGGGCTGCCAGACGGTGATATTTGGCTTGCCAGGCGGCGCCCAGGGCGCAGGCTATTGCCAGCAGCCAGAGGGTCACGAATACAGTCGACCCCGGTATTTTCGGCCGGTCGCCCCAGCTCAGGCCGCTGTAGAGCATCGGAATCAGGCCCGCGATCACGGCAGCCAGAATCAACACGAACAGCTGGGTTTGCAGGCGCTGAGTGCTGATGCGTCGCTCAATGCGGCGCGCCCAGCGCATGATCACCACCAGGCAGCGCTCGAAGAAACGCTTGCCATTGAAATACGTGATTAGCGGCGGCAGCGGATAACGGCCGAGTTTGAGCTGTTTACGCAGTACCACATACAGCAGGATGCCGCAGGACATTGCGATCAAGCTCATGATCATCGGTGCATTCAGGCCGTGCCAGATCGCCAGGCTGTATTCAGGCAGTTCGCCGCCCACCACCGGTTGCGCGGCAGCCGCCAGCAACGGGCCGACGGTTTGTGCCGGGAAGATCCCGACCATCAGACAGGTGAACACCAGCAGCTCCACCGGGGCCCGCATCCAGCGTGGCGGCTCGTGGGGAGTCAGGGGCAGGTCGGTGGGAGGCGGACCGAAAAACACATCAACGGTAAAGCGCAGGGCATAGGCCACGCTGAATGTACCGGCGATGGTTGCGATTACGGGCAGGGCAATCTCAACCCAGGCCGTGGAGTTGATGAACACGGTTTCGGCGAAGAACATCTCTTTGGACAGAAACCCGTTAAGCAGTGGTACACCTGCCATCGAGGCGCTGGCCACCATGGCCAGGGTCGCGGTATAGGGCATGAGTCTGAACAGGCCGCTGAGCTTGCGAATATCCCGAGTACCACTTTCGTGGTCGATGATGCCTGCCGCCATGAACAGCGACGCCTTGAAGGTCGCATGGTTGAGAATGTGGAACACCGCAGCGACCGCCGCCAGTGGGCTGTTGAGGCCCAGCAGCAGGGTAATCAGGCCAAGGTGGCTGATGGTTGAATAGGCCAGCAAGCCTTTAAGGTCGTTTTGAAACATCGCGCAGTAGGCGCCCAGCACCAGGGTGCAGGCCCCGGCGCCGCTGACAATCCAGAACCACTCTTCACTGCCCGACAGGGAGGGCCAGAGCCGGGCGAGCAGGAACACCCCGGCCTTGACCATGGTTGCCGAGTGCAGATAAGCCGAAACCGGAGTGGGTGCTGCCATCGCGTGGGGCAGCCAGAAGTGAAACGGGAATTGCGCACTTTTACTCAGGGCGCCGATCAGGATAAGCGGGAGCAGAACGGGATACAGGCTGTGGGCGCGAATCTTGTCGCCGGCGACCAGCACTGCATCCAGATCGTAGCTGCCGACGACATGGCCAAGCAGCATGACCCCCGCCAGCAAGCACAATCCGCCCGCACCGGTAACCATCAGCGCCATATAGGCGCCGCGTCGGGCATCTGAGCGGTGGTGCCAATATCCAATCAGCAAGAAAGAGAAGAGGCTGGTGAGCTCCCAGAAAAACACCATCTGGATCAGGTTGCCGGACACCACCAGGCCGAGCATGGCGCCCATGAACGCCAGGAAAAAAGCAAAGAAGCGCGGCACCGGGTCTTCGGGTGACATGTAATAACGGGCGTACAGCGACACCAGCGTGCCGATGCCCAGCACCAGAATCGAGAACAGCCAGGCGAAACCGTCCAGCCGCAGCACAAAATTCAGGCCGAGACTGGGCAGCCACATGAACTCTTCGCGAATCACCCCGCCATGGGCAATTTGCGGATAGAGCAGGGCTACTTGAATGGTACCGATCAGAGCTATCAGACCGGCCAGCAGTGATGCACTGTTACGTGCGTTGTGCGGCAAAACAGCCGCCAGACAGCTGCCGATAAATGGCAGAAGCAGTAGAACTATCAGGGACATAGGCTTCTAATCTGCAGGAGTTTGTGAGCGATCATACGTGGCGACTTGTATATCACCAACAAAGAAGCTGTAGATGAATCCTACAAAATGTGTGCAAACGCAAGTGGCGCGGCGCGGCATCTTCCCTGTATGAACACTCCAGAGTGTGAGTCTTTGCTTTCAGTATCAGCGCGTGCGCTTCAGTCGCATGCTTCATTGCCTTGCTTGTCTTCCAACGGGTCGGGCGCTTTACCCTTTGTTTTTAACTCACTGACGATCACCGCTGCAACAATCAATACCGCACCCAACAAGGCGATACCCGGCAAACGCTCCCCGGCCAGACGTCCGGCGATGCCGGCCCACACCGGTTCACCTGCATAAATGAGCGTGGCGCGGGTGGGGGAAACGCTCTTCTGGGCCCAGTTCATTGCTACCTGAATTACCGCACTTGCAGCGCCCAAGCCTATGGCGCTGGCTAACAAAAGCCATGAGAAATCGGGAGCGGTCTCACCGGTAGGAATAGTCATCAGGAAAGCCAGAATCGACGCAGTACTGAGTTGCACCACCGTGACCCGTCGAACATCGACTTTGCCAGCATAGGCGCTGATCAGGATTATTTCTGCCGCTATGGCGATGGCGCTGATCAGTGTCGCGATCTCGCCAGGGCTGAAGTCAAGGGACGCACCGCTCGGGCCTGACAGCAGCATCAGCCCGGTGAACGCCAGGACAATACCCAGACTTGGCATCAGCCCGGGTCGGCGTCCCAGCACCAACCACTGCAGCAGCGGTACGAAAGGTACATACAACGCTGTAATAAAAGCCGACTGACTACTGGGAATAGTCTGCAGGCCAATGGTCTGCAAGCCATAACCGAGCATGATAGACACCCCGATAAACACCCCGGCCTTGAGTTCAAACAGGGTAATGCCGCGCAGACTGCGAATTGAAAACAGAGAAACAATCAGCGCTGCGGCAGCAAAGCGCAGCCCCACAAAAAACATCGGTCCGCTGGACGTCAGTGCATGCTGCACTAATAGAAAAGTGACGCCCCAAACCATGGTAATCAGCACCAGCACACATTCGGCCTTGCTGAAACGGGAGGTCAAAGACATCAATTTTGAAGGTTTCAACGTTGTCATAGCCTTGCACGCTGCCGGAAGAGAGACGCACAATGCGTCAAAGCTGAGCAGTATACTGCGCAGTCCCACAAGGTGAGCAATATAGTGCCCAAAGAAAATTCACAACGTGCGTCGGTGTTACAACACGTCAGCCAGAACGTCCGGCGCCTGAGGCTGGTCGCACACCTCAGCCAAAGTGCACTGGCCGAGTTGTCGGGAGTAAGTCGGCGGATGCTGGTAGCTATAGAGGCGGGCGAAAAGAACGTCAGCCTCAGCACCCTGGACCGGGTCGCCGAAGCGCTCAATGTTGCTTTCAGCGACTTGATCCAGGCGCCGGGCTCTGCCGACCCGAGCCGCATCAATGAAGTGGCCTGGACAGGTACCGCCCCGGGAAGCAAGGCCGTGTTATTAGCCAAGGCTGTAGCTTCAAGAGAAGTAGAGCTGTGGGAATGGACGCTGGAACCGGGCGAGGAATACCAGTCCCAAGCCGATGCCGAGGGTTGGAGTGAACAGTTGTACGTATTCGAAGGGTGTTTGACCCTGGTCATAAGCGAACAGGCATTATGTTTCAGCGCTGGAGAGTTCTACATGTACGCCAGCAACAAACCGCACTCCTACAGAAACGAAGGCGACGTGGTTGTGCGCTTTATCCGTAACGTAGTGATATGAGCGCAGGCGTCGGGCGAGCCATGGCGAGGGCTGGTCAATTAACTAAAAATTATTAGAATTCAGGGGGTTGCCAGCTTCGATCTTCTAGTACATAATGCGCGCCATCAGCTCGGGGCAACAACCTGAATCGCTGAAGAATCAAATGCTTGTAGCGATAAAATCGCAGCAGCAACCTTTGTATTTGATGTTTCTCATGAAGCGTCACGCACAATTGGCCGAATAGCAAAATGGTTATGCAGCGGATTGCAAATCCGCCCACGCCGGTTCGATTCCGGCTTCGGCCTCCACATTCGAAAGCCCCGCAGATCTTGGTCTGCGGGGTTTTTTATTGGCCGCAGGAAAGTGAAGTGTTGCATAACTACTTCACTTTGCGGGCTTGGCGACTGCTCCGATACGCCGGTAAACCCGTTCCGTAATCCATTCTTTTGAGTTCCCAAGAAGCGCGCTCGCCTCCGAAATATCTGCAACTCCCGACGCAGCCTTTGGCCTGATATCACGAAGCTGCGCAGTACGAGTGAGGGCTGAAGAAGTTGACCGAGCCCTGAGCGATGAACAAACCCAACAGGCACGCCTGCGTGATCGCCTTGCTACTGCTGACCTGCGGCTGTCAGTCCTGCTCGACGCCATCGGCTCAAATGGTAGTGGAGGAGTGCAAGCCACCACCGGCGCCGGCGGCGTTATGGAAGTCAGCAAGCGGCCAATAGCTGGCCCGCAAATGTATTCACAGCGGCCTTTCAGAAGCAGCTGGGAGTGAAGTCCATGCAATTACGTAAAAGGTCCAACCGGCACTGTGCTGAGTCAGTCCGAGGCCGGTTAGTTCCATCCTGTGTTTGCGGCCTGGGGCACAGGAATAGTGCACAAGGCTTCTGTGTGCATGGTCCGAAAACTGGAGACTCAAATCAGCAGGCGGGGTTCCAGGTCCAACCCAATTGAACGGCTCATTGCTTAACTTGGTAGTAGCGGGCAGGGATCCCCCAGATCACCAGTACAGTGGCCAGTACACAGACGGCACTGAGCATGTACAGGGCAGGCGTTGCACTACCCGTCAGGTCTTTGATCCGCCCTACCATGAAGGGGGCGATAATTCCGCCCAATTGGCCCAATGAGTTGATCAAGGCGATCCCGGCTGCGGCCGCCAGCCCGGTGAGAAAACGCGGTGGAATGGTCCAGAAAATCGGCATCCAGGCAATGATCCCGGTGAGAATCATGCTCATCCCAGCCATCAGGGGCAACAGCTGACCAGGAAACCAAGCGCAGAGTAAATAACCCCCAGCAGTCAATGACGCGCAACCGGCCATATGCCAGCGACGTTCGCCACGTTTGTCCGAGCTGCTGCCAATCAGCAGGTTTCCTACCGCCGCGATCAGATACGGGATCATAGTCAACAAGCCAATATCGAAGGTATCCGCCACCCCGGCGCTTTTGATCAATTGCGGCATCCAGAACAACAAGCCGGTCAAGGCCATGACCAGGCAAAGGTAAATGGCCGACATCACGTAGGTGACCGGGTGCTTCCAGATATCCGAAAAGCGGCTGGAGGAATCAGGTTTCGGCTCGCTCGCCATACGCTCAAGCAGCACGCGCTTTTCGTCTGCCGTTAGCCACGACGCATCTTCGATCTTGTCACTCAACAGCCACAGCACCACAACGCCCAGTACTATCGAAGGCAAACCTTCAAGCAGGAACAGCCACTTCCACCCTGCCATGCCATACATCCCGTCGAAATGCCCCAGAATGAAGCCCGCCAAGGGGCCTCCGACGATTCCGCACAGGCAGATCGAGCTCTTGAAATAGGCATTGACCCGACCCCGGCGATTACCTGGATACCACTGGGTAAAGTAGTACAGTACGCCCGGCACAAACCCTGCTTCCATTACACCAATAAGAAAACGCAGGGTATAGAACCAGAACTCGTCGCTCACAAACATCATGCACGCCGAGGCAATGCCCCAACTCACCATGATCCTCGCAATCCAGACCCGGGCACCGATCTTGTGAAGCAGAATATTGCTCGGTACTTCAAACAGAAAGTAGCCGACAAAAAACAGGCTCGCGCCAAGACCATAAACGGTGTCGCTGAATCCCAAATCACTTTGCATCTGTAATTTGGCGAAGCTGATATTGACGCGATCCAGGTAAGCAAACAGGAAACAAATAATAAACAGCGGTATGATCCGCCAGTTCACTTTGCGGTATAGGACATCGTCCAGCAATTCGACCCGCGATTGCGCGGTCGAGAGGGTTTCAGCAGTCATGGTGCACCTATTGGTTATTGTTTTTAAGGTGTTGCACAGAGCATGAGAGTGCCACTGCACCTGCCTTTACGCGCAAAGCGACAGGTGCCCTTGTAGAAACATTCCGAACGATCGCCGGCCTTGTCTGCCTTCGTGCGACCACCTTTAACCCCCCCACTGAAAAAATCTTAGGGTTGTGGGTCGGACCGCCTGATCGTCTACTTTCTGCTGGTGAATTTCGTCTCGGGTGGCAGCGCTATCCAAGTAACCCGAACTTTGCCCGATTGTTGTAGGCGGTTCTTCAGAAACCGCGTGGGCGTTACTGTATTTTTTCCAAAGGCTGCTGCCTAATGACACTTGCTGATTGAGTGATAACTTTTAGTCATCCCCGAAGCTGCCATCCTGGATAACCATAATGCTTCGACAAGTAGGAGTCCTGTTACAAGGGGAGGGTGGTGTCGACCTGTCTTGTAGTCCGGTCAGGCTGCTTTCGGCCGATCCTGTTGTAAAGTCGGCCTTGGGTTCCACGGCAGAGGCGTATGCAATCCGAGATTGAAATCCTTACTTTTGGCTGAGGCTCTCAGCCTCAGCTTTCTCGTCGCCGCGTGCAGAAACGGAGTTTTCACGGGTCGATTTCCGGGCAGTTTGAGCGGTGCAACTTTTTCAACACTATCGGCCATGAGCAGGCATCAGCGAACGCTGATGCTAAGCGTCCTTTTTCAGGCGCGCGAACACCCCATCACATGCCTCCCTCCAAGCCAGCATTGCCCCATTCTTTCGAAGCTTTTCTAACCCGGCGTAAGTGTAGGTACCAGGTGTTGCGATACTACCGCCCAGAACTTCCAGGCTGACGTCAGGTTGGTGCCGTGCACTGGACAGACAATCCTGCATATTGCCCATCACCAACTGTGCTGCCTGTTCATGGGAGAGGCCCTTCCCGGTAAACCACTCCTGAAGATCACCGAGGAAGAAATAAAACCAGCCGTTCATGCACGCCGCAACGGTGGCGAGCTCAAATGCGTCCTCCTGGTCGATCACGACCAATGATCCAAGGGCGCCGAGCAAGCGCTCATGAGGCTGGCCGCCTGGGGTCAAGACAACAGTTGATTGGTTGATCTGAGCGGCATAGGACAGCATCGCCCGTACGTGCCGAGCTTTGGGAAAGCTTTGTTCCAGCTCGCTGATACTCATACCCGCTACGAGTGAAACCAGCGTCTGTTCGGGCTTGAGTCGTACCTCATTGGCAAGTTGCTCAACAGCATCGGGTCGCACGCCCAGAAATAGCAGGTCGCTGTCATCGACCACACCCTGGTTGTTCTGCGCAATCTCACAGGCCCAGAGCCTGCATAGCTCTCGGGCACGATCATTATTGCGCGGTGAAAGCAAAACCCTCCCGGAAAACCCGCTTCGGCGCAAACCAATAACGATCTTCTCCGTCAGTTCGCCAACACCCAGAATTCCAATGTTCAGCACGCTGCCTTCTCCTGTGTTGAGCAAATAGAGAGTGTCTCACGATAACTGGGTGGCAGCCTGCCCCGGAGGGCCAGTCGACCCAAAGCCTCCATCCCTGGCCAATCATGAAACGCTGCCCAGAGCACCTGGACATCTTCAGCCCTCTGCCGCTGACCTCGTACTCAAGCAAAATTACAGCTTCACCCAAGCCAGTCGCTCACTCGGCATGGGCGAGTCGTCTCTGCGGGGAGCGGATCCGGGCTTGTCGGCATTACTGGGTTGTAATCGCGCAGCCGCAGCGATCGCATGCTTAACCCCGCCTGCGACAACGGTATCCAAAGTCTGATCCAGAACAGGTACACGCGGTGCCTGACCGGCCCTTTCGCCTGCGGGCGCCAAGTCTCTGGCCGCGCATTCTGTGGTCGTGCGCTAAGTCCTTGATTTATAAATCACTACTTGTTTCCGAATGTTTCAGGTGGTTGTGCGGTCGTTATCGCCATGTTTGAGAGATTAGTGGTGCTAAACGGATTTTTACCGAGTTTTATCACTGGATATAACGGCTTATATGGTGAAAAAAGCTGCCTGACAGTTCTTATACTGCGGGCGGCGTCCGTACACCCGGGCAGCACAACAAATCGCACTGATTTGCGCTGCTGCCCAGAGCGAGTCGTTCCATGGAAAGAAGAGGCCGGCACTGCATCTCTATTTCCATGCATCTAATAAGTCTAAGAATGAGAAATAGTTTAATGAATAAACAATCGATCCAGATTGCCCTTGCTTACATGTCCGTCGTGATTGGTGGTGGTTTTGCCTCCGGGCAGGAGGTACTCCAGTTTTTCACCGGCTATGGGCTTATAGGTATTGTCGGCACTCTGGTAAGCGGTCTGATGTTTGCCTTCCTCGGCATGCAGATCGCTCGAATGAGCTCGAAGATGCAGGCGAGCTCGCACAAGGAGGTTCTCTACATTCTGTTCGGTGCGCGCATCGGCCTGGTCGTCGATGTGGTGCTGTCCTTCTTCCTGTACGGCGTCGGTGTAGTGATGCTGGCCGGCAGCGGTTCGATCTTTGCCCAGCAGTACGATCTGCCGCCCTTGTTCGGTGGCGTATTGATGACGGTATTGGTGATCGCCACGTTGTGCATGAACGTGAAGCGAATCATCGACCTGATCAGCGCGGTAATGCCTTTCCTGTTGGCGATGGTGCTTATCATCACCACTTACTCGATCTTCAGTTACAACGCCCCGATCGAGACCCTCGACGCGGTTGCCCGTGAGAACAACGAAACAGTTTCTGGCAATTGGTTTGTGGGCGCCTTGCTGTACGCGTCTTTCAACATCGCCGTAGGCTTCCCGATGCTGGCTGTCATTGGTGGCATGACCAAGCAACCCAAGGCTGCCGCACTGGGTGGCGTACTCGGTGGTCTCGGTCTGGGTGCGTTGATCCTGCTGTTGAACATCGGCCTGTTTGCCAACATCAACCAGCTCGAAGGCATCGAAATGCCTTCCCTGGCACTGGCAGGGCGTATCTCGCCGATCCTTTCGGTGGTGATGTCGGTGGCACTGGTTTGCATGGTCTACAGCACGGCGGTGGGGATGTTCTTTGCATTCAGCGCCCGCTTCGCCAAGCCTGAAACCAGCCGCTTCAAGTTGATTAGCGCAGTCACGGTATGCATAGGCCTGGCCTTGAGCCTGGGTGGCTTCAGCAAGCTGGTAGGCACTGTTTACCCACTGTTGGGCTATGTCGGCTTCGCCCTGATTCTCGCTATTTGCTTCAACTGGCTACGCAGCCGCTCCATTGCCAAGGCGCAAAAAGCTGCGCTGGAAGCTGTTTCCTGACCCTTGAACCTGTGGGCAATCGTTCGCAGGCACGGCAGTAGATCCAGCGCTGACCCTTTGATTGAACCCCGCCTCGAGCGGGGTTTTTAGTGCCTGGAGATTTCCAAAGGTCGACATCGCCATTTTTCCACCCTGCGAATGCCACGTCGAAGACCTGCAGGCGGCCGAGCACTGTATTTACTGCATTCGATGGAAATACTTAATGGTAGTAACGGCGACCTGCCGGCGATGTGTCGTGTTGTGCTAAACCCTCAGAAAGAATTTGTCCGCCAATTCACTAAATGAATCAAAGAACATTAAGTTGAAGTATTGTCGATCCACTATATGTTCCAGGCGGTTTACGTCCCTTGTAAGACGCCTTTATCCATACCGGGCTGGAACCTCGAACATCGAGTGTTGCAGAAGAGCCGCCGTCGGCGATACCCAGTACAACTGTACCCGCGCCTGTCAAATCTACTTCTCCCTGATTGGGGATCTGCAGGCTGACGGTAGTGTTTTCGCTGCACTCGATATAAGTATAAGCCCCGCCTGCATTAACTTCAGTGGTTGTACCCCTTAAATATATGCTGGTCGCAGTTGCTGAGCATGTGACTGGCGGTGGTATGGGAGGGATCGTCGCGATATCGTATGAGAGCTGGAACCAACCATAGCTTCCGGGCTTCAAACAACGGAAGTCGAGAGATTCACGAGTTGTCACAGGTGCACTGACCCGATTTATGGAAGCACCCACCAGGCTTTGAAGTGTGGCTCTTGCCTCTGCTTCAGTACGGCATATGAAATTAAGACGAGGGCAACCTGATGTGCCAGCCGTGTTGCATTCAAAAAAAGCGTAGGGGCGCGAAAGTCTGAAGAACTGATAACCCGGCACGGGATTGTTACTATTAATATCCCTGATCTCACCACTCATGATGTCGATGGATAAGATGGTTCCGGTACATAAACCTGCTCTCATTGGTTTTCCACACCCAGGCCCTGTTTCAGACACCCGAATGATAGCTGCCGTTGACTGTAGAGGGGCGAGCAGCAGCATGATTAATACGGCATTCAGGATTGATAGATACATGAGCTTCCTTTCACCAACATAGCGCCTTGTCACAGCAGAATTTCGCTGTGCCTGCTGACACCTGCCCGAAAGTCAGGGCTGTCCTGAATCAGGTTCTTGCGGTTGACCGGGAGCATGGGCATGGGTTTTGTATCCAGTTTTCGAATACAGCGATCGGCATCGGTTTAGCACACAAAAACCCCTGACCAAACTGGACTCCCATCCCATACAGCTGATCGTGCTGAGCTGCGTTTTCAATACCCTCCACTACCAGATGCATGCCCATTTCGGCGGCCAGCGCTACAGTGTGGCGAATGGCTGCAATGTACCGGCCGGGACCATCGATAAATCGGGTGAATTCTTCAGCCAGTTTGATTTCACTGAACGGTACCTGGCAAAGGCGCAAGAGTGACGAATAGCCCGTTCCGAAGTCATCAATTGACAGCCGTACACCTAAATGATGCAGGCGAATCAGCTGTTTAACGCTGGCAGCGCAAGCTTCGCCGGTCCCGTCCTCGGTGATTTCGAAGGTGAGGGACGAGAGTGGCAGCGCGTGCTGGCGCAAGCGGGTCTCCAGGCGTTCGATGAGTGCATCACTCATCAATTGATCAAGAGACAGGTTGAATGCCATGCCTATGAATCTGCCTTGTTCCAGTAGCTTTAGCTGAAAGGCCAGGCTCTGCTCCAACAATTCGAATAGCAGTGTATCGAGCCATTTTTCACGGGCCATCAGTGCAATGAAGGTTGCTGGATTGAGTACGCCATACAGAGGGTGATGCCAGCGTGCCAGGACTTCCACCGAGTCGACCTGACCAGTGTGTAAATCGAATTTGGGTTGTAGGTACGCATTGAACTCTCTGCGTAGAAGACTACGTTTTACCTCCCCGGCACTGGGCAGTCGGGCTGTTTTTTTCGGAGCGCTTGAACTGTCCGGCCGGTTTTGCAGAGCTTGCTTTGGTTGGTAAGTGTGGCTCGCAACGAGTGCGTGCAATGAGGTTTTTTGCATGGTGGGGCAGCCTGAATGGGTATGCCTCTGAGCCTAAGCGATCCCACCCTGGCGACACGAAAGACGAATCTGTATTTTCGCCGAGATTTTTCTGGAACTGCGCGCAGATAACTCTCGGCGCCAGCCCGGAACATCAGCTCGGTCGCAGTGCCTGGTTGATTGCCTCCAGTGACTGCATCAGCATCGTCACCGCTTCAAGTGTATTAATGGACATTATTCCATCAGCGCACAGTTCTTCGACCTCAATGCATTGTTCCAGTAGTCCTGAGTGGTTGAGCATGTACGCGGTGCCTTTGAGCTTGTGCGCAACGCGTTCCATTTCCTTCAGGTCTTCCTTGTCCAATGCACGTTGCAAGGCTTCGAGTTCGCTGTTGTTGCTTTCGATCACCTGTTCGGCCAAGGCCGCCTGGATAGTGCTCATCGACGACGGCAAATTTTTGAGTTGTTGCTCGTCTGTGTCGAGCTTGGGGATCCAGCGGTTAAGGTCGGCCAGGGTGATTGGCTTGGTCAGCGCATGATCCATACCGCTGGCCAGGCAGCGCTCAAGCGCTTCGCGTTGGGCGTCGGCGGTCAGTCCAATGATGATGCACGGGCGAACGCCCCGGGATTGCTCCAGCCGGCGGATGCTTTGGGTCATTTCGATACCGCTCATCTGCGGCATGTTGGCATCGGTGAGCACAATGTCGATTTCATTTTCTTGCCACATCGCCAGGCCTTCAAGGCCATTGCTGGCGGTGACCACACGATGACCCAGGTAGGAGAGTTGCTGGTACAACAGATACTGGCTCGGTAGATGGTCTTCAGCAATCAGTATTGTCAACTTCGCATCTTGGCTTTGACCCACGTTTGCTCCTGGGGCAGGAGTGAGTACATGGCCCTCGGTGCTGACACAATCAAGCACGATGCTGAAGGTCAACTGAGTGCCGGACTTCGTATCGCTCACCACCTCCAGATGCCCCCCCATAAAGTCGCTTAGCTCCTTGCAGATCGCGAGGCCCAGGCCAGCTCCAGCATTGGGGTCGTTGATCGCATCTTGGATAATAAAGAAGGGTTTGAAGATTTGATCAATCTGCGCTGCATGGATGCCAACGCCGGTGTCACTTACGCTGATAAGTACGTGCAGAGAGGACTTGCTCGCAGGTGTTACCTGGCAACGAATATGGATGCCGCCCTGTTCCGTGAATTTGATCGCATTGCTCAGGAGGTTGGAGATGATTTGTTTAACCTTCAGTGCGTCCACCCAAACCAGCTCATCGGCCAGTGGTGCTATATCCAGGCGCAGGTACAAACGTTTCTGCCGAGCCAGGCCAGAAAAAACGTTGCTTGTGGCTTCCAGGAGTTCCTTGATCCGGGTGGGTTCAGGCAACAGGCTCAGCTTGCCCGACTCAATGCGCGATATGTCGAGGATGTCGCCAATCAGGGCTAACAGATGGTTCGCCGAATCGTAGGCGATGTGCACCGACTGTGTGTTGAGCTCAGCGTTGTCTTTGCGAGTGAGCACCAACTCCAGCATGCCAATGATCGCGTTAAGCGGAGTACGGATTTCGTGGCTCATGGTGGCCAGGAACACTGTTTTGCTCCGGCTGGCCTTTTCGGCGGACTCCTTGACTATCTGCAGTTCGTCCAGCAGTAACTGCCGCTGCTCAAGGTCGTTGCGCTTCTTCAGAATTCGCCGGCGCTGAATCACGATCAGCAGGCCGGCTACCACAAGCAGGGCGCCCAGCACCTCGAAGGATCGCCAGACAGTAGAGGCGATCCCTTCCCAGTATTTTTCATCGGTAGCAGTGTTGGCACGCCAGCGCCCGATGATCTGCAGGTTCTTGCGCGGAGGGATTTCAATCATTGCCTTGTTGAAGATCGAAATCAATTCGGACTGATCTTTTGGGGCGGCGAACACGATCTTCGCATCCTCAACATTGAGGATGCCGCCGATTTTCAGGCTTGATTCGTATTTGTAGGAGAGGTAGTAACGCGCGACGTTGGCAGGCGCCAGGACATAGTCGGCTCTACCTTCCCGGACAAGATTGAACGCCTCGGCCATGGTTTCGGTGTTCAGGATCCGCACATGGGGATATTGCCGGGTAATCAGCGCATTTTGTAGATAGCCTTTTGCAACAGCGACGGGTGCCGTGCTTTGTGCTTCAAGGAGCTCCTGATGGTTCTGGCGCATCACGAACAGGTAGGGCGCGACGGCCAGGGACCGGGTATGCAGATAGGGCAGCGAAGACTGACTGTCTTCAGTCAGGATGCCAATGCTTGCCTTGCCATTGTCCAGCAAAGCGCTGACTTCGCTCAGCGAGCTGACACGGATAATCTTGAGGTGAATATCAGTCTTTCGCCGAATGATACCCAACATATCTGAAGCAATGCCATTCAACCGGCCATTGCTGTTGAAAAAAGCGTAAGGGGCAAGATCTTCACTGATCGCAAGGCTGACTACCCCGGCATTGCTGATCCAGGTGCGTTCCGCGTTGCTGAGGTGCAGGCGAAAATCACTTAGATCACCACTCTCAAAGTCGCCCCAGAAATACTGGGCCTCGGTCATCTGGCGATGCTTGATGCTTCCCAGTCCGCGGTTCAGGAGGCCAGCCAGTACCGGATTGTTGGCTGCAAGGGCAAAAGAAAGATCCACCTTTGGCAGGCGCGTGCTCTGGTTGATTTCAAACTGAACACTGAATAGCTGGCTGGACAGGTAGTAGGTGGAGAGCGTGTCGCCGAGGTAAACGTCATTATCGCCGGTCAGCACCGACGCCATTGCGGCAAGGGGCGTGGGATACATAATGAAGTTCCCTTGGCCGCCATTGCTCTTGTACATCGAGAGTGCAGCGCTGTTGGCCACAGCGATGCGCAATTGAGGATCATTGATGCTGTATTCGCGAAGATCCCCTCCGTCTGCGAAGAGGGCAAGCTCCGACTGCCCGTAAGGTGGCGTGAGTTGCACGCCAAAATCGCTGGCCTCTTGGGGGGTGGCGGTGGCCACCATATCTATCTGTCCCTGACGCAAGGCGTCAAAGGCGGCATTTATCGTGGTGAACGGGCGTACCTTGATCTCGATCGCCAGTTCGATCCGCAGAGCTGCCAGGTAATCCGCGGTGAGACCTTCAAAGCTGTTGTGTTCACTAAATATGCGGTACGGCGGCAAGGAATCGCTGGTCACGCCGACTATCAGCGCTTGCTTTTGATCGAGCCAAGCCCGCTCAACATCGTCGGGCTGGACTTTCACGCTATCGAGTTGTTGTCGCGCGGTGGGCTGTAGATCGCCCGTCTCGGACCTGACCGGCATACAGGACAAAATAGTGAGTAGAACGAAGGCGCCGAGTCGGGATATTGTCGATTTCACGTCAAGGTCAAATAAGGTTGTGCTGTTTGGCAATGTTCGCCAACTCGACCACTGAGGTCACGCTGAGTTTCATCAGAAGGTTGACCTTGTGGCCGCTGACCGTCTTGCTACTAAGGTTGAGTTTGGCTGCGATGTCACGGTTGGAGTAGCCCTCGGCCAGCAACTTCAGGATCTGCATCTCGCGATCTGTAAGATTGCCCAGGTCGCCCGCGGCAACTGTTTGAGCACCGCCAGAGTAGATCGGCATGGCATCCCTTGGAAATAACACATAGCCATCGGCGATGGTATTGATCGCCTTGATCAGTTGGCTAATAGGTTCGTGTTTGCTCACAAATCCGCTCGCTCCGGCTTGAAAGCAGCGAGTGGCATAAGCCTCTTTCATCTGTGAGGTGAATACGAGCACCCGGGTATCGAGTTTTTCCCGGGCGATTCGTTGTAACACCGTAAGCCCGTCCATTTTTTCAAGACTTATATCCAGAATTACCAGGTCTGGCTTAAGGGAATCGATCATTTGCAAGGCATCGACCCCATCGGCCGTCTCGCCAACGGTCTCGAACCCGATCTCATCGAGAGCGTTACGGATGGCCATGCAAATAACCGGATGATCATCGACGATCAATACTGTCTTACTCATGAATCTTGACTCACCTGTGGGCATGCATCGGGAGGACAACTATGGCTGGCTACAGCCACCGCTCAACCCGCTCAGTCTGAACAAGACTTGGCTGAGCATTTTCGAATTTTCCGGGTATATAAAATATTACATTTTGTTACATGGGGGATTATTGCAGGAGCCGCCCCGATGGTCACCAAGCTTTGTGCTGCTGATCGGCGAGACCATTCTTGCCTGCAAGCAAGATATTTCTGGCTGGCGCACAGGCACCTTGAATGCATCAGCACGAGTCAGCACAACAAAAGAAACTGTCCAGTAGACGCTAGCTGATTTGTGCCGGGACGCTATCTTTTTCCGGTGCAGGCTGCGCGCAAGGGTAGATACATTAATACTGCGTCTGTAACAGTCCCCGCTTTGTCTATCGGGCATGCCGGGGCTCTCAATAAACGGTTGCAGGGCGAAAGTCCGTGAGGCTTCACTTCTGGGGCTCTGCAAGCCGCCTCCGGCTCTGGTGTATTTTATAATTTTTGCGAATGAGTTTATCAAAGCAGGTTGTTGTTTCGCCTCGCGATACCCTGGTTTAAAAGGGTTTTATAAAAAGCGCCGATACCGATCGAGAAATTTCTCGGCCTGCCTCAAGAAGCGTCTCAGTTACCTTGATGGGCCTGACTCTTATACTGTGCGAAGTTCAACGATATCGATATATCGGGGGCTTTGACCGCATGCCATTGTGCGTCACTTTGATGGAGCACTGCCTCTATTAAAGGATTGTAACTAGAGGCATGGTCGCAAACTTATAATTGTCATAAAGGAAATAGCGCGAATGAAACTTAATAAAATCGCCCTGGCAGCCGCTTTGGTACTTGGCACTATCACTACTGTACAGGCTGCGGATCAAGGTAACGGTGTCGTACGCTTTACCGGTTCTATTATTGATGCGCCTTGCTCTATTGATCCGAACACTGTTGATCAGACGGTTGAATTGGGTGCGGTCTCTAACGTGGCGCTGGTTGATTCTGGTAACTCCGCCCCGAAATCTTTTGAGATCCGCCTGGAAAACTGCAGTCTGGACACTGCAAAAACTGTCAAAACGACCTTTAACGGTGCAGCAGGTGAGGGTGGTTTGCTCGGTATTACCGGTGACGCTCGTGGTGCGGGTATTGCGTTGACCGATGGTAACGGCGCTGCGATCACCCTGGGCACTGCCACTACTGGTCAGTTGGTCAGCGCCGGCGCTAGCAATGCAACCTTGGCCTTCAGTGCCTACCTCAAAGGTAACGGTGGTGATGCTGCTAGCATTATTCCGGGCGAGTTCAGCAGTACGGCCAACTTCATGTTGTCCTACAACTAATCGGCTCCCGAGTCCGGTTTAGCTATGCATGTGGGTGTATCCCACATGCATTTTTAATCTGAATAATAAAATTTACCAACTACAGGTTTGGCAGAAAGCGCTGTGTTTGAGCGGCTTTCTGTGTTTGCTGGGTAATCAACAAAAAGTATAAGTTTAGGGAATTGCTTGGGTTCTTTGCTTTTTCGTGGGTGGTAGTTGAGTGGATGTTATGTTCAGTCTGTAGTTGGCGTACTTTTTGGTGTAAATATAAATGATATGGACTCCTCAGTCATGAGTGTACCGAACTGGGCACTTGTACCTTTTCGTCCACGCATATTGGGCGTTTCCATGGCTTGTGCATTCAGTGGCGTCGGGTATCAAGCCAGTGCACAGGAAGTACAATTCAATATTGATGTTCTGGATGTTAAAGATCGCGAAAATATGGACTTGGGCCAATTTTCCCGTGGCGCTTATATCATGCCGGGCGATTACACGATGCTCGTACGTATTAACAGGCAGGAACTGCCTGAACAGTCTGTGGTTTTTTATCCCTCAGAACAGGATGCAAATGAGAGTTCGGCCTGTCTCAGTCCGGCTCTGGTGGACCAGTTTGGTTTAAAACCGGACATCAGCAAAAAACTCACGTGGTGGCACCAGGGGCAATGCCTGTCACTTGACAGTCTGCCGGGGGCAACAGCGCGTGCTGAATTGGGCACTTCCAGTCTGATGGTAAACATACCGCAGGCTTATCTTGAATATGCCGTAGACACTTGGGATCCGCCGTCGCGTTGGGACGAAGGCATCCCCGGTCTGTTCGTTGACTATTACATGAATGGCCAAAGCCAGCGCCAGGAGCAGGGCGGTGGTACTTCTTACAACCTGAGTGGTAACGGCACAGTGGGGGCTAATATGGGCGCCTGGCGGCTGCGTGCCGACTGGCAAACGCGGCTGGATCATCGGAGCAATGGTCAGGGTCCGGGCAATAGCTGGGACTGGAGCCGCTATTACGCCTACAAGGCTATTCCAACCCTTGGGGCGCAGTTTTCCCTGGGTGAAAACTTCCTGTATTCCGACATCTTTGACAGCTTTCGGTTTACCGGCGTCAGCCTGATCACCGATGACAGCATGCTGCCGCCTAACCTGCGCGGTTATGCCCCGGAAGTGTCAGGCGTAGCTCGGACCAACGCCAAAGTGGTGATAACCCAGCAAGGGCGGGTGCTGTATGAAACCCAGGTTGCATCGGGGCCGTTCCGGATTCAAGACATTAACGATGCCGTTTCCGGGCAATTGGATGTGCGGGTAGAAGAGCAAGATGGCAGCGTGCAGACGTTTACTGTCAATACTGCCAGCGTTCCCTACCTGACCCGGCCAGGGTCGGTGCGTTACAAGGTCAGCAGCGGTCGCCCCTCGGACTTCAGCCACAGTACCGATGGGCCCGTGTTTATCGCCGGTGAGGCTTCGTGGGGGGTGAGCAACGGCTGGTCGCTTTACGGCGGCGGTGTTGAAGGCGGTGATTACAAAGCCTTGGCTCTGGGCGTAGGGCGGGACCTGATGGCCTTTGGGGCATTATCGTTTGACATTACTCAGTCGCGGGCCCGACTGCCTCAAACGGAGCAAAACACGCTGAGCGGTGCTTCTTACCGGCTGCGCTATTCGAAAAACTTCGACAAGTACGATAGCCAAGTGACCTTTGCCGGGTATCGCTTCTCGGAGAAAGACTATATGTCCATGAGCGATTATCTGGATGCCCGTAACTTCGGTACCCGTAATGAAAATAGCAAAGAGCTCTACAACGTCAGTTTCAGGCAGAACTTCAGCGACAGCGGGTTGAGTACCTACCTCAACTACGACCATCAGACTTATTGGAATACCCAGGCCAACGACCGGTACACCTTTACCTTGTCCAAGAGCCTCAGCTTCGGTCAGTTCAGGGGCATAAGCCTGTCGATGACGGCGTACCGCAACAAGTACAGCGGTGCCAATGATGACGGCATGTACGTTTCGTTCTCAATGCCACTGGGTGGCGGCAGCAGTTCCGTCAGCTACAGCGGCAGCTATGATCGCGATGCCAACAGTCATCAGGTGGGCTATTACGACCGTTTGGCAAATGGCGACAGCTATCAGCTCAACGGTGGCAGAAACAGCAACGGCACCACCGCCAGTGGCTTTTACACCCATGACGGAACCCTGGCGCGGGTCAATGCCAATACCAGCTACCAGGAGGGGGGTTATGCCTCGGTGGGTATGTCGCTGCAAGGCGGGGCAACTGCCACCTTGGAAGGCGCTGCGCTGCACCGCTCGAACATGGTTGGCGGCACTCGAATCCTGGTTGACACCGACGGCGTCGCGGATATCCCAATTTCGGGCTACGGCTCAGCCATCCGCACCAACAGGTTTGGTAAAGCAGTGGTCACCGACGTCAACAGTTATCACCGCAACAAGCTAAGCATTGACGTTAACAAGTTGCCGGAAAACGCCGAAGTAGGGCGCTCGGTGACGCAAGCCACCTTGACCGAAGGGGCTATTGGCTATCGACGGTTCGAGGTGGTGTCCGGTGAGAAAGCGATGGTGGTGATCCAGTTGGGCGATGGTTCAAGCGCTCCCTTTGGGGCCACGGTGAAAAACCACAAGGGCCAGGAGGTGGGCATTGTCAGTGACGATGGCAACGCCTACCTCAGCGGCATCAACCCTGGCGAGCAAATGAGCGTTCACTGGAATGGCCAGGCGCGGTGTGCGCTGCAAATGCCCGCACAGATTGCCGAGGGCAGCATGGCCGAACAGGTGTTGTCATGCACCGGGCTACCCGCCAGCGAATCGCTAAAAAAAGCCGCGGGTTGACGGCGTACGGCAAATACACCTGTAGCCCCTGTGGCAGGCCAGTGTGACGTTCTCTTCAGCAGCCTGCCTTTGAAGTTTTTACACAGACACAAACAGTGAGTAATAAAAGATGAACATTTGTAGCAACCCTCTTTTTCGCGTAGCTGGTGGCCTGTTATTGGGCCTGCTGGGTATGCAACAGGTGCAGGCGGCCGTGGCGCTGGACCGTACCCGGGCAGTGTTTAACGGTGGCGAAAAGTCCATCAGCCTCAGTATCAGCAACGACAACAAGACACTGCCTTACCTGGCACAAGGCTGGGTGGAAGATGCGCAGGGCAACAAGATTACCAGTCCGTTGACCGTACTACCGCCCTTGCAGCGCTTGGAGCCTGGAGCCAAAAGCCAGATCAAGATACAGGCCCTGCCTGGCGCCAATCTGTTAGTCCAGGACCGCGAGACGTTGTTTTATTTCAACCTGCGTGAAATCCCGCCAAAGAGCGAAAAGCCCAACACCTTGCAGCTGGCACTGCAGACTCGCATCAAACTGTTTTATCGGCCCAAGGCGCTGGGCGCAACCATCGGGATGGTGCCGTGGCAGGAACAACTGACGCTGAGCAAGTTAGGCGACAAATACCAGGTCAATAACCCGACGCCCTATTACGTGACCATAGTCGACGCCAGCAGCAAATCCGGCCCCGCCGGCGCCGAAGGGTTTGAGCCCGTTATGGTGGCGCCACACGGCAAGGAAGTACTCAACCTAGGGGCTTCCGTGTTGGGCCCGAACCCGGTGCTGACCTACGTCAATGACTATGGCGGTCGCCCGCAACTGCAGTTCACCTGCAGCGGTACTGAATGCAAGGCCGAGCCCGCCAAGAAGCCAGAGCCCGTCAAAAAAGAATCATAACCGGCGTAACGGTGTCATGACCCGATGAAGGAGCCAGACATGCAACAGCAAACTAAAGGCAGTACCGGCGTGTTGCGTGGGTATGGTGCGTTGACAGGCAGTGCCTGGACGCTGGAGATGGCCTCGGCGAACCAGCCCGTGCAGCCGGAATACATGTGCGCCACCCGGGTGGCGCAGGCGAGGGCTGGTATAGCCCGACTGAACTTGCGATATGAGTAACGGGAGCGCTATGGCTTTTGAAAAATCATGCCGGTATACGTGGCGCGCCCTGTTCGTTGCCCTATACGCAGCTCTGCTCGCATTGGGGACAACAGCTTACCCGGCTGTTGCGGCCACCAGCACCATTAACGTTACAGTGATCCTCACGGCGCCTCCGTGCGAGATCAACAGCAACAACCTTATCGAAGTTAACTTCGGCAACGACGTGCTGACCACCCTAGTGGGCGGCAATTACAAAAAAATGCAGGTGCCGTACACGGTGCAGTGCCCGCCTGGTGCTCCCAGTGCGATGAAGATCCGCATAGAAGGCACGGGTGCGGCGTTTGACCACAACGTATTGACTACCAATATCACCGACTTCGGCATTGCGATGTTAAGTAACGGGACCTCCCTGCCAATCAACAGTTCGAAGGACTTCACCTACCCGAACTGGCCGCAACTTGAGGCGGTACCAGTCAAACGTCCAGGCGCCACCTTGAGTGGCGGCGTTTTCTCCGCGGGGGCAGTCATGAAGGTGGAGTACCGGTGAACAGGCGCGACGTGATGAAACTGTATGCAGGCATGCTGCTGTTATTGGTCAGTGCCACTTT
Organism: Pseudomonas sp. PAMC 29040; assembly: GCF_003994535.1. Classification (NCBI taxonomy): domain Bacteria; kingdom Pseudomonadati; phylum Pseudomonadota; class Gammaproteobacteria; order Pseudomonadales; family Pseudomonadaceae; genus Pseudomonas; species Pseudomonas sp. PAMC 29040. The sequence continues at coordinate 262,583 of NZ_RZAA01000007.1, forward strand.
GAGCGCGCCAGGTATGGCAGCGGACAACTTGAAATTTTCCGGCACTCTGATTGAGCCGCCGCCGTGCACCATTAATAACGATGACCAGGTGGATGTGGATTTTGGCAGTCGGGTGGGTGTGAAAAAGGTGGATGGCGTGAACTACCTGCAAGTGATGAAGTACCGGATCAAGTGCGATCCGAGTGTGAGTGCCCGGGACATGACCTTGGAAATTATCGGTACCCCGGCGGATTACGATGCCGCGGCAGTGGACAGCAACGTGACTGACCTGGCGATCCAGATCAGACAAAACGGCGTGCCTTTTGAGTTGAACAAGCCGATCCCCGTCAACCTGACCACCCCGCCGATTCTGTCGGCCGTGCCGGTCAAGCGGGTTGGCGCGACCTTGGTGGAGGGGCCGTTTGAGGCCACTGCGACGTTGCGGGCGGTGTACCAATGAACTGCCGTAAACGGTATCCGTATGCGCTGGGGTTGGTGCTAGCGCTGGCGTTGGTGCATAACGCCTCGGCGCAGGGTAAGAATGTTCGGCTGCACGGCACCCTGGTGGCAGAACCTTGCGTCATTGCGCCTGGAGGCGAGAGCGTGACGCTGGACTTCGGCACGGTGATCGACAAGTACCTCTATACCAACCAGCGCACCCACGGCCAGCCGTTTGATATACGCCTGACAGAGTGCGATGTGAGTCTGGGTAGAACAGTCAAGATGACCTTCAGCGGAATTGAAAACCCGCATTTGGCCGGGTTGCTTGCGATTGACGGTGCCAGCCAGGCCAGCGGCATTGCCATTGGAATGGAAACCCCGGGCGGCCAGAAATTACCTCTGAATAAGCCCGACCAAGGCGTTCGATTGGTCAACGGTAACAACACCCTGACGGTACATGCCTATGTGCAGGGCGAGCCGGATGCAATAGCCAACAATAGCATTGAACGCGGGCCCTTCAATGCTATTGCCACGTTCAACCTGGAATATGAATAAGGCTGATAGTGATTGGCTGGCGGCGTATGTCTGGTTAAAGGCACGACGCCGGCATGCACCACCAAATGCGGACGTGTGGCACCTGCGTTTTCATTGGCCGCAACAAGGTGAGGCTTTGTATCAGCAGGTGTGTCGCGGTAATTATCGCCTGCAGCCGATGCAGCTACATCGGTCTCACGATGGTCGCTGGATACAGTGGTGTGCACAGGATGCTCTGGTTCTGAAGTGGGTTGCGTTGCAGGTGGAAAGCCAGCTGCCGATGCATGAGCGCTGCGTCCATATCAAAGGCCGGGGCGGGGGAAGGCTGTCGGTGAGGGACGTGTGGCGGGCACTAGCCTCGGGGCATTATCCCTTTGTCTATCGCACCGATATTCGCGGTTATTACCGCCATATCCGAAAAGAGCAGTTGTTGGGTATCGTGCGCCAGAACCTTGCTGACCCGGTGCTCACCGATCTCGTCGGGCAATATCTGTATTACAGCATCGAGGACGGTGGAGATAATTTTACCCCAGACCAAGGGATCTGTCGGGGTTGTGCGCTCAGCCCGTTAATGGGTGCAGTTTTGCTTTACCACGTGGATAGCCATTTTGCTGCACTGGAGGGTATCTATTATGCGCGCTATATGGACGACTTTGTGCTGCTCACACGCACGCGTTGGCAACTGCGGCGCTGCGTGAAGAAACTGCATGAGTTTTTTAACCTGGGTGGTTTTGAAACGCATCCGGATAAAACCCAGCTTTGGAGGATAGAACATGGATTTGATTGGCTGGGCGTATGGTTCACCCCCGCGGGGACCACCATCGCACCCCGCGCATTAGAAAACCATCGTGTACAACGACTGCGGCTTTACGAGCAAGCCAGACGACGGGGACTGTCAATGACAGAAACCACCGAGCGGGTGCAGGCGTACGAGGCACGGTGGAACATATGGGCAATGCGGATGGGCGGGAACCCTGCTTCTCTCGCGTCCAAGTAACGATAAGACAAACCAACTGTACGCACCCCCGGGTCGGGCGAAGAACCGCTGCTGGAGGGGGCAGGCATTTAAGTGAACAGCCACGAACCATATTGGGCCGACTGAATGAAAACCCTAACAATCATAACCGCAATCGCCACGACCGCATTCAGCGTGTGGGTGGGTACTGTATCCGGAGCTACTGCCTATATGAAGGCATATCCCACTGCGGACCCTGGGTTCCTGGAATGGAGGCTGACTAGTGTGTCTGGGCTTGAAAGTGCCGCATACATAGGGCGCGGGGGGCGGAACGGTCTAACCCAGTATATGTACACGTACAATAACACCACTGCCTTCAATCGATGCAGCAGCAAGGTGGAGTCACGCGACAACTGCGCGCGCGGGCAACGACCTCCATCAAACGTATTTTGCGAAACACCCGAACAAGCCGCCGTCGTGATAGCGCAAGCGATGATTGGCACCGGCTTCATAACCGGCCGTGGGGATGCACCACTGTTCTGGGGTGGGTCCTGTGATGACAGCAGAGGTTGGGCAGGCACCATGTTTCGAATTGAAATCCCGGTGGTGTATACGCTCTGGGACACCTCGTGCACAAGTGCTGAAGTATCGATTACGATGCGCGGACGGGTCGGTGAGCGGTTGAAAGAGTCAAGTCCCGTGGAAATCCATTGTGACTCCGAAGCGACAATCCGGCTAACCATCGAAAATGGAGGTCAGGTAGGGGTCGGCGGGGATGGAACGGTCCGACTGTCATTCCAAGAAAGTGGTCGGGAAGTGCTAACCGTAAGCGGAACCAACCCGCGAGTAACTGTAAATGGCGAACTGACCAAGTCGCCAACTACCGCTGGGACCTACCGTGGTTCTACTGTGCTACTCCTCGAGGTACTTTAAATACACAGATCAACATCCGATACATCTATTGGGGCTACCGTCTAATTGAAATATAGTCATACTGTCGGCAAGCGGGAGTGGATACACGATGCGGATTTTGCTAACTAGCCGGATGTGAAAATACTGCTCTGCTACCACTCGCGGAATTGATACGCGTGGGTTGGTCGGTACTGCGATTTCCCGTCACTCTGCGCAAACCCGCCTATTCGACTTCAACTTGGCTGGTCGCCCGCTCCCCACGCTCCGTTTAGTTTTTCTTAACCTAAGGGGTTAAGGCTGGATATACCTACTCTCAGCAACAGGATGATCTTAGCGTATTCTAATTCCAGCTGTTAGCGCGTTTGCAAAAGGGGGGTGAAACAGTGCTACGTAATAGTGATAGGGGTGCGTGTTATAGTAAGTAAGATAAGGGTTTAGTTGGTTGGCAATAAGGCGCGAGTGTTCGAATCACACCGTTCCGACCAATATCTAACCCTCAGTGGGTAGCTGCTATAGTGATATCACTATTGAGTGGGTGAGTATTAATGAAGAGGACGATACTGGGAATGACGGCGGCTGGGGAACCGCTGCTCCAGCAGGCTAGCGAAGCTATACGGCGCCATCGTGAAGCTGAATCAAATGGAAGCTCTCCTGAGGAAGTAGAGCGCCTGCGATTGCTGGCAGAATCGATATTCCAAGTAGTTACTGACTATCAGCTTCGAGCGCAGGGAGCTGTATTGCCTACGTTGTATTGAAACCAAAATCCACAAATTAGGCTCTGCTATCGTGGCAGAACGCCATCAGATGGCGCCGAAAGACCACAGGGGCTTTTGCGGGGAATTGTAAAGCTAAGTTGTGCATCGTTGTGCATCGATTGTAGTGGGGGTACTCACGTAAATACTCGATATATAGGGGTTGTAGAGTCTAGATGTTGAAGCTGCTTCGGTTTTAGTGATCTGTTTCGCTGGTTGTTCAATGAAGTGCTGCGTCGCTGCATGGACGCGGGTCTGGTCAAAGGCGAAGGCGAACGCGTTGCCGTGAACGCCAGCATCATCTGTGCTGATGCTAGTCGGCAGCACTGTGTACCGGGAGATGAGCCTGTCAACTGGAGTGATCCGGCACTTGATACAGGGCTTGATCAAAGGGCATATCGCTAATATGTCACCTGCAATGAGGCCGGAAGAGTCTATGAAGCGACGAGCGATTTAGTGTTTCATTGTGAAAGTTTTTTGTCGAACCGCTCAACAAAGTCACGTACGTGGTCGTTCAGGAACCACAGTACCGAGTCGAATTGATTTTCACCGAAAGTGATTGGCTCACCTTTTTTCATACCCACCCATGTGGCGAACATGTCTTGGGAATACGTGTCTGTATAGTTGCCGCACTCGTGCATGAAAATATGCCGCAAATTAATTACACAGTTGATCCATCTTAGCGAGTAGTCATCGCAGACTCGGGCATTAAGGTCGTACTCAGCGTTTACGCAGTGAGCAGTTTTCAGCGCGGCGGGCCTTACGAGCAATCGAGGTCGAGTGTGGCTGAGTAACTCGATCGGTTTTTTTATATCCTGAGGATTCAGCTTTAGCTGTTTTTTTACATTGTCGAAAAAATCACCAAAAGAGGTCACCAATCCAATGATATTGATAGACCTCGAGAGTTGATCGTATCGGCCATCTTTAACCATTTCACTGATTTGACCTACGGAGCGAATGGAGGTCACAATTTCCTCAAAGTTTGTGCTCGCCCTGACTGAAGTGTCGTGAAACTGAATTGGAAATTCAGCATGTTTACTGATTGCAACTGACACCAAAGCATAAATCGAATGTGCTGAGATCTTGGTCGATTGCATAATGCGTCATGTATTAACTGATCTGATATTGCGGTTGTTTTTCAAGAAAAATCACATGTTCATGACTAGTTCCGCAAGCCCGAATCGTTAAGTAACAGAGCTTTGGCGGCAACCAGGCAGGGACATGAGGGGCATATCACACGTTTGGATATGCCCCTCAAACTCGTCAACGTTTACCGGAGGCTGGCCACAAATACTTGATCGCCTTTCTTTCATCAGCAGAAAAGCCTTTCCACTCGTGGCCGGAGGTGTACATCACGTCATTGGGGTTCGGCTCGGGGCTGGTACCGGGCACTAACAGGTCAGGGAAACCAACAGGGAAGCTGCTATCCTCGCCTCCTGAGTGCGTCAGGCCCATGGCGTGCCCCATTTCATGAACGATGGTGTTGTAATAAATTTCAGCTCCGAACTGCTCGTAATAGAAGTAATTAATATCGACCGACACGCCGACCTGGTAGCCCCATGGCCATTCGGCCCATCCCAATTGGCCGTCCTCTGTCCAGTACATATTTGCCTGACAGTTGGCTTCATCGGGAGTATCGACAAACTGAATATTGATACAAGACTCCAGGTCGGGGTTGTTCCATTCGTTTAGCGCCGCCTGGATAAAATCTTTCCATCCAGCATTGAAAATATCATTAACAAACACTTTGACGTTGCTCACTGCCGCGGGGGAGGCAATGTACCAAGGGTCTGGCGCCATGTAAGCCCGACCTTTTTTATGCTCTTCACTTTGTTGGTAGTTTTGCCATAACTCCTCGACGTGTTGACCCGTGATACGACGGCCGTTCGGCTCGATGATGAAGCCTTTTGGCACCACCTCTACGAACTCGGCTTTAAATCCCATCTTCGACAGGTATCCCAATTGCTTTTGGGTTTCCGGGCTCCACCGGTTATGTGCCGGTACACATTGGCAAACAGGCCCAAAGTGCGCGCCAGCCTTTTTTGTGCGGGTGGGGATGATTTTAGGGGCAATCATAATTGAACCTCTCCATGGTGAGCATCGTTGATAAACGTATGGGTGGGACGGTGGTGCTGAGGAAAAAACTAGCCGTCAGCCGTTAGATTTCAAGGGTAATTTGAAGGCTGTTAAAGGTAGTCTGACGAGAGGTTTGAGGTAACCATTGGAGTTTGTAGGGTTGCTTTTAACAAAGTGGAGGTCGATGGATTCACTGACTGTGGAGGTGGTGCAGTGAACTGGCTTTATAATTTTGGACACTTCAATCGGGCGCGACGATGGCGCTCAAACCTGAGGTGTTTGGATAGGCGTAAACCTTTCGAGCCAATTCAAGGTCCATGCCGCCAGTCTGGTGCTGGATGAGGGGCAGCAAGTCCCTGGGAGCTCTGCCAAACTGGATATTGGCCCTGCTACCACGCAGCAACGGCTGCAGATCCTCCCCCGGCGCCGGCCAATCAGCCGGCGTTTTTGTGTCCGCACTAAACACTGCCATGAGCCATTACCAGATCGTCAGTCTGAAGCGCGTGGCAGTTTTTATCGCCAAAATTGGTCATTGGTCCGGACAGTTGCTCTATGTGCGCGAGCGGGGCAGCGACCTGTAACTGATTGAGTACAGCACCGGCTCCCAGGCAAGGCGCTTGGGCAATACGCCCCGGACTGATGGCGCCGGTCAGAAGCATCGTGAGCGTGGCCTGATCCAGTTCGCCGGCCGGACTAACCATGTCGAGTACCGCGAAGCCAGGGCCTCGAACACCGGCTGCGGTTTCTTGCGGCAAGCTGCGTAAAGCCTTTTATTCAGCCTTCGCAGAGTGTTGGCAATATTCCGTGAACAACATTACGCGCTGGAGGGTGGCCCACGCTGTGCCCTTGAGCCCGGTTAGTCCGAAAGAGGTAAGTACCGACAGGGGTGGTTGTGAAAGGATTGAAAGGCCCGGGCTCCGGGTTCATGCAGGAGCCGATCCGGCGAAGTGCAGGGGTGCTTTTTAAACGTATGACAAGGAGATCAATGTTGACGGACGCCTTTGACTTTATCGTGGTGGGCTCCGGCTCAGCGGGCGGCACCTTGGCGGCGCGTCTCAGCGAAGACGGCCGCTACCGGGTGCTGGTGCTGGAGGCCGGCGGCAGTCACAAGCATTTTTTAGTTCGAATGCCCGCAGGTTGGGGAGCAATGACGTACAGCCCCAGATTTTCCTGGATGCACAAGACCGAGCCGGAAAAGTATGCCGGCGGCCGCCGCATGAAGATGCCCAGGGGCAAGCTCGTCGGCGGCTCGTCCTCGATCAACGGCATGATCTATATCCGCGGGCACCAGCATGATTACGCCGATTGGGTCGCGGCGGGCGCCACGGGCTGGAGTTGGCCGGAGCTGTTGCCGCACTTTGTGCGAACCGAAGATCAGCAGCGCATTCATAATGCCTGGCATGGCCGGGGCGGTCCGCTTTCGGCGAGCGACCTGCCGTCAGTGCACCCGTTGACGCACGCGATGGTTGACGCCGCCGTACAGGCGGGCCTGGAACAGGTCGACGATTTCAATGATGGTCAGGCCAAGGGGGCGGGAGTCTTTCAGGTCAATTTCCGTGACGGTCGGCGCTCCTCGATTGCCAGCAATGCGATCGAGCCGGCCCTGCGCCGACCCAATTTCAAGCTGGTGATGCGGGCGATGGTGCAGCGGATTGTTTTTGAAGGGCTCTGCGCAACCGGCGTGGAATACAGCCTGCCTGATGGCAGCCGCCACCTCGCCAAGGCCCGGCGCGAAATATTGCTGTGCGCCGGGGCCGTACAGTCGCCTCAGTTGCTGATGGTCTCGGGCGTCGGGCCGGCTTCGCAGTTACAGGCCCTGGGTATCCCGGTTGTGGTGGACTTGCCCGGGGTGGGCGAAAACCTGCAGGACCACGTGAGTGCGCCGTTGTGCTGGAGGTTAAAACCGGGCGTGTGCGGGATGAACAGCCGGTTCCGTGGCGTGGGCCTGGCGGGCTCGGTACTGCGTTACCTGGCGAGCCGCACCGGGCCGATGACGAGCCCGCCCGCGGAATTCGGCTGCTACCTCAAGAGCGATCCCGATCTGGCGTATAACGATATTCAGGTATTCGGCCTGCCGATGACCGGCCAGAGCGATGGCGACAGCGACAAGGCCGCGCAACCGGACCGTTTCGAGGGCATGACGCTGGGGCCCTTTCAGGGGCGGCCGTTCTCACGCGGCCATGTACGACTCAAAAGCCGCGACATGGATCAACACCCGGCGATCACCATGAACTATCTGCACGACGCGCGTGACCGTCGTGCGCTGATCTGGTCATTGCGCTGGTTACGGGACATGGCGAAACAGCCGGCGCTGGCCGGATTGATCGACACTGAGGTCCGACCCGGCCCGCAGGTGCAGACCGACAAACAATGGCTGGACTGGATGGAGCCTTTGCTCACCACTGCCTATCACCCTGTGGGCACCTGCCGTATGGGGCATGCTGATGACCCGATGGCCGTCTGCACGCCTGATCTGCGTGTACGCGGGGTACAGGGTTTACGGGTAATCGATGCGTCGGTCATGCCCAATCTGATCTGCGGCAATACCAATGCCACGACTGTGGTGATTGGCGACAAGGGCGCCGATCTGGTCTTGGGGCACGCGCCGCTGGCGCCTCTGCATCTGTGACGTCTACTGTCTTCAGTCTGCTGGCAAATGGTGCAAGAGGGGCCTGGGAGTCATTGCTGAATCACCAGATGAATGTCCATGTCGGGTTGGCCCAAACAATCCAGTCACTCAGAACATTGCAAAAGCCGGAGCCTGACTTTTCACCCTCCCGCGTGGAGGTGAATGGGATATCTTGTCGGGCTGTCAATCTGCTCAACAATTCAGGGAAGTCAATGCTGAGCTCACGTGTATCAAATGGTCAGCAATCAATGTCCGGTCGATCAGAGCCGGCGGTGCCCTGGTGGAGCTTTACGAAGACCGTCCTGGCCGCTACCGCCCTGTCATTGGTGCGTGATGGCCGGGTCGCACTGGACGCTTCGATTCTTGATCAGCCTTTTACGTTGCGCCAACTGCTTCGACATGAAGCAGGGCTCGCCGATTATGCCGAGCTTGCGGATTATCACGCCGCCGTCGCCAACGGTGAGGCCGCCTGGACAGTCGACGAGATGATGCAGCGCCTTGATGGTGCCCGGCTTCGATATAGCCCCGGAGCCGGTTGGCGTTACTCGAATGTTGGCTACCTGCTCATCGGCAGGCTTATTGAACAGGTGACTGATCTGTCGCTCGAAGAGGCAGTGAGTCGATACACACTGAAGCCGCTGGGCCTCTCGAACGTTCGCTTCGCTAGAACCCGGGCAGATTTACCCGATTCCTGCCTTGGGAGCACATCAAGTTATGACCCCGGCTGGGTTTATCATGGCTTGCTGATCGGCCCTGTTTCGCAAGCAGCACTATTCCTCGACCGGCTTCTCGCGGGGCATTTGCTCCCTTCGGGCTTGCTCCAGGACATGCAGATAGCAAAAGCATTGGGTGGCCCGATTCCGGGACGTCCATGGATGACGCCGGGATACGGCCTGGGGTTGATGCTGGGTTCGATCGAAGGGGGCTTTACCCTCAGCGGACATACAGGTTGCGGCCCTGGTAGCGTCATTGCTGTGTACCGTACCTGCAAAGGTGATTCATCGGCTTGTTGCGCTGTTTTTTGCACTGGCGCCAGTGAAGGCGCTGTCGAAGCCCTCGTTGTTGGGCAACTGTTACAAGATTTGCGGTAGGAGCATGACGTTGTCCAAGTCCCTTGGGCGCCAACGCCATAATCGCCGTATCACTGCATTCTTTCGATTGCGGCCCCTTTTGACAGGCAACCTTCGGCCAGAGGCGGACCTTCGAACAGCATGATCAGGAGATGGCCACGCTATTTTCCATGTCGCTCGGCAGTCAATCGCCGAGCTGCCGAACGGACTATATACCCCGGAGCAACTCAATGGCTGGATGGGTGAAAGAATCCCGGAGTTTTATGAACAGCTGATTAAAGCCAGGGCAACTGGTCGTGGCCCTGCAACTCGGAAGGATCGTTGGCTTTGTCGATTCCTTGATGCATCGCTACAACTGAATACGACCTCATCAGTTCAATGGCGGGCTAACGCCCGCGCAGACCGAGAAAAAACTAACGCCGTGTCCGGAATTAGTTGATCACTACAACCCGCCGGATGGATGGGTACCGGAAGATAACTTCCGGTACGTCATTCTTTATTGCTAGAAAATTGGGCAATGGCTGGATGGATAGCTTTCATCCATGTCATATACCCCTTTCCATTTAGATGAACTCCGTCGCCTGTATATGAGCGTGCAAGGCGCCCAGCGGGAGACATTGAGGCATTCAGATCAATAAATTTGCAGTGCTTGGAGGTTGAGCAAAACGACGCCATATCTGCATTGATGTCGCTGATTACTGCGTTATGCGATAAGCGAGTGCGCCTTGATACATAAAGTGTTGATTGCACCACCACCTCAGCTCCCTGCTCTGCAAATTTGTTGACAATCTGCTGATAGGTTTGAACGATTTCGGGTGCGGTTCTTCTGGCCGCCACATCGTTGACGCCAGCCATGATGAAAACGACCTTAGGCTTCATGGCCAGAATCGGGGCAATGCGTGAAAGCATTCCAACTGTCGTATCCCCGCCGATGCCTCTATTTGCCAGGGACACACCATTGAAAAACTCGTGCCATTCGCCTCTAGCCGTAAGGCTATCTCCGAACATCACGACGTCACGATGCTCGGTGAGCTCTTCGAACAACGATGCGCGCATGATGTAAGGCGGCGATTGGGTTACGTCTTTATTCCCTGCAGTGGCGTTATTCATAGATAGGATAATTGCAAGGACCGGTAAGGTGGCTTTTCTGATCAGCAGCATAGGGTGTCCATGTCTGGGCGAAGCGTCGAGTGGGGAGCAGGCCTAATCCGATAACATCGAAACAGACAAAATTCGTTGTCGCCATGATAACATTTGCCTTTATGACAAAAATTTCATGGAAGAGCCCTTAAATGCAGTTGACAGAACTTGAAGTACCGACAGGCGGATATGATCTGGTGGCGAGTCTTGGGAGAAAGTGTCAGCCTGCTGGGCGCCTGAAACGATCAGGGCTTCGTACATCGAGCGGACCATTTGATTGGTTTGCATCGCAAAACCTTGCAGAAGTCGTCAAAATTTTTCGTGACGGAGTAGATCATCTTTTTCTACCCGATAACATTCTGGTCAACGGCACGCACAAAGACTGCATGGATGTAACCGATACGTCTACAGGGTATCGCTCAATTCACGACTTGCTGATTTCAGATTGCAAAGACGGCGTCAGTGAAGCCATCGCAGTAATGAAGAGCAAAATAGCCGTCAGGCTGGCCAGGCTGATTGAGGATATCGAGAGTGCTGATCGGGTTCTGCTCGTAAGGCTCAACGCCAATAGGACTGGCGCTATCATTTTGCGGCGGTTTTTGAGGCAGCGGTTCCCCAACACAGAGATCGATATTCTTGTGATAAATGAAGCACGCGGGGAATCTATCAAAAACGAGCAGTATGGGCTTCAGCGTGTGTTTGTCCTTTCAGGGGACAACACTGCAAGCGGCGAAAGCTGGCTGGGCAGTGATGAATTATGGCGTGTCGCTTTGTCCAAGGTCAGTCTCAAGACCAAGCCAGTGAAGGAAGCAGCAGCAAACGAATCGTTTTGGAAGGCCACCATTCGGAAAATTACCAAGTGGCTGAAGGCTGCTTAAGGTTTATGTCGTCAAGAGGACGACTTACGCCGTTCTGGGTTGACGGGCTAGCAGACAATTTAAGATAGGGTCGGTGTGCGTTCGACAGGACGCCAGGGGGCTAGGCTAAAGCCCCCTGGAAGCTTGCGGGGAATCGTCAAACCAAGCTGGGCATCGATTGCAGTGGGTGTACCCGTAAATCTACCATTGTGATTTTTCACATTTACGACTTCAGCAGCCTGGTCGGCTCAAAGCCGTGGCTTCTCAAATGGCCCGCAGCATTTCCAACCTGGCTTCACTCAAAGTCGTTAGTTGGCTGGCAACCGCTCAGCACCAACCCATCCGTGCTTTTTCAATCTAGGTCGTTTCCCGATCACTCTCTCGCATGCTCGGTTGAGAACACCAAAGACCATCGACTATCCCCTGATCACTGGCAGCAGTGATAATCACGAACCCATCACCTTCATGATGCACCAGCCCAGTGTGAACTTCGGCCAGAGCCGCTAAGCACATCGGCGCCAGAGCTTTCAGGCGAATGAAGCAGGGCTTTTTCTTCTCAGGGTTATCGGGATCTTTGACCCGGTCGTTTCCTTCTACCCGACAGGCGCAATGCATTGGCAACTAGCGTAAAGGCGGGGGAGGGCTGTCGGCGGCTGGGGTAGTACAAGTAGTCTTTGGGCAACTCGACCATGGTGGTTGCTGTGCTGATGGGAGCAGTGGTGACAATTCTGACGGCACGCTCGGCAACCTTACGATCTGTTTGACGCGGGCAATGTTCTGTCGATGATTATGTATGGCGTGCCCTTGAGGGTCGCGATAACCAGTGCGAGGCGGTCCTGGCTGCTGATCAAGGTTGCAGTGAATGCACCCGATCAGGCGTTTCAACCCGGATTTAACTACAGCCAGGATGTTTGTCACTGCTTAACGAGCCTGGGAACAGTCAGTTCGAAGAGCCCAGGGGCGGATTTAAGTGTGGCGCCACTCTCTACTTTCACTGCACATCTTGGGGGAAGCACTAATGAATGCCCGCTCTTTAAGCAAAGCAAGTTGGGTGTATGGCTATATGCTACTTTTCAAAGTTGTTAACTTGCCATTGATCAAGGGAGTCGGCCGGTTTACTGAAATCAAGCCCGGTGAAAAACTCGAGCAAAATGATGGCAGCAGTGCCATGGCCGGCATGTGAATCCCCCCGGCAATCAAAAGCCCCCCCCCGACTGTCCACAAACACCTGCCTCTGGACTGGCCGCAGCGATCAGCCTGACGTAGCGGCTCGCAAATCTGCTCCGTTCATGGACTGGATTTCTTCAATAACTGGCTGATTTTCAGGATAATATCTGTGGATCGAAAATCGCCGGTGCCGGTTCGATTGCGGCTTCGACCTGCACCTTCAAAACCCTGCAGATTCAAGTCTGCGGGGTTTTTTATGGGCGCGGGAAAGTCAGGGAGTTCGACGCTTCACCGGCTTGTCCAGTGCCGCCGGGGCTTTGGTCTGCCTGCTGCGTGTCACTGGGCGGGAAGTCATCGCGCAGTGCTCAAGACGTTTTCCCTGATGCCACGGATCGAGTATTATTCAAAATGTATCTAGGAATAATCCTAAAAGTAGTACGACAATAGATTTTATTCGTCCCGTGTGTGCAGCAAGTCAGTCGCGAATATATCGACAACCTCCAGGCGACGCTCCACAACTTGCCGGCAATGAACATGCTCGGCATGCAGCCATCGATAGGATGGGATGGTGGTCATGAGTATTTTTAAGGAATGGTTTTGACAAAACGTAGGCAGGTAGCAATTGTTGGTAATTCTTTCCGTTTCCCCGGTTCCACGGCCAGCAGTTTCTGGCAGAACCTGATAGAGGGGCGCGATCTGGTGACCCAGGTCGATGCTTCCCGCTGGGAACATGCCGAGTTTTTACATCCTGACAAAGCCAGTCCGGCCTCCACGTATACCTTCGCCTCGGGCTCTCTGGGCGATATCACTGCTTTTGATGCGGGCTTTTTCAGCATTTCGCCACGCGAAGCCATGATGATGGATCCGCAACAGCGAATGTTGCTCGAAATGTGCTGGGAAACCTTCGAAAACGCAGGGGTTAAACCGTCTAGCCTGCGGGGCAGCAATTGTGGCGTTTACCTGGGTATTGCCAGCGTCGAGCAGGCTTACCGTGTGGTCGATGACATGGCGTCCATCGACGCGGCAACGGCCACTGGTAATACCATGAGTATTGCCGCCAATCGTCTGTCCTTCTTTTATGACCTGCGTGGCCCGAGCATGGCCATCGACACCGCATGTTCTTCTTCACTGGTTGCCTTCCACCAGGCGTGTCAGGCAATTCTCAGTGGTGATATCGACCAGGCCGTGACCGGCGGTATCAGCCTGCACATGCACCCGTTCGGCTTCATGATTTTTGCCAAGGCCTCAATGCTGTCGCGTACGGGGCGTTGCCAGTCGTTCGATCAGAACGGTGATGGTTATGCGCGTTCGGAGGGCGGTGGACTGTTCTTGCTCAAGGACTATGATCAGGCCCTGGCTGATGGCAACCCGATTCTGGCCGTGGTTGCGGCCAGCGCTGTGAATACCGATGGCCGCAAGTCGAGTCTGACGCTGCCCAGCGCCGATGCTCAGGCGGCGTTGCTTAAAGGCGTTTACGCCAAGGCCGGAATTGACCCTTCGCAGCTGGATTACCTTGAAGCCCATGGCACGGGAACCGCAGTCGGTGACCCCATTGAGAGTCGGGCCATCGGCGAGTCACTGGGCCAGGCCCGTGGCGCCGGTAACCCGCTGCCGATAGGGTCTGTTAAAAGCAATCTTGGGCACCTCGAGGCAGCATCGGGTGTGGCGGGATTGATGAAGGCCCTCAACTGCCTGAATGAGCGGATGGTGCCCGCTACCATCGGCGGCGACGCACTCAATCCGACGATTCCGTTTGCCGACCTGAACCTGCAGGTAGTCACCGCCAATCAGCCACTCAAGGCTGCAGGGCAACTGACTGTCGGTATCAACTCTTTCGGATTTGGCGGCGCCAACGCTCACGTTATTTTGCAAAGTGCCGAGCCTGTCGCAGCCTCCCGCGAGTCAACGCCAGTGCGCCGCCTGCCGTTGATGCTGAGCGCCAAAGACGCCGAAGGCTTGCGTGCTACGGCTCAGGATTACGCTGATTATCTGGCGTCCAGGCCTGAGGCCGATTTTTACGACGTCGCCTATCAAACCCTGTTTCGCCGTGATGCTCACACCCATCGCCTGCTGTTGATTGGCTCCGATTGTGCCCAGGCTGCGCAAGCTCTGGCCGACTACGCCCAGGATCCGAGCCTGAGCGAATTGAGCTCAGTGGTCGAGGCAGGTCAGGCCCTGGACAACGCCGAGGGCCCGGTCTTTATCTATTCGGGTAACGGTTCGCAATGGCAAGGCATGGGCCGGGGGATGCTCGGCGACCCTGTGTTTGAACAGGCCGTGGCCGAAGTCGATGCACTGTTCCAGCCATTGGCCGGTTATTCGCTGCGGGCCGAGCTGCTGGGTGAAAACGGCGACGACCGTTATGTGCGTACCGAGATCGCTCAACCTGCGCTGTTTGCCTTGCAAGTGGCAGTCACCCGCGTGCTGGCGGCGCAAGGTTTTCATCCGTGCGCGGTGATCGGTCACAGCGTCGGTGAAGTAGCGGCCGCATGGGCCAGTGGTGCCCTGAGCCTGGAAGACGCGACTCAAGTCATTTTCCATCGCAGTCGTCTGCAAGGGCTGACCCGTGGTACTGGCCGTATGGCCGCTGTCGGCCTGTGCGCCGAAGCGACTGCGGCAGTGCTGGTGGAACTTGGGCTGGACCAGCAACTGGTGATCGCGGGCGAAAACAGCAGCCGTGGCGCCACGGTGGCAGGTCCGCTGGAAGCCTTGACTCAGCTTGAGCAAGTGCTGAGCGAGCGCCAGGTGTTTATCCGCCTGCTGGATCTGGATTACGCGTTCCACTCCCCGAGCATGAACCCTATAGAGCAGCAAGTGATTGCTGATCTGGCGCACATTCGCCCGCGCAGTACCACTCTTCCATTCTATTCCACCGTGATTGGCGGCGAGCTGGACGGTAAGAGTCTGGACAGCCACTACTGGTGGCAGAACATTCGTATGCCGGTGTTGTTCCAGAGCGCGATGGATGCACTGGTGGCGCAGGGCTTCAACCTGTTTGTCGAGGTGGGCCCGCACCCGATTTTGCGCTCCTATGTGGCTGATGCACTGACGGGCGCCGAGCGCTCAGGCCAGGTGATTGGCACATTGTTGCGCAAGGATCACAGCGTTTTCCTGCTGGAACGCAGCGTTGCCAAACTGCTGATTGCCGGTGCGCAACCGCAGTGGCAAACGCATTTCCCGGTGACCGGGCGCCACGTGAATCTGCCGAACTACAGCTGGCAGCGCGAACACTTCTACCTGCCGGTCAGCGCCGAGTCGCTCGGGGTACTGCAACGCAAGCGTGTGCACCCTTTGTTGGGTCACTTGCTGCCTGATCGTGCGCTGACGTGGGAAAACCGCCTCGATACCCAGTTGTTCCCTAGCCTGGGCGATCACAAGGTCGGTGAAGCCGTATTGTTTCCTGGTGCAGGCTTTAGCGAGTTGGCGCTGGCGGCGGCCTTGCAGCACCAGCCGGGCGAGTTCGTCGACATCGAAGAGCTGGAAATTCATAACCCGCTGCTACTCAGCCATGACGCCAGCAAAAAAATCCGCATCAATATCGAACCGGCTGATGGCACCTTGCACATTGCTTCCCGCGGCCATGCCCAGCACGAAGAATGGGTACAGCACGTGGTGGCGCGTCTTCCCGGTGAAGCCCGAGGCGTGATGCTGGACGGGCGTGCACCGGCCTTGCCGTCACGCCCGGCGGACTTTACCGGTGCACAGCATTTGGCGCTGACCTGTGCCGTGGGCCTGAACTACGGCCCGGCTTATCAAACCGTCGCGGCAGTGTGGGTCGAGCCGGCCCGCATCCTCGCGCAATTGAGCGTGCCTGAGGTTATCCGTCCTGAAATGGACGACCTGTTCGTGCACCCGGCATTGCTGGATGGCGCGTTCCAGCTGATTACCGAATTGCTGGTGGGCCAGCCCGGCACGAACAAGGGGTTGGCGTTTATTCCAGTGAAGCTGGGGCGTATTGCCTACAGCAAGGCGGGCGGCGTGCCGTGCCTGGCCGAGGTGCGCCAGCTCAAACGCACTGAGCATTCGTTACTGGTGGATTTCACCCTGTTCGACGCCACTGGCGCTGCCGTGTTGTCGATAAAGGACGCGCGCTTTCGCGGTGTGCGTCTGCAGCGTGACCGCAACGGTGATATCAAGCACATGGCCCACGTGGGCATGGCTGCTCCTGGCCAGGTCACGCCGGTGCAGCGGGTCGCCATCGACAGCTCGCCGTTACTGACGCATTTTCAGACCCTGGGTGATGAGCCAGCGCAGCTGCGCTACCTGAACGAAGTCGAGCCATTGCTGGATGTATTGTGCGCCAGTTTCGTGCAGGACCTGATCGAACAGGCGGGCGGTCAACTCAGCGCTGAGCAAATTAGCCTGTGGTCGCAACAGGATGGCGTTTCCAGTCACTATCTGAGCACCTTGCTGCGTCAGGGCCTGGAAGACGGCAGCCTGAGCCGCGATGCCGGCGGCGGTGTGAGCATCGTCGACAGCGGTGAGCGTCCTGCCAGCCAGGCTATTTGGCAAGAACTGTTCCAGAGCTATCCGGAGCATTTTCAACTGATTCATTCGGTGGGCCGCATCGGTCGCCATTTGCGGGCATTGCTTGACGGGCAACAGACCCTTGAGCAGTTGCTGCCCCGCGAAACCAGTGGTGCCATGCTGCTGCGTCAGGTACTGGGTTCGGCTGGCCAACAACGTTTGTTGGCCGGTGCGCGCGATACCCTCGCGCAACGCCTGGCAGCGTTGCCTGACGGGCAGCGTCTGCGGGTGCTGGAGCTGGGCCTGGGCGGGCCGTCGTTTGCCGAGTCACTGTACGCCGGGATCGATTTTGATCGCGTCGACTATAGCTACTGCGTGCAAGAGCCTGAGCTGGCGCAGATGCTGCGGGCAGATTGCCCGGCGCTGAACCTGATTGACTTTGCTCAACTCAGTGATGCCAGCAACTTTGACTGGGTGCTGGTGCCCAGCGATCTGGCGCCACTGGATGCCGTGGGCGAGGCGCTGCGCCAGGCTGCAAGCCATCTCAACCCCCATGGCGAAGTGGTGGTGCTGGCGCAGCACCCGACGCGCTGTGCTGACTTTGTGTTCGGTGCCCGCAGTGACTGGTGGCTGGAAGGTCCTGAGCAGGCGTTGTCGCGACAGCAGCGTCCGTCATTCTGGCAAGTTGAACTGCAACGTCACGGCCTGACCCTGAGCCACACCCTTGAGGCGTTGCCGGGCAATGCCTGCGGCAGCTATCTGTTGCTCGCCGGCAAAGGCGAAGCCACGGGCAAGGTTGTACCTGAAGTAGCTGTGCAGCATTGGGCGCTGCTGGCGGAACAGCAGCATGGGGGCGTTGAACAACTGCTGGCGGCCTTGCGTGAGCAAGGCCAGGTGGTGAACCTGCTGGTGCCGGGCGATGCCCGGGCCGTGGCGCAGCAATTGCTTGCGCTGGCTCAGGCCCCGGAACATGTTGTGCACTTGGCCGGGCTTGACGCGGCACAGGGTCTGGACGCACAAGGTGCCCGCTGCATGCAGGCGGCCGCGCTGGTTCAGGCTTGCGAGTCGTTGGCAATGGCCCCGACTTGCTGGCTGCTCAGCCGTGGTGCGGCCGGTCATTGGTACGGTGCCGAACCCGCATCGGATGTGAACGCCATTGCCGATGCGGCCTTCTGGGGCTTTGGCCGGACCTTGGCCAATGAGTCTGCAAGCTGCCGCATCCGCCTGCTGGACCTGGCACTCAACGCGCCTTTGCTCAGCGTGATCCCTGCGCTGTTGCATGCCGATGGCGAAACCGAGATGGCAATCACGGCTGACGGTCAACGTTATGTGCCGCGTCTGCGGGTTCTGACGCAAAAGGCCCAGGCAGTAGACGGCAAGGACACTCGAATCAGCCTGGGCTTTGACCTGCCGGGTCAATTGCGCAACCTGCGTTGGGAAGTACGCGATCCAGCTGTGCCGGCCGTGGACGAGCTGGATATCGCCGTTCGCGCCACCGGTCTGAACTTCCGTGACGTAATGTTTGCATTGGGGCTGTTGTCCGATGAAGCCATTGAAAATGGTTTCTCCGGCCCGACCCTGGGCTTTGAGTTTTCCGGTGTGGTGCAAGGCAAGGGCGCTGAAGTCCTGGGCGATTTTGCTCCGGGCGACCGGGTCGTAGGCTTTGGTCCATGCAGTTTTGCAAACCGTCTGGTGACCAACGCCAACGCGGTGGCGAAAATCCCGGCTGGCATGTCGTTCGAAGCGGCTGCGACTATTCCGAGTACGTTCTTCACCGTGTACTACGCCTTGCATTACTTGGCACGTCTGGAACCGGGTGAAAAAATCCTCATCCACGGTGCTGCGGGTGGTGTCGGTATTGCCGCGATTCAAATCGCCAAATGGTGCGGTGCCGAGATTTATGCTACCGCCGGCAGTGACGAAAAGCGCGACTTCCTGCGCTTGCTGGGCGTCGAGCACATTTTCGATTCCCGCTCGCTGGCATATGCCGATGAGGTGCTGGCAGTGACGGGCGGACGTGGTGTCGACGTCGTGCTCAATTCGTTGGCAGGTGAGGCGATCAACCGTAACCTGCGAATCCTTAAACCGTTCGGCCGCTTCCTGGAATTGGGCAAGCGCGACTTCTACCAGAACACCCGTATCGGCTTGCGCCCGTTCCGCAACAACATCAGCTACTTCGGCATCGACGCTGACCAGCTGATGAGCGAGCGTCCGGACCTGACCCGACGCCTGTTCGGGAACATGATGCAGTTGTTCGAGCAAGGCATCCTGCACCCGCTGCCGTACCGCGAGTTCGACGCCAATCAAGTGGTCGAAGCATTCCGCTACATGCAGCAGGCCCGTCAGATCGGCAAGATCGTCGTGACCTATGGCAACCCCATCGAGCACTTGGTGGAAACCCGTGCCCAGCCTGCAAAGGGGCTGCAACTCAGTGGCGAAGCGACTTACCTGATCACGGGCGGGGTCGGTGGTTTTGGTCTGCGTACCGCACAGTGGCTGGTGGACAAGGGGGCGCGGCATCTGGTGCTGCTGGGCCGCCGTGGTGCGGCCAGTCTCGAGGTCCAGCCAAGTCTGGCACTGTGGCATGCACAAGGCATCGATGTGCAGGCGGTGGCGTGCGACATCACCGATGAAGCTCAGCTGCGCAGTGTCTTTGAACGCATCGCAACCAGTGCGTATCCGTTACGGGGCCTGGTGCACGCGGCCACCGTCATCGATGACAGCCTGATCCGTAATCTCGACGCCGAGCAATTGCAACGCGTGCTGGAACCCAAGGCCAAGGGCGCGCAATACCTGCACCAACTCACCCGTGAGCTGGAGCTGGACTTCTTTGTGATGTTCTCCTCGGCCACCACTCTGTTCGGTAACCCTGGACAGGCCAACTATGTGGCGGCCAACCATTGGCTTGAAGCGCTGGCCCGCTATCGCCGTGCTCAAGGGCTGGCGGCCACCGCCGTGCTGTGGGGCGCGATTGACGATGTCGGCTTTCTGGCCCGCAACGAACAGATCAAGGATGCGCTGCAAAGCCGTATGGGCGGCGCTGCACTGCGGGCCGAAGTCGCGTTGTCGCATCTGGAGCAGATGTTGCTCAACGGCGATGACGGCACTGGCGTGCTGGAGCTGGAATGGAAAGCCTTGTCGCGTTTCCTGCCGAGCGCTGCGTCCCCGCGTTTCCTGGAACTGGTGCGCGCCCACGGCGGTGATCAGGAAGACGATAACGACGCCGAAGACATACAGCGCATGCTTGTGGAGCTGGACGATGCCCAACTGCTGGAGCGCTTTGCTGAACTGCTCAAGCACGAAGTCTGTGAAATTCTGCGCCTGCCCGCAGCGCGCCTGGACACACAGCGGCCGTTGCAGGAACTGGGGCTGGACTCATTGATGAGTGTCGAACTGATCGTGGCTCTGGAAGAGCGCTTTGGCGTTCGCCTGCCGGTCATGGAGCTCAGCGAAAGCTCCAGCATAGACAAGCTCAGCGTGCGTATTTTGAGCCTGCTGCGCGGTGAGGCCCCGGCCAACGAGTCGTCGGCACCTGCTGCCATGGCCGAAAGTGTGCTGGCCAGTCACGGCACGCACATGACCCACGAACAAGTGGCCGCAGTGGCCGAAAGTGTTGCAACACCTAACCGATTGATTCAGTGAGTGATACCTGCTTGAGTGAGATAAGTGCAAAAACACCCGGGGGTCTGAGTGGGGGTATCAAGCAGCGTTTGATCCAGCAAGCACTGGAGCGCCGTCGCAACGGCGCAGGAGACAGTAATGGCGCGACCCTTGAGCAAGCGCAGCAGGCGGCACTGAAAGTTCCCGAGGCGTTTTACCGTTTCGATCTGTATCCCGGCTATCAGCAGATGCAGTTCCTGCAACAAAGTGCAGCACGCATGGGCTTGGGAAACCCGTTTTTCCGTCTGCATGACGGGCTGGCAGGTGCCCAAACCTGTATTGGTGGCCAGGATTATGTGAACTTCGCCAGTTACAACTACCTGGGCTACTCCGGGCATCCGGTGGTGGTTCAGGCGGCGAAGGACGCTATAGATCGTTACGGCACTTCGGTGTCGGCCAGCCGCGTGGTGTCCGGTGATCGACCGTTGCACCGCGAGCTGGAGCGTGAGCTGGCCAGCTTTTATGAAGTTGATGACGCGGTTGTGTTTGTCAGCGGTCATGCCACTAACGTCACCACCATCGGCTATCTGTTCGGTCCGCGGGATTTAGTGCTGCATGATGAGTTGGTGCATAACAGCGTGTTGCAGGGCATTCAGCTTTCGGGCGCCCGCCGCCTGAGCTTTGCTCACAACGACTGGCAAGCGCTGGACCGCATTCTGGGTGAGCAACGTCAGCATTTTGAACGGGTGCTGGTGGTGGTCGAAGGCATTTACAGCATGGACGGCGACTATCCGGACTTGCCGCGATTTGTCGAGCTCAAACGCAAGCACAAAATCTTCCTGATGGTCGATGAGGCTCATTCGTTGGGTGTCATGGGCGCGACAGGCAGGGGCATACGTGAACACTTCGGCCTGGCCGGAGATGACGTAGACATCTGGATGGGAACCCTGAGCAAGACCCTCGCCAGCTGCGGTGGCTACATTGCGGGTAATACGGCGCTGGTGGAGCATTTGAAGTTTCTGGCGCCCGGTTTTCTCTACAGTGTGGGCCTGCCTCCGTCCGTCACTGCGTCGGCCCTGGCGGCGCTGCGCTGCCTGATCAATGACCATGAGCGAGTACAGGCCGTTCAGGCCCGTGGCGAGCAGTTTTTGCGACTGGCCAGGGCGGCCGGGCTGGATACGGCAACCAGCACCGGGCTGGCCGTGATACCGGTGATTACCGGCAGCTCGCTCAAGGCGGGGCAACTGTCCAGCGCCCTGTTTGAACGGGGGATCAACGCTCAGCCGATCCTCTATCCGGCGGTGCCGGAGAAAACCGCGCGGGTGCGCTTCTTTGTGTCTTGTGAGCACACGCAAGAGCAGATCAGCCGTACCGTGGCCATCGTGGCAGAAGAGCTGGCACGGCTGGATTGAGCTGCCGGCTTGCAGCACCTTGAAACGCTGTGCAGCAAGCCGCCTGGCTGGTGGTTCAGGCGGCGCCACAAAGGCTAGATAAAGGGCTTCTCATAGGCATTGAGCTGTTCGATGAACCGCCAATGGCTACGTTTATCAAACCCCATCATGCGTTTGAGACGAATGTCCCAGCGCATGTGGTGGTTGGCAATCCATGGCAGGGCGAACAGGTGGGCGCCGCGCCACGGGATAAAGGGGTTGCGGCGCAGGCTTGCGTAGATTTCCACCCGGTGGCTCGGGCGCAGACTCGGGCAGCGGGCGTGGAAACCCGATGTGTCAGCCACTACCAGAGTATTGGCGGGTACCGCGAAACGCCGCGGTGGCGGCAAACCCAGCCCGGCCAATTCATTCTCATAAATCCGGAACGAGCCCTCGCGGTGCATTTGCTCGGGTGAACAGGCTGCGCCCAGGCTCTGACGATACTCCCAGGCCAATCGCTCGGGCGTCAGGCGATGGGACCCCGGCACATAGCTGAACGGCCCCTGATCGTCGGCCACGTCATCCAGAAACAACCACGCCTTGGCGGTCGGATGGAAAGTGTCGGTGTGCAGGCGGGTTTGCGGGTCTTCCTCGGGATTCACCGCATCGATCACGATCGACTGCAGTTGATAGGTGATGCCGCCGGTGTTGGATGAAGCATAGGAAATCAGATCACGCACGCTGCGGTCAGCGATAAAGGCTGCGGTGGCCGGGTTTTGTGCCAGCACGTCCTGGTCCAGGCTTACTCGGCGGGTCACCGCCTTGCCCTGACGCATTTCCCAGCCGGTGCTGCGCAAGTCACCCAGTTCGGCCCGCAAGGCCGAAAATTGCTCGGCGGGCAGGGCGTTCTCGCGCACGAAGAATCCCTGCTCCTCGAAGCTTGCCTGTTCGGCCGGGTTCATTCGCGATGCCAGTGCCCGGCGGCGCATGGCGGCCATGGCCATGGCAATCTGGCGACGTTGCACGTGCAAGCCCATGGCATTGAGTCGGGGGCTGCCCAACACCGGGTTGTTTTCGAACGATTTAGCGTGGGTCAGCAGTTGCAGGCAATGCCATGGCAGCGCTGCATAACGGCCCAGATCCTTTAATGAAGCAGGCATGGACTAATCCTTTAGCGGAACCGCTGCACGGGGGAATCCGAGCATGGTCCGGGTGTAATTGAGCAGTGCCCGAACACGCGGCTGAAGTCTCAGGCGTGGCGGGGAAGGGTTCGACAGGCATGCCAGGGCATGCCACGCATCGCAGGGCAAAGCTGTGTGCGGGTCGGCGTAGCGCGCATAGCGCAACAGGACGCCGGCGACCAACTCATCCAGGCTCAGGCGCCGGGTTCGGCGGGGCAAGGGCTGCGAGTCCTGGGTCAGCCCCCAACCGGCATAAAACGGGGTGCCGTAGGTCACTACGGTCAAATGCCGCAGCAAGGCTTCGAAGCCGGCCGTGGAACTGATGGTATGCACTTCATCGACCTGGGCATAAAGCTGAGTGATGTCGGCACCGGGCAACACCTGATCCGCCAGTTCGTGCAAGAGCATTTCGCTCAGGCTGCCCTGACGCTTGCCCGCTTCGACATCCGGGTGCGGCTTGTACACGATCCAGGCATCCGGAGCGTTGCTGCGCACATGCCTGAGCAGCGCCAGGTTGTCGTGCAGGTGGGTGACACTGCAGCGCAATGAGGCATCGTCCTGCACTTGGCCGGGTACCAGAATCCGGCGCTGGCCCGGACGTGCCCGTACCAGGTGATCGGCGTTGCTTTTAAGGTTGAACTTGCTGACGCCCAGCGCCACGATCCGTTCGCGCAAGCGGGCGGCTTCAGCCAGCGTAGCGGGGTCAAAAGCACCCTGTTCGAGCAGGGTTTCGAGGTCGGAAGGCGCGCTGGCATCGTAGTGAATGCCGCTGCGGTCGAGTACCAGTGAGAGCGCCGGGGCGTTGAGCGAACCCAGCCCGTTGGAACGCAGAAAACCATCTTCGATGCGCAACACCGGTACGTTCGAGGCCTGCGCCCGGGCCTTGAGGCTGGCCGGTTCGCGGGCCGCCCATACCAGCAAGGTGCCGCTCTGGGCGGCCACTTCTGCCAGCAGTATCGGGCTGTCTGCGCTGAACTTCAACTGACCCCAGCGGCTACTGAAAAAACGCCGCAGGTTGTGCTGTTTATGCCGTTTGATCCCGAGCACCGTGATGTTCCCGGCAAACTCGGCATCCTGTGCTTTTTGCCGCGCCAGCTGACGGGCAATGGTCAGGGCATCGGTCGGCAGGCTGGTGAGTGGATCGACATAGCGGCTGTAGCGTATGTAAGCGGCTGCCACCAGTTGCACCAGATCTGGTCGTGCCCGACGCCGCGGGATTGGCATGCGGTCGTCCGTCAGGCCCCAGCCTGCATAAAAAGGCAGGCCGAAGCAGGTCACGGGTACGCCTTGAATCAAGGCTTCCAGCCCGGCCTGACTGGTGCCGATGTACACCCGGCGCGCACGCCGTGCCAACGAAGCCCAGGACACGGGCCGACTCTCCAGCGCTACGCCCCTTGCGGTTGCTGCGGCGAGCAGGCAACTGGGCTTTTGCCCGCCAATACAGTCCGGGTGAATGCGTACGCGGACTTCGGCGTCCGGGTTTTCGCTAATGGCCACGTCAAGCATGCGTACATAATCGGCTTCGCACAGACCGCCGCCCGGGATCGAATAATCCCCGGCGGTTTGATCCACGACCAATATCAATGGCCGCTCGCGACCCAGCGGATCGGCGGGGTCGAGGTCGGGTGCGTTGTTGTATTTGCCGATGCCGGTACGGCGCATCAATTCGATCAACTGGCGGGCGCTTTGCAGTTCGTCAGGGCGAAGGCTGTCGGGGGACTGAAGAATGTTTTCCAGCAGGGAAGGGCGATCTGCCAGGTAGTGGATGCCCACCGGGTCGACCACCATCGACATCGGTGTGTCGCCTTCGATACCCAGTGACGAAGAGCGCAGAAAGCCGTCTTCCAGTGCGATGTAGGTCAGGCCCCAGCGCTGGCACAGCACCCGCGCATGAGCCGATGATTGTTTATAGCCGATACCGGCGATAGCTTTCAGGCCTTTGGGCGCACGTTGCCCGCGCTGCCAGAGCCAGAAAGGCTCCCCTTCCGGGCCGAGAAATTGCGGTAAATGCAGGACCTTCCACGCCACCCATTGCGACATGATGCCGATCCAGCCGGGCCCTTCAACCAACGGTTGCAAAGGCATGAAGGGGGTGTCCAGACCGTTCACGGCTGAGTCTCCACATAACGGCGCATGGTGCGCACGGGCGGCCATGGTACCCAGCGCTTGCGCAGCAGGCTAAAGCCGTTTTGCAGGTACAGGTGGCGAGCGCGGTCATTGGCCAGCGGTACTTCCAGATAAACAGCCCTGAACCCTCGGGTCGCGGCATGTTTGCTGCACGCCTGCAGCAGCGCGCTGGCGATGCCGTGATTGCGTGCCGACCTGCTGACCCGCAAGCCATACAGCAGGAACGGGTAGCGCCATTCTCGGCACTCGCTCAGGCAGAACGCGGCGAACCGCAGTGTGCCGCTGAGCCAGCCAAATTCGCGAACAAAAGGTTTGACGCGCAACGCAAACGGCCCGCGCATCTGATACTTGAGTGCGGCATAGCCCACCGCTTGTCCATCTTCAAAGGCCAGCAGTATGCGGTCCCAATGAATGCTGGCGCCAAGCAAGCGTTGGCGGCAGGCGGCATTGCCGATGATGAAGGCCAGCGAGCCCCGGCCTTCTGTCACCAGGCGTGACAGCCCGGGATCGGTGAGCAGGTCCGGCGTCAGGCTCGAACCCTGCACGATGGGGACCATGCCTCACGCGGCTCCGCGGGTGGAGGGTGTTTGAGCAGCGCAGGCCAGTAAATGACAGGCCAGCCTGTCGACCTGCAGCGGGCTTGGGGTGACGTTGAGCGGGCGGCGGTTGGACCATATCAGGTAGTCAGTGTCGCCCACGGGTTCGCCAATAGCTTGATAGACATCGGGGAGGATCGGCACATGATCGCCAAAGAAACACAGCAGTGCTTCGTTGGGTTGTTCTAGGAGGGTCGTGCGCAGCTTGCCGAGCATCAGGTCGGCATTGGCGATATGGCGCAAGTAGGGGGCGAGATCATCCATGCCTTGCAGCAGTGGCTGGTCAAACCAGGTTGGCAACTGCGCCGCTTCAACCTGTTCAAGGTGCAGCGGCCCATGGTTTTCCATGGTCACGGCGTGGATGAACAGGGGTTGTGTGCGGGTCGGGTCTTGCAGCAGTTCGCGTATCTTGTCCGCCACGGCGCAATCGCCAATAAACGGCCCGGCTTTCTGTGACTCATCAAAGCTTTGTATGTCGATGAATTCGTCGAAACCCAGCGCGGGCAACACCTTGTTGCGTCCATAAAAGCTGCCATGGAACGGGTGAATGCACACCGTGCGATAGCCCTGTGTCTTGAGGTGGCTGGCCAGACTCGGCAAGCCCTTGCGCGCCAGCACACGGTACGGATTAAAGCGGTGAACCCCCAGGCGTTCGCCGGGTATACCCGTGAGGTAAGCGAATTCGGTGCGTACGGTATTGGCCCCCCACGCGGCAACCTGCAGCTTGCCCCGCGCCAGAGCTTCTTGCGTGAGGCGATCGTACTCGGTCAATACCTGAGGTTTGACGCCGGACCACAGTTCACGCACATCAAAAAAAGACTCGCTCTGCACCGATACCAGGTCGGGTAATGGCGCGGCAGGCGCTGCGATATTGCCCTGATTGAACGGTGAGGCCAGCGCTGCAGGATCAACCGGTTTGCGGGCGGCCCAAAAATAGCGCCACAGGCAGGCCACCAGCCCCCAGCGCTGAATATCGGCGTTGGCATCAAAGCTCGGTACGCTGGAGCGATGGCCCAGTTTCAGCAGGATCAATCCGCCCAGCCCCAGCCATAGCGCATCCAACCGGCCCCCGGCCACTTGCGGCTCGAAGGTCAGCCCTGCCCAGAGGTAGGCGATAAAACCGGTTGCCAGCAGCGCGGCTTTACCGATGCCGAAAAATGGCAGGTACAGGCGCGGGAAGCGTACGGCGTCGCTGAAGTATTCGAAATCGGCACACACGAATGGCTCGCGCAGCGAGTGGTACTTGGCGTTGCTGACCATCACGATCAACAACCACCCCAGTACCACATTGATTGCGCTGAACAACGGGCGCGCGGTCAAAGCGTATAGCACTGCCAGGCTTACGCACCAGACACCGGTGTGCAGCAACCAGCAACTCAAGGGGCGGCGCAGGGCGGGTCGCGGAATCAGCAGGCGTTCGAGAACAATGGTCAGCAGCAGGCCGACAATACTGATGTGCAGGATGGAAAACTCACTCACTGTAATTCAGACCGCGCAAGATAAACGAAGAAAGGCGCTGTGGAATCACCCCCAGCAGCCAGGTGCCAAGGTTCAGCGGAAAGGGGAAGCTGATACGCGCCTGATTTGCCGCCAGACCGCGCTTGATACGATTGGCCGCTTTTTCAGCGCTCCATAGAAACGGCTTGGGCCCGGGCATTTCAAAACACATTTTCGACTCGACATAACCGGGCACTATCACATTGATTTTCACGCCCTCCGGAGCCAGCCAGTCGCGAATGGCTTCGCCATACACGCGGATAGCAGCTTTGCTCGCGCTGTAGCTGGGCGTCACCGGCAAGCCGCGCCACCCGGCCAGAGAGCTGAACAGCGCAATCTGCCCATGGCCACGGGCGCGCATTGCGGGCAAGGCGGCTTCCACCGTGGCGAAAGCAGCCATCACGTTGATTTCCAGCAAGGCGCGGGTTTCATCCCATTGCTCGCCTTGGCCCTGAGCACCGATATCGATATTGATTCCGGCACCGACCACCACCAGATCGGGTTGCTCGGCGTCACTGATGCGGCGAACCATGGCGCGCAATTCATCGAGTTCACGCACGTCAATCGGCTCAAGCAATACACGGGCGCCGAGAGCGCGGCATTCAGCGGCCATTTCTTCCAGACGGTCCAGGCGACGGCCTTGCAGGATCAGGGTCACCCCTGGTGCGGCATAGGCCGGAGCCAGTGCGCCGCCGATGCCGCCAGTAGCGCCAGTGATGAAAATACAGCGGGGGGTAGAACGTTGGGTCATAGGAAGTTTTCGATTCTCGATGTTTTTGCCATCAGCACGTCCAGGCATTTGTTTACGGCCATGTCGATACCACTGCGCGAGTAAAAACCGCCATTGATCTGCGTGGTGTGGATCACCGTATTGCGGAAATGATGAAACAGGGTCATGTCCGGCTTGACCGGATGGGTCCAGAAATCTTCAAGTTTTCCGGGTTGCGTCAGGCCGGGCAGGGCGTAAATCGGGTTGGCCAGGACGAAAGTCGGTCGCTGGTGCAACAGTGCCGAAGCGCCGGCCGTGCTGTTGATCGTGATCAGCCCGGCAATATGCGACAACAGCGTGGGCATATGCCCGCTGTCGAGAAAGTCCACCCGGTCGGCTACGTCATAGTGTTTGGCTAGGTTTTTGGTGATGCGCTGATAGTTCACCAGCCCCGGTGTCAGCGGATGGTCCTTGACCACCAACCGTGCATCCCCTGGCGCATGGGCGGCAAACGAAGCCAGCACATGGTCGATCACTTCGGACATGTTATTGAAAGGGGAGTGATCCTTGATCTGTGTATCACTGTCCAGTTGCAGGGGGAGCAGGAACGTCGGGTTGCGCTCGCGGGCCACTTCTTCCACCACGGCGTCATCGCGGGCCCCGGCGAGCAGCAGGCGCGCGCCACGGCGTATATACCCAGCGTACTCGGTGGCAGCCGTGAAGGGGGCGTGGGTACGGTAGTTCGGAAAGAACAATTTATTCAGCGCGCCGCCGCAGTGATACAGCACGTCGTGGGTGGCGCGGGCCGCAAACGACTGCTTGAACGCAGTACCGTTGTCGTAGCGCGGAACGAACTTGCCGACTTCCCGGTACCAGTCCGGGTCGCTGGGCAGTTGCGAGTGGTTGTTGACCCCGCCGCGTTCCAGGGTGACCCAGTAGGGGCGGAAATAACCCTCCTCGAACACATGAACCCTGATGCCCGCGCTGCGCGCCAGTGCGATGGCGGGGAGATGCACGGGGCGACAGTCACCGAACAGCACCAGGTCGGTGACGCCAAGACTGTGAAATGTTTGCCTGTAAAACGACTCCAGCTCCGCTGCATGGGCCAAGCAAAATGTACGGGCGCCAGGGCTGTACAGCACGTCGCCCACATTGAAATTGACGCATTGCACCTGTTGGCCATTATCGCGCAACGTTTTGTTCAGACGCGCAAAGAACGGAGAGCTGACGCCTTGCAGAAACAGAAAGCTGCGAGAGGCAGGCCCAGCCAAAGGATTTGGTACGCGCGCCTTCAGTTTCTCAGGCGCATTTTGCCCAACAAACTGTTCAAGCGCTGTATCAAATCCTGCCATTTGTTAGTTGCTCCAGGCTGCGGTGACGCGCGCCAGTGTTGTAGTTCGTGAAGAGTCTGCTCGGCGGTGGTAAAGCAATCGGTAATGCGGCTGACGTAGGTGGGGTACAGCAACAATGTACCCGCCACCAGTTGATCCAGATTCAGGGTCCGTGTGCGTCGTGCTTGCACACCCGGATGCAGGTCTTCGTCTCGGGTCAAGCCCCAGCCGGCATAGAACGGCTGGCCATAGGTGGTTACAGGCACTCCGCGGAGCAAGGCTTCAAAGCCGGACTGGGAGGTCAGGACATGCACCTCATCCACTATTTCAAACAGGTGCTGCAGCGGCGCGTTGCCGATTACTTCGTCACACCAGTCCACCGTTTGCGCTTCGTCACTGCCGCGGGCGCGGGTACCGGCCAGTACTTCAGGGTGCGGCTTGTACAAAATCCAGGCATCGGGATTGCGTTCGCGAACCGTCTGCAGCAATTGCAGGTTGCTGCGGATGCGGTTGGCGCCAAAGCGGATCGATGCATCGTCTTCCACTTGCCCTGTGACCAGAATCACCCGTTTGGCTTCGGCAGGTCGCGCCCAGGGCTCGCCGGGCAAGTTGTATTTGGTTACCCCTGTATGGCAAATAGCCTCGCGCAGGGCCTGTGCCCGCATCTGCAACGAATCTTCAAAGGGATCGTCAAGCAAGATGCGTTCCAGGCGCGACGGGCGAGTAGCGTCGTAATAGATACCCAGGTCGTCCACGACCCAGGACAGAGGCCTGGTCTTGCCCGCGCCGAGTCCGACCGAGCGTAGAAAACCGTCCTCAACCCGGTTCACCGGGTGTGGGTGTGCCGTAAGTTCAGTGTCGTGCTTACAGCCCCAGGATACCGTTGGCAGCCTAGGGTCCAGCAGTTGCTCAGACTTAATGAATTGAATCGCCGAGCCTTTGAAAAACAGGTTTGCCAGTGACTCTTTCCAGCGGCTGAAGCCCAGCATCTGCACCGAGGCCGGCAACACGCTGCGATGGCGGCGCTGCAGACCCAGCCAGTGCATCAGCACCTCAGGCGTGCATGACTGCCCGGTTTCGGGGCTGACATAACGTGCATAGCGCACCAGGCTGGCATGCACCAGTTGCTCAAGGCTGACCGGGTGGCGGCGTGAAGGCGGTGGCAAGCGATCCTGTGTCAGCCCCCAGCCGGCATAAAACGGCATGCCCCAGGTATGTACAGGCACATTCCACAGCAGGGCATCGAAGCCCAGTTGCGAAGTCATTACATACACGGCCCGCATGCGTGGCAGTAATTCGGCCGGATGAACATGGTTTGCCAGCACTTGCACCCGAGGGTGGGTTGCCAGTGCCGCCAGATCAAAATGCCCTTGCTTGCGGCCCGCGACCACGTCGGGGTGAACCTTGAGCAGCACTGTGCTGGTTGGGTAGCGCTCCAGCGCCGCCTCGAGCATTGCGTTGAACGCTTGCGGGTCGGCACCTTGCAGTGATGCATCACCAAAGGTTTGATCCGCCAGCAGCACGCAATCATCAGGCAGTTCAGGGTGTTCGATGCGTGCGTCGTTGTATTTGGACACCCGCTGTTGTTGCCATAGCTGCTGCAGCGCTCTGGCGCGTATGGTTTCGGCCTGGCTGAGCGGGGTGCCGATCAATTGTTCCAGGCGCGAAGGCGCGCTGGCGTCGTAATAAACACCCAGATCATCAACAATCAGCGACAGTGGTGGCTCATCAGCGCCCAGCCCCATGGAGCGCAAAAAACCGTCTTCCAGGGTAACGACCGGCAAATTGGCGCGCGAGGCTATTGCAAGGGCTTTGATTGCGCTCGGCTTGCGTCCCCAGGCCATCACGCAATCGGCTTTGCAAATGTCGGCCACAGTGCCGTTTTGCAGCACGTAATCGGGCAGCAGCGCGGGTAGGGTGGATATGCCCTGAGCACCTTTGGACAGGACTAGCAAGCGCGGTAGAGGAATAGCTTCATCCATAAGCGTGAAACAGAAATCCGTTGGAAGTATCTTGCGGGATAAGCCGTCGAGCAGGGCTGGACGACAAAATATGAGGCGCGGATATTAATACAAATCAGGGGTGGGTAGCCTGATTTTTATCGGTTGTATGTAGGAATAATCTTAAAATCAGAGAGGGTGTATGGTGGCGATTTGCTCTTGTTTATCCAGCAATCCGAGCAGGTAGTCATACTTTTGTCGCAGCAAAGGCATGCGTTTCTTCTCTTGGTACTCGCTGATGGTTTCTGAGCGCAAGCAGTGAAATAAAGCATTGAGCAGGAATATATAGTGAAGGTTGCATAGCGCATCATCGGGGTTGAAATGCGCGGGCAGTGCCTGGCGGTAAGTGTCTATAAATTGCTGCTGTGCTTTGAGGAACAGCGGCATATCCTTTCGTCGGAACAACGCACTCAAGTAGGCCCCGCCGTCAAAACCGACGCGTCCTACCTTGACCTCGCTCCAGTCGATCAACAGCAGTTGGCCTTTGTCGACAAACAGGTTCTTGCGCAGGTAATCCATGTGGCTAATGCATTTGGGGCTACGACGCGCTGCCTTGCTCAGCCGTGCCAGCAGCGGAGTAAAGGCCTTGAATTTTTCCGCCAGGCCACTGAAGCGCTCATCGCTCTGTCCGAGCCGCTCAAGTTCGGGCAGGCAGCGTGCAAAGTTGAACCGCGGACGCAACAGAAACCACGGGCGGTAAAAGTCCATGCTCCAGAACAGGGGGGCCTTGTGTGCGGATTGGCGGCTCAGGTAGTCGTGGCTCAGTGCTTCCTGTTCGGCAATGCCAAGGGCCAGTTGCGGTGCAATGTTTGGCATGCGCGGCGGCTTGCCGCGCACAAATTCAGTAAAGATCAGGCTTTCCCACGGCGTTTCAATCACTCCCAGGCAGGCCGGGTATTGAAATCGCGTACTGGCATTGAGCATGTCCCGCTGCCGATAAAAGCGTGCTTCCTGGCTGCCAATAAAAAACATCTTGCGGATGGACTTTTCGACCAGTTCCACGGTCATACCCGTGCCGGGATCAGTTATCTGATGGTGGCGCACGTAGTTGACGAAGGAGGCATTGGAGTCCAGATCCTGGCTAACGATGGTCAGTGGCTGTATTCGCCATTGTGGCAATAGCGCACGTAAATGATCCTGCAACTGACCGTGCTGCCAGCGGTAAAGTGTTCTGCGGCCCTGCAGAGGGTGTAGATCCGAATTCATGGTTTCAACTTAGGCGAATGCCGTACGTCCGACTTACTGCGGTATTGGTAGCAATATGCTGAGTGATAGAGAACTCAGGTACAACGAAAAGTTTACTTGTCAGGCCGATTTTTCTTGGCAGAACTGAATTCCAATCAAAAAAACTAAACGGGCGTATGTAACGTGAGTTTGCTAATTGTTACAAAACCCTTAAAATTCTCTGCCCCTCCCATTCCATCACTTCAAGGACGAAAGTCAAAAAGATGAATCACCTCGCTATCGCAAAAGAAGCCCTCATCGCCCAGGCACAAGCTGTTACCCAAATGGCTGATCGTCTCAATGGTGAATTTCAGAGCGCTGTCGAACTGCTTCTCGGTTGTAAAGGACGTACAGTGGTCTGCGGCATGGGCAAGTCTGGCCTGATCGGTCAAAAAATGGTCGCGACCTTCGCCTCCACTGGCACTCCGAGTTTCTTCCTGCATCCGGCTGAAGCTTTCCATGGCGACCTGGGCATGCTCAAGCCGATTGATGTGCTGATCTTGATCAGTTACAGCGGTGAGACCGAAGAGCTGATCAAGCTGATTCCGAGCCTGAAATCCTTTGGCAACAAAATCATTGCCATGACCGGGAATGGCAAATCGACCCTGGCCAAACATGCAGACATCTGGCTCGACATTTCCGTCGAACGCGAAGTGTGTCCGAACAACCTGGCTCCGACCACTTCAACCCTGGCCACCATGGCCATGGGCGATGCACTGGCCGTCGCCATCATCGAAGCCATTCAATTCAAGCCGATGGACTTCGCCCGCTACCATCCGGGCGGCAGCCTGGGCCGCAAATTGCTGACTCGCGTCAGCGATGTGATGCACTCCCCGGCACCTATCGTTTCCCCGGCCACCAGTTTTCACGACTGCCTTCTGGTCATGACCGAAAGCCGCATGGGGCTGACCGTGGTTCTGGACCAGGGTGTGCTGGTGGGCATCGTTACTGACGGCGACCTGCGTCGTGCACTGCTGCAGAACCAGGGTGTCACCGGCAGCAATGTTGACCAGTTCATGACGCGTAACCCGCACACGATCAGGGAAGAGTCGCAGCTGTCCGAAGCGGAAGCCTACATGATCGACAATAAAATCCGCGCCCTGGCTGTGACTAATCACGCCAATGAGATCGTGGGTGTGGTTGAAATTTTCGACTGATTGGTGTGTAGCTGCGTCAGGCATGGATAACTGCCTGGCGCTTACCAAATGAAAAAACGCACCTGCGATCTAGCGGGCGCGTCCTGCCTAAAGCCGCCGTCAAACACTGTAGTGACTTGTCGACACAGGTCCTCATCAGCGCCACAAGCAACTCACGCAGCTGCGCTCAAGACATTCCCTGTCTCATTTGTCGAAGCTTTAAAGCTGCGAAACTTTTAGTCGTTATCAGCGCTCAGGTGCCTGTTCTTTCTCGGGTGTAGAGGTGCAGTACGATAATGGAATGTTAAACAAAATTTCATGAACTGTTCTTGCCTCTACCTCTGATAGATACCCTATGCTTTACCAATATTGCGGGTTAAGGTGTTGTGTGAGTGATGTGAAGTATCACTGCGGAAAATTTAATTGCCTCAGCTGGAAGGAGTGGGTATGAAGCTTAGGAATTCAATGTTGGCGAAGAGAAGTGTCATTATTGCTTCTATATTCGGATTCTCTGGGTGGGCGGCATTAGCTGACGCAGGTTCATGTGAACCATCAGTTGCTAAACTACCTCTCGCGATGACGCAAGGCTACTTTCGACCTGCGACACCGGTTGCTGATAACATTAAGCATTTGGGGAGCTTTAATTTTAACGATCAATATGCGGGTGCATTAATTCAGTCATTTGCATTCGATGAGGTAAAGTGCAAGTGGTTGGCGACTGCATCTGTTGGTCGAAAGCCAGAAACTGTGATTATTTCGGAATTTCCACCTGTTGCACCCTATTTGAGTGAGCGTACCTCAAGCCCGTCGCAGGAGTTTTCTCACCCGCAAGATTTGTCATTAAGTATTCAAGAGGGTAGGGCAGAGTTATGGTTGCCTGACCGCGCTAGAAAAGGCGTGGTCCGATTTAACATGAATGAGGAAGGCCAGATAGAAGGTGTTGAGGACTATCGATTATCTGCTACTCCAGTGAGAGGTTACTTTAGCTCGGTTTCAGTGGATGGTAAGTATCTGGTGACAATGGGGACTGTCGGGAAAGGGAAGGATAGTCTTCAGCAAGTCAATGTTTATAATCGCCGAGATGTAGTTGAGTCTGGAAGGGAAAGTGGCGCCATCAAACCGATTTATACGTGGATGCTCGACGACGCCCAGCAGGATCATAAACAGTGGCGTCAAGGTCTGGCAGTAGTAGGCAATACCGTTTTTGTTCTTTCTGGTAATGGAAGGGCCAATCAAACTAAGCTGTTAGGTTCATATCGCTTGGAAGGTGGGACCATCGCGATAGATGATTTGCCCAGCGCCAGCTCAAACCAGTTAATGAAGGGCAAGCCCAGGACTTATGAGCCTGAAGGGCTGGAGGTCATCCGTTATAATGGCGAACTGGCGCTAACCTTCGGAATGGCGGGCGGTACGAAAGGGAGTCGGAGTTTTGATATGTGGGTGATGCCATTAGTAAGGTGAGGTATCGTTGCAGTGAGGGATCACTGCAAGTCCTCCATCAGCCTGTGTTTCATTTGTCAGGCTGGCTCCCCTCTTGGAATGGACGAGTTCATGGTCTTTAAATGTTAAGGGTACGGGCATCAAGAGGCGGTGATGGCGAGCGGTGAGAAACTACCAATGCTTGTCTAATTGGTAGTCTCTCAGCTGACGGCGTGATGGCTGTGAAAATATTTGGTGATTTGCGCAGTAGCTTAAACTAGTGCGTTACTTTATTTTTAGTTAAGCTTTCAAGTTTTTGACTATAGGCTTTCTTGTTTGGCTGGATTTCTACGGCTTTTTCAATGTATGGAAGTGCTTCATCTGGCTCGCCCATAGAGAGAAGAGTTGAACCTATGTTAAATAGTGTGGGGCCAGACTCTGGTTTTTCTTTTAATTGATCAAGGAACAAGTGCAGAGCGGCTTTGTACTGTTTTTCCATTCTTAAGCAGTAGGCGAGATAGAACCTTCCAGAAATAAAATCAGGTGTCATTGCCGCCACAAAGCATAAATGGCTTCTAGCTTCTTTGTATTTTTTTAATTTGATCAGATTCAGCGCTAATGAATAATGGGCAATTTCGCTCGTTGGATATGCTTTTACGAGCGGATCTAATATTTCTAAGGCCTGTTCCCATTTTGTATCCGCATTATAACAGTGAGCTTCGTACAGACTTTCAACGAGTTTTTGGGAGTTGAGCGCCTGGCCCTCTTCGTTGAGTCTTGGCAGTGCTTCATTATAAATGAAGTTTTTTATAAATGACGCCAAGCCCATGGTTTTGTCGATGTAACGTCCACCACCATGATCCATGCCTCTTACAGAGATTGTCTTGATGCCTGGAATCCCCGCAAGTCTTGATGCGCCATAAAGATCAAGAATATCCATTTCACCAACAATCAATGTGAAATTTAATTTACGGTCTATGAGAAGTGGTTTGAGGTCAGGAATATCGATTGCGGTTGAGGGGTGCATGCTTTTAAGGCTTCGACTTCCCGGGATGCATACCAAGGAGTCAATTCCGAATGCCAAGACCTTCGCCTTTAGGCCGGAGCCAAAGAGAACGGCTCCAAAACCACCCATGCTAACGCCAACCGTATAAATTTCAGTGGTGCGTAATTCTTTGGCGAGTTTTTGGATGTAAGCGACAGAGTCGGCCAAAGATTTGCCAAAGTCCGGGATGCCCTGTTGGTACCACTGGTTTTTCCCATTGTTAAGCAGAAGCACATTTGCGTGCATCTTCAATGCTTGTGCAACATTCCAGAAGTCAAATCGACCTCCGTTCTTGTAGGTGCCCGAGAAAAGAAGAACCAGCTTTTTGGAGCTTGGATTGGGTATTAATAAAAAATTATCACCGCTAATCTTGCTTTTTGAGGATGGCTGGGTTGCGGTATTAGGAGCTGTGAGCTTGTCGGCTAGATGGGGCTTAATGATGGCAGTCATAGGGAATAGAATTCTATATTGATGAGGTCTTGATGGTTGCGCTAAACGATGCTCACGCCCCAAAAATAAACAATACAGGGGGGGCGGCGTGGGTGCAAGTTCTTGGTGGTGATTGGAGGGTGTCGGATTTCGCTACTGCTTTGTGAAGGGTATGGTTGTGCGTGGAGTGTTTTCAGTGGCGTGAGCGACTGTCAATTTTTTGTCTGTCAGCGGCGAGAAATAAAGAGCGAAAGAGCCTTTTTATCTTTGAAAATAAAAATAATTTTCTAAAGAGGCTATTGATTATAAAGTGTCTTTATTTCTAGGCTTGGCTAACGGAGGGGCATGAATACAGTTCGTTGAATTGTACGGTTTTCAGATTTTGGGCAGATCCGAAAGCCGATA
This sequence comes from Pseudomonas sp. PAMC 29040, assembly GCF_003994535.1. Lineage (NCBI taxonomy): Bacteria > Pseudomonadati > Pseudomonadota > Gammaproteobacteria > Pseudomonadales > Pseudomonadaceae > Pseudomonas > Pseudomonas sp. PAMC 29040. Next base: position 299,631 of record NZ_RZAA01000007.1, read on the forward strand.
AAATTTAATGGCCCGAGAGGGCGAAGCGATCCCTGTCTTTTTATAAAAAAGGTGGGCAGTAGGGTAGGGGGGTTAGCAAGCGAAATTGAATATTGGTCAGTAGGCTATGTGTATTATTTTTACAGTGTTCTGATTGAAGCCGAATGGATGCTTGATAAATTGCAGTGTTATTTGAGTGCAATGCTTGGGATAGGATGAACCTGCAAGTAGTTTAGGGTCGCTGCATTGGCCCACTCTAAAAGTTTTGTAAATACGTGCATAAGGGGTATTGAGGTATTTTCAATACTCCCCCTTCGACATGACTCTTAGGGGGAGTGTTTTTTATTGTGCCATCTTGGCCATGACCTGCGCATAACCTGCCGCAGTGCCCAATACTGCGTCCTTGCCCTGGGCAAACAAAATGCTGTCTGCCACTTCGCGGAAAGCGCCCGTGCCACCTGCTGCCGTGAGTACGTGAGTAGCAGCTGCCTTTACGTACACCGGAGCATCGGCAACCGCAAACGACAGCGCGCACGCTGCGAAAGCCGGCAGGTCGATGCAGTCGTCACCAATGCACGCTGTGTTCGCAGCGTTGACACCGGCTTCGGCCATCAACTGATTGCATGCAGTCAGTTTATCCTTCACCCCGAACTGACACAGGGTAATGCCCAGATCCGCAACGCGCTTGCGCAGCGTGGGCGAGTCACGACCGGACAACACCGCTACGCGTACGCCATTCTCTTCCAGCAGACGCATGCCCATGCCATCCCGCACATGGAAACGCTTCAGGCATTCGCCAGTGGCGTCGTAGTAAATGCCGCCATCGGTCAGCACGCCGTCCACGTCGGTAATCACCAGGCGAATGTCGTTCAGCGTAGTGCGAGGTGCCGGTGTTTTTCCGCTCATCAGTGCGCGTACCTGCTCCAGGCACTCGGGCGTATCAACACCCGGCCCGGTAGGCTCGACAACATATGCCCGAATGCACACGCCGGCAGCCAAAAGCCGCAGTTGCTCAAGTTTTTCGGCGTTTTCCAGCATCGCTTGCGGCAGGCCGGTGTAGTCCGCCAATACGTCGCGACGATAACCGTAAACGCCGACATGCTTGAGGTAACTGGCTTCCTCGCCATCCCGTGGGTACGGGATGGGCGAGCGGCTGAAGTAGAGTGCATTGCCGTTGTGGGCCAACACCACTTTCACGGTGTTGGGGTTGGCGGCTTCGTGAGCATCGATCACATGGCACAGCGTACCGACCTTGACCTCTGCGTCGGCCAGCATGCCTGTAGCGAGGGCGTCGATATCCGCCGGGCGAACCAGCGGCTCGTCGCCTTGCAGGTTGATATAAATATCTGCGTCAACTTTTGCCATGACTTCTGCCAGACGGTCCGTGCCTGACGGGTGGTCCGCAGAGGTCATGATGTATTGACCGCCAAACGCTTCTACGGCTTGGGCCACACGCTCGTCGTCGGTTGCCACAACAACCACGTCAGCGTGCGCCACTTGCAGCGCTCGTTCGTACACATGCTGCACCATTGGTTTACCGCAGATATCCGCGAGCGGTTTACCCGGCAAACGAGTCGAGCCGTAGCGGGCCGGAATAACAATCGCGACCCGTTGTTCTGTACGTGCCATGCTCAGAATCCTTGCTTCAGAAAGCCGGTTTAACCAATGTTCAGCGCGGGGAACGACTTGACCAGATCATCCAGTGCTTTGATCTGAGCCAGGAACGGCTCCAGTTGGTCCAGCGGCAGCGCGCTTGGGCCATCGCACTTGGCTTGATCCGGGTTCGGGTGAGCTTCCAGGAACAGGCCGGCCAGGCCGACGCCCATGCCTGCACGTGCCAGTTCAACCACTTGCTCACGACGACCGCCGGACGCTGCGCCCGATGGATCGCGCTGTTGCAGGGCATGGGTCACGTCGAAAATGATCGGCAGGTTGTCGCATGTGCGCTTCATCACGCCAAAACCGAGCATGTCGACGACCAGGTTGTCGTAACCCAGGCAGGTGCCACGGTCGCACAGGATCAGTTGGTCGTTCCCGGCTTCATTGAACTTGTGCACGATGTTCTGCATCTGCGACGGGCTCAGGAACTGAGGCTTTTTGATGTTGACCGGCTTGCCAGTCTTGGCCAGCGCGACAACCAGATCGGTCTGGCGGGCCAAAAACGCAGGCAATTGCAGTACATCTGCCACTTCGGCGACAGGCGCACACTGATAAATTTCGTGGACGTCGGTTATGACCGGTACGCCGAATGCCGCTTTGACGTCCTGGAAAATACGCAGGCCTTCTTCCATGCCCGGGCCGCGGTACGAGTGAATGGACGAGCGATTAGCCTTGTCGAAGCTGGCCTTGAATACATATGGGATGCCCAGCTTGTCGGTCACGCGCACGTATTCTTCGCAGGCGCGCATGGCCAGGTCGCGGGATTCCAGAACGTTGATGCCGCCAAACAGCACGAAAGGGGCATTGTTGCCAACGTTAATTTTATTACCAACTACAACAGTATTGCTTAGGGACGTCATATAAAACCTGTATTGAAAGATTGAGCTGAAAGGTGTTGGCTAAAATCAAGCCGTCGCGCGCTCTAGCTTAGCTTGTGCCAAGTTCAGCTTGATACCTTTAATCTGCTCAATCGCGATTTCAATGTTATTGAATGCCACGCCAGACATATCAATAGGGTTGAGCGTCCACCATTTCAGTTTCAGTAGCTCTTCAATAATGTCATCCTCAAACCGATAGCCGAGAATTTGCGCTGGGACACCACCGACGATGGCGTATGGAGGCACGTCCTTGGTAACGACGGCGCCGCAAGCTACAACCGCGCCGATCCCAACATTCACGCCACGCAAAATAATGCTGTTGGTGCCGATCCATACGTCGTGCCCAATCACAACAGCATCTTTTTGAGGGGAGCGCTTAACGCGGTTCACATTTTTATAATGGCCTACAGGTGTGAACAGTTTTTCAGAGTATTGAAATGGGTGCGAGCTAAGGAACGATGTCGGATGACTAATAGGGCCGATATTAACGTCCGAAGCAATCGAGCAGTAATTTCCGAACTTGGTTCCGCCACCGACTTTACAGTTGGAGCCCATGTAGGTGTATTTACCAAACACGCATCGTGCGCCGACAGTGACGGCGCCCAAGCGGACAGGGCCTTTCAGTTCAATGTCATCTGAAACAGTTGCTTCAGGGCTGAAAAGTGCGAATTTTTTATTAAACATACTGGGCCTCTAGAATTTCAAGGTAAGGAGTTTTTTAAGCAGCGGCTTTTTCATATCTCTAACTTGCTTGGTCAAACGATTGTATTTTGGTTCAATCGTTCGGAGCCGTTGTACTGTGTCGCGCACATATATTTGTGCTTGGGTCAATGGCGGTATTTCATTGTTAAATAAACACTTGGCATAATCAATAGACGCTTGTGCAGACGTTTTTCCCAGGGGCTGAGAAAACAGAGTGCTGCGCAGGGCCTGTGCTTTTTCAACCAGTTCTGCCCCATGCTCAAGCGCATAATCAACTGAGCGCTCGAAGTCATCAGCCTGTTCACATACATGGCCGATGTCATTTCTACGGGCGAACTCTAAAGACTCTAAGTCAAATTTTTGGACGCCAATTTTTCCTGATGAATTCTCTTGATAGAGCAGGATTGGTTTGTTGGCAAACATGCCGTCAAAAATAGCGCCGGAAAAATCACTGATGATCAAATCAGAAGCGCAGAGCAGTTTAAGTTGGTCTGCAGACCCATCATAGATATGTTTTATTTTCTCTCTCTTTGCAGAGATCAACCACTCAGGAACTTTTGCATCATTGTTGTGGTGCATTTTGAGCAGTACATTATACCGGCTCTGTAAGGCGGCGATAGGCTTCAGCAAGGCATCGAACGACCCAAGCTCACCCCAAGTCGGCATATAAAGAAGCGTTTTTTTACTTGGGTCCAGATTCAGCTCTTTGCTCAGTTGGACTTTGTCGGCATAGCGTTCTGTGTAATCTCCCCAAGTGTCAAATTTCAAATTCCCGACGGCATAGCTTGGTGCGTAGTGAGATACGATGTCTGCTGAATACTGACCGTACATCAAATTCATGTCAGCGAGCGCTCGCCACTCACCATAGTTGTGACGCTCTTTTGCTAGGCCGTACTGTAAAGATACTAGCTTGGTCGTCTTTATTTTCTCAATATTAGGAAAGGCAGACTGGAAAAAAATGATGTCGTGCGTTCCATCGATCAAGGGAATTTCGGCCGGTTTAACAAACACGGTTTTCCAATGTTTGCTTTTCAACATTCCAGGTGGGAAAAGTTTTGCATTGGTTTCTTTGTCGATAAGAATGACGGTGGGGTCAGTGCAAAGCTTGGCCAACGGCTCAAACTGTATGAGTTGGAAAGGGTTCCAAACTATAAACGCGACTTTCATCTGCGGCATGACCTAGCGAGTGATTTGATTGAAGATGCGTGTTTCTTTGTCCCACTGATGCAAGTGGGTACCGGCTTTTGCGCTGTCCACAAAGTAATGAGCTTTGAAATTTGCATCTTCTTCGAGATGACTGAAGCCGAATAAAAAATGCTTGGGAATGGGGCCAATGATTTTATAAATCCAGTACGCAGTCGCCAAGCCGGTGCTCGGCAAGCCATCAAGCTTGCCGATGAGCTCGTGAAATATATGGCTCGGAATCACCGTATGCTCTTTCTGCATCAATGTCAGCGGCAAGAAATAATTTGCCGCATCTTTGCGTTTTGTCGCAAAGTTGTTGGCCGCAAAGATGATCAAGTCATTTTGTCGAGCGTGCGGACAGCCAACTTCAGCATTGGCAACTCGAACCCAAATGCTTTGCTTGGTCCCGTAGTCTTCAGGGTAGTCCAGGCTATAGTTGTTTATTCGGATGACGAGTTTTTTGGCGTCGATGATTTTACCTTTGCCACGGTTTAACTCGGTGGGGGCATTTCCGACCAGGCAAAAACTATTTCTGGACGCTAGGATCATCTGGATAAACTGATTTCGTGCTCTAAGTATGACCTTGTAGCACTCGCTTCCTCTGATGATATAGTCGTCTGTGTAGATTTTATTGGCGACAAGCTTGTTGAAAATATACGGACTGGTCGTATTCTTTAGAATATAGCCACGACCGACGTTACGAATGACTCTGTTCCCTTGAGTGTCGTCTTTTCGCTGATACAGCATGGCGGCGAGGCGAAGCTTCTGGTTTTTTGTGAGGTATCGAAATACATCTGGCATCATCAGGCGGCGAATATTTTTTGCTATTTTATCCGATCTGAATCCGTACTTCTGCGTGATAAAGTCCGTGTAGCGAAAGTTGACATTGATTTCGCGGCACTTATCGTTCGCCTTGTCAAAAAAGTCCTCTGTGACAGCGCTGTAAACTCTGTGTTTGAGCAGCCAATCTGCCAAGCTATAGTGGACGTAGCGGGAGTTGCTCAGCTTGAAGAAGTCGAGAAGATATGACGTTTCTTGTTCGCTGATGACTTTGTTGCGAAGCAGCAGAAGCGCGGCCAGCCATTTTGCACCAGGAAAAAACCGTGTGAAGCGGCTTTCATATACTTTCGCAGTGTTTTTTTGGCCGAAAAACTTTAACGCGCTGTGACATAAAGCGTCGTAATGTTTATACCGGTTCAACTCGTAGCCTTTCAGCGTCAGCGCGAGTGCTGAAAAGAATGTTACTTTCTTTTCAGTCTTGGGCAGAGGCTTGCGTACCGCTCCAGGTGTTAGGCTTTTCTTGTGTACAGAATGCCCACTACTGGCTCCTTGGGTGGCAATTTCCCTGCGCAAAGGCTCAATGTTCACGGTGCTTGCTCCAATCCTGGCTGGAAGTGTGAGTGGGTAGGGGGCTTCTGAGTTATAAGGACGCTGTTATTCATACTTCCTGATTTCAGCAATGAGCTGTGTGGTCGAGATGCCTTCTGTCCTTTTGAGATAAGTGACTTCGCACAGAGGGCTCAGGAAATCAAACTTACCCTCCCAGTCGTCGCCCATGACTAAAATATCGGCGGCGTGCTCTTTGATGTATTCGGCTTTTAACTCGAGAGATTCCTCGATAAACACAGCATCGACAAATTTTAGTGAGGCAATCAGTTCGGAGCGATCTCTTTCTGGGTAAACCGGGTTGCGTTGTTTTTTTGAGAAGTTTAGTGCGTCTGAAGAAATGCCGACGGTCAAATGATGCCCAAGCTGCTTGGCTCGCTCAAGAATACGAATGTGGCCGACATGCAAGACGTCAAATGTTCCGAAAGTGATTACTCGTTTCATTGCTGTATCCTTTGAATGATTACCCCGTAAATCCCTTGGGGTGTATAGAGTGGGTTTTTCTTGGCAGTTAGAGGGCTAAAATGCTATTTAGTTCTATTACTTTCCAATTGTATTACCTAGAATTAAAGTTTGAACAATTGGCGAAATAACCTTTTGCCATTCATAAACAGCCGCATTGGTGACATAGATGGTGTCATCTGACTTGATCACCACTTGGCGAGCGTAGAAGATCGCTGCCGGGTCACGCATGTCGAGGCGCAGAACGGTAGGTTTGGTCTGGTTGCCTTCGCCCATGCGGAATATAAATACGCCTTCAGGGTTGGCACTGCCTTCTTTCAATCCGCCGACACTGCTCAGGGCATCCAGCAAGCTGGTATTTTGCGCTGGCAGATCTTTCAGTCCTGGCTCAGCCACGGCGCCCATGGCCACGAAGCGTTGACGGGCGCGTTCGAGTATGACTTCCGAGTTCGGACGCAGCACCATGTTGTTACCGGCCAGAATGTCTTCGTAGTTGAACTGCTGAACCTGGCTACCGGTACGCACGGTAACGTTGACCAGATGCGGTTCCAAGACCGGTCCGCCCGCCTGGTTGACGGCATCGAGCAAGGTCAAAGGCCCTTGCAGGGTACTGAAGCGCCCCGGGGATTTAACTGCGCCCGCAACCAGTACCGAGCCTGACAGGTCGCCAACCAGTTCGACGTGGGTTTGCACGTCGGTGGTCATGCCTTTGAGCTGCTTGACGATCAGTGCCTCAACTTGGGTGAGGGTCAGGCCTGCCACAAAAGGTTGGCCTACATAGGGCAGTGAAATCGTGCCCTGGTCGTTGATGCGTGTTTTAAGCTGAGTGCCGCCAGTGGACAGCGGGGCAAATAGCGCCGAGCCCTCCGGTGCGTTGTCGGTGATCAGGATGCTCAGGACATCACCGGGCATCAGTCGCGCCGAGGGGGCGAGCGGTTTTGCGATGTTGGCTTGCATCGGGCGCACGGCACCGCGCATATAAGGTGCGATGGTGTTGGCGTTGATCTCCACCAGATTGTAGGTCGTGTTCTCGGACTCGATGGCACCCTTGTAAGGGCCAGCGCCGGATATCACGCCACCGCAGCCCGAGAGACCGAGGATCGCCAGGGCCACTGTTGCCAGTTTCAGGTGGAACGAGTGGGAGACAGTAAGGGATTTAATCACGGTGATCCTCGATCGAAGCCAGGATGAAGCGGGTAATGCCGTACAGCATCAGTAGGCCAAGCAAGATTGTTGCCAGGTTATACAGGCGCTCTGGGTACAGTGCTTGTTGCGGGGTGTTCGGGCTTACGACCGTCACCAGGGTGCGAATTTTTTTGCTGGCTTCAATCCGTGCATTGTCGAGCGCAGCTACTGCGGTTTTGTAGCTGGCTTCGGCGATGCCTGCATCCAGTGTCAGTTGCTGGAAGGCTGAGGCGACTACGTTCAACTGGGAGCCGTCCGTTGACGACACCAGCAGGCGTTTTTCCTTGGCCAGTTGCTGGGCGATGGCGTTAACCCTTTGCTTTTGCTGTTTCACTTGCGGCGAATCGGCGCGAAGCTTGAACTGCATCTCGGTCAATACGGCCTGTTCTTTGGTGTGCTGAGCTTCGAGATCGGCAATGATGAGTGCACGGCTTTGTGCAGTGTTTGCGCCATCGAGCACTTTGTTGGTGTTCTGGAAGTCGATCAGTTCGGCTTTACGATCGGCGTATTGAAGCCTTGCGGTCTCCAGTTCACTTTTGGCGAAGGTCATTTGTTCGCGGGCAATGCTGTGGCTGACTTCGTTTACGAAGTTCTCGCTGGCGGAAAGTATGGTGCGCAGCATTTGCTCCGAAAGCTCAGGGGTAAAGGCTTGCACTTCAACCCGCAGCAGGCCGGTGGTTTCGTCGTAGTGGGCGGTTACCATGCGCTGGTAGTAGCTGAGCAGGTCTTCGCGCGAGGCGTCCTTGTTGAGCCAGAAGAACATGTCGCTGCGCTGGGCGGCATATTGCTCGATCCAGTGCAGGCGCTCTTCGAGCAACAGCATCATGTCCATTGATCCGATGTATTCACGCAGATAGAGCGTCTCTTCCCTGGACGCGGGGTTGGTGCCGGTCAGCAGAGTAGCCAGGCCTGGCATGGCGGCGGCCTGGTTGCCACCGTCCTGACGAACAACGACCTGTGCGCTGCTGACATAGCGATCGGCGGCGAATATGCCGTAGTAAATGGCCGCCAGTACCATTGGCAAAATCACCAGGCCGATAGCCAGACGCCAGCGTCTGAGTTTACCCTTGCTGCTCATATGTGATGCATCCTTGAAGTCGAACGGTTCTGCTTTATAAAAGAGAGTATGAAGTCAGGCGTTGTAGGCTTTGATGCCTTCGGCTACGTCTTCGTAAACCTGGATCTCGCCATTGCGAACCAGCAGTACGATGTCGCAGATTTTTTTAACTTCATTCATGTTGTGGGTCACCAGCACGACTTTTGACTGCTGTAATTTTTCCTGGAATACGTCGGCACATTTACGTTTGAACTGTGCATCGCCGACGGACATCACTTCGTCGATCAGGTAGTAATCAAAATCGAAGGCCATGCTCAGGCCAAAGGCCACTCGAGAGCGCATTCCGGAGGAATAGGTCTTGATGGGCTCGTCGATCCAGTCGCCGATTTCGGCAAATTCCTGAACGTAGCGGATCTTGTCGCGCATGTCGTCGCCCATTGCGCCGTAGACGCGGCAGACAAACTTGATGTTTTCCCGGCCGGTCATGCTGCCTTGAAAACCGCCCGTCAAGCCTACCGGCCAGGAAATACTCCGGTCTGTAGCAACGGACCCGGAGTCAGGAATATCGGCACCGCCAAGCAGGCGCATCAGGGTCGATTTGCCTGCACCGTTGCGTCCGATAAGGCCGATATTCTTGCCTGGCGGAATCGACAACGAGAGGTTGCGAAACACATACCGACGTCCCTTCGGAGTCAAGTAGGATTTGGTAACGTTTCTAAGTTCGAACACGTTGGCCTGTACTCATCCGTTCTTCGTGGAAACCAGGTGCAAGCGGCGTGCGCGATAGCTACCCATGGCAATAAACAGCAGCACTATCGTGATGCAGATCACGTAACCTTCCGACACGCCATCCACAGGGGTGTAGTGCGGCAAGACCTCAGCGCGGATCAGCTCGACAATGTGCAGGAAAGGGTTTAGCAGCAACACCGGCATCATCGCTTGTGGCAGGTAAGCAGCAGGTACCAATACGCCGGAAATGAAATACAGCGGGAAAAAGGCCATGCGAATGACCACCTTCAGGCTGGGCAGGGCATGGGTGATCAATGCCAGCACCATGCCCAGGCTAAACGCAAACAACAGGCCCAGGGCCAGTGTCGCCACCCACATCAGCGGGTTGGCCACCGACATGTCGAAGCCGTACCACGCGAAAGCAAATACCAGAATCGCGTACACCGTGGCACTGATGCAGGTTTCCACCAGTACCCGGGCGACATAGGTGTCCAGAGGCTTGATTTGCTTGTAGCCGAACAGCGAGCGGTTTTCCCGCAGGCTGTCCATCAGGCGCAAGGCGGTGTTGCGATAGAGCAGGAAGGGAGCCATCCCGACCAGGACAAATACCGGGTACTCAACGTCAGCGACGGTACGCCCACGAATGATCGCGAATAAAATACTGAAGATAAGCAGGTGGCATATGGGCTCGACGAGAGTCCATACGGCGCCCATGCGGCGCACGCCAAAACGTGCCCGGGCTTCGCGCAGCACCAGGGCGAAGATCACCGATTTTTGAATCTGGAGCGAGGAACGAGGCTTCAATATGTTTACCGCAAAGCAGAGCCGAGCAAATGAATGCGCCGGGGAATTCATTTTCAGGAAATGCAGAATCCCGCGCGGTAAAGCCGGGATCCGAGAGTCTTCCATGTTCTGAGGGCAGGGAGATTAATCGTTTCGTAGTATGAGCGTCAATAAAGAAGCGCCTTTGTATATAGGACAACTCCTAAATTTATGGTGAATTGCATATTAAAGCGGCGGGGGATTTCGCGAGACGCAAGGGATTATAAAGAGGTGGGCGCAATATCAAAAAGCCACTATCAGGGCTGGATTCGAGTTGTTTTTTTCTTGAATTTATTGGGTGTCATTGCCCGTTTTGAGAAAAACAGGTTTGCGCTGAGGCTTTGCTGTGTAGCGAAAGACAGTTCGGCTGCCGGCATGACTGCGGTCGCAGTTTTCACGGGTGCCCGTCTGTCAGTGAAGTTCCACGTTCTTATTGAGGTGGATCCGCCAGGCATTTATCAGGGCGCCAAGGAGGGTGACGGTGACGACAGTGCAAATAACGGTGATCCAGATCATTTTTGGATTCCTTTTGCTGTACTACCCGTATAACCCTCGAAAGTTACAAACTTGCGACGGCCCCTGCGCCTTGCTCCTTACTGAGGATAGACCGTCTGCGCGGGTATTTTTGCGTTTGGGGAAATGACAGCCCGCAACTGCTGTCTGCGGTACATGGAACCGTGTTGTGTTGGTCCCCCAGCAATCGATCTCAGTCGGGCCACTACGTTGCTTGAAGGCTGATGCCCGGGGTGTGGCCATGATCCATCCGTCGAAATCTCGGCCTGAACAATTGACCGGATTCGCTCTACACAGTTAACTGTATATACATACAGCTAACTAAAGGGCGCGTGTCATGGGCTTCACTGTTTTGGGTCCTCTTGCTGAAGGTGGCATTCGCCTGCCGATGTGCTCGTTCAAGATTCCTGCCGGGTTTCCGTCACCGGCGACGGATCATATGGATAAGCAAATCTCGCTGGATGAAGTGCTTAACGTGCGGGCTCCGCATGTTTATCTGGTGACGATCGATGGCGACAGCATGCAGGGCGTCGGGATTTTTGCCGGGGATGTGGCAGTGGTTGACCGCTCCATCGAGCCTGCCCACGGGCATGTGGTGGTCGCGCTGCTCAATAATGATCCGGTCTGCAAGCGTCTGTGCCTGCGGGGCAAGAGGGTCATTCTGGGTTCAGAGAACCCCAGATACCCGGATCGCTATGTGATGGAAGGCGATGACCTTTCGATCTGGGGCGTGATCACCTATAGCGTGCGCAACCATGGCCATTAAGTGCGATCCGGTGTTCGCCCTGATCGATTGCAACAGCTTTTATGCCAGTTGCGAGCGGGTGTTTCGCCCGGATCTGGCGAAAGTGCCGATTGTGGTGCTGAGCAATAACGATGGCTGCGTCATCGCCCGCAGTTATGACGCCAAACCCCACATCAAGATGGGTGAGCCGTACTTTCAGATCAAGCACCGGCTGGAGCAGCTGGGTATCGTGGCATTTTCGTCGAACTATGCGCTGTATGGCGACATGAGCGAGCGGGTGATGAGCCTGATCGAGGCGCAGGTGCCGGCGGTGGAGGTCTATAGCATCGATGAGTGTTTTGCCGATTTGACCGGTATTGCCGATGCCAGCGCCATGGGTTGCCAATTGCGCAGCCGTGTCCTGCAGTGCACGGGGATCCCGGTCGGGGTCGGGATTGCGCACACCAAAACCCTGGCCAAGCTGGCCAATCACACGGCCAAACGCTTACAGGAGCAAACCGGCGGGGTGGTCAATCTGTGTGGTGAGCATCAGCGGCACTGGGTATTGCGTAATACGGCGGTGAGCGAGGTGTGGGGAGTAGGGCGGCGGATGACGGCTCATCTGCAGGGGATGGGGATTCGCACGGCCATGGACCTGGCCAGCGCTGAGCCGTGGATGCTGCGCAAGAGGTTCAGTGTGGTAATCGAGAAAACCGCCCGGGAGCTGTCGGGCACGCCGTGCCTGGAGCTGGACGAACCTGATCCTCCCAGGCAGGAAATCTGCTGCAGTCGCATGTTTGGCAAGCGTCTGACCAGCGTGGCGCCAATTAAAGAGGCGGTGGCCACTTATATGATGCGGGCTTCAGAAAAGCTCCGCGCGCAGAACTCCTATTGCACCAAGGTGCGGGTAAGTATTCGCACGGGCATGTTCAACCCTGACGAAGCCAAGTATGCCAAGGGGGTGGTAGTGACATTGCCATACCCGACCGATGATGTACGGCTGCTGACCAAGGCCGCGGTTGATGCTGTGGATAGCGTGTTTCAGCCGGGTTTCAGGTACAGCAAGGCTGAAGTGATGTTGCTGGACCTGCGCCAGCCGGGAGAGTTCTCCGATGATTTGTTTGCGCTTAATCAGCCGGCGGAGGCGACCCGGGTGATGTCGGTGCTGGATGCGATTAATCAGCGTTGGGGCAGGGGCACGCTACGGGCTGCCAGCGTGCCGGTGAATCCAGCCTGGGGCATGCGCCGGGAGTTGATGAGTCAGGGCTACACCACCCGACTGGATCAGCTGTGGCGGGTGTCGTAGGTGCGGCTCCCCGGGACCTGTGGGAGCTGGCTTGCCAGCGATGCAGACAACTCGACATGCCTGCCGGACCGCGGTGAAGCTATCGCGGGCAAGCCCGACTCCTACAAAGGGTGGAGTGGTGTGGTTCCCCGGTACCTGTGGGAGCTGGCTTGCCAGCGATGCAGACAACTCGGCATACCCTGCCGGACCGCGGTGCAGCCATCGCGGGCAAGCCCGGCTCTCACATAAGGGTGATCTGTGGGAGCTGGCTTGCCAGCGATGCAGACAACTCGACATGCCTGCCGGACCGCGGTGCAGCTATCGCGGGCAAGCCCGACTCCCACAAAAGGTGATCGGTGTTGGTTGCTGTCTTAGAGGTATTTGACCAAGGCCAGGCCGGTTATATACAGCCCAAGGCCGAAGGTCAGGTGGGTGACCAGGCTTCTTTGTCGCGCCACCCAGGGTTTGGGGGTGTTTGCAGCAGCAATGCCCATGCCCCAGGCGGGTTGCATGATCAGCCAGGGCGCAGTGACGCTGATGACGCCGGTAATCAGGGCGGGCAGCAGGCTCGGGTGTTGGAGCCAGGCGCTGCCGGCAACGGCCACCAGTGCTGCGGCGAAAATGATGCCGGTCAGGTAGTGGAAAACCCAGCCCGCAATGCGTTCATTGCGGGTTGGGGCGGCGGCTGCAATCGAGGTGTGACGGAATTGCCCCAGCAGCATATGCCCCAGCCAGCGGCCGACGAGCCGGTAGTCGAGGGACGGGATCTTGAAGGCGCGGGTTTTGATCGCGGCCACAAGGTCCATGAACAGGGTCGCGCCTATACCCAGGGCAGCTGCGTTAATAATGATTTCAACCATGGTCATTTCAATTATCCCTTGCCTGTCGTGTCTTCTGATTGCTTGAATTGACAAGTGTGCAAGTTCAAGCCGACTTGAGGTCAAGCATGAAAGAGCTGGTCATTGGAGAGGTGGTAAGGCGTTCGGGTGTCGCGGCATCGACTTTGCGCTACTACGAAGAGAAAGGGCTGATCCGCTCCATAGGACGACGGGGCTTGAGCCGGGTGTTTTGCGCGGATGTGCTGGAAAAACTGTCATTGATCGCGCTCGCCCAGTCACTGACTTTTTCACTGGATGACATCGCACATATGGTCAGCGCCGATGGCAGGCCGGCGCTTGATCGCGCGCAGCTGTTGGCAAAGGCCGATGAGCTGGAGCAGGTGATTGTCCGGCTCAGTGCCGCACGGGATGAACTGAGGCGTGCAGCGGTCTGCCCTGCGGCCAGTCATGTGGAGTGCCCGAGCTTTCAGCAGCTGCTGGAGACTGCCGCCAGGGGAGGATCAAAACATTGAGATGAGCCCGTGGAGTAATGCCCTCAAGGGTGCTTTACTCATTCTCTAACCGGCGATTCTCAACGATGGACAAGGCAGTCCGCGAGGTAGAAACAGCCTCTTCCCTTGAGGGCTTTACATGTCCACTGTGCCCGCCACACTGTTGATCGTTGACGATGAAGTCCAGATGCGCACCTTGCTCGACACCCTGTTGCTCAATCAGGGTTATTACACGCTTACCTCCAGCTGCGGCGCAGAAGCGCTGACTGTCGCACAGCAACACATACCGGATCTGATCCTGCTGGATATCAAAATGCCGGGCATGGATGGTTATGAAGTTGCCCGCCAGCTCAAGAGCAACAGTTTGACCGCCAATATCCCGATCATCATGCTTTCCGAGCCCGGGGATCAAAGTGCCCGCATCTCTGGCCTGGAGGCCGGGGCCGAGGACTTCCTCAGCAAGCCGGTGTCCAATACCGAACTGTGGGTGCGGGTGCGTAACCAGTTAAGGCTCAAGGCATTTGGCGACTTTCGGGTTGACCCTGTGCTGGAACGGCATGTTGAACAAGACTCCTCCGGGTCCGGTCTGAGCCACAAGGTCAGTACCGAGATCAACCGCACCCGTGCGATCGAGCATTTCACAGCGCTGGATATCGAGCAGCAGCAGATGCAAGCGGCATTGCGCGACGCGGTGCGCAAGCAGGCTCTGGATTTGGTTTACCAACCCAAAATCGGTCTGGCTGACGGTCAGATTTGCGGGGTGGAGGCGCTATTGCGCTGGTACCGACCGGGGCTGGTGACTATCTCGCCGGGGGTTTTTGTTCCCGTGCTTGAGAGCCTGGGGCTCATCTCCGAGGTCGGGCAGTGGGTCATCGACACGGTCTGCCGGCAAATTGCCAACTGGCAGCGCGCCGGTCTGGATGTGGTGCCGGTGGCGGTGAACGTCTCGGCCCAGCAGTTGCTCGAGGGCGACCTGATCCATGACATTCAGCAGTCCCTCGGCGCGCACCGGGTTGACGCCAAATGGCTGGAAGTCGAGTTCACCGAGAGCTCGCTGATGGTGAATACGCCGCGCACCATCGCTAGCTTGTTAAAACTCAAGGAAATCGGGATCAACATCTCCATCGATGACTTTGGCACGGGCTATTCGAGCCTGGCTTCGCTGGTGCGTTTTCCCATCGACAAGCTGAAAATTGACATCTCCTATATCCGCGAAATCACCCGTAACCCGCAGGATGCAGCGATTGCCCGCACCATCATTGAACTGGCCCGCAGTCTTGATATGAAAGTCATCGCCGAAGGCGTGGAAACCCGCGATCAGCTGGCGTTTTTGAGCGACAACGGTTGCGACCAGTTGCAAGGGTTCCTGTTTTGCCGGCCGTTACCCGCAAGAGAACTGGAACCCTTGTTGCGTGAACCCCGCAGCTTTATCTGAAGGCTCGCTGCCCGGGCAATATCAGGGGTAGCTCACCACCTGCACCCAGTTCGCGCCCTTGCCCGAAGGTGCAGTGGCGTGGCGCGAGAGGGTGCCGTCTTCAGGGTTAATGGCGTACACCCCGACCTGCGGGCTTTTCTCCCCGCTCACCAGCAACCATTGTCCCGAGGGATCTAGCGCAATGCCCCGTGGTTGTTGCTCGACTTTAATGTTCTGCACAAAGCCGGGCAGCCCCGTCTTGCTGTCGATGGCAAACACGCTGACCGTGCTGCCAGTGCGCTCGGAGGTGTAGAGGTGGCGTGCGTCCGGGGTCAGCTTGATATCGGCGGCCCAGATCAGATTGGACGCCAGTGGCGGCGGGGTCGGCTGGCCGGGTTTGATCATCGGGCGGGCGACACCGCGTACCAGGCCGGAGTCCGCCGGTATTGCACTGACATCGCCGAGCTCGGTCAGGCGTCCGGTTTTCGGGTCGATGGCAAAGGTGGTGACGCTGCCGGCCATTTCGTTAAGCAAATAGAGGAAACGGTTGTCTGCCGAAATCACTGGATGACGCGGACCGCTGCCTTCAGGCAACTGAACCTGACCCAGGGGCGTGAGTTTGCCGCTGGCGGCATCGAATTTGAACTCCAGCAGGCGATCGGCGCCTAGATTGGCGGCGTACACGAAACGGTTGGTGCCATCGACAATGATTGAATGGGCGTTAGGCCCGGTCTTGATCACCTGCTGGACGTCATCGGTCACGATGCCGTCGGCATTGATCAAATTGACGCTGACCAGATCCTCGCCGTACGAGGCGCCAAACAGATAGTGGCCGTTCTTGTCGGTCGAGATATAGGCCAGGCTGTCGGCCACGGTCGAGTTCTTCAGGTGCTTGAGTGCACCGTTTTCAGGATCGATGGCGAAGGTGGCCATGGCATAGGGTTTGCCGCGAATGGACGCATAGAGCTTGCTGTGATCGGGGCTCAGGGCCAGGGGCATCACCCCCGGGCCGGCTTCGGTGGTGGCCAGGGGCTGCAGTTGACCCTGTGCCGTCAACGTATAACTGCTCAGGGTGCCATCGGTGGCGTTGGACACATAGACATAGGTACTGGCCCAGCTCAGCTGAGTCAGGCTCATAAGCACGGCGCCAGTCAAGGTTTTCAGGGGCGTAGCTCGCAGCATCAGAAGGTTTCCTTATTGTTGTATGTTGTCGTACCTCTTGGTCGGATTGTTAGGTGGCTATCATTGTCCTGTCAATCAGTTTATGGGTGCTTGCGGTGCCCGTCAGGGTGCATCGCCGGTAGCGTCTTGTCCCTCAATGCCTACAGGCCCCAGCCGTCCCGTGCTGCCCGCCGTATCCCTTCCAGCAACATCGCGAATGCCGGGTTGTCATTGCTTTCGCGCCAGATCAGATGCAGTTCGCTCTGCACCCCTTCGCCCAGATCGATATCGCGAAACACCACATTCTTGAACGCCACGCTGGAGGCGCAACGCGGCACCAGGGCCAGGCCCATCGCCGCATTGACCAGCGCCAGAATGGTCAGTGACGAGCCCAGCCACTGCACGTACTGCGGGGTCACGCGGGCAGAGCGCAGGGTGCCGGTCAGCAGTTCGTTGAAGGGCGGGTAGGCGGCATGGGAGTACATCAGGAAGGGCTGTGCATCGAGGTCTTTGACATTCACGCTTGCAGCGCTGGCCAGTGGGTGGCTGCCGGGCACCGCCAGCACGAACGGCTCGCGAACCAGGCATTCAGTGGCGTAGCCGGGCTCCAGCAGGGGCGCGCGGGCGATGCCAAGGTCGATGCGCCACGCGCGTAACGCTTCATGTTGCTGATAGGTGTTCATCTCTGACAGATCAATTTTGACCTGGGGCTGCTTGAGCCGGGCCTCGGCGATGACCTTGGGCAAAAATTCATACACTGCGCTACCGACGAAACTGATGTTGACCGTGCCAATGTCGCCTTCAGCGAAGCGCCGCGCGGTGATCGCGGCTTGTTGGGCGCGTTCCAGCAAGTTCTGGGCTTCGATGAAAAATGCCCGCCCGGCAGCGGTCAGGGCGACGCTGCGGGTGGTACGGGTGAACAGCTCGACTCCCAGGTGATGCTCCAGCAGTTGAATCTGTCGACTGAGGGGCGGCTGGGTCATATTCAGCCGCTCGGCGGCACGCCGGAAGTTGAGCTCGGTGGCCACCGTGGTGAAGCAACGCAGTTGGGTCAGTTCGAACATTGATCTAATTCCGGTATCAATCCAGTGCCAAGTTAGATTAGACCGGGAACAATGTCCGCGTCCATGATCGCCCTGTCCCTAAAAAAACAATGATCGGGAGTCCCCCTTGAATACCCTCCAGAGTCTGCCAGACCCCACGGTGCTTGCCCGCGCCGCGGCCAAGGTCAAGCGTCATGTCCTGCCCCTGTTTGTGGTGATGTTCATCGTCAACTACATCGACCGGGTCAATATCGGTTTTGTCCGCAGCCACCTGGAAACCGACCTGGGCATTGGCGCTGCCGCCTATGGCCTGGGGGCCGGGCTGTTCTTTATTGGTTACGCGATATTCGAAGTGCCCTCCAACCTGCTGCTGCAACGCTATGGCGCCCGCGCCTGGCTGACACGCATCATGTTTACCTGGGGCGCAGCGGCAATGGCGATGGCCTTTGTGCGCGGCGAAACCAGTTTCTATGTATTGCGCTTTATTCTCGGCGCCGCTGAAGCGGGGTTCTTTCCCGGGATCATTTACTACTTCACCCAATGGCTGCCGTCGACCGAACGCGGCAAGGCCATGGCGATCTTTCTCAGCGGCTCGGCCATTGCTTCGGTGATCTCGGGGCCGGTGTCCGGGGCGCTGCTCAATGTCAGCGGCATGAGCCTGCATGGCTGGCAATGGATGTTCCTGATTGAAGGCTTTGCCTCGATCGTGCTCTGTGCCTTCGTCTGGTTCTGGCTGCAGTCGCATCCGCGCCAGGCGAAATGGCTGAGCGAAGAAGAGAAGGCTGCATTGCTGGGGGCCATCGCACTGGAGCAGCAGGCCCGGGAAAGCGTGCAGACGGTCAGGCCGTCGATGTTCAAATTGCTGGCCGACAAACAGATCGCGCTGTTCTGTTTTATCTATTTCTCGATTGCCCTGACCATCTATGGCGCGACGTTCTGGCTGCCGAGCATGATCAAAAAGATGGGCAGCTTCGGCGACTTTCAAGTCGGGCTGTTCAACTCGATTCCGTGGCTGATTTCCATCGTCGCGATGTACGGCTTCGCGGCTTTGGCCAGCAAATGGAAACACCAGCAGGCCTGGGTGGCGCTGACTCTGGTAATCGCGGCGCTGGGCATGTTCATGTCCACCATCGGCGGGCCGGTATTCGCCTTCGTTGCCATCTGTTTTGCGGCCATTGGCTTCAAGGCCGCCTCGGCTTTGTTCTGGCCGATTCCACAGGGCTACCTCGATGCGCGCATCGCTGCCGCGGTAATTGCCCTGATCAACTCCATCGGCAATCTGGGCGGGTTTGTGGCGCCCACCGCGTTCGGTTTTCTGGAGCAGAGCACCGGCTCTATCGAAGGCGGCCTGTACGGGTTGGCGGCCACCTCACTGGTGGCGGCAGCGGTGATCTTTTTTGTCCGTATGACCCCGCGCAATCAGTCCCTTGCCAGCCAGCCCGAGGCCTGCGCAGCCATTACCCCATCCCGGCATAACCCTTTGAAAACTGATCCAGCAGGAGCCGCTTCTTGAAAATCCAACGCGTCACTGTCACCCCCATCGCTTTCCGGGATCCGCCGCTGCTCAATGCCAGCGGCATTCATGAACCCTTTGCCCTGCGCTCGATCATCGAGATCGAGAGCGACAATGGCTACATTGGCCTGGGCGAGAGCTACGGCGATGCTCCGGCACTGGCCATCCAGCAGCAGTTGCAGGAGCAACTCATAGGTCTCGATCCGTTCAATCTCAATCAGTTGCGGGCCATTGTGCAGGCCACAGTGGCGGCCAATAAACCGCGGAGTATGGCGGGTGCGGAACTGGCCCCCGGCTCCCATGCCAGCAAAGCGGTGAGCAACGCCTATTCAGCCTTTGAAGTGGCGTTTCTTGACCTGCAGGCGCATTACCTGAAGGTGCCGCTGGTGGACCTGCTCGGCGGCGCGGTGCGCGATGAGATTCCCTTCAGTGCCTACCTGTTCTTCAAATACGCCGAGCATATTGATTCACCCTACAAGGCCGACGCTTGGGGTGAGGCACTGAACGAAGAACAAATCGTCGCCCAGGCCCGGCGCATGATTGAGGACTACGGCTTCAAAAGCATCAAGCTCAAGGCCGGGACACTGCCCCCGGAGCAGGAAGTGGCGTGCATCAAGGCGCTGAAAAAAGCTTTTCCCGGCTACCCGCTGCGCATTGATCCGAATGGCAACTGGTCGTTACCAACGGCCATTCGCATGGCGCAATTGCTGGGTGACGATCTGCAGTATTACGAAGACCCGACCCCGGGTCTGGAGGGCATGGCCGAATTGCACCGGCGCACCGGCTTGCCACTGGCAACCAACATGGTGGTCACCGACTTCGATGAGTTCCGCCGCAGCGTGGCCCTCAACAGCACACAGATTGTGCTGGCCGACCACCATTACTGGGGCGGGCTGCGTGACACCCAGGTGCTGGCCAAAATGTGCCAGACCTTTGGTCTGGGCGTGTCCATGCACTCCAACTCGCATTTGGGCATCAGCCTGATGGCCATGGCCCATGTTGCGGCCTCGGTGCCAAACCTGGACTATGCCTGCGACACCCATTACCCCTGGCAGGAGCCGGACGAAGAGGTGATCAAGGGTGGCAAAGTGCCGATTGTCGACGGTTGCGTGAAAGTCACGCGAGCTCCGGGTCTGGGGCTGGAACTGGACTACGGGCAATTGGCCAGATTGCATGACCAGTTCCTCAGCTGCGGCATTCGCCAGCGCGATGACGTGAAGCAGATGCAGCGTTACAAGCCTGAGTGGAAGGCAGTCAAACCGCGCTTTTGATCGCTGCTGCGGCCCAGGGTGATACGGACACCTGTAGGAGCGAGCTTGCTCGCGAGCTCTTTGTTGCGGTGTTGAAAAGCTCGCGAGCAAGCTCGCTCCTACAGGTTGTATACAACGCCCGGGCATTGTGGGAGCTGGCTTGCCAGCGATGCAGACAATTCGACATGACTGCCGGACCGCGGTGCTGCCATCGCGGGCAAGCCCGACTCCCACAAAGGGTGGAGTGGTGCGGCTCCCCGGTACCTGTGGGAG